>ONKG01000023.1 GCA_900318375.1 uncultured Lachnospiraceae bacterium
ATATGAAGGGCTTTTCCACCTGAATTCCACTAACTTGTAGCTTGAAACGTGAGAAATATAGGCTTTTATATAGTCTCACCTATTGGGAAAGTTTTAATTGATAATGATACGTTTCATAGATGTTTTGCCAACCTCCTTCTGCTATCATCTTCTTCCAAATATATCTTGATAAATCAAGTTTCTTTGCTCGCAGATACCTTTTTAAATTATCAATCGAATAATCTACATCAATTCCTGTTCGATAGCCTGTATCCTTTTCAACTTTGTTCACTTTGATATCCCCCAGCGCACCGTTGGCTTTAAGGAAATCTGCCCATTTCTTCATCTCCTCCACATGTAATTTGCTATAATTGCTCGACAACTCATATTTCTTATGAATTCGTTCCACAAAACGGAATCCCGTCTCTTCAAATAAAGGACTATCCAAATAGCATTCACTGATTCTCTTCCATACGAACGACGATTTCTTCTGGCTAAAGACTTCTATAATATTATAATCATTCCAAGGTACTTCTTCTGTTTTGTGATTCTCCAGAAATGTCAATATTTGTTTTGCTATTATCACAGCATCTCGTTTTTTTGTATTTACTAAGTCCAGTAAATACTGCTCCATCTGAGTAATTTCATTTTTATATTTATATTCCTGCAGTTCCTCGCTGGTGAAAGTTTTTGTACCCAGCAATGATAAAAACTGCTTTGCCGCATTTTTTTCATATAAACTCTTTTTGACAAGCAGTATTTCCTTAGGTGCCTCAATGCCATTCTCTTCAAAGTATGTGTCTGCTCCACAAACAAATGCATTATCGCTGGTTTTAACAATTTTCAGACACTTTATTGCCTGAATTTGCTGCTCAAGTTCAATATACTGTACTCCTTTTTTTACTTCATAACTGGATTTCCGATATTTTTTGTAAAATGTAGATTCTCCATATTTTTTGTATTCTTGCAATTTTTCCGCCTGTTGTCTCATAGACTCATATCCCTTAAATAAAAAGGCATATATTTCAGACAACTGGACATCTCTTTTTCTTTGCAAAAACATCATTAACTGTGTTTCCGATATTTTAGTCATTTGTATCAGTACTTTTTCTGAAGTGAGTTCTTTTATATTCAAAGACTTCAGGAATTTATAAGCCCGAGTATTAACAGGATAATTTTTCACAAAACACAGCTGATTATTCTGATATAAAGATCGAATATCTGCCTGAGTAAAAACTCTGTCAACCACACTCTTAGATGACATTATCCCATTATCGACAGTTACATTTCTGCCTTCTGTCATAGTTGGCAGGATTTTCCTGTCTTTAAAAGTCTTCCTAATAGCCTCTACTAAAGGCTCATAAAAAAAAGGAATTCTTTCCTCTTCTATAGGGAGATTCTCAAGAAAACTCTCTGACATTAATCCTTTGTCACATATCTCAGATAAGGCATGTTTCATCAACAAAGAAATTTGTCTTAACAGCTCGCCGTTTGATGCATCGCTTTTATTTACCGTATCTCTGGAAGGTGTACACCCAAAAGGTGCATTAATATAAAACCGTAAATTCGACTTTTCATTCTTAGCTATGAATTTTATGTAGACTTTGTCCGTTCCCGAAGCAAAATCGAGCCTTCTTTCTTTGTCAGAGACCTGCATAGGAAAAGCAATATCCACCTGTACGCTCTTCCCATTCAGTAACGTATTCCTTGAAAAACGCATCCAGGAGTCTTTTTTCTGTACGTATTTCCCGTTTTTAAGAAGCTGACATGTTGTAATATATCCATCTGTTTCTTTTAAGACGGTATATAATGTTTTTCCTCCTAAGTTGTATTCAAGCTTATTAATATTGTTCAGGAACAATAATGTAGATGTCTCAACTTCTTTTAGCCCCTGTTTGATTTTTTGTTTGGCGTCACTTGGCGTTATTTTGGGACTATTATATGGGAAATGAAACTCAGTCCAGCCTTTTTCCCTGTTATCCAGATCTGGTATCATAACCGGAAGCAAAAGCTGCTGTATTTCAAAACACACTGTATCACAGTAAATTGAGGGAGTATCGGTAAAGGCATAAACGGACTTAAATCCTATTCCAAATTTCCCCGCCTGAACAAAATTCTCTCTTTTTGTTGATTTCGCTATATTGGTAATCGCATCCACATCATCTGAATCAAATAACTTTGATCCATTGTGACGAAACACAAGCATTTTATTCCTGATTTCAAAATATACAGTATCGGCACAGGCATCTTCTGCATTTTGAAGAAGCTCATAAATAAAATGCGCTTCTTCCGGATAGATTTCAGATACAAGTTCCTTTATTCCGGGATATACACTTGATTCAACAACCCCTTTTCTGTCCTTCTGAATTTCTTCAATCTGCTCTAAGAATGCACTTTTATTCATATTTCACCGCCTCTTTTTCTCGATATTAAATATCCTTAACAGTGGATTCTTAGAATTCTTCTTGCTAATCCGGACAGGTAAGTTGGTACGAAATCACTCCAAGGATTATAACTATTATTATGGGAAGTCCTCAGCCATTTATTTTACTGGCTGCAGGCAGATAGTATTAATTAACATGTAACCGTAGCCTGACCAAAGAGCGTAATGATATTTTTCACACAATTTAGTGTATGTGATTTAATAATGCGTTGATTCGTTCTACAGGAAATACATCGGGAATAATCTCAATTCGGTACCTGCTCTTTGGAAGCTCCTTCATTCCGGTAATAGACATGTACAGTTCAACTGCCTTTTCATCAACAGTAATGATGCCTCCGCCTGCCCAGTGCCTGTCTTCACCGTTTTTCTTTACTCCTGAAATCCAGTACTCTTCCTGTGTTTCGACATCGATATAATTACTGTATTCCCCGCGGTGTCTCTGGAAGGCATGGTCATTGAAGTAGACCATCTTTCCGGAATGGGATTCTTTTACAAAACCAATCCATGCCGGACCATTGTCGTTCCAGCCAGTTTTCAGTTCTATATATCTGAGTTCCATGATTACTCTCGATTCATTTTCCTTCTTTATAGACTTTTCTTCAGTGAGAGAATCTGTTCCTTTTTATTGTGTCCTCTCAAATCACCGGATACTGTTCAAAAATCCCACACTTCATATCCCTGCCGTCTCGCCGAGTCATATACCGGCTGCATGTTCTTCTGCAGGATATTGTAAAAAATCTCTCTGGAATTGCCTTTCCGGTAAAGTTCCTGTCCTGCCCAGATGGAGTGCAGGTTATCCCGATAACAAGCTTCAAAGCGCTTATGGATTTCCGGCTTTTCATGGATGTAACCGTAAAGGATATACTGGTTCGATGCAAAGCGCTCAAAGAATGGATTCCAGCGGGGAAGGCGGTTGCTCTTGGAGGAATTCAGGGAAGAGTCCATGGGCATAAGGTTCCAGAGCTCATCATTCATCACGAAAGACCAGGGGACAAAATGATCTACATCATATTCTCCCTGCTGGATCTTCTCGTTTGTAAAGACATCCCGAATCTCCGTCAAATCCAGGATTCCTTTCCAGAGGTTTCTGACCTTCCCCAGCTTGCGTATCTTTTCGTCCATGGGAGCCAGCTTATAGACCAGTCCGGGTACCTCAGGATTATTGTTCTGTAGCCATTTGACCTTTTCATACTGAATCCATCCGAGGATCGACACGGTATTATCTTTGATCATTTCAATCCAGTCGGGATGAAAAATCACCTGTTTTTTCAGCTTACTGCTGTCTCCCAGAATATAAGGGAGAGGCATGACCTGCTCATTGATTTTCCTGATATAAGCTGTCATCCTTACAATACTGCCCCAGTCTGCTGTCTCTCCTGTTTTCAGGAAGAATCCGGCTAGCGCACGGTAAGGAACCATGTTTGTGAGCTGTTCCTTGTACTTCTTCAGTTCCGGATTGTATTTGGCAATTTCGTTTTTGATTTCCACACGGGAAGCATTTGCAGGGAGACTGCTCAACTCACTCAGCAGTAAAATTGCCCGCTCCAGACCGTCTCCGACACTCCCGTCACTTTTCAAACCACTCAGATGAACATGAAATTCGCGCACAGAATACCAGGCATTGGCGATCATCTCGTCAATGATGGCATCAAATGTGGTTTCTGTGATATTTTCCGAGATCAGCCGCACGATGGCTTCTAGCCAATAGAACTTATAACAATACGAAGGATCCTTCATCATCTGGGAGAAGGCCTCGATGTCGAGGGTGTTATAATAGCGGCCGTCGATTTGAAGAGGATAATGTGTTGCATCTTTCATAGTTATATTCTTATAAAGATTCTTTGGAATCCTACAGTTTCGTGATAATCTGCTTCCTTCTCTTTGCAGCAGTATAAATATCCTTCATCTGTTTCTTCACTCCTGAACCGAGAAAAACATTCATGGTTCCTAGCAGTCCGTCTGTGATAATGACACCTTTGAACGGCAGCAGGGTCGCATCGATCATGACCGGAAGGGAATGATAATAATACATTTCCTCAAAGCTGGACTTGATTCCACGAACCTGATAGACACTTTCATCATCCAGTGAAATAAGGATTCCCCCGTTCTTCAGATTTCGCTCCAGAACAAAACGTCCGCTGATGCAGCGCTCCCAGCTTTTTAGGATTGCCTGATGTTCCAGCGGGAGGTCGGAGCCATGTGCCGCAAGGTACTCTCCAATCAGGGAGGTATCACTCCATGCGGCTTCCGCAATCTCTTTGACAGTGCCCGGATCCAGGCTCTTTTTTGCACTCAGATTCTTTAACTTATTGATGTGCAATTTCCCGTTTACAAAATCCAGGAAAGGGAAGAATATCTGATAAAAAAGATCTCCATCCTCCGGAGGCAGAACATCCGCTGAATCCGTGATGAGGGCAGGCTCCGGGATGGCAGGTTCCTGCGATGTGTCCGAAGGTGCGGACAATGAAAATCTTTCAGCTGCTTCAATTACAGCCGCTTCCTTTCCCGCTTCACTCGCGCTGTGCCTCCACCGGATCGTGCAATAAGTATCATTCATACTCCTGTGAAAGCCGGCCTCTCCCAGGCCAAAATCCCTTCCTATTTCAGCAAGCCGATCCTCAAACCTCAAAGCAAGTTTGTTTCCAAGCTCCGGATCCTCAATGGCATTCATATCCTTTGCCACAGACTGGAACATGCGCTCTACACCGCTGTAGAGACTGGAAGGAATACCACGATAATGCTCTATGATTTCCATTCCATTTTCGATATAAGCAAGCTTCAGTTCCAGGACACTCGCAATCCCGGGACAAGCTTTCTCAAAATCTTCTATCACTGCCTTAGCAGCAGGAAGTCCTAACCGAGCCTTCCCTTTTTTGGTAAAAAAACAATCATGAAGCCGGTCTATTGCATCGTCAAGGAGAGCTTCCTCAAACTCATTCCCGGCAAAACGAACATTGAGATAGTTCGCTGCATCCGGACACGATTTATAGATTCCTTCCAAAAGAGCAGACAGATCTTCCTTTGTACAGCCTTTCAGTTCTTTCCTCATTTGTGCTGCCGTTAGTTTCCTGACTTTGATTCCTGCCACTTAAACTCCTCTCTCGCACAAATGGCGAAAAACTTTTTTCTTAAAGCTTACTGCTCTGTCCTGCAAAACCTTTCTATGCCGGTCTGCTATCCTTCCAACCTGTTTTCAGTTCAGTGTATTTGAGTTTATTAGTCCAATTTTAGTGCTGTCTAATCAAGTCATAAACCGGCTTCCTTTTGTGCTGTAGAAGATCCATCCAGATAGCTCCTCAGGGAATCCAGTCTGCTCAGGGTATCATTGTAGCCGAGCCAATACAGGTCCCCGAGTTTATTCATGTCCCTTTCCAGACGACCGACAGTTACTTTTTGAGAGGGGGCGATCACAAAGATCCTCCCCTGCTCTTCTAGCTTCAGAATCTCCTCACACTGGTGATTATAGGCGCGGCTGCTGTTGGCAAGGCGGCGGGCAAATTCCGGATATCTGTGGTATGCCTGAAACCTGTGCCTTCTCTTCGAAATCTTTTTGCGGTACTCCGGCTCCCGCGTACGGACCACCACGATTTTTTCATAGCCTTCGTGGAGTGCCCATCTGTAAGGAATCCTGCAGCTGCAGCCGCCATCCAGGCAGGGCCTTCCGTCCACATAGACCATAGGGGAGATGTAAGGCATGGAGGCCGAAGCCTTGATAGCACTGAAAATATCTCTGCATTTTCCCTTCTCGAAATAAGCCGTTTTTCCTGTCGTGCAGTCCGTGGCAACCGCCACAAAACGCCTTTGGGGAGAAAAGAAGGTTTTTTCATCGAAAGGCTCTATTGCGTTATAGTCATTGAAAAGAAAGTCCATCCGGATCGGACTGTGAGCGTGGGCGAGCGCGCCGCGTCCCACATAGTCCGTGTAATGCCTGTAGGTGAGATTGGCCCTTGCCGACCTTCCGATCTGCCCTGCAGCATAGTTGAAGCCTGCAAGCGCTCCGGCACTGGTGCCGATCGTGCAGGCAAAGTTGAGGTTATTTTCCATAAGAGCATCCAGGACGCCCTGGTTGTACAGTCCCCGGAAGGCACCGCCCTCCACGACAATGCAGCCGGGTGTAATCGATTTATCTGCATGTCCGTAAGGAATTTTGCTGAGTTCTCTGTAAGTCTTGATTGTATGTTCTTTATTCACTTATCGAATTTCCCGTTCTTCATCTATGATTTCCGCATCCATATTCTCCTCCACAAAGAGGGAAATATCTTCCATCAGGCTGTCCGCCATAGCATTATGCGGAACAATGGCCGCAACACCAATCACGATGATATGATACGTGTCCTGCTCATCAATCTCCGCGGCCGATACATGATATCGGTTCCGGAGTTTCGCGATGAGGCTCTTTACTATACTTCGTTTTTCTTTAAGGCTGTGGACCCAGGGGGCGTAAAGCCTGAAAGTCATGGCTGCTATTCTCATTTTTCACCAATATCAAATACAAAGACTTCATGGATTTCTTCGTTATAACCGTCATAAAATCCTTTTGGCATGCCGAGCACAATGCGGGCGCCGCGGTTATAGAGGAGCAGAAAGCGATTGTTGTCCCCATCAAAACTCAGTCCCTCGATCTCTCCCTGCCTGGTCACCTCGTCAAATGTTTTTTCGAGGATCACCTTACCGGTCGATTTATCTTCGCTGATTTCAATCCGATACATGTGGTCCGGCTCATCCGCATCTGCGTCACCATCGTCACAAGTCACATAAAGGTTTCCGCCATAATAAGCAACACCCTGGATCCACCCGGGCGCGGGATCCATGCGCAGCCTGCCTTTGTAGTCGCCGTTTTTCAAATTATACATGTAAAGATACTCGCTGGATTCATCATCGATCCATGAGCACATATAAACAGTTTCGGAATCAGGATCAACAGCGATCCCTGAGCATTCACCCTGACCTGTGTCCGCCCGAAAGGGGAATACCCTCTTGAGCTCCAGCGTATCCCCGTCATAGACAGCAACCTGTATGTTCTTCCCTTCTCCATCCATAAAATACTCAACGCCCAGGTACAGTTCATTCTGCCAGACGTCAATGTCACCGATATGATTGACCTCAAGATCAAAGCTGTCAAAAGGGGCTGTGTTTTCAGCCACCACATTCCAGTCCCGGTCGTATTTCGTCAGGGTGGTCGAGCCGCTGACCCAAAAATAATCATCCTCTACACAGATTCCCTGCCGCCCGTTCACCTGATAAATATCTTTTAGAGTATAGGCATGGCCGGGAACCCCCGTTTCCTCTGAACCTTGTTTTTTCCCGCATCCGCACACACTGATACCTGCCGCAAGGATGAGAAGGAAAACAAGTACTTTTGACTTCACAGTATGGACCATATTCCGGACTCCTTGTCACATTATTTCGAGGACAGACACAAAAGGACCGCCCCCATGGCTGAACCATGGCTGTCATAATCTCATGTTCTGCCATATCTCCTTAGTATCCTCTGCACGGAAGAAAGATAAGAAACTCCGAACAAATTCAAATGGTTCAGCAGATGGTAAAGGTTGTATATATCTTTCCTGTCCTGATATCCGGCTTCTATCTTTGCGTCCGCAAAGTAACTGTCATAAAAGGCCGTGGAAAAGCCTCCAAAGAGTTCAGTCATGGCAAGGTCTGCTTCGGGATGGCCATAGTAGGCTGCCGGATCAATGATCCATGCCCTGCCGTCACTGCCGGTCATGACATTGCCTGCCCAGAGATCTCCGTGGATGAGAGAAGGCGCTTTTGGTTCAATCAGATACTGGTCCAGATGCTCCAACATGGAATCTGCCAGTTTCCTGTCTCTCTGGTCCAGCCATCTTTCTGCAGCTTTAAGCTGAGGACGCAGCCTGTAGTCCCGGAAGAAGGGAATCCATTGATCTGTCCAGGTATTTTTCTGTCTCCGGGAACCGATGAAATTGTCGGCCCCGAAGCCGAAGCCGTCTCCTTCTTTTCCGGCAGGCACAGGGGCGCTGTGCATGGCATAGAGCTCTGCACCCAGACGCTCCCAGTAATCGCGGTTCTTTTTGCCCGGTATCACAAATTCCTGCAGGAGAAAGGAAAAACCTTGCGGATCCGTACCTATACCCAGGACTTTGACTGTACCGATGACACCGGTGCCCGCGATTGCATGGAGACCGGCCTCCTCTGCCTCAAATGATGGAAGGAGATTGGGCGCATTGGATTTCATAAAAAGGCTTGTGCCGTCATCCAGGGTGAGGCGGTATGCCTCATTGATATCGCCGCCGAAGACAGGACTTTTACCTGTAATGATTCTCTGCTGACCGCAGATAGACCGGACGGCCTCTGCGAGGGATATGTATTTCATAGGAATGACATCCTTTTAAAATGTGATAAGAAAAACGCCTGCTTCTCCGGCATCATCGCTAACAAGGTATACATTGCATGTCTCGTGCACACTTTCATCCTCGGTAGAAAAAATATCCACTGTTACTCTCAATCCATTCATTTTAATAAGAGCCTTGGAGTATGGAAATTCATTATTAAAATACCCATTCTTCATTTTGTATTTCACTGGTATGACGAAGCGTATCATCCTGATTATATGTATATTCAGTTATTGAACCGTCATTCCAGATTTCCTTAGAAACTCTATATACAGAACCCACAGAATCATCTTTCGTATTTCCTGTGGATTCTTCTGTCTATTCTTCACTTACAGAATTGATCTTGTCGGATTCCCCCTTGTCTAATGGATTAAATCCGGCAAAAGAACAGGCAGATAGGCAGATGCAAAAAAACGGAACACTAATTATTGATAATATTTTTTTGAACATCACATGCTCCCTTCAATTTCTGCACAAAAATCAATGCTGTCAAGTAGAGTTCCTAAGATATTGCAGCTATCCCATGGATCCTCAAGGCAATTCGACTGCAATCTCGGAGATTGCGACCAGTACAGCTTGTCCGCTGATGGCGATTCTTCCGTTTCCAAGCATCTCGCAGTGCAGGTAACCTCCCCGTTTGGAGGCCTGATAAGCATAGATTTGTGATTTGCCGAGTTTCCTTGACCAGTAATCCGCAATCTGGCAGTGGGCTGCGCCGCAGACAGGATCCTCCGCAATGGAAAGCTTGGGACAGAAACTCCTTGAAACGCAGTCGGTTTCCTTTCCAGCAGCCGTTACGTTCTGAATGCGGCCTTCGATTTCCATGAGTAGTGCCTGATCAGGCTGCATGGACCGCACCTGGTCTTCTGTCTCAAATACACAGACCAGATCCAACCCAAGCACGGCTTTGGATGGGCGGACTCCAAAGGCCTGCTCCATCTTGTCCGTGACTGGGATCTCCTTTAATTCATAGGTCGGGAAGTCCATCTCATAGAAACTTCCTTTTTTCTTAACCGTAAGGACACCGGAGAGAGTGTTAAATCGTACCGTATCGCTGTCCGGCTCGTAATAATTCAGGATTACAAAGGACGAGGCCAGTGTCGCGTGTCCGCACAGTTCCACCTCTGTTCCGGGGGTGAACCAGCGCAGATGATAGCCTGCCTCTTCTTTGACGATAAAAGCCGTCTCGGAAAGATTGTTTTCCATGGCCAGCTTCATCATGGATTCTTCCGACGGCCAGCTTTCCATCACGCACACAGCTGCCGGATTTCCGGAAAAGGGCTTGTTTGAAAACGCATCAACAATATACTGCTTCATGGACTTCTCCTTTTTTGTCATAGTCTCTATTTATGCGCAGTGCACACATACAATGAACACGGCGTCAGGTCCTGATTATATGTATATTCAATTATTGTATTGTCATCCCAAAGTTCTTTAGTAATTCGATAAACGGGACTAGCTTTAGAAGGCTCAGGGGATTCTTCTGTCTGTTCTTCACTCCAAGAATTGTCATAATCTGATTTTTCTGTTCCTAATGGATTAAATCCGGCAAAAGAACAGGCAGATAGGCAGATGCAAAAAAACGGAACACTTATTATTGATAATATTTTTTTGAACATCACATGCTTCCTTCAATTTCTTAACAAAAAACAATGCTGTCAAGTAGAGTTCGCCCTTTTTTTCTTTACGCAGAGTGAAGGACACTTATTCATTTCCAAAGGCAATCTTATGTCTTCTTTATACTATTATTCTATCTATCACTCATCTTATGCTCTATGAATAATGCAAGAGAAGTCATGATATATTTTCCACTATAAATATCCCAGAATCTCACCGATCCGGTCATGAAAGACTATGTCTGCCTTGCCTTCCATCCTGGTCTTCCCTTTATTAATGATGATCAGATAATTTCCATGGTACATATGGGCCAGTTGTGCCGCAGAGCCCACCTCCAAAGAGGTTCCTCCGATGATCAGGCAGTCGGCGCGGTTGATCAGGTCAATGGCGCCCTGATAGGCTTTTTCAGGGAGGAATTCCCCGTAGAGGGTGACATCAGGGCGAACCAGTTTCCCGCAGACGGGACATCTCGGAATTGTATCGGGGCTCTCAAAAATGAAATCTTCATCGTACTCCCTGCCGCAGGAAACACAGTGATTTGAGCGTATCGTCCCGTGGATCTCATAGACATTTTTGCTGCCGGCTTTCTGGTGCAGGCCATCGATATTCTGTGTGATCACACCCTCGAGCCTGCCTGTGCGCTCGAGCTCCGCCAGCTTGTAGTGGGCGGTGTTGGGCTCTGCCCCGCGGGCATCCAGGTTTTTTCGATAGTAGGAAAAGAACACTTCCGGCTTCTTGTGAAGGCAGTCATAGCTCAGCAGATACTCCGGTTTATATTTGGCAAAACTTTTCTCTTTCTTTCGGTAGAGGCCGTTTTTGCTGCGGAAATCCGGGATCCCGCTCTCAGTCGATACTCCTGCTCCGCCAAGAAAAGCGACATGGCGGCAGGAAGCCAGGATCTCCCCGAAGGCATCGAGTTTCTGCTCATGCGTCATGCGGTTGAAGTAATTGTGCTTTTCCTTTTCCGAGCTGAATTCGGTTCTCATTTTTTCCTCTGCTTAATCCAGTCCTATTCTCATCATGTGCCTGATTCAGTTCTCTTCTTAGACTCCTTAGATTCTGGTTCATTCAGTACGCATTCCATACTCTGATTTATTCGATTCGCACTTCATACTCTGGTCATTCGGTCCGCATTTAATTCTCTGGTTTAGCGGCGGGTCGGCAGCGGATACATCATGGCAATGTTGATGATATGAGCAATATTCTGCTCTCCCGCAAAGCGTTCTCTGTCGGTGTAGTCTTCGCTGAGCGGCAGCCAGAGGAGAGGGTTTGTCTCCTCGCGCAGCTCGACGTCTTCGTCCAGCCTGCCGACATAAATCTCCAGGATGAAATCCTGATGGTAATAGGTCAGGTCCATCAGCCGGTACAGGCAGATGTGCTGACGGCTGATGCCGGTTTCCTCCTGCAGTTCACGGTAGGCAGCTGCTTCCGAAGTCTCTCCGGGCTCCACCTTGCCGCCGACGAAATTGAGCCTGCCTTTGAAGGGTTCTTTTTTTCGTTTGCAGAAGAGGACCTTGTCCTTTTCCCTGTTAAAGACCACGATGCAGTTCATGACCTTTTCCGGTTTTTTCATGCACACTCCTCATGGAAATACAGTTTCAAACCTGACCATCTCGATTTGTTAATCTGTTTATTCGTTTTCCAGATTTCTTGTACTGTTGAGTCTGGTCCAGTTGACGAGGCCTATAACGGCCATAATCAGGTAAATAGATCTCTTGGTCAGATAGACGGCATCAAAATGGGCTATGTACATACCGACAGATACAATATCCGTGATGATCCACCAGACATATTGTTCCCGATAACGCAGGAGTTCGAGGATCGTTGCAATGATTCCGATGCTGAGTGTAAAGGCATCAAACCAGGCTACTTCTCCTCCAATACGGACCAGAATCATATGATAAACCAGAGCGCTGCCAACTACGATTGCCGCACAAGCGGCATTTTTGCCTGCTGTCAGATGTTTTGCTTTTGTCTTCCGGGTAATCTGCCGGTCACGGTGTTTTGCCCAGTAATACCAGGAGATAAAGTTCATGGGAATATAGAACAGAATCTCCAGGGCGGCTGTTCCCCAGATATGCCAATAAACCAGATAGATTGCGTAAACAACAGTATTGACTGTAGCAAAAAGGAAATTGCTGATATTGGCTTTTGCTGTAAAAAAGATACAGATGACACCGCAGACTGCACTGATGAAATTAATGACTGTCAGCCATGCAGGATTCCCGTCTGCCGCTCCCGTTGTAAAACCGAGAACCATGGCACGGGCAGCGATTATAATCATGACCGCGCCCATCAGATACTCATACCACTTTAGTTCCTGAAAACTTTTTTTCAGGTTTTCTGCCCTGTTTAACTTTTCTGTTTTCAATTGTTGCTCCGTATTCATCTTCTTTGCCCGTCTCAAAGGATTTTATATCTTCACATGATTCTCAGTAATCAGAAGATGCTTTATTTCTTTTTAAGTAATCCATTTCGTCCTGTCATTTTCTGCCGTCATTGCACGGATCTGCGTTCCGCTGATCGGGTAATGGATTCTCCGAATATCTACAAGGCGATGAACTGCTTCAGGATATGCCCTGCTGAAATAATCCCCGTAGCTCTCTTCACTGCTATACACAGCATCGAGCCGGTTTCCCAACAGTTTCCTGACAAGAGGAGTTTCCGCTTCCCAGTCTTCCGATCCGTCCGGTTTACGCAATGAAGAAATATCAATGACAGAGGGGATGACATTTGCAGTCCGGGATGCGTCCCTGCAGATTTTTCTCATCTGCAGAATCCTCTGCTCTGCGGACAGCCAGTCTTCGGGGTAATCCTGCAGAATCTGCTCTTCGTCCGCGCCTCCCAGAAACAGAATGACATAGACGGTTTCACATTCCTGTGCAGCTGTTTCCACACAAAACCTGTGACCTTTATGAAAGGGCAGGAATTTCCCGCCATACATTCCGATTTTGTATTGTTTCATTTTTTAAGGAATATCATCATTTTTAATATGACTTGCTTTCTACTTGGCAGGATTGATTGTTCTTCCCCCGAATCCGGCAAGGAGTTCATTATTGGCTGAGTAAACCAACTGTCTTACATAGGGAACAGAAGATTGACCAGGGACACGATAATAAAAACGCACCCATCCTAATGCGGACAGGTAATCCCCGCTGGAGCAGGAGCAACAATCGTGATCATGGAATCTGTTCCAGATCCGGAAACGTTCATCTTCTTCCGGATACAGACCGGCCGGATTGGCAAACTGCTCTCTGCAGTATTCATTAGCTGGAATCAGACCGATAAAAGACACATTTTGCACTCCGGTCTGACCCGCCATTTCAAGATAATCCGCAATCCCGTCGAGTGAGTGGACGCCGTCTTTTTGCAGTATACAGTTTAAAACCACCTTTCCCGGTTCTTGAATCTCTTTCAGCAGATTCTTCAGTTCCTGCCGGGAAGGGGTCCGAGCTCCCATCAACTGCCTGTTCTCAGCATCGTCCACTCTGTGCCTGCTGATATGAATACTGTACAGATGATTCTGTGCCTTCAGGGAAAAAAGTCTTTCCAGTATAATTCCACTGGTCGCCAGATCTATTTCCACTTCCGATCCCATGATATCGTAGGTGGTCTGGATTGCTTCATCCAACAGGTCTGGAAAAAGCAAGGGTTCTCCGCCTGTAAAGGACACCCCGCACACATAGTCTCTGACCATCCGCAAAGTCTTCTCAAAAGCTGCAGCAGAAATCGTATTTCCACCGACTTTCTTCCCCGGATTTACGCAGAATGGACACGAACATGGGCACATGTCTGTCAGATTCACATACAGCCATAATTTACCATCTGTTTTAGGTTCATAGGGTTGACCGTCCAGCGCACAGTAATAGTCCTTTATGAAGAGGGAATCCCCTCCGATCTGTATCGTTTTCATATTCACTCAAAATTATTAGATGTCTCTTTCTCCCGCCTTTCAGCAGTGAGGATAACAAACCTGCTCCAGGCGCTTTCTTTTATGCATATTTTCTTCATATTCACCGGGTCTGCCTGTGAATTCATCCGCATGTTGAATCAAATACTGCAGTCGAGCCTCAGCTCCCATCATCAATCTCATGGTAATCCCATCAGCCATACCGCTTCCTTTAGCCAGAGCAATAATTGCAGCTAATGAAGTCTTCACCAGACCTACAGAATAAGGATTCAACGGATCCACCATTGTGAGAAGCTGCTGGAGATAACTCAGAAAATTATTTTTAGACATTTAGTTCTCCTCTCGTTTGAAACACATTCCTCTATGATTAGTATTCGATTAGTATTCTGTAGAAGAATCATCGACCGCCTGTTGCATCCGACACACGGTAGCAATCTGCATCTCTTTCTTTCGCCTTTTTGATCTGAAAGTCCAGAATCTGGTTCAGGAGATCATCGTAAAAACGGACAGACGCATACTGATCGACCAGTTCATCGAACAGTCCTGCCCTCCTCATCAAATCCGCTTTCATCAGCTGGAGATTGTTCTTTTGCTGATGACCGCTCTCAATCAGCTTGTCTGCCAAAGATATTGCAATCTTTCTGCAGCGCTTTGCATTCTCAACATCCTGTTTGTCATCACATGCCCAGGCGGCATGTAAAACAGCAAAAAACGCATCCTCATCCTCCCTGCCCTGCAAACAGATCAGATAGTACTTGTAAAATCTCTTTGCCAGATCAGATGCAAAAAATAGGCCGTCACATGTCTGATATTGTTCTGACCGAAGCCACCTTTTTGACACACGGCGTTTATCCGAGATTCTTCCTGAAATATACCCGCACTTGGGACATTCCTGTATCCATGAGTGCATTGTGCTCCTCTGCATCTCCGCCGGCCGCAGATCCAGATCCGGTCCTCCGCCAAATGTATTTGTGCTCGCAAGCACGTTGTATTCATTGACTGCATGGCAGATCGCGCATGTAACTTTCTCTTGCATAAACGTCGTCATGGCAATTCGTTCTCCTATCAAGATTCTTCCAATGCTTTTCCGTATTCGTACAGGATTCATTTGTACATGATTTATTCACACATGATTTATTCGTACAGGATTCATACATGTACAGGGCTTCCACATTCAGCATGGCTCTTATTCCCGGGGATTTCTGTCGTTACCCGGGAAAAAGCACCCAACCCTTTCGTTTATATATGACTGGAACCAACTGACTATACATATACCTGAAGTGCTTCTTTTTGCTTACGCTTCAGGCATTCCGCTGTCAGATTGACCCAGCTTATGCAATGGTCCAGGATGATGGAATCCGAAGTGATCACAAACTCTTTGTCATACAACTCACGGTCAACTTCCCTGAGAATCTGAATATCAAGTGCATAGGGGTATTTCTCGCCGATTTCCGCTATGCAGGTCTTCAGGCGCCCTGAGTTGGATACAGGCTGGTCGAGCAGTATATTGACTCTGCTGACTCCCACCTCCTGCAACAGTTCAAACAGTATGCGGATGGCGTCCTCTGTCTCCGTAATCAACCGGTAAGTACCGCGGAGCGCCGCCAGATCCCGGATTGTTCCATCCATGCAGGAAAATAGAATGGAATCGCTGAGCAGAACTTCCAGGGTGATGATTGTATTGAAACCGTCGATCCAGACCTCCCTGCCGGACATCGTTTGTGCTGTCATTGCAACCTGCTTCTTTTGTCTGTTCTCGATCTGCGCCTGCGTGGCAACGCAGCGCATAATGGCAAGACGCTGGCGCTCCGAGAGCAGATAGTGATTTCCGACAAAGGTCGTGGACTGTTTCAGATCATACCCTTCATTAATGAGGTAGCAGACATGGCGGGCGGCAGTCCGCATTATTTCCAGTGCCTGCGGTGAGAAGTTCTTCACATCCTCCGGCACAAAACCTCGCTTTGCATCCATGGTGGTATCTCCTGAAGAGGGGCTGCGTCAAATGCAAGCTCACATCATTTGAGGGGAAAGCCTGCTGAAAAGGGACGGGCAGGCAGAGGACTCACTCTGTCTATACCGTCCCCTTTTGGTCCGTCAGCCTTTTCCAAAATGACAATTCTTATTATGATATTATGCCATATTTGTCCAGGAATTAACATAACAAGATTGTACTTAATCGTTTGCTCTGAGCAGTACATTCAGCCATTTTTCGTCTTCTCTCCCCGGCCTTGCATCGCCGGTGATTCCTGTGCGGATCACTTCCAGTCCGCCGACTTCATCAAGAATGGCCTGTAGGCTTTCCTCTGTGCGGTCTGTGAAATATCTGCCGTTCCGCATTCCTTCGAATGTGCCGTACTTGAAGGAGATATATATAATACCGCCGGTTTTCACAGCTTTTTTCATTCGTGCGATGATGTCAGGCAGCTCTTTAGATGGGACATGCAGAATCGATGCACAGGCGAAGATCCCGTCATAACGGTCTGTCTCATCCAGTTCGGAGAACAGCATCTTTTTTACCGGGATTCCTGCATTCTGGGCAGCCGCTTTCACCATCTCTTCCGAGCCGTCACAGGCCTCGACCTGATATCCTTTTTGCAGAAAATACCGGCTGTCACGTCCCGAGCCGCAGCCGAAGTCCAGAATCAGAGAGTCGGGAGGAAGCTGAGAAAGGAAGCTGTCCTGGATATCTGAAAACTCAACATCCAAGGTGTCCGATGTGAATCGGTGGGCGTTGGTGTTGTAATATGAAAGTGTCTTTTTTGTATCCATATCCTTATAGATAAAAATTCTCTATTTACGATTTAACAATAATCAATCGTTAACAAGAATGACAAATCTGTAATTAAAAAGGGCCAGTCGGCTTTTTGGGGACATAAATTTCATTCGTCATTTTCATCTGTCTTCTTGCAACAAGCCGCTTTCTAATGATTATAGCTCATCAATAATCTTTTGAACTGCATATGGTTTCGCGTACTTAATAAAACCATCACTTACAAATAGTTTACCCTTCTCTTTCGGCTCAACACACATAGCTGGATAAATCACAAGCCAATTATTTTCTCCTTAAAGATTAGTCAAAATATATGCGTGTTATATGTACAAAGACTCCTTAACGTCAAATCATTTTTTTCCATCTGCCTTCATTCAACTCTGGATGGATACCGTCTCACAGCCCCAACTTAGTCATAATCTGCTCCGGCGTGACCTTCTGGTGTGTCAGGTACATACGGACAATCTGCTCTGCCAGTTCCGGGTCGATCCTGCGTCTGGCGGCGATCTCATCTACTGTTCTCTCGCGGTCCAGGTCTTCGCAGACCCTGCGGATTATGTCTGTGGTAACAGCTCTTTTATAGGCATGGCTTGATTGAAAGGGTCTCCCCTGATTGCTCTGTTCGGTGCTCTGTCCGGAGCTTTGTCCGGAGCCTGAGCTCACTCCCAGTGTTGTCCGCAGGACACTCTTCATATCCTGTCCGCCCCTTGCGCCACCTTTTCCGTTGGGTACTTCATGGGGAATGTCGATCCTTTCGACGAAGATTCCCTCTGCCATCTCCGGAGCCAGGATGTCTTCTTTTGCCCTTTCATCACCCTGGTCTTCTTTGTCTGTCAGGGTCAGGATGGCCATGGTGATCTCCTGGTTGAACCTGCGGGGACCGCAGCTGCCGGGGTTGAGGAAGACGGCGTCTCCGTCTCTGGCGCAGGAATAGCGGTGGCTGTGGCCGTAGATGACCAGGTCCGCCTTGTGGTCCTGCGGGATGTTGCGCTTGATATGGGTCATGCAGACAGTGCGCCCGAAGAGGTCGAAGGTGAGGACCTGGGGCAGGCAGGACGCCCAGTCCCCTCTGTCGTTATTGCCCCGCACGATGTAGAGGGGTTTCAGCTCTTCCAGGCGGTCCAGGATGTCGAGTGTGGAGATATCGCCTGCATGGACGATGACCTCGCAGGTCCTGATGATCTCGACCACCTCAGGGCGAAGGAGATTATGCGTATCGGAAATCACAGCGATTCGGTGCATTTTTACTACCTCCCGGGTGTCAGCCTTTAGGATCGCTTAGTTTTTGCATGTAGATCGCGAACTGTTCCTGGTATTCTGATTCCTCTTTTCTGACAAGATCTCTGTAGTAGGAATCGTCAATAGCCTTCTGAGCCCCGGTCCATCTCAACTGCTGTAAAGCCTGCATACTCTTTACTGCTGTCTGCGTAAATACAGGACCGATCTGCAGCAGAGCAAGGGCATCTTCCGCTTTCAAGAATCCGCTGCTGATGATCCCCAGGGTATCATAGAGAGTGTCATTTGCGACAGGTCCGATCACAATATCCGCTGTCAGAGTATCTTCAGAACGCCGGTTTCTGGAAATATAGTCAAACCAGGCTCTTTCCCTGGAAAAACTTATGACATTTAAGCCGGTAAGATCCAGCTCATATTCATTCACCACATATCCTTTATATGCCCACCTGCAGGCGAATTCCCTGTCAGGTGTGAGATAGAATCCCTGACCGAAATCAGCGTTTTTTCTTCCCCGGTGTAGATCCGGCTTCCTGATTTCCTCTTTTCCAGCATGGTAAAGCTTCATAGTGCCCCCTTTCTACAGGATCCTGAAAACAACCGTGTCCTCTCCCTCGTCGGGAAGGCGTCTCAGCACGTTTTCGAGAATGGCTGCAGATGCGGCCTCCATGGAGTCCGCTTTGGCCCTGGAGGATTCTGCGGCTTCCATGGCGTTCGCTTTGGCCTTGGAGGTTTCTGCGGCTTTGGAACTTTTTGCAGATTCCGCGTCCTGGGCAGCGGGGCTGCCCTTGCTGCTCCTGCGTTCTGCAGGGATATTTTTCAGGAGGTCCTCCAGGAGTTTTTTCCCTTCGGGGAAGTCGGAGCAGTCGATCATGAGTTTCCGCTCTGTCCCTTCTTCACCGGCAAAGAGGGTGAGGTTGAAGGCGCCTTTTCCCGCGCTTTCAATGGCTGGGAGCAGGAAGGCCACAGCCAGCTCTTCGACGGCCAGCTGGCAGTTCATTGCCTGGCGCCTGCCGAGGAACTGGTCCTTGCAGAACTTTTCCAGGGAGCCCGTCATGCCGTGGAAGTCCCGGCTGGCTGGGGACAGGGTATAGGTCCAGCTGCGGATACGGAAGATAAAGTTCCGTGTGCCTTCCCGCAGGGGATTCTCGAAAATCTGCTCCGGACTGCCCTCTTCGTAAATCTCTCCGTCCTGCATGAAAAATACGCAGTCGGAGACGTGTCTTGCCAGGCGCATTTCGTGGGTAACCAGCAGCATGGTGAGTCCGGTGCCTGCCAGGTCGCGGATGACGGAGAGGACCTCGGATACCATGGTGGGGTCCAGGGCGCTGGTGGGCTCGTCAAAGAGCAGGATCTGAGGGTGCATGGCCAGAGCTCTGGCGATGGCGACGCGCTGTTTCTGGCCTCCTGACAGCTCATCCGGATACTGGCGGGCCTTGTCCGCAAGGCCGACTCTCTCCAGCTGTTTCATGGCCTCCTCATAGGCTTCCCGGGCAGATCTGCCCAGAAGGCTCTGCTGGGGGAGCATGATGTTTTCCACCGCCATTTTGTGGGGAAAGAGGTTGAAGGACTGAAAGACCATTCCCATGATCCGACGCAGTTTCGCCAGATCGGCGCCGGGGGCACAGACGTCTGTACCGTCCACGATGATCTGGCCGGAGGTCGGAGTCTCCAGGCGGTTGATGCAGCGGAGCAGGGTCGATTTGCCGGTACCGGATGGACCGATGATGCTGATCACTTCGCCTGCTTCGATGTCCGCGTTCACACTTTTGAGAGGAATGACATCCGGTGAATATTCTTTTCTGAGATTTCTAATCTGGATCAGGCTCATGCGTCCACCCCCTTGATCTTTCTTTCCTCACGTTTGTGTGCGTAGTATTTTTGCAAAAGATCCTGTCCTTTTTCCAGGCATCGGATCAGGACAAAATACAGAAGGGCGATCGCCATCAGGGGGAAGAATGCCTCCAGAGTCCTGCCGCGGATCAGATCGCCGACGCGGGTGAGTTCCAGGACCGAGATATAGCCCGCAACACTGGTTTCTTTTACGAGGGCGACAAACTGAGCCACGAGGAGGGGCTGGATGATGCGGCGGGTCTGCGGGATGATGATCTCACGGAAGGCGCGGGCTTCGGTGTAACCCAGGGCGAGGGCGGCTTCGCGCTGTCCGGGATCCACGGATTCGAGGGTATTCCAGATCACACCGAAGGCGCGGGAGGCAAAGAGCAGGGTAAAGCCGACGATCGCCACGAAGATCGCGGGGAAGGTTGTTTTTCCGAAAACAATGTAGTACAGGACCATGAGGATGACGACAGCCGGGATCCCGGACATCAGGCTCCTGTAGACCGCGATCACCCGGTTAGCCACGGGGTTGTCGCTATAGCGCAGGAAAATAAGGGCGAATGCAAGGATAAGCCCGAACAGGCCGGAGAAGGCAGACATCACAATAGTGGTGAACAATCCGTCGATCACCATCTTGTAACGGTTTTCTTTGATAAAGGTCCGGTAAAAACTGCCCTTGAGGCTGCTCAGTATGCCGGCGTCTGCCTCCACCGCGGCGGCGGAGCGGACGATGAGGATATAGGCGGCGGGGTAATACTCGATAAAGTCCACCAGCTCTTTTCGCTCTTTGGATACCACAATGGACCCTGTTCCGATCTCCGCCTTACCGGATTCGATCGTGGGCATGACGGAGGAAAACTCCATTCCGGTGATATCGACATGTACATCCAGTTCCTTTGCCATCAGCAGGATGACCTCGATATCAAATCCGAGGATCTGGCCGTTTTGCCCGCGGTAGCTCATGGGCATCTGTGTGTCGCAGGCTGCGACACGGACCGTTCCGTTGCTCCCCGGCCAGTCCTGTTCGGGGAGTGTTTTTATGCTCTCGTCCGCGCCGGTCCATTTTTTAAACAGCTCCTGGAGGGTCTCCTTGGGAATCTTGTCGTAGGCCTCCTGCCATTTCGCGCGCTCTTTGCTGTTCTTTTTAAAGGCGAAGCCGTATGTAGTATCTCCGAGGGGCTGCGGGAAGATGGCGATCGAGTTGTCCAGGTTGACCGACAGAGAGCCCACTGCGTCATTCATGAAATAGGCGTCAATTTTCCCCGCCTTCAGCGCCGCCATCATGTCCGGCCCGGAGCTGAAATACAAAAACTCCTTCAGTCCCGGGATCTTGCTTCTGATCAGCTCCTCAAAAGGAGCGCCGGAGTTGAGTCCGATCGTCTTGCCGTTCAAATCTTCAAAATCTGTGTACTGGGGCTCCGCGGCCTCCGCGGTCACGAACATGCCGGGCATACCATACTTGCTTTGCCTGCGCGGAGCCGGGGTGGACAATGCAGACACAGCAGACACTGTGATCAGCAGACACAGGGCTCCCAACAGGGCAGACAGGGTCTTTTTGCTCAGTTTTTTCATTTTCAATCCCTTTTTGAATCTCTTGTGCATTTGCTTACAGCAGCGGCCTGAGGTCACCCCTGCCGCAGAAAAGACAGGCGGCATAGCGAAAGGAATAGCGAAAATAAGGAGTCAGGGGGCGCCCATGCGGAAAAACTATTCAGGCCGTTCAGGCTATTCAGACAATTCAGGCTGTTCAGGCGATTCAGGCTGTTCAGGCTGTTCAGGTTATTCAGGCTGTTCAGGAGACGGAAATCTCGCCTGCCAGGACTTTCTTGTAGTCCTCGTAGTTTTTGCGCAGAAGTTCAGGGATGTTCAATTCGTAGGGACAGGTCTTCATGCACTTGCCGCAGTCGATGCATTCCTCGATCTGCTTCATATTGGCCTGCCACTCTTGGGACAGCCAGTTTTTCGAGGGGGCGCGACGCAGGAGCAGGCTCATGCGATTGCAGTTGTTGATCTTTATGCCGACCGTGCAGGGCATGCAGTAACCGCAGCCGCGGCAGAAATTGCCGCTCAGCTCCCGGTGCTCTTTTGCAATAAATTCTTTCATTTCGGGGGTGAGCCCGGGCGTATTGTCCATGTAGGAGAGCCACTCGTCCAGTTCTCTCTCCCGCTGGATGCCCCAGATGGGAATGATGTCGTACTGACTCACGAAAGCCATGGCGGCATCGGACCGGGTAATCAGGCCGCCCGCGAGTGCCTTCATGCAGATAAAGCCCATGCCAGCTGCCAGACATTCCTGCATCATGGCGGTTTCCTTGTCCATGCTGAGGTAGCTATAGGGGTACTGCAGGGTCTCGTAGAGTCCGCTTCTGATGACTTCTTTGGCCACTTCCAGCTTGTGGGCAGTGGCGCCGATGTGGCGGATCCTGCCCCGGGCTTTGGCTTCCAGAAGACATTCATACATGCCGGTCCCGTCACCGGGCTTATAGCACTGCTGCACATTGTGGAGCTGATAGATGTCGATATAGTCGGTCTTGAGCAGCTTTAAGGAAGTCTCCAGATCCTTCCAGAATACTTCGGGGGTCTTTGCGTGGGTCTTGGAAGTGATGACGATCTCTTCGCGGTTGACAAAACCAGCGCCGAAGGCTTCGCCCAGCTTCTCCTCGCTGTCGGAATAGCCCCTTGCTGTGTCAAAAAAGCGCATTCCTCCGCTGTAGGCTTTTCGCAGGATCCTGACTGCTTCCTCCTTGGGAACGCGCTGGATGGGAAGGGCACCAAAGCCGTTCTGGGGAACAACGATGCCGGTTTTTCCTAATTTTATCTGTTTCATGAAACCTCCATTCTGCTGTATCTGCCCCGGGGCAGCATGCGCGGTAATCTGTTTCTTTTTTTCAAAAGTAAACATTTCGACAGTTTAATGTTCATTAATCACTGTTCTTCCTGCTGAATGCGGCTCATGATGTTGCTGAACAGTCTTTTTGGCATCTGATGCGGCATTGATCAAGCGGGGGACTGGTCCCGCTCTCTCGTCAGAACCGTCCCCGGCGACTCACTGCTACTCATGTGCCCCAGCCAGTGTTCCTTATTTTCCTGCCTTTTTGACCTGCAGGAGGTAGTTGACTCTGGTGGAGAGGTGTTCTCCCATGAGGCTGGAGGCTTTGACGACCACGGGCATCTTTCTGCCGGGGATGACGATCATCTTTCCCTTGAGGGCGCCGTCCACGCCTTCTTTCGCCACTTGTGCGACTCCGATCTGTTTCCCGGAGACAGTGACGCCGGAGTTTTTGTTGAAGGCGGTGTCCGTGGGGCCCGGGCAGAGGCAGCTGACTTTGACGGGGCTCTTCGCCCGGCGAAGTTCCTCGTGGATGGCCTCGGTCAGACGGACCACGTAGTTTTTGGAGGCGTAGTAACTGGAAAAGGTGGGGCCGGACATAAAGCCCGCGCAGGATCCGACGTTCATGAGAACGCCGTGGCCGTTTTCCGCCATGTCGCGCAGAAAGAGCTTGCTGAGGATATGGACTGCAGTGACGTTGAGGTCGATCAGGTCCAGTTCCCTGTCCAGGTCTGTCTCCAGAAAGAGGCCGTAGACACCCATGCCTGCATTATTGGCGACAAATTCAATGTTTTCCTTTCCCGCCCGGGCACAGGCCTCCTCGTAAAGCCGGAAGCATTCTTCCCTCTTTGACAGGTCCGCAGGGATCACCAGGACGTCCCGTTCAGGAAAGCATTTTGCAAGGCTTTTGCGAAGCTTTTCCAGTTTCTCTTCGCTGCGCGCCGTCAGGATCAGGTCATATCCCAGAAGTGCGAGATATTTGGCTATCTCTTTGCCGATTCCGGCGCTGGCGCCGGTCACAAGTGCATACATAGTTTTCCTCCTGTGCCGCCATGGGGGGCGGAAAAACTCTTCATCCCTTCGTTCATTCCATGTCTTTCTCCGCAGGGATCAGCGCTCGTCGATTTCAATAATGTGCTCCGCGTGTTCAGGCAGGCTCCTGAGCCTGGCCGCGATGGACTCGGGCACGATGTAGTAAGAGCCGGTCTCCTCGAGGGGGACCCAGACAAGCTCCTCCGCGACCCCTCTCGCGGTGACGGAATGGCATTCGAGATGCTCGAGGGCGGGGCTGTCCTTCATGAGGTAATAGACGCCAAGTTCGTGGATATGTGTGCCCGTGACCTTGCCGTCAAAAAACTGTTCCTGGAAGAAGAGGAAGCGGTCGATCTCCAGGTCGACTCCGATCTCCTCCCGGACTTCGCGTATGACAGTCTCCTCAGTGGTCTCGTTGAAGTGCACTCTCCCGCCGACGGTGTAATAATAGGGTTCCTCTTCGTTGTGCATCAAAAGGAGTTTTCCGTCGCGAATGATGATGGCTCCGACGCGGAAATTGAAGGTGCCCCGGCTCATACGAAAGGTCAGATCCGTATGGGCAGAAGCAGTTTTTCCGCTTTCGTCTCTATTTTCAATTCTGTTCCTTATTGCGCTTCCGTCTTGATTCCCGCATCCGTCTCTTTTCTCGCTTCTGTCCTTTTTTTGACTGTCTTCCGGAAATCTGTACTCGTAATTCAGTTTGTCATAGACCTTATCCCCGACTTTGAGGCCGGCGGGTTCTGTGGAGGCCAGCTGCATGCCGGCTTTCTCCATGGCCTTTGCGGACCCGATATTGGGAGCGGCACACCAGGCCTTGATGCAGGGGATTTTTTCCACCCTGGAAAGGTAGCGTAGGACCGCAAGAAGAGATTCTCCGGCAATGCCCTTTCCCCACAGGCCGCGTCTTACGCTGATGCCCACCTCAATGGTTCCGGCCTTAGGATCATACTCATAGGCACCGATCGTTCCGGCAAAAGACGCCCCCGGCAAATTCTCCGGCTTCTCTTTCAACTCGATCACCCATCCATAAAAAAAGGGCTTGTCATAGGAATCAATGAATTCGCTGACTGAGGCAGCTGCCATGCCGGGCGTCGCATAAGGATTCCAGCCGGAGTATTCAAACATCTTCTCGTCTGTTCCGAAATATTGGTGGAGAAGAGGTGCATCTTCTGACCGGTACCTGCGAAGACGCAGGCGGCCCGTCTCAAGTTCCCTTGTACCGTTCATATAGCTGCTTTGTCCTTTCAGCGGTGACAGAGTTTTTTACGCATTTTTTACGTTTTTACGCTCTATTTACGAATCTCTATTTACGAATAAAGAAGGGATTGCGGATTTCCCTGCAGGATGCTGTCAATATAGCTGCGATCATAGGTCCGGTACATATATTCGACACCGGAAGTGTAGAGGGGCGGCCGGCGCTTCACGCCATGGGCATCGGAGCCGACAAAATCGACGAGCCGGTTGGCGAGCAGGCCTCTGACCTGGTCTCGGATCCGGGCATAAGATTCTTTTTTGACACTGTAGACATTGACCTGAATCGGGATGCCCTCCTCATGGAGCCTGCGGGCTGTCTCTATATCTACGTTCTGATAGCGCTCTGCATGGGCGATGATGGGAATATAGCCCGCCTCCTGCAGCCGGTGCAGGCAGTAGATGACCGCTTTTCTGGCAACATTTGGAAAAAACTCCGCCAGCACATAGCGGGTGCCGTTCATGGTCGGATAGGTCCCGTTTCCCAGCAGGTGAATGATCTCGTCCATATCGCTCTCATAGCAGAGAATCTCACAGCCAATCCCTACCTGAACGGGAATACCCTGGTCAGATACGGCCTGCCTGAGTCTTGAAAACTCTTTGATGACTTTTTTATGTCCGTAATCATACGCGCTGCTGTGGGGTGTGGCGATGACCGCCGTAATCCCCTGTTCAGAAGCAGCGCGCAGCATCTGCAGTGATTCTTCTATTGTGTCCGGTCCGTCATCAACATCCGGAATAACATGAATATGAACGTCTATCATTGGTATCCTTTCCTGCCCGCAATGCCGGCAGTTCCCAAAAATCAGGTCTGATCCGAAGTGTTACCAGGTCAATACCTCTTTTTTTTCATATTCAGGGCGTAGCCTGCGACAGCGCCCACCAGTCCGCCGATAATGTGCGACAGGTTCGAAACATTGTCCTTTACAAAGAGACCTTCCATAACCTGCTGTCCGATGAAAACAACCGCCACCAGAATGAAAGTGAGAGGGATCTCGCCCTTTCTGAAGTTGGCGAAAGAAGTCAGAAGAATAAAGGCAAACACCACGCCGCTGGCCCCGCACAGAGCACTCCCCGGGAACAGGATAAAGTTCACCAGTCCCGTGATCAGGGCTGTTACCACGATGACTTTCAGAATCTTCTCGGAAGAGTACTTCTCCTCCAGCATGGGGCCCAGCAGCAGTATATAGGAAATGTTTCCGACATAATGCTGCCAGCCGCTGTGGCCCAGCACATGCGTAAAAAGGCGCAGATAAGTAAGCGGCGACAAGAGCGACGAGCGATAGGTCATGAACAAGGTCTGCGTGCTCGCCCCGCCGGTCACAATGCCCAGCAGCAGCGCCGCAAAGGCAAGGAATACAAAAGTCAGCGTCACCGGCGCGTTAAAAGTGATTTTCAGCTTGATATTCTTCATTATTCCTAATTTTCAATAATAGTCTTGCTGCGGGACACCGAGGACGGTCCCGGGACTTCAGGGACGGTTCCGGGACTCAAAGGACGCTTCTGAGACACCAGGGACGGTCCTGGAACCCAAAGGACGATTCTTGCTGTCCCATTTCGGGAAATGGGACGGTCAGACCCGTCCCTCATGTCCCACCTCGTGTCCCACTCCGCTTACAGCGGCATGGTCATGAGCAGTCTTTCTCTGGGGATGCCGTAGAGCGCAAGCAGCCGGTCAGCCTTACGGACGACGTCAGGGTTGATGACATGCTGTGGGCGGTGGGCATCGGATCCATAGATTACAGTGTTCCCCTCCTGAGCCGCAATCCTCCAGAAAATCTTCGATGGATAGTTTCTGGTCTGGCGCACACCGAGGAGGTTGAATTCAAGGGGAATGCCGTACTCCCTGCAGAAGCGGCACATTTTCGTCATCTCTTCCACATAGAGTGCGGGATCTCCGCAATAATTGAGGAGGTCAGGATGGGCGAAATAGAGAAATTTTCCGGTCTTCACAGCCTCAATGCACTGTCTGCAGTAAAGAAGCAGGTCTTCTTCTCCGTGTCCCGGTTTTCCATTGTAGGAGTCACCTTCATACTCATTGTGGATATAGTGCTGGCCCAGCAGAAGGTATTCGATCGGATAGGGCTCAATGAGTTCCAGCAGTCCTTCCCAGATCTCGGGATAGTACTCCGCTTCAAGTCCCAGATGGATCTCTATGTCATCCCGGTACTCGTCGCGAAGGCGCAGGACCGTGTCAACATAATCCTCCAGCTGGGAGGGCAGCATCTTGTCCCTGGCTATATATCCATTCGGAAAGTAATAGGGCGTGTGGTCCGAAAAACCCAGAATCTGCAGACCGCCCGCAATCGCGTTCTCAATATACTGCTTCTCCACTCCGAAGGCGTGATTGCAGCGCCATGTGTGCGTGTGGTAATTTGCGATCATCTTCGTATATTCAGTTTTTTCTATGCGATCTGTATTCATACTTGTGATTATGACCTTCTGCTCGCAAACATGAATGGATAAGCTGCGTATGCTGTGTGCTTTAGATTTCTGAGGGCTGCACACAGAGGTGCGCACAGAGATTCACACAGAAGCGTTTTCGCGGAAGCGAAAACGGCAAAGGATCAGTAAATAATCCGACTATTTTACACTGTCTTACATCAGCTGCTCGAGGTATTCTCTCCTGGTATAAGGCATCCAGTGACCGTCAACGATGGTTTTGACGTCATAGCCGCGGACCTTTTCCCTGAGGTCAGCCATCTTGTAATCATCCATGAACCAGGTGGGAAATTCGCCCAGCTGTGCGTCACCGACAAAGAGTATGCGGTCTTCAGGTACATAGACCAAAAGTGCATCCTCCGTGTGAGGAGACTCCGTATAATCAAGTTCCACCGTGACGCCGCCAAGGTCCAGGGTGCGGTCTCCCTGCAGTTCTTCATCCGCAGGGACTACTTTGAGCGGAATGCCGCCGGCATATTCCCGGATGATGCAGGGATCACTCTTTAAAAACTTCCTGCCGTATCCGGGATCCTTTTCCAGACGTTCCGCAATCTCCCGAAGATGCACATTGGTCTCCGGACGTGCCAGTGTCCTGCCGTGGACCGCATGCATGCCGTAGGTATGGTCCCAGTGCCAGTGCGTGATCACCGTCAGGTCAGGAAGGGGAAGTCCTTCTTTTTCCAGAGCATGATAGAATTCCTCCACGTGGGAGGATGAATGACCCGCGTCGATTGCAATCGACATCTGATTACCGCGCACATAGCCCAGGTTGGGTCTGTCTTTCGCAGATTCGAGAGGAAAGATCCACGTGTGCGCACCGAGCTGTTTCAAATGATTTTTTCCCGGCATTTATCCACCTCCGGTGTTTTTTTGAATAATCATCATTTATTTACAAAAAGAAATTATATAAAGCGATTATCAAAAACGGGCTGAATGAATTATTTGGCGGCATTGGCCCTCGTAGGCATTGTGGCGCCCAGCCAGGATCCGGTATTTGCAACGGGGCTCAGCATGACTCTTCCGGTCCCCCTGTAGACGTTGACCAGGCCTTCTCCGCTCATAGCAGAGCCAAGCAGGGTCTTCGTGGATCTCTCCACGGTAAACTGGAGACTGGAGGACCAGCAGACTGCCATATCGCCGTCAATCTTAATCTCGTCGTTTTGGAGATCTACCACTATCAGTTCTTCTTCCGGAACGTTGCTCTCGAGGGCAGCAACACCCTGTCCGGACAGAGTCAGGTTGAAAAGTCCTTCGTTTCCCAGGACTGCGGAAGAGAGTGTCTTGCGGGCTGTTACGCTCTGGCGGACAGTTCCGTCACAGGCATAGAACATGCCGTCTTCGACAGTGATGCCGGCACCCCACTGGGAGACATCGACCAGAATGATATGTTTAAAGGTCGGCTCCAGAACCAGGATTCCCTGCCCTGTGTATTCTGGTTTGACTGCGGATTCTTTGGTGACAGCGCCCCTGAGGGCTTTCCCGAACAGATCTCCCACTCCTTTGACACCGCTGGACGCAGAGACATTTCCGGCCATCCACTGCATGGCACCCGCCTGCACGATTGCGGTATTATTGCCGGACATGTTTATGACAAGCTGCCTGCGCCGCACGCCCATTTCGGACATAAAATAGTGCTCCATAGCATTCAGGGAGTTGATGCTTAAATCTCTGTCATACTCAAGAACTCCGAAATATCCAAGTCTCTTAATAATGTGCCTGTCCTTGTTTTCCAGATTATAGACCTTCATTGGTCAGACTCCTCCTTGCCGGTATTTGCCTTTCGCTTTTACTATTCGAATATGTTTTTCGAATCTGTTCTTTATATTAGTTTTTATGTTTGTGCCTTTAGAATTTCTTTTTGAAAAATCTTTTCAATTTTTCTTTTTCGTTTTTGTTTACTTTTTTTATTTTGCTCTTTGAATTTTCGTAGGTCACAGGTCCGCCAGCCTGTGCAGGAGCTGCTGTTGATTGTTCAGTAATTCACCGTTCCAGCAGTCTGTGCAGGAGCTGCTGCCGATTATTCATAAATGTTGACATCACCTGATAGCTGTCGGTGTCCTCGTAGGCGCAGGGATGGATGGGGCCTTCATCGAAGGTCAGGATCTGCGCATCCGGGATGCCCAGAAGGATGGGCGAATGGGACGCTATGATAAACTGTGCGCCTGTGCGGGCACAGCGGTCGATCTCCATCAGAAGTGTCAGCTGCCGTTGGGGGGACAGAGCCGCCTCCGGCTCGTCGAGCAGGTATAGGCCGTTGGGACGGAATGTGTTCTGGACCAGCTGCAGGAAACTCTCCCCGTGTGATTTTTCATGATAATGCTGCGGGATTCCGCCGGGACCGCGGCTGTATTCATCTTCTTTTGTGGCGACATTATAAAAACTCTCTGCACGCAAAAAATATCCCCACTCTGCCCTGCGGACGCCACGCACAAGGCGGATGGCGTCACACAGTTCCGAGTGCGAATCATAAGTTGAAAAATTGTAATTTCTGGTGCCGCCTTCAGGATTGAAACCGCAGGCGACGGCAATTGCTTCGAGTAAAGTGGATTTTCCGCTGCCGTTTTCTCCCACGAAGAATGTGACCGGATTTGTCAGCCTGATGTGGTCCACGTTATGAATCGCTTCTATGCTGCGCAGATAGCTTTCTCTATCGATCCCATCCCAGCTGATGCGGATTTCCCGAATGTATAGGGGATTCATCCCTATGCCGGTCAGCCTTTATCTGTCTGCGCGGGTACGATCTGCAGTGTATATCCCATGGGTTCCAGGATCTTGAGAATGCTGCTCAGCTGAGGAGAATGGACAGATTTCTCCATACGGGCAATCACGGGCTGTTTCACCTTACAGAGACGTCCCAGCTGTGCCTGTGAAAGTCCCTGCTCCTCACGAATTCTTACCATGTCTTTAATAATTGTCTTTTCCCGCTCAATTAGTAATTCCTGAAGTTCAGTCATGGTCAGTTCTTCTCTCATTTCTCTCCACGTTGTCATGTTTTTTCTCCTTGTAATTCATCTGCTTAAACAATAATCAGACCGTCCTGTTTGGTATGGTTATTCCGCAAGAATGATGAATCCATTCTGTCAGCAGTATGCTGTCAGCAGTATGCTGCCATTGTTTCCGGCTGCACCTGACAGAAGCATAACAGGCAGAAAAACAAACTCTGTCCGTAAGTATTACACTGAATCTGCTGTTTTATATATCATATCAAAATAAGTATAGTTTCTCAATATTTTTTGTGCAAACAATGCAAAAATATTTGACGAGAAATTATCCCTCGATTAGATACTTGTACAAAAATCGATCCTTAATGGATCCTTAATGGATACAATGGAGATAAAGGGGAAAGAAATGAGTGACCGGCCGGTGCCGGTCAGGCTCTGAAGGCTCTTGTCAGTTCATGTTATCGGAAATCTTAAGCAGTTCATGAACACGGCCGGTGCCGGTCAGGCTCTGAAGGCTCTTGTCAGGTTTCTGCGGGTTGTGACGCCCATCCGCAAAGCCTGCGCGCAGGAAGCCGGTGAACGGCCATGAGCGGTTCAGGAAAACAGGCGGCTGTGTGCCTGAAGTTCCCGCACAGCCTGGTACATCTGAAGCAGGGGAACCCTGGTGGGGATTTTTTTCGTGATGTAATGGTGGAGGATCACGAAAGTAGCCTCATGACATTGTCCGTACAGGATAACGCAGGCGCCTGTGCCCTTCCCGGAGGGCTCTTTTTTGAAGTCAGGGATACAGTGCATATAGATTGTGCCTTTCGAGTATCGGCAGACGGCTTGATCACCGGCAGAACCGTTTTCCGCCAGATAGTCGAGAAAAGCCGCCAGCTTGTAAAAACCGTCCTCCTGTCTTTCATACAGCAGACGCAGGAAGTCTCTCATGTCACTTTTCCCATTTGGATTTTCATAGAATTGAATGTTATACATGGCAACCTCCTTTCTGCGTGATCTAGATGTTTTTCAAATTCTTTTACGTTCGGACAGATCCGAATGATGTGGTCAGCCTCCTTTCTGCCTGTACTGATTCGAGTGATTCTTTCAGGCTCCTTCCGCTCTGAACGGGTTCGGGTGTTTTTTTCAGGCTCCTTCCGCTCCGGACCGATTCGGACGTTTTTTCAGGCGCCTTCCGCTCTGAACGGGTTCGGGTGTTTTTTTCAGGCGCCTTCCACTCTGAATCGGGGCTGGTTTCCTTATTTGCACATATTTTATCAAAGCGCAAGTACAGAAATATTCCCCCTACACTCGAACATTCGTGCATCCTGCCGCAAGCCGGTATTCACGAGTATATCATTCCGTCGGCTTTAGTATTCCCACCGCAGCGGTGGGAATGGCAAAGCATATTACAGGAAAAACGAGTCTTCTGTAGCTTGGGTGGGTGACTCTACTCCACCAATTAACAAATAACAATTGAAAAGCCATTGGCATTCCGCTATTGTGGTTGTTTGCGAAGAC
>ONKG01000051.1 GCA_900318375.1 uncultured Lachnospiraceae bacterium
TTTTGCCTTGGAGGTATAGAAGCCTGTGCACTCCAGAACGACATCTACGCCGATCTCGCCCCAGGGAAGCTCAGCTGCGCTGGCCTTCGCATAAATCTTGATCTCTTTGCCGTCGACAGTGATGGAATCATCGCCGAAGGACACGGTGTCAGCCTTGTCATATCTGCCCTGTGTGCTGTCATATTTGAGCAGGTGTGCAAGCATCTCGGGAGATGTCAGATCGTTGATAGCTACGATCTCAAAACCCTCAGCGCCAAACATCTGACGGAAAGCCAGACGACCAATACGACCGAAACCGTTAATTGCAACTTTTACTGCCATTTTCGTTCCTCCTACATAAACATAAAGGTTTTAGCAACAATCTGATGAATGCTGGATGCGCAAAGCTCCGCACCGTCCCGCCGGCATTCTCCCGATCAAAAGTAATAATATAATCCGGAAACCGAACGAATTGTCGTTGCGGCCCGGAAAAAAAACCGCGGGCACACACAACATACGTCAGATTTTTGTCAGACTTCATTGTACCGTATCCCCTAGGTAAAATTCAAGTACTATTGTAAGATTTTATAAAAAAACTATAAGTGTGCTGAGCAAAACCGTCAATAGTGCACAAGCATCTTTCATGCGAATTGAAAAGGGAGAATGCACACCAGGCGCAGCCGCGGCCTGCCTGCTCAGCCCTGCCCGGATATTGTCAGATCAGAACAAAAACAATAGGCTGGAAGCGGCCCTGCTGTTCTCCAGCCCACTTCGGGCCGCCGTACGCCGTCAGGCGGAAGATGCCTCACGGCAGGACTGCGATAAAAAAAAGCGGGATGAATAATCATCCCGCCCATTACTGCACTCGACAGGAATCGAACCTGCATTAAAGGCGTCGGAGGCCTCCGTTCTATCCATTAGACTACGAGTGCGTGTCGAGCCTGAGCAATCAGCAAATGCGTGTATTTTTTTCAGGCAAGCGATATGATATCACAACTTGGCCGTTCTGTCCAGAAAAAACACGTCTGTCTTTATTATAGGAAAAAGCCCAGGTAAAAACCGAAGAAAAACTCAATGGACAAAAAAGCGAAAACTGTACATGTAAGATTTACTTGAATAGTTGAGTTTTCACAAAAAGACGATTATAATATGTATAAAAGGTGTCCAATTTGTGAACAATCAGGACACCGCCGCAAATAAAAGAACTGCGTTGTTTCTATGCGCATCTGTCTGTGTGCGTCTGTACGCATGGCGAAACGCGGATACTTTTATTTAAAGTAATCATTCACCTGCCTATGGAGGGAAAGGAAATGTTAAAAACTTTTAAACGGCTTGCCGCGACTTTTTTAATTGCTGTATTCATGATCGGCACTTTGTCCGTCACAAATGCCGAAGCTGCTCTTCCCAAACCCGGAAATGCCCGCTTCGTGGGCTGGGACAATAATTATTCGATGTTCACATCCTGCTCGGTACGCTGGAATCCCGTAGCAGGCGCCACACAGTATCAGATTCTGCTCTGGTGGACTGACGGCAGTCATCCCTATACCCGCAGAGTCGGCGGTGATGCGATCGGATATCATTTCTATAATCTGCAGTCCAATCATGTATATGCATTCTATGTGCGGGCTATTAGAGGAAATACATACAGTCCATGGTCCAATCCGGTATTCATTACACCATGGCCCAAGAGCTGCTCTTTCTCGCTGGCAAGTTCAACGGACACAAGGATGAAGCTTAACTGGACCAAGATTTACGGATGCAACGGATATAATGTCTGGCTGACCACCAATCCTTACGGAAAGTGGTACTGGAATCTCTCGACCAAGACAAAATGCTGGTACAATTCCGCCACCGTCAAATATTACAGGGGAAGCAAGCTGAAAACGTACACGAACTATTACGTCAGAATTGTTTCGAGGCGTATAAGAAACGGTGTATTCTGCACGGTACCCGCACCGTATTATTACTACTGCCAGACAGGTTTCAGAATCACAAAACGATAAGAACAAGACCGTCTGCGATCGATCAGTCCTTATGATCAATCATTATCTTCTATCGTTATCTGTACATGATACCTGTTTGAAAGCTAAGGGGATATGACTCACGCACACATCAGCTGATTACTAAATGAAAAACGGGCGGCAGGGATGGAAACATTCCTGCCGCCCGCTTTCTTTGCGCATCCTTACCGGAAAGCCCTTCAGTCCTTCGTCTGAGCAGCCCCGCGGGAGAACAATCCCGGCGGTGAGCTATAGGAAAAGCACCCTTTTCATGTCGATGTTTTTCCCGGCCTTTCCCGACACAGTCTATGCCCCCCCCTTCATCCCGGTGATTTTCCCGATGCAGCCTCAGGAGGTTGTATTTCCGGAAGCCTGATATTATAATGTGAACGATGTAAGGTTTATATCTCATCAGCTCATGGAGGAACTATATGCTAAATAAAATCAAACGACTCTCAGCGGCCTTTCTGGCTCTTGTCATTATAGTCGGATCTCTTGGCCTGACAAGCGCAGAGGCAGCTTTAGCAAAGCCCCAGAATATACGTTTTGTCCAGTGGAACAAGCTTGATTATTCATCTGCCACCATCGCCTGGAATCGTGTTTCGGGCGCCAATTGGTACTATGTCAGATGCTGCTGGACAGACAGCAGTCATTCCATCAGCGGATGGGTAAAGGGCGATTGTAACGGAGTCAGAATCAACAGGCTCAATTACAATCACGTCTACCGGGCACAGGTCAGAGGAATCTACATCGCTTCCAACGGAAAGCGGACCTACGGTCCGTGGTCCAACGCAGTCTATCTCACCCCCTGGCCTAAGTCCGTAAGCTATACACAGACAAAGAATATGACCGCAAAGCTCCAGTGGAATGTCATCTACGGTTGCAACGGGTATAATGTTTTCATGACAACTGCCCCGTCCGGCAAATGGTACTGGAATCTCACGACCAGTGTTAAGTGCGGCGCCAATACCGGTACTGTCAAAAAATACAGGGGCAGCCCGCTGAAAAAATACACAAACTACTATGTGAGAGTCATCACAAGGCGTAAACAGAACGGAACCTTCCGCACTGTTCCGGCACCATACAGCATCTACTATCAATTGAAGCTTTACATGAAATAGGCATTTGAAACAGGCAATAGAAAGATCACAGGCGGCAGGTCAATATAACATCTCTGCCGCCTGTTCTTTTTTCAGATATCCTTATTTCCAGCTGTTCTGATTTTCAGATCTTCCTGTTTTCGGATGATTCTGTTCCGGATGTTCCCGTTTCAGATGTTCCTGTTTAAGATGTTCCCGTTTCAGATGTTCCTGTTTAAGATGTTCCCGTTTCGCATGTTCCTGTTTGCAGAAAGGAAGGCAGTTTATTGGAGACCCGAGTCAATTCCGGACATAGAAGCAGGCAGATCTGCCTGTCCCGCGCCTCTTCCATTCCGGATTCCATACAGATCATACGGAGCAGCAGGCGGCGCACTCTTTCTCTGCAGGTGAAGCATGACGGTCAGGTCATCGTCCGCGCTCCTCAGACCGCATCGCTGCGGGAAATTGAATCCTTTGTCAGGAAAAACGCCGGCTGGCTCAGAAAGCATCTGGAAATGGCAGAAAGACAGAGGGCCGCGGAAGCGGAATCCTCCGCCCCGCCTTTCACAATGGAGGAAATCCGGGCACTCGCGGATCAGGCCCTGCGTGTGATCCCCGGCCGCGTGGCCCTCTTTGCCCCTGTTGTAGGTGTAAAATACGGCAGGATCACGATCCGAAATCAGAGGACACGCTGGGGGAGCTGTTCCGCGAAAGGCAATCTCAATTTTAACTGTCTTCTGATGCTCGCGCCTCCCGAAGTTCTGGATTATGTGATCGTACATGAACTCTGCCACAGAAAAGAAATGAACCACTCTCCCCGCTTCTGGGCAGAGGTTGCCAAAGTGATCCCCGACTACAAAAGCCGGGAAAAATGGCTCAAGACAGAAGGCTCCCGTCTGATGCGGCGGATGACCGGTTAATGGCGGGTCAGAAAAACCCGGAATCAGAACACAAATAAAAACGCAAATGTAAAATACTCTCTCAACCGGGGTGATCCGGTTAAGAGAGTATTTTTTGATAATGGAGTAATTTTTATAGAGCATTGAATAACACGCTCTGATTATTTTATACCCAGTCCGTGATCGTCTCATCCGCGATCTGCCGGCATTGCTCCCAGCTGCCGGAATAAGGATCGTAGACAGCAACTGTCCGAAAGCCGGCGTCACGGGCGGTCTGCAGGGCTGTGAGGGAATCTTCATAGACATAGATATCCCCCGGAGCGGCATCAAGTCTTCGCGCCGCCTCCAGAAAGGCGTCCGGGCGGTCTTTTCCGTATCCGACTTCTTCACAGCTCATGAGAAAGGAAAAATACTCTATTACACCGAGCCTCTTCAGGCAGAGTCGGACCAGGGGAAGAGCGGTTGCCGTTACGACACAAAGTCTTGCCCCTTTCGAAGAAAGCTCATCCAGATGCTCACGCACACCTTTTTTGAGCGGGATATCAAACTCGTAGTGCCTGCGCATGACATCGTTGAGCTGTAGGAGGATCTCCTCTGATGACTCGGGGAGAGCATACTCTTTTTTGAGATAATCACAGGCCAGCGGCATGGTCATGGTCCTCAGGATATCGACCAGTCCCTCTGTGCTCTTTGTGATCCCCCGGGATTTGAGATAATCCGGGCTGAGGGTGTTCCAGTAGGGCATGGAATCAATAAGCGTTCCGTCCATGTCCATAATGCAGTATTTTTTATCCATCAAATCGTTTTCTCCGGGAGGCTGCTCTTTTTTTCAGGGACACAGGACTTTGGCCGGTGAAATTGCGGCTGTTCCTTTTATTCAGGGACGCAGGGCTTTTGCAGGTGAAATAAGCATCTCTTTCTTTTAAAAAGAATCCCTTTACAGCATGTATTTTTCAATAACTTCCGTTACGCGGGGAATGATCTGGGAGGTTCGGGATACGATGCCCTCCTGGAAGCTGTTCTCCTCTCCTTCTTTGTCCGGGAATGCTTCGAGCACCCATTTGGCCTTGTCTCCTGCGCAGAAGAGGATACAGCCGTTCTCCAGGGCGGAGACGAAGGCGAGGACACACAAGTCCATATTGGTACTTGCGCAATATTCCAGGATTCTGGGACGTATATCCAGCGAATCCTGACGGTAGGTTTCGATGTCGGAGACATTGACACGCCCGAATACGGTGCGCAGACCCGCAATGTCACGGAAGATCATATCATGGCTGATCATCTCATTGACCATCTTTTCCCTGACCTCGGTATCCAGAGAGAAAAGTTCTTTGGCAAACTCGTCCAGACGAAGGTCCGCGATGGCCGCCAGGATATTGGCAGTCTCTATGTCCCGCGGGGTCGTCGTGGGTGTCTGCAGATTGACTGTCTCCGAAAGGATTCCTCCCAGAAGAAGCCCCGCCAGTTCCCTGGTGAAGGGGACCATATTTTCACGGAAAATCGTGGCGATGATAGTCGATGTCGCGCCCACGATCTCATTTCTGAAGTTTACAGGACTGCGGGTGGAAAAATCTGCCACACGGTGATGATCGATGACCTCCAGCACAGGAGCGTCAACGATGCCGTTGACTGACTGCTGGAACTGGTTATGGTCGACCAGGATCATCCGCTTATTGTGGTAATTCATCATATGATACCGCGTGACATATCCGATGAGGTGTTTTTCAGAGTCTACGACCGGATAAGAACGGAATCTGGACGAGGAAAGCTTCTTTCCCACATCGTCCGCGATTTCATGCGTATTAAAGCAGACAACATCCCTGCGCATGATCGACTTGACGGGAGGTGCCAGATAAAGGTAGCGGCTGGTGTTCATGGCTCCGCAGCCGGAGCGCACGATCGGGCAGTGGTATTCCCGGGCAAGCGCAAGGACTTCCTCGTCCACCTCCGCGGACGGCAGCAGGACCAGCATGCCGCTTCCCTGCCTGATGAGTTCCAGCATGGCATGCTTTTCATTTCCCGAAATGATGATACGTCCTCTGGCATCGCAGTCGATCAGCTTTTTCTCATAATTGCGTGTCAGAATGCCGATCATACCGTTCAGTCTGCGCTCCGGATCATCATAGATCACGCTTCCCTTAACGGATTTCGCGAAATATTCTGTCGGTGTATCACGGATCATCTCCTGGTTGTCATGGGTATCTCCCAGAGCCAGTTTCGCGATATCGCTCTTGGAGATCCAGCCGATGAGTACACCATCATCGTCCGTCACGCCAAAGGACTCCCTTCCGGTCTCTTCCATCTTGCGGACGGTCTCCAGAATCGATGTGTCCTCGGAGATCGAGACAGGGTCATCCAGGTCGATCTCATCCATGCGCACTCTTGCTGTCTCCAGCAGATGGGGCTTTTTGAAATGGAAGCGCTTGAGAAGATATTTGCATTCCAGATTCACTCTGCCCAGTCTGCAGGCAACCGCATCGATTCCCTGGGACCGCTTATAAAATGAGTAACCGATGGCAGCTACAATACAGTCAGTATCCGGCTTCTGATGGCCGGTGACATATACTCTGTTGTCCTGAGCCATATGTCCTCCCGTCTGAAAAAAAGACTGTACAGGAACTTTCACATCCTCCGGAAAGCTCCTGTACATCAGGTATTTATGTTCCAGTCTTTGATCTGTTCAAATATGCCGACGCTCCTTTTCAGGACTGTCTGTCAGATTGCGGCAAGAGCCTGCTCGAGGTCCGCCAGGATGTCATTTATGCCCTCAAGGCCGCAGGAGAGGCGGATGAGATCAGGGGAGACGCCGCCGGCCTTCAGTTCTTCATCAGACAGCTGCCTGTGGGTGGAGGAAGCAGGATGAAGCACACAGGTGTGGGCATCCGCCACATGGGTGGCGATCATACCGATCTTCAAGTGCTTCATAAACTCCTCGGCTGCCTTGCGGCCGCCTTTGACACCGAAAGAAACAACACCGCAGGTGCCGTTGGGCATATATTTCCTGGCCCTCTCATAGTACTTATTGGAAGGAAGCCCGGGGTAGTTGACCCATTCGACCTTCTCGTGAGCCTCAAGGAACTCGGCGACCTTCTGGCCGTTCTGGCAGTGACGGGGCATGCGGACCGCCAGGGATTCTATTCCAAGGTTCAGGAAATAGGCGTTCATGGGTGCCTGGATTGATCCCAGATCACGCATCAGCTGGGCTGTCGCTTTGGTAATATAGGCGCCGCCCTGTCCGAACTTCTCCGCATAGGTGATTCCATGATAGGACTCATCGGGAGTCGTCAGTCCGGGGAACTTGTCGGCGTGCGCCATCCAGTCAAAATTGCCGCTGTCGACAATGCAGCCGCCGACAGTCGCATCGTGGCCGTCAAGATATTTTGTGGTGGAATGGACAACAATATCCGCGCCCCACTCGAAGGGACGGCAGTTAATGGGGGTCGCAAAAGTGTTGTCAATGATGAGCGGAACACCGTGTGCATGCGCAGCCTTTGCAAAACGCTCGATGTCAAAGACGATCAGGGCGGGGTTGGCCAGGGTCTCGCCGAAAACCGCTTTTGTATTGGGACGGAAAGCTGCTTCCAGTTCCTCGTCGGAACAGTCGGGATCCACGAAAGTGAACTCGATGCCCATACGGCGCATGGTGACATTGAACAGATTGAAGGTTCCGCCGTAAATTGTGGAGGAAGCGACCACATGGTCACCGCATCCCGCCAGATTAAAGACGGAGAAGAAGGATGCCGCCTGTCCGGAGCTAGTCAGCATTGCCGCGGAGCCGCCCTCAAGAGCGCAGATTTTGGCCGCGACCATATCATTGGTCGGATTCTGCAGTCTCGTATAAAAATATCCGGGAGCCTCAAGATCAAAGAGCTTACCCATATCCTCACTGGTATCGTATTTGAAAGTAGTACTCTGAATGATCGGGATCATCCTGGACTCGCCGTTTTTGGGTTCATATCCTGACTGGATGCACATTGTATCACGTTCCATTATTGTATCCTCCTGAATGCTGCTGGCTGAATCATTTTATTCCTGATCGCGTGTACCCTTAATCTACGCCGCGGGTTCCACGCGCAAGAATCGAAAGTGAGTCTTAAAATTCATGCCGGAGACATCATTGCGTTTTTCCGGCCTGCCTGCCTTGTGTTTCAAGACCCGATCCGGCAGTATCTTCTGCCGTGTGACTTATAGAGAAGCGGATTTTTCCGTACAGGCCTTGACGCACTCGAAGACTGCGCTCCGGAAGCCCTTTGCCTCCAGTACACGGACAGCCTCGATGGTCGTGCCAGCCGGAGAAGTCACCATGTCCTTGAGTTCTCCGGGGTGTTTTCCGGTGTCCAGTACCATCTTTGCGCTGCCGAGCACAGCCTGGGACGCGAATTTGTAGGCCATTGCGCGGGGCATTCCGCCCTGGACAGCCGCGTCCGCCATGGCTTCGATAAACATAAAGACATAGGCGGGGGAACTGCCGCTGACTGCAGTCACAACGTCAAAAAGCTTCTCACTGACCTGTTCCACTTCGCCGAATGCGGCACAGAGACTGCATACGGTCTCCATCTCCTGCCGGGTGACGCGCTCATTTGCGCAGGCGGCTGTCATTCCCGCGCCCACAAGGGCAGGGGTATTGGGCATGAGGCGGACAAGACGCACAGGATACTCTCCGAAGCGCTCCTCGATCCACGAGACTGAGCGTCCCGCCGCAATACTGACAAAAAGATGTTCCGGTCCTGCGGCGCCGCGGATCCCCAGGATCACCTCTTCCAGATACTGGGGTTTGACGGTCAGGAAAACGATATCCGAATTTCTGACAACCTCCGTGTTGTCCGCTGTCACGTTGATCCCGTTCAGCTCCTGCACCTTCTCACGTGCCTGCGCGGACAGGTCCGCTCCCGTGATCTCCTGCGGCTGAACCAGCCCGGAAGCAATGATTCCGCGGATGATGGCGCCTGCCATATTTCCGCATCCGATGAATCCAAGTTTCATTATTTTTCCTCCTCGTAATCCGCCTGTAACCGTCAGCATGCTGCCGCCAGGCGCGGCACTGCACGGCACAGCCCCCTGTTAACCGGGTATTCTATACATCATTATATGCGTAATGATCTGCATATTATCCGATCAAATTAAACAACCGTACCATCAAAAATATGTTATAGTACTTACGAACTGTTAAACCCCGACCGGACTAATCTTTAAAAAGATATCATATATCATAGACCATAGACAATAAACATAGGCAATATGAACAGATCAGTATTTTCAATGACTGCGCCTTGGGGCGTAATAATATTTACAGCCGTCCTGTTCTGCAGTCTCCTGCTTTCCTCCTGCACAGCCCTTCCGGGAAAAGACAGCAGCTCAGCAGCCGGGACCAGGACCGAAGACTCCCTGCAGACCGGCCGCGAAAGCACTGCGGACACCGCATCCGCAAAAGATCCGGAAGACAGCGCGCCCCCGGAGGATCCGCAGGTTCCGGCAGGCAGCCAGGCTGCGGAAACAGCTGCCGGCACAACCGCCGAAGATACAGCAGAGAGCAGCGACACCGCAAAAAGGCCGGACCGGGGATCTGTTTCTGAAGAGGCACTGCGGATTTCGGACAAGTACGGCATCAGAATCCTGCTTGCAGATGAAGTGCCTCTCTCCTATACGGATTATACTGCCGCAGTGCTCGAAGATCATGAAAAAATCTCCGCCGCACTCAAAGAACTCGACCTGACACTGGGACTCTATCCGCCCGGCTTTTTCACCTCTGTCAAAGAAGGATTCTGCGATTCGATCACGATTTGTCTCGCTCGGGACCTTCACGCCATCAATGACGATACTTATATCGAGAGCGCAAACGCCTTTACAACGGTCCAGGACAACATAGTCTGGCTGGTCCTCAACGCCGATGAGCCGCTGGGGCGCGGGACTCTGATCCACGAGCTCACGCATGTCATCGACTACAGGCTGCTGGGCATGAATCAGATGCAGGAAACCGAATGGAACCTGCTCAATCCGCCGTCTTTTTCCTACTATAACGCCTATCTGGACGAAGATGGCGAAGACCTTCGGGTCTCCGGAAGTACAGAGTACACAGCCATGGCCGAAGAGGACGCGGAAAAAATCTGGTTCTGGGATTCCTACAGCAAGACTTTTGCCATGGAGGACCGGGCCCGCCTGATGGAGAAGCTCATGGACGACATACCGGACGAAAGCGGCACAGTCAGAAATTGTTTTTCCTCGTCCCACATCCAGACCAAGCTCCGCTTTTATTTTTATACCCTGCGCCAGGCTTTTGAAAATGCCCGCTGGCCGGAAGAAACCGTCTGGGAAGCCAGGCTCCGCCGGGCAGCTCCCTGAGTTACAGTCTGCACTGAAAGAAAGGGACCCGGTTTGCCTGTCAAAGCCTCATAAGCGCTCGTGCAGGTACGACGATTCCCTTCGTTTTTCCTGACTGTTCATTCAGATCCTGTCAAGGAGCTCGCTCACGCCGCGCACAATTCCCTCCGCCGCCTCCTGCACCTGCTGCGGCGCATGGGAGAGGGTGTAGGGATGGTCGACGCTCTCCAGAAGAGGCAGGTCATTATAGGAATCACCGATCCCGTACATCTCCCTGATGGAAAAGGCTTCGCGGACAATCTCGATCCCGCTCCCCTTGGAGCAGCCCCTGGGCACTACATCGACATGGGTCACGTTCAGGAAAGCAGTGACCTCTTCCCCATACAGAGCATTGATCTCCGCCGCGGCTTCCGCGGCGGCTTTTTCGTCCGGAGCTGCGATGGAAATCCCGTAGACATGGGCATCCTTCAGCTCATCGAGGGAATCGATGTGTGTCTGGAGATAGTTCTGTTCAAGAAGGGTGTAGACCGTATCATTGGCCTGAAAGACCGCGCGCATGGGCGGCACATAGCGGTTATATATGCTCTCTGCCGTCTCAAGGGAAAGGCATTTTCTGTACAGGACATTCTCCTCTCCGTCTACGACAAGGGCACCGCTGGCAAGAATATAAAAATCAGGGCGGATCCAGGGTCCGATCACATCGCGCACACCCACCAGTGACCGTCCTGTGCAGAGGCCGAACAGGCCTCCTCTCTGCTGGAAATAGACAATGCCGAAAATATCCGCCGCGCGCATCGGTTCTTCATCCCCCATAAAATACAGGGTATTGTCAAAATCGCTGGCTACAGCTCTTCCGGAGGAAGGTCCTTTTGCCGAACTCAAATCCTCCGGCTCTATGTTGTTATGGTCTGTCATCATATGGTTTCCATTCTATGTTCATATTCTATGTTCGTATTCTGCGGTTCTCTGACCCTGCTCACCTTTCCGGTGCAGATGGGTATTGATGAATCAGTAATCCACCTTCATCAGGCAAAGGCCCTTTGCAGGTGCCGTGGGGCCGGCTGTCCTCCGGTCTTTGGCTTCTATGATCCCGGCAATCTGTTCAGGTTCGATTTCGCCGAATCCCACCTGAAGCAGGGTGCCCACAATAATGCGGACCATGTGCTGCAGAAAGCCGTTGCCGTGGACATAAAAGCGGATGTAAGAGCCGCTCTCCTCGATACGCAGGACATCCACTACCCGGACCGTAGGTTTTTTCATCTTCGAATTGCCGCAGAAACTGCGGAAATCATGCATTCCGACCATATATTCGGCGGCGTCCCGCATCCTGCCAACATCCGGTTTCCTGTCCAGAACATAGACATAGCGCCTGTCAAAAACAGGTTTTGAAGCCCCGTACCAGCAGGTGTAGCGGTAGGTTTTGCCGCGTGCCTTGAAGCGGCTGTGGAATCTGTCCGCACACTCCTTAACATCGTTGACACTGATGTCCTCGGGGAGATAGCAGTTCATGTACAGCTGGATCTCCTCCTCGCTCATCTCCGTGTCAAGCAGTACATTACAGGTCATGGCCCGCGCGTGCACACCGGCGTCAGTCCGGCCCGCCCCGATCACAGTGACCGGGTCCTTGGGATCTCTGTCAACCATTCTGGTCAGCACAGTCTCCAGCCTTCCCTGAATCGTCAGGTCTGTCTCCTGCTGATGCTCCCAGCCGAAATATCTGGTCCCGTCATAACTTACAATAAGCTTAAAATTTCTGATCATAGTCATCCTTCCGGATCATTCATTTCATTGTTCTCACGCATCTCATCCCTGTAATCTTTTAAAAGATCGGCGAGTGTGTCCGCATTGCGATCCTTGTCCATGATCATCAGCTTGAAAGTATCTCTGAAGAGCAGGCGAATAGCCGGTTTGTCGACAGAATATTTGACCAGCCATCTGTCCGTGGAATCCTTGGCCCTGGCACGGATCACAGCCTTGATCTCCCGGTAAGGGAGATAGTGCCAGTTTAAACCGTCAGGAAAGAAGATCGCTTCCTTCCCTGCCTTAAACTGCTCGATCGTCACAGCCTTCTTTAAGTCCTTTCGCGGATCACTGATCACCGCGTCACGCAGAAGAGGCTTAATTTTAAACATTTCCATACTATTTACCTGTATCTTATCTGCACCTTATCTGCACCCTGTCTGTACCTGACTCACCAGCCTACAGCCGGTATTTCAAACACGCCCGTCGTCAATGACCGGCTCATGATCGAAATCAGGGACTGACAGGTCTGTTTTCTTCTAAAGAACATATACTTCACGTAAATGTACGCGTACTATCATACCACACATGTGTTCCCTGCGCCAGCCGGTCAGTCCATCAGCTTCATCACTTCGTCGCGCAGGGCATTGGTCTTGTCCTGCAGAAGGAAGAGACGGTTGTAACGGAAATAGGCTTCATTGCCATGTTCGTTGATAAAGCGCAGACTGTGATACCCTGCGGAGAGTTCTGTCAGGAAGAGGACCATCTCCTGTCCCTCTCCGTATACTCTGGAAAGGAAACGGAAGGCATTGGTCAGATGGTCGTTTGCCTCACGGACACTTGCCCTGCGATACTCTTCGCGCTTGGAAAACCAGCTTTTGATCAGACCGTACTGGGCAATAAGGAACAGGTTACTGCTTTCTGTTGTCCTGGCACGGATTTTCCAGGCCAGTTTTTCCATGGCTCTGCAGGCCAGGCGCTGAACCCTTTCCTCCTCACGGGAGACCGGGATTCCGGCATCCTTTTTCCTCTGAAGATTGTGGAGAATCTTTTCTGTTCTGCTCCGGATCGTATCCACAGCAAGCGTTTTCTGCCCGTCCGCCTTATTCGATGCTTCAGCATTTTTGAGTGTCTGCCGGACCGCTCCCATCTCCTTCATAATAAGGTTTTGAACTTCCTTGTCCTGCGCGCAGGAGGCAAAAGACTGGTTGAGAGCATCGACCAGAAGACTGATCAGGCTGAGTTTTTCATCGAAGGGAGCATCCTGCATTTCCTGGATACGGGCGGGCCTGAGGATCAAAACAGAATCTTCTGCTCCTTCAACAGGATCCGCGGAAGACAGGCCGGCATAAGTCCCCTGACTGTCTTCTGTTTTTTCCTGCCTGTTCAGACTGCCCTGCCTGTTCAGACTGCCCTGCCTGTGTCCGAGACTTTTCTTCCTTTGTCCGGGAGCCGGCTGCCCGTACATGCCGCTTTCCTCAAACGATCCCGCAGCGGAATCTCCTTCAATGAAAAAACGACCCGCAAGGATATCCGGCACACGGTAGATATCCTTATATTTTTTGTAGAGTTCATAATAGGCCGCGAAACTGCGGGCAATTTCGGGATCCTGCAGAAACTGTACAGCAAGTTCCCCGTCCACCGGAATCGCCTTTTTTTCATGCACCTGGATCGTCCGGGACAAATCCTCCCAGCCGCGGGCAGTGACAAAATGCCTGCCTTCCACCTCGGTGCGGATGGAATAAAAATGATTGGTGCGGATTCCCAGATAAGCCATGACAGAGCCGTGAATCCCGACTCTGGATGCATATTCGCGGAAGGCCTCAAAATCTTCTTCGATATCGATTCTGCGCAGACGATCCAGGGTGACAATGTCAAAGTCCCGGACAGACTTATTGTACTGAGGGGGATTACCGGCCGTCACAATGATAAAACCGTCGGGCACGCGGTGGGTGCCGAAGGTCTTGTACTGCAGAAACTGCAGCATTGTGGGAGCCAGGGTCTCCGATACACAGTTGATCTCATCGAGAAAGAGGATCCCCTCCTGCACTCCGGATGCCTCGATCTGGTCATAGACGGCGGCGATGATCTCACTCATCGTGTACTCTGTCACGGAATATTCCTTTTTGCCGTACTTCTTTTTGGAGATAAATGGAAGGCCGATGGCGCTTTGGCGGGTGTGATGGGTAATGGTATAGGATACCAGACCGATGCCGCACTCCTGGGCGACCTGTTCCATAATAGCGGTCTTGCCGATGCCGGGAGGTCCCATCAGAAGAAGGGGGCGCTGTCTCTCCGGCGGAATGGTATAGGTACCTGTCTCGTCCTTATCCAGATAAGCCTTTACGGCATGAATGATGACCTCTTTTGCTTCTTTGATATTCATAAAGTTATTCTTCCTGTTCTATTTCTGATCGCGCAAAACCCGCAGCCGAATCATGTATTATCCTGATCTGTCACCCTGGTCTGTCATACCGATTTATCATTCCGGTCTGTCATCAAGTTTTGTCATCCCGAATTATCGTTCCGGTCTGTCATCCCGGTCTGTCTGAATGACAGCTTTACATATGGATCTTTTCCCCGTCAATATAGAGGCGGACCGCCCAGTCGGGGACCCTGGTGTCATCGAGTTCCTCATCATTGAAAAAGACAAAGGCCGTGTCGTAGTCAGTTGCTTTTTCCGGATAGATGCCCATGCCGTCGGTGAAATACATCAGAGCCTCCATGTCCTCGATCTCTCCGGTCTGCCGTTTCTCCTCCACCCAGGCAAAGACAGGACGAAAATCCGTCCCGAAGCCGCCTTTGATATGAAATGCAGAGGCATATTTTTCCAGATCGTCAGGTCCCTTGAGGATCAGTTCGTTCTGGACATGTTCATCGCACTCCACAATATAGACCGTGGATGTCTGGAAAAACTGCCCGATATTGCGAAGGACTGCCGCGGTCTCGTTCAGAAATTTCTGCACAAGCACGTCCTGGCAGGATGCGGAAGTATCCAGGGCGATCACAAGCGTCCGAAGACGATTCATCTCTCTGTATTCGTTTTCCTCGATGAGGGGCATATTGCCGTACATCTCCAGACCGTAATTATAGAAACCATAGTCAAATGAGTCGGGATCTACCGTCGTCACCTCTCTCAGCACGGCAAACTTACGCAAAAATTCCCTGTAGTCTGTCCTGCGGCGGTTGGAAATGGAAAGGACCCGGTCGAGGCTTCCTCTCTCATCCGAGGCCTCTTTTCCGGACGCAAGGATTTCCGCCTCCATTCTTTTGGAGGTCTCTTTCCACTCCTCTTCCAGATCCCCGGCTGATTTCAGGCGGGGCAGACGCTTCTCCCGGCGACGACTGCGGTTTCTATTGTCTCCGGTATTGTCCCTCCCGTCTTTTCCGCTTCGGTCCGGAGGATTCTGATCAGATTCTCTGCTCTCTCTGTCCGAAGAAGGATCCCTCTTGTTTCTGCCGCGGGGTTTCTGAGCCCCGGGATCATCTTTTTGAGGATCACTGTTTTCCGGGTCATCCCGACCGGTATTGTCCCTGTCTCTGTCCTCAGGATTTTCAGGATCGTCTTTTTCGTCATTATTATCCCGGCGGTCCTCATCTTCTTTTTCGCCGGGAGGAGAATTCCGGTCCTGTCCGCTGCCGTCTTTACTGTCGGAATCCTGATCCTCTTCATCCTCCATCCGTTCCCAGAAGCTGTGATCGTCCAGGGCAAAAGCTGCCGCAAGCTGCAGCTCCTCCATGTAATTTCTCTTGCGCTCCGCAAAATACTGGTAGATGCGCTCGGCCGTCAGAACATGTATTTCTTTCTGGAGGCGGTCATAGACACGCTGTCTGAATTCCGGTGTCAGTTCCGCGATCGCATGGTAATCCATAGAGTCTATGATCGAACTGACGGCGATATCACAGGAAAGGTCCCACAGCTCTTTGTCCTCTTTTATACGCGCCGTAAACATATGGCGGAAGACGCAGTGCAGCAGCATATGCAGATAGGTCCGGTTGAGGATCCGCGGGCGGTCCACATACAGACGAAACAGATGATTGGGATTAAAGCGTATATAGGCAGCATCCGTTCCGACCGTCGTTGTCGAAAGATCCATGATAAAGCCGAGACTGTGCAGGGCAGGTCCCAGAAAACGCATGGAAAGATACAGGTCTGTTCTCGATGCATCCAGTATTCTTTTTCCCATCTGATCGAGTTGTTCCCGGTTTCCCATAAAGCGGCTCCCTCCTCATTTTCCGGCATTTGCCAAAATAAAATCACCAGTCTTCCAGGGACAGAAAACCCCCATCTTCTGTCAAGCCGAAGCGTTCGTCCGTAACGGCCCTTTCAGCTGCAAAGCCGTCATCATCGGGAGAACTCCCGAAAGAGGTCTCTCCAATGGAGTCACTGAATGTCCGGACCGCTCCGAGCGCCGCTTCCCTGCCGGACATGATGATGCCGGATGCCTGTGTGAGGTGAAGTTCTGTTGCAAGGCGCAGCGCTGCGTCTGCCGCCTCATAGTCGATCATGCCGCGTTCTGCCATCAGCTGCAGGCGCATATAGGCTTCGTCGGTCGCCTCGGTTCCCGCGGCTTCGCGCAGATCTCTGACAAAGAGGACCAGCACATCTTCGGCATTTTCACGCAGATATTTTTCATATGCCTGCGCGTGTACATCCGCCAGGTCGTAAGGAAAGAGCAGGCGGTCAGCCGCGATCTCCGCAGCGGTCCTGGAATCGTCGGGAATCACTCTGGGAAACAGACGGTCGTACTCCCGAAAAGCGATGCCTTTCCGCCTGACACACTCTCTGTAGACCATTCCCGACCCGGAGATGGAAAACTGGATCGTACGCGCCATCGTATTCTCGTTAAAAGCATAATCATATCCGGGAAACATCAGGCGCACTTCCGCATCCGCAAGCTGTATACTGAACTGGATCTTTGCGTCGGTATCGGACAGAATATCCCGCATGACCGTGTAGTTCCCCTCATGGACCTGCAGGCGGATCCGCCGCAGCTTCCTGTCCTGACGAACAACGCCGTTGTGGAAATCGCGGATCCCGTCGTGCAGGGAGATTTCCTCCAGTTCCGGACAGTTGTGAAAGGCAAAGGCGCCGACGGAACGAAGTGACGGCGGCAGGGACAGAGAGCGCATCCCGGGATGTTCGGCAAAGGCATGGGGCGCGATCCCCACAACCGGAAATCCCCCCACAATTGCGGGGACTTCCACGTGGCGCCGCTCCTGCAAAAGACCAGTGATGACTGTCTCAAAAGCTCCGGACTCATCATTGATTCCTGCATCCGATCCTCCGGATGCTGCTTTCCGGGTCTCATATGTAAAATTGCCTTCTGTCATGTAATAATCCTGCCCTCTTAATATCTTAGATATGATATAATGATGTTGAGGTCAAAAGGTGCTTAAGGGAACACCGTCTCGTCAAGTTGCACAAACGCCTTGGGCACGCTCTCGCTCTACCCTCGCTGGCAGCGGTGCTAAGGCCGCTAAAAATCAGCGGCGACTCAGAGCCATTGGATACCTTTTGACCTTTACATCATATAATCTTATTAGTGCATATGTATCGTACAGTCCCGTCAAATGACGTGCGGGTATTCAGGATGGCCTGAGCCGTAGCTGTACGCCTGAGTCTGCACGAATGAGCATGCACAGACGCCCGCTTTCCGCGCCGGTCTGTAAAGAAAATAAGTCTGTAAAATCACATTGAGAACATTATATACAATTTTTGGTGTTTGTGTATTGAAATCATCAGCTTTTTATGGGAACATAAAAGGCACGCTTTCCATGCACTAACGCTTTAAAGCGTTAAATAATTCCGGTTTTTTCGCCGTTCACCAACGGCCGGGAGTATATATTCATGAAAAGAGAATTTTTCACGCACCACAGCAATTGCCTTAACAGAGAAATGCACATCCTGATCCATGGTGAAAAAGGTCTGCCTCTCCTGGTCTTTCCCACACAGGACTCGACGTGCACGAACTTTGAAGATTTTGGAATGATCGACACCATTTCCGATTTTATTGACCGGGGAGATGTCATGGTGTTTACCGTAGATACGGTCGACAAGGAGAGCTGGTCAGATCTGTACGGCGACAAGGAACGCCGCGGGAATGTACAGGAAAACTATTATCACTACATCGTCGATGAAGTCATTCCTTTCATCGCCGGCCGAAACACTTCCGGAAGACTTCCGATCGCCGTGGGCTGCAGCCTAGGTGCCATGCATGCGGGTATTGTCGCACTGCGCCGCCCGGATCTGTTCGGCGGCTGCATCGCCATGTCCGGCATCTATGACGCGAGCTGCTTCACAGGAGGCTGGATGAACAGCAAATGGTATGACAATTCGCCCTGCCATTTCCTGCAGAACATGCCCTCCGATCACCATTATATCGGAATGTATAATGAGCGCGCGCTCATCTTCTGTGTCGGTCAGGGCGCCTGGGAACAGGACGGCATCCGCACCCTTCTGATCATGGCAAGCATCTTCCAGGCAAAAGGCATCAATGCCTGGTGCGATTTCTGGGGTTATGACGTAAGCCACGACTGGAACTGGTGGAAAAAACAGATCCGCTATTTCCTGCCCAAGATCCTGGACGGTTCCGCGATCGGCAGCAAGTAAGCCGGACCGCCGCACGGCCCGCTTTCAATAATCCCGGTCCTTCTTCATCATTAACGTCCGGTAATAACAGTTTCAGTAAACACAGTTTCAATGATACCAATTTAATCAAAGTAGGGAGAAACAATGAATTTCGTATTTATTTCACCGCAGTTTCCGCAGACCTTCTGGAATTTCTGTGACAGGCTTAAGAAAAACGGCGTCAATGTTCTGGGCATCGGCGACACACCGTATGACAGCCTCTCGCAGAACGTCAAGGATTCTCTGACCGAGTATTACTGGCTTCCCACGCTGGAGGACTATGACGGTGTCTTCCGCGCAGTTGCCTTCTTTTCCTTCAAATACGGAAAAATCGACTGGGTCGAGTCCAACAATGAATACTGGCTTGAACTGGATGCCCGGATCCGCACCGATTTCAATATCACGACCGGTGTCAAGTCCGACCGGATCGAAGGCTTCAAGAGCAAAGCTCTGATGAAGCTCCAGTACGAAAAAGCCGGCATTCCCACCGCACGCCAGCATAAGGTCAAGGATCACAACGCGGCCGAAGCAGCAGGTCTTTCAGCCTGCCTGGATGAAGCAAGAGCCTTTATCGCTCAGACAGGCTATCCCGTCATCGTAAAACCCGAGATCGGTGTCGGCGCTCTCGCCACCTACAAACTGGAAAACGATGCGGACCTTGAGAATTTCTATGCCGATCTCCCCTATCACCCTTATGTCATGGAGGAATTCATCACCGGCAATATCGCTTCCTATGATGCTGTCATCAACTCCAAGGGCGAACCGCTCTTTGAGTCCATGACCTGCTGGCCCCCCTCCATCATGGATATCGTCAACAAGAGGCTTGACCTCGCCTACTATGTTGCCGCCGATATGCCCGACTCACTTCGAAATATGGGCCGCGCAGCTGTCAAGGCTTTTGATGTCAAAGGCCGCTTCGTCCACATGGAATTCTTCTGCCTGACCAAGGCAAAACCCGGTCTCGGCGAGGTCGGCGATTTTGTCGCGCTTGAAGTCAATATGCGCCCCGCCGGCGGCTATACGCCCGACATGATGGACTACGCCCATTCCCTGGACGTCTACCAGATCTGGGCGGATATGGTCGCATTCGACGAGCGCCGCTTCCCCGCACCCGATGTCGAGCACTTCTGTGCCTATGCCGGCCGCAGGGACGAATATGAATATGTCCACTCCCACGAGGAGATTCTGGAAAAATACGGCAGCCGCATCGTCACCTGCGAGCGCATGCCCGAGCTCATGTGGGATCAGATGGGCAACACCAACTATACCGCCATCCTCGACGACGAGGAACAGACAAAAGAATACATCCGTTTTGTCCAGGAATATGCTCCCGGCAGCGGTCCCGAAAACCGCTGACAATTCTCAGGACAATTCTCAGAGAGCAGATAATTTTAAAACAGGGTAGAGGACGGCAGTGCCGCCTCTACCCTGTTTTCTGTATTATACCTGTCATTCCTTTCATGCCCGATCAGGGTCATGCCCTCATTCCTTGGGCTTCCACTCCCATGCCTTGTCCGAGATTTCGTTGAGGTCATAGGGAGTCGCCTGGTAGACATAATAGTTGATCCAGTTGCAATAGAGGTTGTTGCTGTGGGAACGCCACTGCAGCAGAGGGCGCTGGGTGGGATCGTCGTCCGGGAAATAATTCAGCGGGACGTCGATGTCAAGGCCCTTGCGGATGTCTCTGTTGTACTCGTCGCGAAGTGTATTGCGGTCGTACTCGGGATGTCCCATGATAAAGAACCGCCTGCCGTCCAGGGACATGCACAGCAGGATCCCGGCTTCAGGGGATTCCGCCAGGATCTTCAGATCTTTGCAGGCGTGGATCGCCTTGGCGGGTACCTCTGTGTAGCGGCTGTGCGGGATCAGGAAATAATCGTCAAATCCGCGTACAATGGGCTCCTTACGGTGGCGTACCTTGTGGGAATATACACCGAACAGTTTCTTGTCGAGAAGCTTTTTGGGAAGGCCGTAATGATAGTAGAGCCCTGCCTGCGCTCCCCAGCAGATGTGGAAGGTGCTGGTGACGTTGGACTTGCTCCACTCAAAGACCTCGCAGAGTTCTGGCCAGTAGTCCACCTCCTCGTACTCCATTTTCTCCACGGGCGCGCCGGTGATGATCAGACCGTCAAATGTTCTGTGTCTGAGTTCCTGGAAGGAATAGTAAAAATGCATGAGGTGCGAGGCCGAAACATTGACCGACTGATGGGATCCCATCTTCATAAAGGTGATGTTCAGCTGCAGAGGGGTGTTGGAAAGCATTCGAAGAAGCTGGAGCTCCGTCTCCTCCTTGGTCGGCATAAGATTCAAAATACAAATCTCCAGAGGACGGATGTCCTGATCGATCGCGCGTTTCTCATCGATCACAAATAAGTTTTCTCTCTCCAGTTTTTCCTTTACAGGAAGTCCGTTCTTAATCCTGATTGGCATTGTTTCCTCTTTTCCACAGCTGCATACTGTCACTGTTTTACTGCATCACTGCTCTTCCATGCCTGCAAGCTTCATGAAGTCCTCCTCAGACAGGATCGGAATTCCGAGCTCCGCGGCTTTTTTGTTTTTGGAAGATGTCGACGTAACATCGTTGTTGATCAGATAATCGGTCTTTGCGGAGACACTTCCCGTCACTTTTCCCCCGCGGTCGGCGATGTACTCCTTGAGGGCGTCGCGGTTGGCAAAGTGAAACACCTTTCCGGTGACAACAAATATCTTTCCCGCTATGGGATCGGCCTGCGCGCCGGTGCTGTCTGCTTCTCCCTGACCATGGCCTGCTGTATCTGCCTGTCCCGCGCTCCGCTGTGCGGCCGCGCGGACGCTCTCCCTGACAGAAGGGTGCACTTCCTTGAGCAGATGATCCAGGACTGCTGTATTCTTCTCATCGGCGAACCAGGCGGATACAGCCGCCGCCAGTACAGGTCCGATTCCCTCGATCTGCCCCAGTTCCTCTGCCGGGGCTGACCGGATCGCCCTTATATCGTCTTCAAAATGATCACAAAGGACCCTGGCATTGGCGGCGCCGATCCCGGCGATCCCCAGAGCATAGACCAGACGGGGCATGGTGGTAGTCCTTGACTTTTCCACACTCTCCATGAGCCGGGCATAGGATTTTTCGCCGAAGCCCTCCATGTCCACGATCGCGCCGCGGTGGTCATCGAGATGATAGATATCCGCAAATTCGTGAATAAAACCCTCCGCGATGAATTTTTCCAGCGTCATCTCGGAAAGGCCCTCTATATTCATGGCACTGCGGCTGGCAAAGAGTGTAAAAGACTTGATCTTTTTGGCGGGACATTCCGGATTCGTGCAGACCAGAACCTCCGTGTCGATCTCTCTGCGGATCTGTGTCGGGCCTGAACAGACAGGACAGCAGCAGGGGATCTCCAGATTCCCGGACCTGGTCAGGTTTTCCGCAATCTGAGGGATGATCATGTTGGCCTTATAGACTGTCACACGGTCTCCGATTCCCAGCTGAAGGGAGCGGACAATGCTGACATTGTGCACGGAGGCGCGGCGGACTGTCGTCCCCTCCAGCTCCACGGGCTCAAAGATCGCGACCGGATTGATCAGGCCGGTCCGGCTGGCACTCCACTCCACTTCCGTGAGCGTCGTCTCCTGAAGCTCGTCCGCCCACTTGAAGGCGATCGCGTTTCTGGGGAACTTGGCAGTGCTGCCCAGAGACTCGCCGTAGGCGATGTCATCCAGAAGAAGGACCAGGCCGTCGGAAGGGATATCAAATCCTGTGATCTTCTCCTCAAAACGGGCTACGGCATCCTGAACGGTTTTTCCGTTCACGGCCTCTGTCTCTACAGTTTCAAAACCCTGAGCCTGTAAAAACTCAAGCTGGGCAAGACGGGAATTGTGAAAGTCCGGCATCGGTGCGTCATTGGCAGGGATGGCTTCCACAAGTGTAAAGGCGTAAAAACGGACGCGCCGCTTTGCAGTCACAGCGCTGTCCAGCTGGCGCACAGAGCCGCTGCAGAGGTTTCTGGGATTCTTGTATCTGACGTCCTCCAGCAGGCCCTTGGCGGCTGCCTCGGCGGCGATCTCCTCATTGATCTGCGTAAAATCGGAATAGCGGATCACGGCTTCTCCGCGGAGTGTGAGCCTGCCTGCGAAGGGGATCACGGCAGGAATATTGCGGAAAGCAGCTGCATTTGCAGTGATTTCTTCACCGATCTCACCGTTTCCCCGGGTCACTGCCCTGGACAGCTTTCCTCCCTCGTAAGTGAGCACCACGGTCAGGCCGTCCAGTTTCCAGGACAGAAGGCCTTCATGGTCTCCCAGCCAGGAAGCCAGATCCTCTCTGGACTTGGTCTTGTCCAGAGACAGCATGGGGCGCTCGTGACGCACACGGGGAAGCTCTTCTACAGCCGCATATCCGACGTGGACTGTCGGAGAACCCGCCATCACAAGGCCGGTCTCCTCCTCCAGGGCGCGCAGCTCATCGTAGAGGGCATCGTATTCCAGGTTGGACATGATCTCCGTATCACGGGCGTAGTAAGCCTCTGACGCCCGATTCAGAAGGTCTGTCAGATACTCCATTCGTTTTCGCTGCTCTGCAGAGCTCTTGTTTTTCTCAGCCATTTTTCCTCACTTTTAGGGGATCCACGGATCCGGTCTTTTCTCCCGGCATCACCATGCTGTAAAGTGTCTCGAGTTCACTGCCCTCGATCTTTCTCTGCTGTCCCGGCTTCAGCGCACCCAGTTTAATGTTGACAACGCGGACGCGCTTCAGCGTCCTGACATCATGTCCCAGAGCGCGGCACATGCGCCGGATCTGACGGTTCAGTCCCTGTGTGAGCACGATCCGGAAGGTGCGGTCCCCCAGGCGCTCCACTGTACAGGGTCTGGTCGTCTGTTTGAGTTCCCGCAGATAGATACCCTTCTCCAGACGGTGCAGATCTCCGTCTGAAATCCTGCTGCGGACACGTACGATATACTCTTTTTCATGACCGTTGGCTCCCCTCATCATGGCATCGATCAGGGCGCCGTCATTCGTCATCAGAAGAAGACCTTCCGAATCCCTGTCCAGCCTTCCCGCATAGGTCAGGCGCACCGGGTAACGGAAGGCATCCGCAATTGTTTTCTCTGCGTGGGGATCCCGTGCCGTACAGGTCACGCCGACCGGCTTGTACCAGGCGACAACGACCGGCTTCTGACGTGTCTCCACCGTTTTCCCGCGGACAGTCACTGTCTCATCGCCGCGAAGAATCATGCCGACCCGGGCAGGCACACCGTCCACCAGGACTTCGCCCGCCTCTACAAGCCGGTCAGCCTCCCGGCGCGAACAGACACCGCAGGCAGCAATATACTGATTGAGCCTCATCACACCTCCCCGGCAGCGTCGGGATCCGAAGACTTCCGCTCTCTTACGGCAGCCGCTCTTCTTTTCCTGACAGGATCCGCCTGCGCATCCTTTCTCTTACCGCGCGGTCTGGGAATCTTCAGGTCCGGAATCACATTCAGGAAGGTCTCGATCGCATATTCCTCCGCGACACACATGCCGTGTTCGGTGACAAAGCTGATGAATTTCTCCTCCGAGGTGACCAGTTCCCCGAACTCATTTGCCGAGAGAACGCATTTCTCGAAACCTGCGGGCGTCTCCTTGGTGCGGCGCACGATGAGAAAATAGGTGTCATCTTCATGCAGATAGTAGAAAGAAGAATCAACCGGTCCCGCACCGGCGAAGACCCTGCAGCAGTCCATGGCATCGCGCACGGAATAAAAGGAGAACATAAAGGAATCTCCGACAGCAGGTGCTTTTTTCTCTTCCTCTTTGTTATCTGACTTCTCTCCTTTGCCCTCCGCAGACCCGGAGAGAAGAGATTTCATCAGACTGTTGAACACAGCACCGTCGTCCTGGTCCCCGCTTTCTTCCCTGGCCTTCTCTGCAGCCCTGGAAGCGATCGATTCAATAAGGCTCTTTGCCAGTCTTCTGACTTCCTTCGAGGCGCCGTTTTTTGAAGTCTCACGGGTGATCAGAAGATTCAGTGAACGGTCCGGAAGCACAGAGATCCGCATGGTTGTCATCTCCCCCTGCAGATCAAAGTTTTCGGAAATGGCAATCTGGGCAACTGTCTGCCGGATAAACTCCACCGCCTCTTTTTTGCGGTCGAAGAAATCATCGAGCTCAAAGCCGTTTGCCTTCAGGTCCTCGGGCGAAATGGTGCAGCTGATCGTATTGTCATTGATTCTTTTTATTATCATGCAGTATCCTTCCGGACAAATGATGCATTGTCCCGCAGATTGAAAATAACTGATCAGATTGAATCTGCCCTACAACACGGATACAGGATTCAATATGAACCTATCATACAACTTTTGGTTCAATATGAAAAGTGCGCCTGTATGAAAAGAATCCATACAGGCGCTTATTATGCTTGTTACTATTCACAGTGTTTTTAATCCATTAATACATCATTAAAATAGTATTTCTATTTGACATAACTGCTGACTGTGATTTTGCCCCTGTTTAGGGGC
>ONKG01000151.1 GCA_900318375.1 uncultured Lachnospiraceae bacterium
TCCCGGAGAGGAGTGAGTATGGGGCTTGGAGCCGGCGAACTGGCCCTGATCCTGGTGATCGCCTATGTGGTGGTCGGACCGGAGGATATGGTCAAGCTCGCGAGAACTCTCGCCAGGACCCTGCGGCAGCTCAGAAAGCTGACTGTGGACCTGCACGAGGAGGCAGTAGGAGGAATCGATCTGCCCTCTGTGCCGGACCTGGATCTCAGCCCGGATAACACAGGACGGAAAGACATAATAAAAGACGCTGCGGGATCCGTAACTTCGGATCTCGACGGCGTCCTGAAGGAAATTCAGAAGGCTGAGGAAGAGCTCAGGGAAAAAACGAACGGAGGAACAGCGTAATCTATAAGGTATCTCACTCAGGAATCCTCTTGTCTGTTTCAATGGGATTTCCGAATGATGATAAAGGGATGTTATGGGTAAACCGTGTCCGAAAAGACCGGGGCGCGCTTAAATGGACAGCTCGCCCCGGCAGCGGGCACACAGATCGGAGCCGGAATCCAGGGGGACCGGCTCTTTGCATCGTATGCAGGGTTTTGCCGCTATGGCAGTCAGAAGCGGACGGTCCGGCTCGCTGAGCTCAAGAGGAGACGGCGCCGCCATAGCCTGCTCCGGGCAGACCCGGCTGCAGAGACCGCAGCCGGTGCACTTATGCGGCAGAAGCGCCATATAATAGCGCCCGGAACCTTCGGGACCGGGGGCGCGAAGAAGAGCTCCCGGCGGGCAGATGCGGGTGCAGATCCCGCAGGCTGTGCAGCTTTTTTCAAAATGCGGGAGCATCCAGGAAAAGCCGGATCCGGACGGGGATTGGCCGGCTTCAGCCGGGTCTTTGGAGAGCTGTTTTACTTTGTGGAGCAGCATCTGCCTCCACAGTGTTCCGTCGGGAACAGATTCCTGCGGAAGAGGCAGAAGGGCGGAAGCAGTCCTTCCGGTCTTTGTCATGAGCAGGGATAAAGCCTCACGTCGTGTATAACGGCGGGCCGGTACAGCAGAGGGGTCCTGTGTCAGGATCACTCTTTGGGAATAGAGTTCTTCTCCAAGGAAGATCTTTGCCTGTGACAGGTTTTTTTCAAGGGACTTGCGGCAGGAGGATTTTTCGCAGCCGGCGCAGTCGCCGGTAATGATCGTGACGATACCGTGCAGGGCAAGAAAGCACAGAAATTCCCAGTTCAGCGCGCCCGGATATTCCGTCGCAATGTCTGATGACAGTCCGTTTTTGCATGAAATGATGGTATCATGTTGTAAACGGGAGGCGTAGGAAAAGAGCCTTTCTGCCTGTATGCGGGCGGGAGAAACAGCGCGTGAGGGACATGCACTGACGCACAGACCGCACCCTGAACAGGAATCCCAGTCCGCTTTCATACTGCCGGCAAAGGGCATGGAAATGACGCCCGCCGGACAGACATCCATACAGGACCTGCAGGGATGACGTGTCTGCATCCGGTTCAGGCAGCGATCCTGGTCTATTGTCGGGTGGCTCTCAAAAATCAATTTTCGCGCAAGATAATCGTTCCACAGGGACATAGGCTTCCTTTCTTTTTTGATAGAATCCTTGGAATACATACAGATGTAGTATTTCCAATGACAGTATAACATAACCAGTGTTCTCTTCAGAGGTGTCTGATGAAAAAAGAATATGAATGGTCGGTGCAGCTCCGTACGCTGCGGCGGCAGTGCGGATTTGATTTTGCCGGACTTGCCTGTGCGATTCAGGGCAGGAGGACACTTCTGACATGGCGGGAGGCGTCCGGAAATCGCAACCGGAATTATCTGAAAATTGTCCTGGAACCGGGCAAGGGAATCGCGGGAGGCGTCTTTCAGCGCAGGAAGACCATGGTTGTACAGAATGCCCTGCTCCAATACAGTGAGAGTGAGAGGGTGCACACACCCATACTCCTGGCAGAGGATATTCAGAGCTTTGTCGCTTTCCCGCTCTGGAAGGACGGGGAAGTGGACGCGGTATTGATGCTGGGCATGCGGGAGAATGGTTCGGTCACCGGGGAGCGCTATGAGCAGTTGCAGCAGATCCTTTCGGAGGGGATATTCGGGCGCCGGGTCATTCCGGAGTCTTATGAGGCTGCACTGGAGGAAGTCTGGCGGCAGGAGTACCGTGAACTGCCGATCTATGAGCTGGTTGATGTGCCGCTGCGGGCGGCGCTTCGGGAGGAGAGATCCCGTATTGCCCAGGATCTGCACGACAGTGTGATTCAGGATCTTCTCGGGGTTCAGATGCAGCTGCGCACACTCAAATACACAGATGCCATGGAAGAAATCCGGGAGGGACTGCAGCTGGCGGATACTTCATTGAGCCATATTCAGAAGGAACTGCGGGAAATACTGGTCAGCGTGAAGCCGGAGATCGTGGAGACTCTTGGGCTGAAGGCTGCCTTTCTCAGGCATTTTCGTTTTATGGAAGCCAGTTATCAGATCACGGTGGACTTTCAGGAAAATATAGGAGACAGGCGATTCGGGTCGGATATTGAGACGGTGGTCTACCGGATCGGACAGGAGGCCGCGGCAAATGCCTGTAAATATGCCGGGACGGAACTGGTCTTAGCCCGTCTGTATCTGGACGGAAATATGCTCCGTCTTGAAATCCGGGACAGCGGAAAGGGATTTGATGCAGATAATCTGCAGATCTCCGGCGGCGGAATGGGGCTGCCCGGTATGTATTACTGGGCGGGGAATATCGGTGCGTCTCTGACGGTGCGGTCTGCACCGGATCTGGGGACCAGCGTATTGCTTGAGGTGGAAGTGCCGTGAGGCGCAAATATAAAGAAAGGGGTGTCTGATGGGGAACAAGATGATTCGGATCGTCCTTGCGGACGATCACACGATTGTGCGAAATGCATTAAAAATGCTGCTGAATCATCAGCCTGATATAGAAGTGATCGGAACCGCGGCAAACAGCCAGGAGGCCTACGATGCAGTCGCAAAGCTCAAGCCCGATATTGTCATGCTTGATATCAGCATGCCCCCGGGGGAGAGCGGCGTGATCACCGCAGGCAAGATCCATGCGGATTTCCCGGAAGTAAAGATCATCATGCTGACAATGCATGCCGACAAGGAGTATCTGCTTTATACAGTGCAGACCGGCGTCTCCGGTTATCTTCTGAAAAACGTTCCCGAGGAGGAACTGATCGAGGCTGTACACACGGTCTATGGAGGAAGTGATTATATCAGCAAGGAGATGGTGCCGCATCTTGTGGACGGATTCGTAAACCGACACGAGGAGGGCAAGTCCGGCTATCTGTCTTTGCGGGAGCGTGAACTTGAGGTGCTCTCTCTCATCGCCCGCGGCTACGGCAACAAAGAAATCGGCGAAAAGCTCTTTATTTCCGTCAAAACCGTCGAGAGCTACCGGGCCAAGATCATGAACAAACTGGGCCTTCGAACCCGTGCGGAACTGGTCGAATATGCCCTCAAAAAGAAGCTTTTGCAGTAAGGCGCTGTTAAGCATTGATCTGTACACTCTGCTTGTTTTTCTACTTGATTGCTGTGTCAGAAAGCCTCGCTGTACCCCGGTACAGCTGTGTTTTCTTCCTTGCACTCAAGTGGAAATCCATCGCATCATGTACAGTTCTCCAATTAGAGGGAATCCCCTGATATTTTTTGAAATGCCCAGACGGTATAATCTTTGTAGAGTTTTTTACTGCACAGCATTCAGGGAGGAAAGCGATATGCGGTTAGGAAGCACAGAACTGATTTTGATCCTGATTATTGCCATCGCGCTGTTCGGGACGAGCCGGATCGCAGGAATCGGAAAGGCAATGGGAAAAAGTATCCGGGAGTTCAAGGAAGAGGTGAACGCGGACGATCCTGCCGCAAAGAAGGAAGAGGACGGCAGGTCCGATGAAAAAGCGTGATCTTGAACAAAAAGACAGGAAAGAGGACGCTTCCGCCCTGACAGAAAGGACAGCCGGGAAAGCCATGACAGCTCCTGCAGAAATGGAGACGCTGGAGGCGATGCCCCTGTTGGAACATCTGCAGGCTCTGCGCAAAGTCCTGCTCGCGAGTATGGCAGCCATCCTGATCGGTTTTCTGCTCGTCTTTTTTCTATGGAGCAGCCGATTGGTACAGTGGGTGACCGAACCGTTGGAGAGAGAAGGAATACAGCTGATTTATACAGAGGTCGCCGAGGCCTTCAGTGCCCAGACCAGGATGTCCCTGATCGCGGGCACGGTGCTGGGAAGCCCGGTGGTATTCGGCTCAATCTGGTGGTTCGTGCGCCCGGCTCTTCACAGACGGGAACGCAGGGCTGCGCTGGTCTATCTGTCTGCGGCACTGATCCTGTTCATTCTGGGAGTCATGTTCGCCTACAGGTTTGTCTTTTTTCTTGCAGTGAACTTTTTTGTCACCATGGGGGATAACATGGCGACACCCATGTTTTCACTCGGAAAATATGTGAGCTTTCTGTTTGCGTTTCTGGTTCCCTTCGGGATCATGTTCGAGCTGCCGGTTCTGGTGGTCTGGCTTTCGAGACTGGGTCTGGTGACGGCGCAGCAGCTGGTCCGGGCAAGGAAATTTATAATTCTGGCAGTTTTTACTGTGGCGGCGGTTCTCACACCTCCGGATGTCGTCTCCCAGTGTATGCTGGCT
>ONKG01000071.1 GCA_900318375.1 uncultured Lachnospiraceae bacterium
AAGGATAGGTTTTGCCGCTTTCAATGTGTGGTTTCATCAGCTGACCGGTGTACATATGACGATTTATACGATCACGGACTGGCTCGGACTTGTACCGATCTTTATCTGTCTGTGCTTTGGTATGCTGGGATTTGTGCAGTTGATCAGGAGGAAGAGCCTTCTGCGGGTCGATCCGGATATCATCCTGCTGGGCATTTACTATGTTCTGGTCATATTTGGATACCTGTTCTTTGAGATGGTACCGATTAACTACAGGCCGATCCTGATAGAAGGACACCTGGAGGCATCCTATCCGTCGTCTACCACACTGTTGGTGCTGAGCGTCATGCCGACACTGCAGTTCCAAGTGGACAGGAGAGTTGAAAATTCGCTGATCAGAAGAGTGACTGCGGTGTTCGTGATTGCTTTTTCAATATTTATGGTTATCGGAAGACTGATATCCGGCGTCCACTGGGCAAGTGATATTGTCGGTTCGATACTATTGAGTACAGGTTTGTTTTTTCTTTATCGGTCATCTGTTCTTCTTGCTGACGGGAAAAGAGCAAAACAACACCCGGGGGAGTCTGTAAATGGAGTTCAATGAAAAACTGCAGGAACTACGAAAGAATAAGGGGCTTACGCAGGAACAACTGGCTGAGGCTCTGTTTGTTTCAAGGACGGCAATCTCCAAATGGGAATCCGGGAGGGGATATCCGAATCTGGATTCCCTGAAAGAGATTTCCAGATACTTTTCGGTAACGATCGATGACCTGATCTGCTCAGAAGAGATCATTATTGCCGCAGAAGACGAAAAGAGGGCGTGCATCGATAAATATATCTCTTTGATCTGCTGCACATTGGATACCCTTATGGTGCTTTTGTTGTTTTTACCGGTGTTTGGAAACAGTGCGGATACTCCGGCTTCGGTAACATTGTTTGAGAGCACAGGCCTCAGTTCCTGGATTAGAATCGTGTTTGCGGTCTTGATCGGTGTGACGGTTTTGAACGGGATTTGCGGGATCATCATCGGCCATTTTGACAAACCAGTCTGGAATCATCACCGGCTCGTCACCGGAATGGTGTTATCTATAACGGGAGCAGCGGTTTTCATCATGACCCGGCAGCCGTATGCGGGCATCCTGTGTCTGGCTATGCTGGTCGTGAAGGGTCTGCTGATTGGGAAAGGAAAAGGGGTATCATGATGGAATCGGAGCGGATCAGAATCTACCCTGCGAGCAGGGAACAGATGGAGAAGAACATTGCTGCTGAGGCGGACGAGGACACCCGGAAGGCGTATGAAGAAATGCTTGAAGGCTGTCTTACTCACCCGGAGCAATGGGAATGGTATGCAATGTGGATAATAGAGAAAACAGATGGATCGCATATCGGGGATCTCTGCTTTAAGGGCATAAAAGCTGACTGTAACCCTGAGATTGGATATGGCATTCTGGAAGAATACCGGGGACAGGGCTTTGCCACGGAAGCGGTAAAACTGGCGCTGCAATGGGTGTTTCGGCATCCGGAGGTAAACGCCGCAGAAGCAGAAACAAGTCCGGAGAATTCGGCATCGGAGAGAGTATTAATGAAGTGCGGCTTCAGACCAACCGGTGAGATTGGTGAGGAAGGCCCCAGATATATTGTGAGGAAAACAACGATGAATACAAAGAATTATTTGATACGACTAGAGAAAAAAGAAGATTACAGAGCGGTCGAAAACCTGGTAAGGGAATCTTTCTGGAATGTTTACCGTCCGGGATGCAGTGAGCATTACGTAATTCATGTACTCCGGGATGATCCTGCATTCATGAAAGAGCTGGATTTCGTCATGGAAATGGACGGAGAGCTGATCGGACAGAATATGTTCATGAAGACGATCATAGAAGCGGATGACGGCAGGACAATTCCAGTTCTTACGATGGGGCCGATCGGAATCACACCGGAACTGAAGCGCAGGGGGTTCGGAAAGGCTTTACTGGACTACTCTTTGGAGAAAGCTGCCAGGATGGGCTTTGGAGCTGTTCTCTTTGAGGGTAATATAGGCTTCTATGGCAAGAGCGGCTTTGACTACGCGAGTAAGTTCGGGATCCGGTATCATGACCTTCCGGAGGATGCGGATTCTTCCTTCTTTCTTTGCAAAGAACTGAATCCGGGATATCTGGAAGGCATCACCGGAGTGTACCAGACGCCGCAGGGATATTACGTGAACGATAATGACGTGGAGGAGTTTGACAAAGGATTCCCGCCAAAGAAGAAGCAAAAGCTGCCCGGACAGATTTTTGGATAAACATAATGTAAACAAGGGGACGGAAACAAAAGAACCGTCCCTTTTGCCTCCTAAATAAACATGGGGACGGAAACAAAAGGACCGTCCCTTTTGGTGTGGACAGATAGGAATAAGCATGTTAACATAATGTATTAGCAATAACTAACCCGAAACACAGCATCTATTTCAGACCTGGGTATTGACCCGATTACACTCCGCTAAAGGCGGAGTTATTTATCATCATTGCGTTAGTCTTATATAACCGAGGAGGTCTTATTCATGGATGAGAACAGGAAATCACAATCCCCCATCGCCTGGGTGCTGGGGCAGACGGGAGATCACGGCGGGCAGTACGTCCTGAGTGTGATCCTGGCCGTCATCGGGGTAGCCTTTTCTGTCGCTCCCTATTTCGTGGTAGTGGGGATCGTGCAGGGGCTTATGGAAGGCCGACAGGATTTTTCCTTTTACCTGACCAAGTGTCTTATTATGGCTGCCTTATGGCTGGGGAGGGTTCTGTTCCACTCTTTTTTTACGGCGGCCAGCCACGTGGCAACCTTTGCCGTACTGGGCGAGATCCGTAAGAGATGTACGGAAAAGCTGGCCCGCATGCCGCTGGGTGCTGTCCTGACCCAGAGCAGCGGCGCCTTAAAGAACACCCTGGTCGAGCGGATCGACAGTATCGAGACGACGCTGGCTCATATTGTGCCGGAGTTTACGGCAAACCTTCTGGTGCCGGTGATCATTGAGATCTACATCTTTACCATCGACTGGAGAATGGGCCTGGCAAGCCTTGTTACGGTTCCGGTCGGCATGTTCAGCTATGCGCTCATGATGTTGGGCAGCGGGGACTTTTATCAGCATACGATCACAGCGACCAAGGCACTCAATGATACAGCCGTGGAGTATATCAACGGAATCCAGGTGATCAAGGTCTTCGGCAAGACAAAATCCAGTTACGAGCGTTTTGTCCATGACGCTTACGAGGCGGCCCACAGCTTTATCGACTGGATGCGGGCCAGTATCCTGCCCATGACTTTTGCCATGGTCGTTATGCCGTCCACCATGGTCTCGGTCCTTCCCATCGGCGGGATCCTGGTCAAGAACGGAAGTCTGTCTCCCCGGGATTTTGTCATGGTAATCATCCTGTCTGTAGGACTGATCACGCCCTTTGTGACTTTGATGAGCTACTCGGACGACATCAGGACAATGGGAACGATCTTCGGAGAGGTGAGAGCGATCCTGGATGCGCCCGAGATGGACAGGCCGGAGACGGGAAATGTGCCGGAGAAAAATGACCTGGAGCTGAAGGATGTGCATTTTTCCTATCATACAGACGCTGATACCGAGGTTCTGCACGGCGTCTCCATGAAGATCCCGGAAGGGAGTTTTGTTGCCCTGGTCGGCCCCAGCGGCAGCGGTAAAAGTACCATTGCACGTCTGATCGCTTCCCTGTGGGATGTGACGGACGGAAGTATCTCGATCGGCGGAAGCGACATTCGGAATATTCCCCAGGAGGCCTATGCCGATAAGGTCGCCTTTGTCTCACAGGACAACTATCTCTTCAATATGACAGTGAGAGAAAATATCCGGCTGGGCAGACCTTCCGCGACAGACGCAGAGGTGGAAGAAGCAGCAAAAATGAGCGGCTGCCACGACTTCATTATGAGCCTGGAAAAGGGTTATGACACCCTGGTCGGCAGTTCCGGCGGGCATCTCTCCGGCGGCGAGCGGCAGCGGATCTCTATTGCCAGAGCTATGCTGAAAGCGGCCCCTGTAGTGATCCTGGACGAAGCTACTGCCTATACGGATCCGGAAAATGAAGCAGTGATCCAGAGATCTGTTTCGAAGCTTACGGAGGGCAAGACTCTGATCGTCATTGCACACCGACTCAGCACAATCGTGGATGCAGACAGAATCTATGTAGTGGAAGACGGCAGGATCCATGAGCAAGGGACCCACGAGGAACTGCTTGCTCATCATGACCTGTATGAAAAGATGTGGAAGGCGCATATGGAGGTGAAGGACAATGGTTAAGATCATCAGCCGCTTTTTTGCCTTCTGCGGGGAGGAAAATCTTCTGGGAGTACTGCAAGCGATCTTCGAAGCGCTTAAGATCCCTGCCATAGCCTGTATGGTGCGTGCGCTGCTTCGCGGCAGTGTGACGACGCAGGATATTCTTCTTACACTTGGAATCATGCTTTTTTCCATTGTCAGTTCCAGCCTGGTCAAAGCCAGAAGCATGATGCTCCAGACCGAAGGCGGATATGACACTTGTGCCAGGAAGCGTGTGGAGATTGCCGAGCACATGAGATATCTGCCCATGGGATATTTCAACGAGAAGTCACTGGGGCAGATCACTTCGGTCACCACAAATGTGATGGAGAACCTGGAAAATGTCGCGACGCGTGTAATCATGATGGTCTGCGAAGGCCTGCTGACGACGTCTCTGATCATTGTGATGCTGTTCTTTTTTGACCGGCGGATCGCGCTGGTACTGCTCTGCGGATTTGGACTGTTTCTCTTTGCCAATCGTTTTCTTCAAAAAGCTGCCGGTACCATGGCCGTGCAGAAAATAGACTCCGATGAGCGTGTGGTCGAGAAGGTGCTGGAATACCTGCAGGGCATGGCGGAGGTAAAGGCTTATCATCTGACCGGAACAAAGAGCAGGGAACTGAACGACGCTGTCTCGGCCAATGTCAAGGTAAATTCAGATATGGAACTGACCCTGATCCCCCGCATGAGTGCTCAGAATCTTCTGGCCAAGCTGACCGGAGTGTGCATGGTGGCCCTGTCCTGCTTTTTCTACTGCGAAGGGTCTATGGATGCCCTGACGGCGGTCGTCATGGTGATCTCCGCATTCATTGTCTATGCCAGCCTGGAGACGGCAGGCAATTATTCCGCCCTTCTCAGGGTGGTGGACGTGAGTGTGTCAAGAGCGCAGGAGATCCTGGATACGCCGCAGATGGATATCACAGGGGAGATGATCAGGCCCGAAAACAGGAATCTTGCCGCGGAGGATGTGGAATTCTCTTATGAGAAGCGCAAGGTCATTGACGGTGTGACCGTGGAGATTCCGGAAAAGACAACAACGGCCATTGTCGGACCTTCGGGCGGAGGCAAGACAACACTTGTGAACCTGCTGGCCAGGTTCTGGGATGTGGATGCCGGAACAGTGACCCTGGGAGGAAGAAATGTGAAGGATTATGACATGGATTCCCTGATGGAGAACTTCTCCTTTGTGTTCCAGAATGTCTACCTCTTCCACGATACCATTGCCGACAATATCCGCTTCGGGCAGCCGGATGCGCCGATGGAGAAGGTGATCGAGGCGGCGAAAAAGGCCTGCTGCCACGACTTTATCGAGGCGCTGCCGGATGGGTACGAAACAGTGATCGGAGAGGGCGGCGCCAGCCTCTCCGGCGGAGAAAAGCAGCGTATTTCTATTGCGCGGGCAATGATGAAGGACGCGCCGGTCATTTTCCTCGATGAAGCAACCGCCAATGTGGATCCGGAAAATGAGAATGATCTGATGCGGGCGATCCAGGCGCTGACGGAAGAGAAGACGGTCATTATGATCGCCCACCGCCTCAAGACGGTGGAACATGCCGACCAGATTCTGGTCGTGGACCACGGAAAGATCGTGCAGCAGGGGACACACGGGAAACTGATGGAAGAGGAAGGAATCTATAGGGACTTTATCAGTGAGCGGCGAGAAGCGGCAAGCTGGAAGGTTAAAAGACAGTGTTAACCGGAGCTTTATCAGCGGGCGGCGCGAGGCGGCAAGCTGGAAGGTTAAAAGACAGTGTTAACCGGAGCTTTATCAGCGGGCGGCGCGAGTCGGCAGGCTGAAAGGTAAAAAGACAGTGGGGAGCAGGGTTATGATTTCCTGGATCGGAGAGAATTTTGCCTCAATAGTTCTTTTGCTCATTTTGGCAGCAATTGTTTTTTTCCTGATAAGGAGCAAGATCAGAGAACGTAAACACGGGACGTGCAGCTGCGGCTGCGGCTGTGCAGGCTGCGGCGGCTGTGCTTCCCGGAAGAAGGAGGATGAAAAACTATGAAACTGACAGAAACCAGGCCGGATCAGAGTGGTGTGATCCGGAAGATCGGCGGGGATGCACACTTTATGAATCGCATCACTGCGATCGGAGTTACGGAAGGAACGGCCTTCCAGACCGTCCGCAACGACAGAAAAATGCCGGTGCTCTTGTATCTGAGGGAGACACTGATCGCTGTCAACCGCATGGATGCGGAAAGGATCGAGGTGGAAGCACAATGAAGAACAGGATCGCTCTTTTGGGACAGCCGAACTCCGGCAAATCGACCGTATTTAATGCCCTGACCGGTTCCCGGCAGCATGTGGGAAACTGGCCGGGAAAGACTGTGGAGAAAATTGACGGCTATTATACATACAAGGGTACACGCTTTACAGTGACGGATCTGCCCGGCAGCTACGGCCTTTCCGGCAATTCGGATGAGGAAGTCATCACTACGGAGTTTATAAAAAGCGGGCAGGCCGACCTGGTCTGCATTCTGGTGGATGCATCGCAGCTGGAGCGCAGCATGTATATGGCAGCGGAATTTGCCGCCCTGGACAAGCCGGCTGTACTGCTGCTGAATATGATGGATGTGGCGAAGGCGCAGAATAAAGAGATTGACCATGAGCTGCTGCAGAAGCGGCTTGGAATTCCCGTGCTTCCATTTACGGCAGCAGACGGAAAAGGATATGATGGGCTCAGAGCACTCTTTGCAGCGGAATTGGAGCATCCTCACAAGCTTACGTCTGTTCCGGAACTGCCGGAAGCAGCCGGCATGTCCCCGGGCACGTCCTCAGACGCGGTCCAGGCGGAAAGTGAAGCAAAATACCGGTGGATCGGAGAGATACTGGGGGGTGTGACTCGGTCAGGACAAAAACACCATGAACTGAGCAGACGGGACAGAATCCTGCTCAGCCCTGTCCTGGGCAAATTTGCCTGCTTCGGAACGATCCTCCTGGGCTTTCTGGCGGCAATGGTCATCTGCTTCCCTCTGATGGGGGCCGGGTCCATGATCCCGCAGCTTCTGAACAAACCCATAGCCAATCTGCTGACTTCCTGGAATGTCCATCCCTGGCTGGTATCCATCTTCAGTATTATCCTGCCCAACACACTGTATTTCTGCATAGCTATGTCCGGCTTTGTGTTCGGCGTCAATCTTGTATTCGGCTATCTGGAGGAGATCGGTTTTCTGGCCAGGGCTGCCTATCAGTTCGATGGTCTGCTGTCCGGTCTCGGGCTTCAGGGAAAGGCCATTTGCCCGATCCTGATGGGCTTCGGCTGCACGATCGGCGGCACCTGCGGAACCCGTGTCATGGACAACTGGGGACAGCGTATGCTGACCATGGCCGTCGTATGGGCAGTTCCCTGCGCCTCCATCTGGACGATCATTCCTGTGATCAGTTCCATGTTCTTCACTCCCCTGCAGACCCTGTTCATCATAATCGGCATTCTGCTCTATGTGGTAGTGCTCATGACCGTCGTTTCCAAGGTCTTCGGCCGCAGACTGGTGCCGGAAAACAGCCGCAGCGGCATGATCATGGAATTACCGCCCTATCATAAACCGCACTGGAAGCATATTTTCAGGGAAGCCCTTCTGAAAGCGTGGGATATCTTCAAACGGGCACTCAGGACGGTCACGCTGATTTCCCTACTGTTCTGGGTCTTCTCCTACAGCGGTAGCGGAAATGTGGCGGACAGCCTTCTTTACAAGGTCGGAACCTCGATCGAACCGGTGACCAGGGTGTTCGGACTGGGGTGGAGGACCTTCATGGGATTTATCACCTCTGCCTTTGCCAAGGAAGCCGTTCTTGGTGTGCTGAATGCAGCGTTTGTCGGAGAGGGCACTGTGCTCGATGCGACCTTCCGGTCCGCATTTAATGTGGCTGCCGATAACGCCGTACTCAGCCAGGCCATGACAGACGTCGTCAGCAAAGCCGAGGCACTGGCCTTCATGTGTGCCTGCACCTTCAATATTCCCTGCGTCATGGCACTCAGCACAACATACCGGGAATCACACTCACTGAAATGGACAGCCAGGATCGCTGCTTTTTATATCTGCGGCGCGCTGATCCTGGCCTGCATCGTGTATCACATTGCGGCCCTGTTCCTGTAAGCCTGTACCACATTGCGGCCCTGTTCTTGTAATCCTGTACCACATTGCAGACCTGTTCCTGTAAGCCTGTACCACATTGCAGACCTGTTCCTGTAAGTCTGTACCACATTGCAGACCTGTTCCTGTAAGCCTGTACTTCGCAAGTATCATAAGACATGTAGAAATGAGTCTGCAGAAATCAGTTTGTGGATAGAAAGATGCGAAAGAGAGGCTGTGGAAATAGGAAAGCGAAAATAGGAATGTGGAAATAAGAATGTGAAAATGAAAAATGAGGCTGCCCCGCCAAGTGAAATGCTCCCTTCCAGACAGGCAAGCAAAAAACAAAAAGCTTGTTATCCGGAAGGGAGCATATTTTGAAAAAGTAAAGCGACGGAAGCCTTTCAAGTGCAAAAGATCACTACTGCAGCCGAGGGAGCGAAGCGACCAAGGTGCCCAAATAGAGAAAGGTCACGCATGCTGCGAAAAAGTGAAGCGACAGAGACGCCGAAAGAGTAAAAGATCACTACTGTGGGAGAGGAAGCGAAGCGACCAAGGCAAGACAAAAGAGAAAGGTCACGCATGCCGCGGAAAAGTGAAGCGACAGAGACGCCGAAAGAGAAAAAGATCACCACTGGTGGAGAGGGAGCGAAGCGACCGGGGCAAGACAAAAGAGAAAGGTCACCACTACGAGGGAGGACGTAAGCGACCGGAAGAAACAGCGAGTAAAAGATCACGCAGGGAGAACAGCTTTCAGCCCATAGAAAAGAAATCAACAAAAGACACTCACAAATCCATAATGCAAATGCCGCCTGATTATTCATGGAACAGATTCAACCACTGGTTGTTAGGATTTATCGCACATATGGGATATAATGATATTGCCGCAGGAAATAATGAATATGGGATATAATGAACTTGCAGCGGGGCAGTAATGAAGATTAGGGCCTGGCATCTGCAGGATATGAATATCAAGTTTATGATGTCAAAAAACATCAAGTGAGGCAGTATGAGAGAGAAGATTATTTTGGCGCCGGGGCTGAACGGAAACGAGATGATGAGAAGCCTTGCGCTCCACGGGACAAACTGTATTGGCGTGCGGATCTGCGGGGCAGCGGAGCTGGCCCGTCTTGCGCTCATGCGCTCCGGTATTTCAATTGACGGAGATTTTGTCAGCGCAAAGGAAGAGGCCGCAATTGCTGCAGACGCGATAGGAGGGGAGCCTTACTTCGGTAAGACTTCCTATTCTGACATACAGGAAATTGCGGCAGCCATCCGGAGGATGAGAAGTCTGGCTGCGGACCAAGAGGAAGGGGAGATCCTGAAGGAAAAGCTCTCTTGCGGGATCTTTACGGAGAAGAATGAGGCATTACTGCATGTTTACCGGCGGTATATGGCGATTCTCGCCTCAAGAAAGGCAGTGGATGCTGTCTCTCTGATCAGGAAAGCGGCGTCTGAAAGCAGGACGATCGATGCGGACTTTATGATCCTGAAGGAATACCCCCTGAATCCCCTGGAGAAAATGCTGCTCAACCGCCTGTCCGGAGGAGCATTCAATGAAGTGAGCGTGCTTGAGCTTTTCGGGAAGGAGGCGCGGCCGCTTCAGATCGAAGCCATTCGGAACTGTTACGGCGCGCCGAATGAAGTGGAGACAATTCTCGCGGACATCTATAAAGGGAAAAAGCTGGATCAGTGTACTGTGGCTGTAACAGATGCACTGACCTATGGGCAGCTGTTTTTTGACTATGCCCTGCTCTATGACATCCCCGTGACTTTTGGATGCGGGATCCCTGTCATGAATTCCAACCCGGCACGGCTGCTGGCCCTGTACTATAGCTGGATCACCGGCGGATTTTACGGTGCTGCAGCAATTCATGAGCTGCTGGCAAGCAAGGCCTTTGACCGGGCAAAGCTGTATGAACAGTTTCCGGAAAAGAATGGGGACTTCCACTGGAGTACCTTCTATGAGCTTCTTGGAGGTCTTCGTCTCACAAATGATTCGGCAGTCAATGAAAAGCGGGTCGCCGATTTAAGGAAAGCCATAGAGGAAGAGGCCGCGCTGGTCGGCAGGGCGGATTCAAAGGAAGGCCGGAAGATCCGCAGAAAGCAGAGCTGCATTCCATGCCTGAAGATCATGGGCAGAGAACTTGGTCTTCCGGCTGAAGAATTCATCTCCAGATATGCTTATATCCGTAAGGGAAGCGAGTCAAATGCAGACCGCCTTCTTATGATGCTGGATATTTCCGCATCGAGAGCCATTTATGAGGAATTGAAGGTGATACGCAGCTCTGGTCTCGACCAGTCAGCGGACGATATCATCCCCAACGTACTGAAGATCATGGTCTGCTCTCAGCAAAGCGAGGCCGGTAAACTCCATGTGACCGGTATTGAGGGCGCTTTCGGATCTCTCAGAAAGCATCTGTATCTGGCAGGTATGTCGGCATCGAATTTCCCCGGATCTCCCAAGGAAAACTACCTGCTCTTGGACGCGGATCTGGATCTGTTCGGACCAGATGCGGAAGACTTTACTGCTGATGGAAGGGTTCTGCGCAAAAGGCAGAAGCTGCTCTCTCTGGCCCGGCTGGCTTCGGCGCTTGAAACCGGGATCTCGGTTTCCTATGCCGGTCTGAATGTATCGGAGCTGAAGAAGGATAATGCGTCCTCTCTGATTTTTGAACTGTTCAGAGAGGCTTATGGACGCAATGCAACAGCAAAGGAACTGGAAGCACATATTACCAGAGTCGATTACTTTGAGCCGGCTGTTTCTGCTTCAAGACTGATCGGAGAAGCCTATACAAAAGGAAAAACAGTCTGCCCTGAGACAAGGGAAGCGGAGAAAGAGAGTCCGGCCCTTCCCTGGAACCTGGAAAAAGCCTGGTCGCCTACGGCCCTGGATACTTTCTTCGGATGTCCCCGCCGCTTCATGCTGGTATACATTCTCGGCATACCCGAGCCGCAGGACTACGACCCCTTTGTGATCATGAATGCCCTGGATACCGGAACGCTGGCCCATTCCCTCATGGAACAGCTGGGCGGTAGGGATATGAGCAGGGAGGACTTCCTTGCCCTGGCACAGGAGTATTTTGACCGCTTTATCGAGGAACATCCACCGCTGATCGCGGAGAATGTGCCGCCCGTAAAGGAGGAGTTCCTGGAGATGATGGAGACGGCCTATGACATGGATCCGCGTCGCGAGGTGGCTCTGCAGGAAGAGGATATTCACTGCACACATGAGAGCGGTGTAAGGATCCACGGATATCCCGACCGTGTTGAAAAACTGGAAGACGGAACATACCTGATCGTTGATTTCAAGAGCGGAAGAAAAGCTGTCCATGTGCAGGACGACATCGAAACCTGTCTGCAGGTCGTCATTTACGCCTATCTGATGGAGCAGAGGGGCTTTAAGGTTTCCGGCGGCGAGTACCGGTATCTCCGGCTCGGGGAAACAGTCACCTGCCGTTATGATGATGATATGAAGAGACAGCTGCTGGAACGGCTGGAGCAGTTTAAGAGCAGCATGCTGAGCGGCTCTTTCCCGATCGGCGAAACCGGGGAGGACGGCAGCGATCCCTGCCGTTACTGCAAATATGAGAGTGTCTGCGGAAAAGCAAATGAAGAAGGGACGGTGATCTGAAGTGGGAGAGAACATGACAAGCCTTGAAAAAGATACTATGTCCCGAAACAGAATCGTTTCCGAGATCAATGAAAACTTTTTTGTGGAGGCAGGGGCCGGTTCCGGCAAGACCACAATGCTGGTCAACCGCATGGCGGCCATGGTGGAAGCGGGCATTGAGATCAGCAAAATATGCGCAATTACCTTTACCAAAGCAGCCGCCGGAGAGTTTTATGACCGCTTTCAGAGACTGCTGATCGAGAGAAGCAATCCGGAATATAAGGGTGATGCGGGTTCAGGAGATGCTGCAGGCAGGCCCGGTACGCTGCCCATGCCCACGGATGAAACAAGAGAACGCTGCAGGGAAGCCCTTCAGAATATTGACCTGTGCTTCATGGGGACCATTGATTCCTTCTGCGGCATGGTTCTTTCCGAGCACCCCTCTGAGGCCGGAATTCCGTCGGATGCCTCTATCGTGTCCGATGAGGATGCCGCGACAGTCTACAAACAGCAGTATGTGAAGATCTGCGGCGAGGAATACGGAGAAGAACTGCAGTCGCTTGCGAGGACCTTCCAGGCCCTTCACAGCGGTGCACAGGATATTTTTGTACAGGGCATTTCTTTTGTGATGAACAATCGCAATGTCCATTTCAACTATCATGAGGCGGCGGCAGTGGATATCGACAGGGATTTCGCGGCGGACCGGACCGAGCTGATCCGTGCAGTGAAATGCCTGATGGCCCATCCCGAGCTGAAATACGGAGGAAATAAGGAAAGCCGGGAAGCGTGGGATAAGATTGGGAATATTTACAAAAACATTCGCGGCCGTTGGAGCAATAACTATACCAACCTGATGTATGGGATCAAGGACCTGAAGGGGATCCGGCTGATCCCGGAGGCGATGAATTATCATGCCGTATCGCTGGGATCTGTATTTGCGCCCGGCGGAAAGAAGGGACAATGGCTGGAGTGTACAGCCGGTCAGGCAGGCGGACTCCTTGAGAAGCTGCAAAAGCTCCAGTATGATGCCTCCATGACGTTCCTGATCCGCAGCATCCCTGTAATGGAGCAGGCACTCCGTGAAAAGGGAAGTCTGACCTTTTTTGACTATCTCTATTATCTGCGCAACATGCTCAAGAGGGATGCTGAGGCAGACGGAAAGCTGATCCGGTATATTTATGACCGGCACAGCTATTTTCTGATCGACGAGTTTCAGGATACCAACCCCATGCAGGCAGAGGTGTTTTTTTATCTGACTTCGGAGCATCCGGTGCCGCAGTGGAGCGCGTGCCGTCCAAGGCCGGGGTCACTGTTTATCGTCGGAGATCCCAAGCAGTCGATCTATCGCTTCCGAAGCGCGGATGTGACGTCTTTCCTCAAGGTCAAAAAGCTCTTCGAGGAGAACGGAGGATCGATCCTGAGCCTCTCCAGAAACTTCCGCTCTACGAGAACACTCTGCGAATACTTCAATCGGGTTTTCACAGAACTGCTTCCGGAGGAAACGGAAAACCAGAGTAAGTTTGAAGATATTCCCCTCCCGGAGCCGGTCGAAGATGAGTTCCAGGGGATCTTTACTTATAAAGCCTATACAGGGCAGGCGGAAGCAGAGTATCCGGACATGACAGATCCTGTCAGGATCGCGGATCTCATAGAAAAAATCGTCGGCAACGGGAAATTCCTGATCCGGGGAGAAAAGGACAAGGAGCTTCGGCAGGTCCGCTGCAGTGATATTATGGTCATCACCTCCAGCAAGAAGAAGCTGGGGCCGATCATGGAGGAACTGGACGCCAGAAATATTCCCGCCAGGGTGGAGGGTGCTGTTCCCTTTGCAGCTAACCAGGCTTTATATGAGCTCAGTCTCATCTATTCTGCCGTCGCGGATGCCGATGATTGCATTGCCCTTTACGGAGCGCTGACCGGCAGCCTGATCGCTTTGACCAGGGAGGACATCCTGCGCTTTAAAGCCTGCGGCGGCTCCGTGTCCCTGAAAACAGCCTTGGACAGGGAAGACTGTGATAATGAAGCAGATGAGGCGGCTCAACGCACTGCCGCTGAAATCGACAGGCTGAAAGACCTGCATACAATGGCTCTGCGGCTTTCTCCGGCTGCGCTTTTTTCCAGGATCATGGACCAATACCGTCTGTACCGGACGGTTCCGGCCGAGAATCTGGAAGTAGTCTATTACGCTCTGGAGCTCATCAGAAATGCGGAGAAATCCGGTCTGGTGATTTCCCTGAAGGATGGCGCCGCCTTTATCAAAGGACTGATCGCAGGTGAATCCGGCGAGGAGCGCTGCTTAAGCCTCACGGCGGATAAAGACTGTGTCCATATGGCAAATCTGCATAAGGTAAAGGGTCTGGAGGCACCGATCGTGATCCTTGCTGCCGCAGGAAGCAAATCCTTTCCCGGGAGTTACCGGATGATCCACACAGAGAAGGGGTCGGAGGGATATATCTTTTCTTTGGAAAGCGAACAGGATGAGAAGGGAAGATCCAAAATCTATTTCTCCACAGCTGATTATTCCGACGAAAAGGCGGAGGAAACCGAAGCACTGAGAGCGGAAGGGCAGCGCCTGGTCTATGTGGCTGCGACGAGGGCAAGGAATGTCCTGATCCTGTGCAACAGCGTGCGGATCAGCAGAGGCAGGGAGACTACAAACTCCAAGTGGGCTCCGATCATGGAGACGGGACTTCCGGATATCTTTGAGATGACAGGGGACAGCAGCGGCTGCTCTGCGCAAAACGGAGCAAAGGCTGATGCTGCAGGTTTATATGAAGCAGCGGAAGAGGCAGCTGTCCTGAACGACCGATCGGCTGAAAAACCAACCTTCAAAGTGGAAAACCCCAGCCGTCTTCATGTCCTGTCCAAGCTTTCGGAATCCCCTGAGGCCGATGGATGGGAAGAAGCAGCAGAATTCCCCGGGGCCGGCAGATGGGGAGAAGCTGAAGAATCCCCTGAGGCCGGCAGATGGGGAGAAGCTGCGATATCCCCTGAGGCAGACGGACGGGAAGACCTTTCGGAATCCCCTGAGGCCGGGGGAGCGGGAGATCATTGGGGATCGCCTGCAGGCCCTTGGGAAGGAAAAGAAAGTACTTACGGCGGCCGCAGGTTTGCGGCTCTGCTCGGAACCATGACACATAAGCTGATGGAGATGCTGGTGACGACCCGCAATACCCTGGATATCGAGGCGGCGGTCGGAGAGATCATCCGCGAATACAGCACGCCGGGCACGAAAGGCTGTGAGAGTGAGCTTGCTGAGACTCTGCTCAGGGCAGCTGATCGTATCAGAAAGGGAGGCTATGTGCAGACCAATGGTCTTCCGCAGGATATTCTGGGGACCCTTCTTGCTGTCGATGAGGTCTACTGCGAGGTTCCCTTCTGCTATAAGGACGGATGCAATAAGGATGAATGTTATAAAGACGAACGCGAAAAGGACGGATTCTATAAAGACGAACGCGAAAAGGACGGATTCTATAAAGACGAATGCGAAAAGGACGACTGCTCCAGGGACGAATCGGAAGGAACTACTGTCTGGAACGGAGTCATGGACGTGATCTATTCCAGCGCAGGACAGTGGCATATCGTGGATTACAAGACCAATGCTGACGGAAATGACCTTGATACGAGGTATCAGGCGCAGCTGTCTGCCTATGTGAAGGCCTTTAAGGCAACCACCGGCCTTGATGCCGACGCTATGACGTATCATATCGACATCTGAGGTGTCTGAATTGTCATTGTGACGGTTCCTTTGACAATATTCTTAATGGGACAGACAGTTTCTTTTGCTGCTGAAAAGCCTTGTCAGAGGAAGTGTCCCTCTGACAACTACTTGATTGTTATTTATGCATAGCGCATAATATCCACAAGGGAAACAAAAGTCGGATTCCGATGCCCGGGGAAAGGAAGAACGATGGGATTATTTTGGTGGATGTCATATGGGAACCTGGAAAGCCTGCGGTGTACGACCGAAGGTGAGGAAGCAGCCCGCAGAAACAGCATGAATAATGCTATGACGAGCTTTGACATAAAATACTTGAAAAGGGTGGCAAAAGGGACCCGCTTTTCTGATGTCCGGTATGCAGCTGAAAGCAGGATCTCCGAACTTAAGAGTCTGTCCAGGAAGCAGCGGAAAGAAAAAGAGCAGGAATATAAAAATAAAGAGGAAGAGAAGAAGAAGCTGGCGGAGCAGTTCAATAAAGCGGCAGAAGAGAAAGACAGTCCGGAATACTGGCTGAAAAAGCTGTATGGAAATTATGTGACGGAAAACAGCTATGGCCGCGAACTGATCGAAAAAGGACTGCTGGCTTATGGCGACGGCATGTATCCGAATGTACGCGCCTATGTATTTTCACTGGCCAGAGCTTTTCATGAGTTTACCGGCGGGATCAGGGAAATAAGATACGCTACGGATGAAGGGAGAAGGACCGGCGCGGTCATCGATAAGCATTCGGAGAGCCTGGAGAAGGCGATTTGTTTTCTGGCGAAATTTAATCATCCGGACAGGGCAGCGGCTATTCGCATGTTTTATCAATATATAAAGGAAAATGTGTATTCGGATCCGGAGAGCGGATTCGGAGATATGTTCAACGCCGTAAATATCCGCAAGGAGGCTGTCTGGGCAATGGGGCAGGCGGTCAAAGAGGATCATCAGCGCGCCGCGGATTTTTATGTTGAAGCTTTGCGTGATCCCAGCCGGTTTGTCCGCTGGCAGGTGATCGACAATTTAAAAGATCAATGGACACCGGCGGAAATCAAGAGTAATCCGGCTCTTTATGAGGAACTGGACAAGGCGTATGCAAAAGAGGATAACAGTATCAGCAACCGTAAGGCGAAGTGCAGGTATCTTCTCGGCAAAGAGACTTGATAAAAAAGCAGGGCCCGCAATTTGGGACCCTGCTTTTTTGTGCGATAAGCCGCTAAGCGCATCTCGTGCCTGCAACAAGATGCATTTGGCGGCCAACGGTCAATCGAGCAGGAGAAGCCTGCTCGATACTTCTTTTATAGCTTTTTATGACTTTTGCTGAAAGAACAGTTTAAGACTCTCCCTCTGCTTTGAACCTTTTGTGCAGATCCAGAATATGGCGGAGTTCCTTCAGGACTCCCAGGTCAGAGAAGGAGTGCTCGACGATGTCTGCCGCATCCTGCATCTCAGAGCGGGCATTTGCTACAGTTGCAGCAACACCTGCCTCATGGAAGGCGGTGAGATCATTCAGATTGTCTCCGAAATACACAGTCTCCTCCTGACCGATTCCGAGATATTCCTGCAGGAGTGCGAAGGCTTCGCCCTTGCCGGCCTCTTTGGCAAAGATATCCAGCCACTCAGCTCCTGAGATCGTCATGGCCAGATTTTTGGCGCGGCTGGACTGGTCAAGTCCTCTGGTCGCCTTCTCGACATCGGGGTGATGAACCGATATTTTGATGATGTTGTCAGTCGGGATCGCAGTCAGGTCATCAACATTCTCGACGGCGTAGCGGTAATTATTGCTCATCATTTTGGCTATGGGTGTATCGGTTCCCTCAATCCAGCTGACATCCGGGCCCTCGATGACGATTTCGGCGCCCTCTATGGTGCGCAGCCGTTCGATGAGCGGGATATACAGCTCCGGATCGATCTTCCAGCTGTGCAGGATGCGGTCCCTGGTGCGGACCACGGTTCCGTTGGAGGCGATGAAATAGATGTCGTCCGCGACCGGTTTGAAGAGTTCCATCATACTGTGGTACTGCCGCCCGCTGCAGGCGCAGAAGATGATCCCGGCCTCCTTGAGTTCCCGGAT
>ONKG01000052.1 GCA_900318375.1 uncultured Lachnospiraceae bacterium
CCAGAGGGTAGTTATTGACGAGGACCATGCTGATAATGATGATCACATATTTAGCCATAAATTATGCCACCTCCTCTTTTGCACAGCCGGAGCCGTCAACGCATTCATCAGCGATGGCACATCCGTCGCATCCGAAGCTGTCTTTGATCTTGCTCTTGTCTTCTGTGATGTAGTGGACAAAAGCCATGACGATGGCGTAGACGAAGAAGCCGCCGGGAACCAGGGTCATGATGCTCATGCCGGGCATGACTCTGGAGAGAACCGGAATGCCGCACCATGTGCCTGCGCCGATGAGCTCACGAAGGGAACCCATAATGACAAGCGTGAAGGTGAATCCGATACCCATGCCGATACCGTCGAGAGCGGAATCAATGACAGAGTTCTTGTTTGCGAACATTTCCGCACGGCCCAGGATGATACAGTTAACGACGATCAGAGGCAGATACAGACCCAGGGACTTGTCCAGGGCGGGCGCGAATGCCTTGACAACCAGCTGAACGATCGTGACGAAGCCTGCGATAACAGTGATGTAGCAGGGAATACGCACGCTGTCGGGAATGATCTTGCGAAGGATCGAAATAACGATATTGGAGCAGATCAGAACCGCTGTAGCGGAAAGGCCCATGCCGAAGCCGTTGACAACGGAAGTAGATGTCGCGAGAGTCGGGCAGGTGCCGAGAACCAGCACGAGCACGGGGTTCTCTTTGATCAGGCCATTGGCCAGGATCGCAAGTTTATTCTTTTTTTCCATTACTGAGCACCTCCCATCGCTGCAAATTGACTCAGGGCAGCCTCCACGCCGGAGTGGATTGCCTGTCCGGAAACGGACGCGCCGGAGATGAATGCGAAAGTGCCGCCGGACGCAAGTTCTGCGGTCTCTTTCTTGATGTTGTCAGGACTGGTCAGAGCAGTCAGGCCGCTGTACTGTCCGAGGTAAGCGTTGTCCATGTTTTTGGTACCGACACCGGGAGTGTCCGCATGCTCTGTGACTTTGACGCCTGTGAGAGCTCCTTCCGCATCGACACCGACCATCATGGTCAGGGCGCCGCCGAAGGAAGTGGTCTCCACGGTCATGACATAACCGGACCCGTTGTCAGCTGCATAGACTTCTGTAACTGCAGCCTTGCCGTCTGTGGAAGAGGCAGGCTCAATCCCCTCTACCATCGTAAAGGAATCTGCTGCGGGAAGGATCTGCTGTCTTGCAGCGACCGCCACAGCTTCATTGTTGCGGATGATGATGGGATTGGCAACCTTGTAGGTAAGTGCCAGAGCAAGCGAGACGACAAGACAGATGGCGCTGAGCACCACGACGGGTGCTGCAAAACTTTCTTTTGACTTGTTCATTTCACACCCTCCTTATGCTTTCTTTGCTTCTGCTGCAGCCGCCTTTGCCGCTTCCTTCTTGCGCTTGCTGATACCGTAGTAGCGGTCCTCTGCGAAGTTGTTCAGAATAGGTGTCATGATATTCATGAACAGGATCGCGAAGGAGACACCTTCGGGATAGGAGCAGAACAGACGGATGATCATGGTCACAAGACCGCAGCCGATACCGAACATCACCTTGCCCAGAGGCATGATCGGCGATGTGACATAGTCCGTTGCGCAGAATACCGCGCCGAACATGACGCCGCCCGCGCATACATGGAAGCAGGCCATATAGAGAGCGGACATGCCTTCGGGAGTATTTCCGCTGATCGCGTAGTACAGGAAGGCAAAGATGAAGACAGTTGCGACAAAGAAGACCGGGATGATCGGGGAAATGATCTTCATGGCAATCAGGAAGATCGCGCCGATCAGGATGGCGATGACGCAGGTCTCACCCATGGCGCCGCCGATATTGCCCAGGAACATATCCTTCAGAGTGGGGCAATAGGTCAGGTCTCCGTCCGCCAGATAGCCAAGGGGTGTAGCGCCGGTAACGGCGTCAATACCCGCTCTCTGGAATCTGGTCAGAGGCCATGTGGACATATAAGAGGTAAAGGACAGGAACAGGGTGATACGGCCGACGATCGCCGGGTTCGCGAAGTTCCGTCCCATGCCGCCGAAGAGCTGTTTGACAACCACGATGGCAACAAAGGAACCGATGATGCAGATCAGGATCGGCATGAAGATCGGATACTCGATGCCGGAGAGGTGTGTCAGGTTGGCGGGCAGGTTGAGCGCGAGAATCAGGCCTGTGACCAGAGCACTGCCGTCGCGTGTGGTGTTGGGCTTGTTGAGCAGCTTCTCGTATGCCCATTCAAAGAATACGGACGAAGCCATGCAGACCGCGATCATAACGATGGCGGGAATGCCGAAATAGACAGCGCTCATGATCGCAGCGGGGCAAAGCGCAGCCACGACATACAGCATCGTCCTGGTAGTATCCAGACTCGTCACCAGGTGGGGCGAGGAGGATACGGTAAGATTATCATGATATTTCGTATTACTTGCCATTGCTTGCTGCCTCCTTCACCATTGCCTTGCCCAGCTTGTTCATAAAGGCCAGCGGACGATGTGCGGGGCAGACGAAAGAGCAGCTGCCGCACTCCATGCACTGCATGACCTTGAGGTCATTGAGGCGCTCCACATCGCCGGACTCGTAAGCATCTGCGAATCCTGTGGGCAGAAGGCCGAACGGACATGCCTGGTGGCATCTTCCGCAGTTGATGCAGGCTGTTTCCTCGGGAATCCAGGCCTGTTCCCTGGAGAATGCGAGGATTGCGTTGTTGTTCTTGACGATGGGCATCCTGTCGGAGAAGACCGCACGTCCCATCATGGGGCCGCCCATAAGGATCTTCTTAGGAGGCTTGCGATAGCCGCCGCAGAATTCGATCACATCATGGATTTCGGTACCGATCGGTGCCACGATATTCTTGGGCTCGGAAACAGCGTCGCCGTCAACGGTCATGCGCTTTTTAATAAGCGGAATGCCGTCCTTGAGATACTGTCCGAGGAAGGCGATGGAAGTGATGTTGGAAACAATACATCCGAGGTCTGCGGGAAGGACACCGGCGTCGCAGGTCTTGCCGGTAGCTTCATAGATCAGCACGCGCTCTGCTCCCTTGGGGTAGCTCGCCTTCAGCCTGAGGGTAGACATGACATCATCGATTTCCTGTTTTGCAAACAGGCTGTCAAAGTTGTCGATTGCATCCTGCTTGTTGTCCTCGATTCCGATGATGCATTCATCGATCTCGAGATACTTCATGACGGCGAGAGCGCCGTCGATCACGTTCTGGGCATCCTCGAGCATTGTCCTGTGGTCAGATGTGATAAACGGTTCACATTCCGCTCCATTGATGATCAGGGTCTTGACGCCGTCCATATCCCTGGGGTTGAACTTCAGCCACGTCGGGAATGACGCACCGCCCAGTCCTACAAGTCCGCTTTCTTTTACAGCTTCCACGAATTCCTTGTGGTTGGTGATGACAGGAGGCTTAATCTCCGGATCCATTGTCTGCTGTCCGTCGGACTGGATGACCACGAGGGTATCCATACCGCCCATTGCGTTCCTCTGCGTCTCGATTCCGGTTACCGTGCCGGAAACGCTTGCATGTACAGGAACATGCAGAAATGCATCTGTGTCACCGATTTTCTGGCCAACCAGGACCGTGTCCCCTTTTTTGACAAGGGGCTTGCAGGGCGCACCAATGTTCTGCGACATGGAGATCCTGACGGTAGCAGGAACCGGCATAATCTCTGTCGCACAGCCGGCCGTGTGTTTGTGATGGCCGGCATTAATGCTGTTCAAATGCCTTGATTTGAAAAACATATGTTAGCTCCTCCCTTTCATGATAAGGTACCTGACAGACCGGCATAGACCGGTCCGGGCACCGTGGTACTATGAACACTGTCTCCGGCTCACACACCCCCACAGTGCGGCCCTCGGGACAGGATGTTCCAAAAACAATTGTAATGCAGTTCTTTCAATATTGCAAAAAAACTGCATAAATATATACAAATTATTATAATCCAGTTTTTGTTTTCCTGCCTGACAGAATTGGCAGTCAGGCAGGAAAAATTGTTTCTTTTCACATACATGAGCCCGGCTGAGTCCATAGTCCCCCGCCTGAAGGCATTGATTGATAAAACTATGACATAGCCGCGCGTCAGCTGCCGCTTTTTCAGATCGGCAGACCCTTCCCGGTTTTCCCGTAAAACGGCTGAAATGGATTATTTTGTGTTCCAGTGAAAGCGTTTATCAAGATATGCAAATCTGGCACGGATCCACTCTTCCATTTCTTCCAGTGCTGCGCCGGGTGTTTTCTCCTGAGGCCATTGCTCCATTTCCCTGGCCAGAGCACCGCTCCCGGTCAGAAGTTCCATTTCGGCCCGCGCCTGAGAACACACGCTCTCCGCGCTCACTCCGCCCTCTCTCCAGGCAGCCCACTTTGATGCGAGCAGGTTATTGAGGGCAGGATCCTCCTGCAGAAAGGCCTCAAAATCGTAAGTACTGTCCTCAAAAGGCGTGTAGGCAGAGGCCGATCTCGCGTCAAAGCTTGTGTAGAGATCATCCGGCTGATAGACAAAGACATCCCCGAAAACGTAGTTGAGATCCCAGATCGTCCTGTAGAGTTTATAGTCCGGGCCGTCATTTCCGTCATCCCGACCGCTGTCTCCGGCATATTTGGCGATCAGAAAGCTGTTCTTCCAGGTGTTGTCCATGGCATGGGTCAGGGCGCAGAAAAGGCTCATGGAAGAAATACTGTCCAGATCCGGCTCCAGGCCTGCTCTTGTAAGTGTATCCGTCTCCCGTGACCGGAAAGAAAACATGTGATAGGCCTGCATGGGACCCCAGGAAGCAGTGTTGTCCCAGGTCTTGGGATATTTGATCTCCACGCAGGGAAATCCCTTGTCATTGAAGATCTCTGTCTCTCCCTCTTTTTCTTCGTAGAGGTCTGAATAAGGGTACTCTCTGTCCCAGCGGTCGATTTTGTACAAAAGATCTCCCTGAGACAGACCGAGCTGTTTTCCGTCAACCGGCTCCATCAGGGTATAGAGTCCTATGTACTGATGATCGAGGAAAAGCTCGACATAGATCATTTCGGAGGTCGCCTGGGGTGTGTCTGAAAATGCGGAGACCCGGTCCCAGAGCTCATAAGCAGTCATCTCCCGGACCCGTGTACTGTCCGAAATCAGCGGATTCAGGATCCAGTCGTCATCTGCCCGCAGGCCTCCAAGAGACACCTTCAGGCTGTCCCCCCCGGCGTTGACCAGGGCGATTCTATAAGGCTTCTTTTCAAAAGTGGAGGAGATATTCCCGCGCACATGAAACCGGCACTTCAGACCCCGGCCGCCGCCGACCCCCATGGAATCCACTGTTCCCGGGACCTGTGCCGTCTCCTCTTCTGTTTCCTGAGAAAACAGAGGGATAAAACGGAGTCTTCCGTCATGCACTTCTTTATATCTGATTTCTTCCGAATCCGTCTTTTCAATGCAGACCACAGGAAGACCTGTCAGAATGATCTGAAAAGGCGAGGCAGTGTCCCCGGAAACCAGAAGAGCCCGGAAGGGATATCCCCCGGCCACGGCATCTTGGGGATCCTCCATCCTCTCATCTTCACATACATAGATTGAAGCGTCTTTGTCGGCCGGAAGAAGTCCGGACAGAATCTCCTCACATAAGCGGTCCGCGCCGGATTTCGCGGCGGTTTTCAGCAGGGGCAGATCACAGGGAATGAAGACTGCGGCAGTCCCCGCAGGTTCTTCCATGCCGCTCTTGTTCTGGCCGCTTTCTGCCATTCTGCCGGGCAGGTCGACGGCTGCGGCCGCTCCCTTCCACAGGAGATCAGCAGGCGAGAAAACACCTCTCTTCAGTCCCTGCGCAAGGTTTTCGTATTCAGTTTCCGGGAGAATCTGTATCCTGCCGGAGTTATCCGCCGTCCCGTGTGTTCCTGCAGTGCTGCGGGATCCGTTTTTATGAAAAGCGAGGACTCCCGCCGCCATTGCAATGCCGATCAGGATCAGCAGAAGAATGGTTCGTTCTTTGTTTTTCATATGTATGACTGCATCCGCCCTGCCGCGCAGGACAAATCCCGCCTGCGGATTCTGCGGCTCCCATCATAGGATGTCATATGATGATAAAGGAAGACATATAAAGAGGCGCCTGCCCCCGATCGGGCAGACGCCGTATGGCCTGCCTGGAAGTGACTATCATTTCACAAATGTGCAGAAATCGCAGGCAAATATATTACAGATATACAGTGCCGAGCACCGGCTTGCCGGATGCGAGGAGAAGCTCTATGACCTCTGCCGCGTCGCGATAGGAAGTCTCTCCTACCTCTTCCACGACCACACACGCGTCTGCTGAGCGGAGACGTCTCACAGCGGCGGCATTTGTATCAAGGTCGGAGGACGCCTCAAAAGTGATCTCGCTGTCCACATTCCCTGCCCGTTTGTTAAGTGTATTGGCAAAGGATTCCAGACGAGTCTCCCCCACTGTGCCGACAAGAAGGATCTTGCGGATATCAGATGCAAGAGACAGATTTTCCACCTTTGCGATCATCACATCGTTGGCGGCGGAAATCGTCATGTCAGGCGCATCGTTTACAAGCCTGTTTACCAGTCTGTCGATCGGGGAACGTGACTCTTTTCTGCCGGCCCCGGCGGGATATGTCATGATATTGCGCAGGCCGTAAGCCACATTGAGCTCGTCGTCAGTCAGGATCTTCCCCTTCATGAGAATACGGATCGCATATAAGAGGATCATCAGGAAGATTCCGCCCGCCATACCGACTACGCCATATTTGATGCCGTGCTTGATAATGGTCTTCATAGAAGCACCGGTCGCCTCGGAAGGCTTGATCAGCTCTTTGAGGCTGGTCTGGGACGTCTGGAGGTTTTTCTGAAGAGTGGCGATGGAATTCTGCAGTTCTGTCTGCTGCTGCAGAAGGAGTGTATCGACAGCAGTCTCTTCATTGCGGCTGACAACATTGAGTTCATACTCTCCGAGTGTGTCGTGGAAAGCGTCCTTGTTTTCTTCAATCTGCGAAAGGATGTAGTCCATGATCCTTCCGGACAGTTCGAGGTCCATGCTGCGGACCTGGATCTGGAAAACACTGCTGAAATGATACTCGTCCGCCAGAACCTGGACAAGTTCCCGCACACTCTGCTCCGGTACACCGAGTTCCTCGGCAAACTGAGCATAGGAAATGCCGCTCCTGACATAGTCAGAATAAGCATGGGCTACATTGCTGGCGTTAACGACGGACGCGCTCTGGGATCCCGCGGCATCCGATTTCGCCTCGTCCGCGCTCTCTAAACCGGGTGTCCTCACGACCATGGAGACTGCGGAGACACATTCCTGATGGGGGTCGATCTGCATCAGCAGAGACTCGTTGAAATAGTTCTGCTTGGCATCGATCTTGGTCTGAAAGCGTTCGATCGCATTGGTGTATGCCTGGACCGAAGCCTGATAAATCTCCATCTGCGCCAGATATTCTTCATGGGCGACATTGGATACGCTTCTGTTTTTATATTCACGCAGGACCTTCATGCCCGCCAGGCCCAGAGCCAGAATCAGACCGACCAGCAGCATACTGCGCCAGTACCGGAATGTGAGCAGAAGCAGTCGGGGAAGGCTGACTTCCCGCAGCTTAGTACCCGGATGATTGCGGTTTGTGTAATTCTGATTACTCAACTTTATTCCTCCCAAATATACTCTGCAGATTCTCCGACGCCCTGCGTCACCGCAGATCGGACTCTGTGTAAATCATGCGCGAAACGGCTTCCCCGTCATGAACGGCCCAAGCTCTTTTGCCATTATAGCATAGCACAGTGCACGGCGCAAAATCATTTACGTTTCTTTACAATCCTGCGGACTGTATCCATGCAGAAGCCGGTCATGAAAGTGTCGCGGAAAATAAACATGACCGCGATATAAACAGCTCCTCCCAGGCATACTTCACACGCAAGTGCAATGAAATTGCTGCTGAAAAAATGATCGATGAAACGTATCACCGCAAACATTAAAACGGCAGCGATCAGTTTTTTCCATCCGTCTCTTATAAGGACGACCGGATGGAAGGACTCTCCCGCGAACGCGATATACAAAACCGTGATCGTCAGCTCCGCGATGATGGAGGCGGCAATGGCACCGTATCCCCAGAAACGGGGGATCAGGATCAGGTTAAGGATCAGGTTCACGATGGAACCGACGATAATGAAGCGGGCACTCTGGGCTCTTTTTCCGGAAGGTGTATAGTACTGGGAGCCCAGGCAGTTGCTGACGCCTATGATCACTACGATCGGACTCATCATGACCAGCATCATGACCGCCCTGTCATATCCGGGTCCAAGGAACCACGGGATGAATCGCGGCGACACGGCTGCCAGGCCGAAGCCGATGGCCAGTCCCATGAACAGGATATAATTGATGGAAGTCTCGATCCTCCTGCGGATCTCGTCATATTTTTTCTCCGCGAAAAGGAAGGAGATTCTGGCCCCCAGCACGCTGTTGAGAGCCGTGAAGGTCAGAGCCTTCATAATGTTGATGATCTGAACGACCTTGTCATAGCATCCGTTCTCCGCCTCATTCCGCGTGATCTCTCCGATCAGGGTCTTGTCCAGGACCGTGTAGACGGATGTAGCGATCGAAGGGATGAAGTAGACCATGGTCTCCTTCAGATGCCTGGCGATCTTCAGCTGCCGGAAATCAACCGGGTCGAGGAAGCGGGGCATGTGGATCCACATGGACAGATTCCCCAGCATGGTCGTCGCCGACAGGATGATGATGTAGAGGAGAAGGTCCTCCGGTCTATGCACCAGCGTAAAGATCAGCACCGCGCCCAGCAGCTTGAATACCGCGTTTTTTGTCACGATATAGCGAAATTCCTCAATGCCTGTGAAAAACCAGGAAATATCAAACATGACTGCCATGATCGCCATGATCTGGGGCACGTAGTAGATCTGATAGCGGTCTCTGAAAAATATAAATACGATGAAGGCGATGATCGAGAGTGTCGATGTCAGAACCGTCATCAGTTCAATTTCCCAGAAGAGTTTGGAGCGAAGCGCCCGGTCTTTGCGGTTGCGGGCAATCTCGCGGGAGCCGTAGGAGACAGTTCCCAGGGCGGCAAACATGGAAAAATAGGTCTGGTAGGAAGCCGTGAAGCTGTAAATACCGTTCTTGTCCGCGCCCAGCACACGTGCGACATAGGGAGCCGTGATCATAGGCAGTATGACGACCAGTACCTGATAGGCCATGCTCAGGACAAAATTCACCCGCACGCTTGGCTCATTGCTGTTTTTCTTTCCGCCTTCGGGGCTGTCGCCTGCGGACGACGGTGCATGATCCGGATCTTCACTGCCGGAGGGAAAATTGTCCTTCAGAATGTCTTTCAGAGCTTCTTTCGGAGCTTCTTTCGGAACTTCTTTCGGAGTTTCTTTCCCCTTATTTTCAAAGTCTGCCGGTCCTGTGCCTGCTCCGGACGGCCGGTATGGGTCCGGCAGCATCTGCCTCCGTATTTTGTCTATTCTTTTCTGTCTCCAGACATCCAGTGCATACCAGAAGGCAAACAGCGTGCAGCACTGCTCCGGGTCCATCAGAACATTGTTCATCAGACTGTAGCCTGCTATACATACCATCCAGATACACAGAACGATATCCTGATTAGTGACAGCAGCCACAGAGATCATGGCGTAAATCCCAAAGAGGATGATGGCGAAGACAAGACCGTAATTGATCAGAACCTTCATATAGGCACTGTCAATATAGAAATAGTTGGGCGATTCAAGATCTCCGTTCTGATAGACAACCTGCCCGAAAGGATGTATGCCGTAAGTTTTCAGGCCTTCCGAGGCGTGCCGGATCCTGAAGTGTGTCAGCTTGTCATCCATCTTCAGCCAGAGCTTGCTGTTCTTGTTATAATGCGCGACGACCTCATAGGCAAAGAGCGCCAGGCCCGGATAGCAAATCCCTGCAAGAAAGCGCATCAGTGTACAGTTCGGGAAAAGATTCCACCCGCAGTAGATGCACAGCACATACAAAAGCAGGAAAAAAGATGTGATCAGAAACGGTATATTGGTATTGGTCCTGACGTAGATCAGGACATTGAGGACTTCCAGGAAGATGATCGCAGGCCAGGGAAAGCGCTGTACATATTCTCCGCGCTCCCGTTTTTCCCTTGCGGCAGAAGCCGGATCCGTATAGGCATAGGCTCCGCAGAAGATCAGGTTGAAAAAATAAATGGACGGGAAGGATACAAACCTGAATCCCATGTAGTCACGCACCCTGTCTCCGTCGATCAGCGGAGGTCTCCAGATCAGGCCGACTGCGTCAAAAAACAGAATGCCCAGATAACAGGCAAGACATGTCCAGAACATGACCTTGCAGATCCGTTTAAAGGAGATGTCCTTTACCGCCATCATCATGACAAACAGCTGTAAAAAGGTGATGCCTGCCCCTGCCATTTTCTGTATCATCATCAGATAGCAGAAAAACACAGCGGCTGTCGACACCGCCCGCGCTGCCAGATGTAAATCCGACAGCAGAATCCGCGCCAGAAAAAGCAGCAGGCAGAAATACCTGATCAGCTTTCCCAGCTCCGTTCCGAAAATCGTACCGAATCCGCTGTCGTCTATATATGCCTGCAAGACCCATAATATGAGTCCCGCAAATGTCATGAGCTCATCAAGCCGGATCCTGGGGGTATCCTGCGGGATCCGGAGTCTGAAAGCCCTGCTGTCAAAAACCATATATTCCTACTCCATTGTTATGATGTTGAGGTCAAAAGGCGGTTAAGGGAACACCGCCTCGTCAAGCTGCACAGACGCCCCGGGCACGCTCTCGCTCTGCCCTCGCCGGCAGCGGTACTAAGGCCGCTCTGCCGGGCGGCCTTTCCTTTAAGCATGAATAAACTATAAGCCGGGTGACTGCAGATGTCATGCCTGCATGAGCGTTTACAGACAGGCAGTCTTACCGCTTGATATCGTCTTTTGTCTCGCCCTCGTCAAGGAGCCAGGCATCCATGCCGTGCATGATACGTTTTTCCTCCGGCGGCAGCTGCATATAATCGTGATAGAGCCCCCTCAGATAATGATCGTAGTTCGAAGGGGCATTCATCATTCTGCCCTCGAAGGGGACTTTCACGGGGATCATAAATTTCTTACGGGACATCCGTTCTCTGGGACCATAACCCCACATAATGCATCCGACATAAGGAGTACTGTCGTAGGGAATGGCTTTGGAGAGATTGTCAATCTTCTCAAGCAGCCGCGGCATAGGCATGGCGATCTTCAGAACACCGATCACAGCAGGTTTGAGAATCTTTTTGAGCAGGGTCTTCCCCTCCCCTTTTTTGGCGAGCTTAATGAAGATCAGCTTGCGCAGACGCAGAGATTTCCCGTAGACACGCCTGTTCTCAGTATTGTCCTCGGGATTGGCATCAATCGGAAAAATATCCATCCAGATCTGATTGACATTTGTATCACTGTCATAATAAGGAAAATCGACAAATGTGCGCGTGTCGACAAGTTTGATGAAGGGATAATTCAGACTGCCGTCGCGATAGGATTTGAACTCCATATATTCCGGAAACCCCGTCATATCCAGCTCTTCCGGATGAAAGAGGCGCTCATAGTCGGGTCTGGGCATCATAACGTCGATGTCATCGTCCCAGGGAATAAATCCCTGATGACGGATGGCACCCAGAAGCGTACCTCCGCCGAGGGTAAAATAAATATCATTCTGTTCGCAAAGCTTTGTAAACGCGTCCATGAGTTCCAGTTCCAGGCCGCGGATTTCATCCAGTGTAAGTTTTTTCATCGAATACTCTCTCAATCAATCTATTCAGCATTATTTGACGGCTTTAATGCATTATTTAACGGCTTTACAGAATACGCCCGCTCTAAGCGCGCATCCGCGCATTCGAAATACGTGCAGGTACAGGGCTTTACCCGGCTGCTTCTGTGCCGATAAGAAGCGTCTCCAGCCTCCTGACTTCCGATGCGCTGTCATAGCCTTTTTCTGTAAATGCTTTGAACAGGACATCGAAGACCGAATCATCTTCCGCCAGGGGTCTCGGGTCCATGCTGTTGCGCATTTGTATGATCTCGTTCGCCCACTCGGCGGGTCCTTTTTCAAGAGGGAAGAAACGCAGTCTGTCCGTCACGGCGATGTCCTTTGGAATGACATCAGCCGAAGCCAGTGTAGGAAGGCCTGATGCCTGTGCCTCCAGCCCCGCAATACCGAGTCCCTCAAAAACAGAGGGGAATATGAAGAAATCTGATGCTCCCAGCCAGCCCGGAATATCCGTCACAACCCCGGCAAAATACACTTCGTTTCCGACGCCCTTTTCCTCTGCGTAGGCGCGCAGCATCTGCTCATCTTCACCCTGTCCGATCAGGACTAGACGCGCATCCGGCATCTCCGGCACGAGTTCTTCCATCACATCGATCGCAAACTTCTGGTTTTTCTGGAAGTGAAGGCGTCCCGCACAGGTGATGATGTACTGGTCCTTCCAGTCAGCTCCCCCTCCTGCCTTCTCACGGAAATCCTCTCTTCTCCTTATGCCGCCGCGGAACTTCTCAAAATCGATGGCATTGCGGATCACAACTGCGGGATGGCGAAGTTCTCCTTTTCCGCCCCGCCCCGCATAAAACCATTTGGCAGCATATTCGGAACAAGCCCAGAAGTCTGTGGCATATCTGCCTACAGCGTCTCTGTTTGCCTCATGCAGTATGCCGCGCAGCTTCGTATCCATATTCTGTGCATTGTGGCTGTGGATGATCCGTCTGGGAATTCCGTATTTTTTTGCCATCTTCAGATAATCAATGTTGGCAAGACTGTTTACATTGACCCAGATCGCCTGATATTCCTTCGCATGTTTTACAAAAAATGCTTCGAGCTCCTTCCGGAACCTGATCGGATTCTGTCGTCTGGATGTGAAATGGACCGTGCGCCCGCCCATGGCATGGATCTCGTCCTCAAATGCCACAGGATCATAAGAGTTGCACAAAAAATCAAAATGAAAGCGGTCCAGGTCTATCCGGCGATAATAATTCATGAGAAAACTCTCGACTCCGCCGGGGTTTTCCGTCATACCGAAAACAAGAACATTATACATATCTATCCCCTCTGCATTTTCGATATTTATCTTATCCTGTCTTTTTTCTCTGCTTTTCGATACTTATCTAATCCTGTCTTTTTTCTCTGCTTTTCGATACTTATCTAATCCTGTCTTTTTCCTCTGCTTTTCGATATTGATTCTATCCTTCCCTGCGCGCGTTCTGAACTGCCCTTGCAGTGTAGATCCCGGCAGCAGCAAAGGCCATTTTGCGGCTGAGTAAGCGGAAGGGCAGGTATCTGGCACCAGTGTGCCGCTTCCGGTCATAGGCTTCAATCGCGGACGAGAATGGCTCCTCGCCGGCAATTCTTTTCATTGTCCGTATTTTCTCAAGCGCTGAAAGAGGACTTGACAGGGAAAAGACCTCCCGCACCATGAGCAGGTTAAACTGCATCATTCCATAGGCCGCGCCCGCCTGACGGACCTGGGAAGGCTGTATTTTCAGATAATCCTGTACGGCAAAAAGAGACTTTTTGTAGCCCTCCTCCTTGGTGCCGTCCCAGGTGCGCACTGCCGATCCGCCGTCTGTCGAATAGTGATAAAAAGGGCGGTCCAGAAGCCTGATCCGCCTGCAGCCCGACAGATACCTGATGACAAACAGACTGTCCTCCGAGAGTCTGAGGGCGGGATCAAAGCGGAGCTTCTGACGCTCAATGCAGTCCCTGCGGAAAAGCTTGGTCCAGACACTGGTGTACCGCGTCGGATTCTCGATCATGCGGACAATAATATCCTGCAGCTGCTTTCCGGAAAAACGCTCTCCTTCAGACGGACATAGATGGACCTTCTGTCCCCCGGCTTCATAGCTGCAGATGATCAGATCCGTACCTGTAAAATACAGGGCATCCCTGAGTACGTCTCCGGCCCCTTCGATCAGGTAATCGTCTGCGTCCAGAAAGAGGACCCACTTGCCGCAGGCTTCTTCAAGCCCCCGGTTGCGGGCATTTGAAACGCCTCTGTCCGATTTCAAAGTGCGGACAAAGCCGTCATTCTCCGCCTCGAGTCTTCTGGCCAGAAACTCGGTCGCATCCTCCGACCCGTTCTCAATGATCAGAATCTCGAAAAGGGGGCAGGAATCCTCCTGCAGACCGGAAGCGATCACAGCATCAGAAGCCACAGTCTCCATAGCAGTGAGCACACTCTCCACCGCCCTCTGCAGGGTCTTTTCCGCATTATGTGCAGGGATGATCACAGAAAACTGTGTTCCCGAAAAATGTTTTTTTTCAATTCTGTTTAAAAGTATAGTATTCATGGTATCTATTCTACCACAGAATAAATGATTCAGGGGAATATAAAGAAAAAGACAGGTTCTGAAAGCTTTTTGAGTCGCAGGGGACGGTTCTGACTGACTCATTGCGTGCAATGAGTCAGTCAGAACCGTCCCCTGCGACTCACCGTCCCATGCGGTTCAAAAGCTGTAACGCTCCTTACAAAAGCATCATGGCATCTCCGAAGCTGAAAAATCTGTAGCGCATTTCCACTGCTTCCTTATAGGCATCCAGAACATGCTCTCTGCCCGCAAAGGCTGATACCAGCATGATCAGAGTGGATTCGGGAAGATGGAAGTTGGTGATCAGCGCATCCATGATGCGGAATTTATACCCCGGATAGATAAAGATGGAGGTGTCGTCACTTCCGGCATGGACAATGCCATTCTCGTCAGCGGCACTCTCGACGGTGCGGCAGCTTGTAGTCCCCACGCAGATCACCCGGTGTCCCTCTTCATGCGTCCTGTTGATCAGATCCGCAGTCTGAGGGGGAACGTTGTACCATTCCGTGTGCATGGTGTGCTGTTCCACATCTTCCACCTTGACGGGACGGAATGTCCCCAGACCGACATGAAGAGTGACGAAACCGATCTGCACTCCTTTTGCCCGGACCTCATCGAGCAGCTTCGGTGTGAAATGCAGGCCGGCAGTGGGTGCTGCAGCCGATCCCTCATATTTTGCGTAGACAGTCTGATAACGGCTGCGGTCCTTGAGTCTGCGGGTGATATAGGGGGGCAGGGGCATCTCACCGAGACGGTCGAGCACCTCCTCGAAGATTCCCTCATATTCGAAGCGGACAAGTCTGTTTCCTCCCTCCGCGATCTCCAGGATCTCCGCCTTCAGGCTTCCGTCGCCGAATACCGCCCTGGCGCCGGGGCGGAGCTTTTTGCCCGGCCGCACCAGGCACTCCCAGACATCCGCTTCCAGACGTTTGAGCAGCAGGATCTCTATGGAAGCACCGGTCCCCTCACGGGTTCCCAGGAGCCTGGCAGGGATCACTTTCGTGTCATTGAGGATCAGCGCGTCGCCGGGCTGCAGATACTTGAGAATATCGCGAAACGTGCCGTGACGCCTTTCTCCTGTCTCTTTATCCATCACAAGAAGCCTGGAGGACGAGCGGTCCTCCAGGGGGTCCTGGGCAATCAGTTCCTGAGGCAGATCAAAATAATAATCCGCTGTGCGATGGCCGACAGGGACCTCCCTGCCGGCAGTACTTGTATTATCCATTGTTATTTTCCGGTCCCATTATTTGCGTTATTTAAGCGTTGCGGAAATCCATCCTGCGAAGGAAAGCCTTATAGCCGCGGAAGGCTTCGTAGAGATCTGCCTTGCTGGTGGCTTCCCAGGGTGCATGCATGCTGAGAACGGGCACTCCGCTGTCAATTACATTCATCCCGTAGAGTGCCAGTATATAGGCAATGGTTCCTCCGCCGCCGACATCGACCTTGCCCAGTTCGGCTGTCTGGACCAGGACATCCTCCTCGCCCATGATCCTGCGCAGGGATGCGATGTACTCGGCATTTGCGTCATTGGATCCGGATTTTCCGCGGGAACCGGTGAACTTGTTGAAGACCATGCCTCCGCCCAGGTACGCGCAGTTCTTTTTCTCGAAGGCAGAGGAATAGGAAGGATCAAAGGCACTGCTGACGTCAGAAGAGAGCATGGCGCTGTTTGCCAGGGTGCGGCGCATTGCGAGCTCGGAATACTGTCCGCAGAGCTCCATGACTTCCGCCAGGGCGTTCTCAAAGAAGCGGGACCTCATGCCGGTGGCGCCGACACTGCCGATTTCTTCCTTGTCGACCAGAAGTGTACAGCTGGTGCGGGCAATATCGCTCACCTCCATCTGGGCGCGGAAGGAAGGGTATGCACACACACGGTCATCCTGACCGTAGGCGAGGACCATGCTGCGGTCAAAGCCTGCGTCACGAGCCTTTCCGGCGGGAACGATCTCCAGCTCGGCAGAGATAAAGTCCTCTTCCTCGATCCCGTAAAGCTGGCTGATGGTCTGCATCAGGGCATTGGTGACAGCATCTTTTTCGGAGGGCTTTTTGCCTTCGCTGCCGGCCTTTGTGTCATGGTCGATCACGACAGGTTTATTGCCGATGACCAGGTCAAGAGCCTCACCCTCAATGAAGGAGGACGCGTTTTTCTTCATCTGGTCCTGGGCAAGATGGGGGAGCAGGTCGGAAATGAAGAATACGGGATCATCCTCTTCCTCACCGATATTGACGATCACGGTCTCTCCGCTCTTTTTGACCACGACACCGTGAATGGCCAGGGGCAGAGTGACATACTGATACTTCTTGATGCCGCCGTAATAGTGGGTATCCAGGTAGCAGAGTCCGCCGTCCTCATAGACCGGATTCTGCTTGACATCCAGGCGGGGTGAATCAATGTGGGCGCCGAGGATGTTGATGCCCTCTTCAAATGGCTTTTCCCCTATGCGATAAAGGACCATGGACTTGTTCATCCAGACACTGTAAACACAGTCGCCGGGTCTGAGCTGCTTTTTCTCGGCAATGGCGCGGCTCAGTTCGATATATCCGTTCTTTTCCGCTTCCGCGACAAAAAAGTCGACACATTCACGTTCGGTCTTTCCGACATTCAGAAATTCCATGTAATCCTTCGCGAAATCCATGCAGTCTTCCTGCATGGGAAGATCATAGGTGTTCCATGCATTAAGTCGATCCATTTATTCTCTCCTTCACATCAAAATATATACCTGCTATTTGTCAACATGCCTGTCAAACCCGTTTTTAACCGCGTTTATTAATTGCATGTATTTTCCTGTAATCTGTATGCACATTAATGGGCGGGAAGACACAGTTACTCTCCCGCCCGTTTTTCAATCATTCGCCATATTCACAAAGAAATGCCTGAAACGCCGGACCTGCATTTTGACTCCTAGCACACATGCCAGGTGGGTGTCCGCAGCATGTGCTTCTGCCTTCCTCTGCCGGTGCTTTCGCACGGAAGGCCTGGCATCCACACAGCAATAATAAGATTCCCGTGACATGCCATGTGACAACCATAGCTTTACCTTCGGGGGCTGCTCCGGGCCGGCATCGGACAGTTTTCCGCAGGCAGAAAGCCAGCTGCCCGGTGCTCTGCCGGTCAGATCGGCTGCGTCTGACTTCGCAGCCATTCGCGTTCGTTTTCGTCAAGAAGCGGGGCGATCTCTTCGTAGACGCGGGCGTGATAGCGGTTTAGGGCATCGCGGGTCTGCGGGGTCAGATAAGCAGGATCGATCAGTGCGGGGTCAAACGGAACGAAGGTGAGGGGCCGGAAGCAAAGAAATCTTCCGTCTCCGTTCTTCGCCGCTTCCGCAACTTCGAGAATGGTCTCGATACGGATGCCGTACTGACCTTCTATATAGACTCCCGGCTCGTCAGAAACGATCATGCCGGGTTCAAGGACAGCTTCCTCCATGCCTCCGGAATAGCGCCAGCGAATATTCTGGGGGCCTTCATGAACACCCAGAAGGTATCCTATGCCGTGCCCGGTTCCGCACTTATAATCAACGAAAGTGCTCCACAGTGGCTGCCTTGCAAGGATATCCACATTCCTTCCCGAGCATCCGTGCAAAAAGACTGCTTCCATGAGCTGGAGATTGCCGACAGCAGTCAGGGTATAATGACGCCGCATATCATCCGAAACCGGGCCCAGGGCAATCGTACGGGTCACATCCGTTGTCCCGCGCAGATACTGGCCGCCGCAGTCCACGAGCAGCATTCCCTCGGGGCGGAGCTGCGCGCAGTCATCTTTCTTCGCGCTGTAGTGCATCATGGCGGCATTCGGACCATAGGCGGATATAGTTCCGAAGGACAGCTCTATGAAATCGCTGATCCCGGCACGAAGGGAATCCATCTTCTCTGCCGCGGAGTATTCTGTCAGTTCCGTGACCGTTCCGTTCTCCACATGCCTGCGGAGCCAGTAAAGGAAGCGGCAGACAGCGGCTGAATCTTCGCGGTAAGCGGCACGGATGTTTTTCATTTCGGTTTGGTTCTTGGCCGCCTTGAAATCCTCTACAGGGCTCCTCTTCTCAATATCATAGTGAGTCCGGGTCCGGATGTCCGCCGCTTCTCTGCCCCTCTGCAGGGCATTGTAGAGACGCGTACTGAGACTTCCCGGATTGAAGAGCACGCGGCAGCCGGGCTGCAGGTTATTCCCGGAGTTTTTTTCAGTGTCTTCCTGCGCTGTTTTTCCACTGCTGTCCGCACCTGCTCCTATGCTGCTGTCCCTGCTGTCCGGGAGCATGGACACATTCCGATAGAGTTCGGGATCTTGCAGAAATGCACAGACATTTTCGTAAGGCCGAAGCTCCAGACTGATGGAGTCCGCGTATTCCTGTACAGCCTCCGTCACTTCACTGTCCTGGATAAAAAGAATCTGGCGATCCATAGTCACTACGCCAAAGCTCAGGGCAACCGGCGTACATTCCACATCGCCTCCCCGCAGGTTGAAGAGCCACATCAGGTTGTCGAGTTTGCTCTCAACGTAGATCCGGGCCCCCGCCTGACGCATTTTCTCACGGAGACGGGCAAGCTTGGACACCGTGCTCTCACCGCTGTATTCCTCTCCAAGCACAAAAGCAGGATGGGAAGGAAGCGGAGGACGGTCAGTCCAGATCTCTGCTGCAGGATCATATTCGCCTGCGAAGCGCACTTTTTTCCGAGCCAGTTTTTTGCGCAGGGAACGCGTCTGGCGGATGCTGATGCAGCCGCCGTCAAAGCCCAGAGTTCCCTCGACGGGCATGCGGTCCTCCAGCCATTCGGAGATCGAGGGCACCCCCTCTTCCATCTCCCGGTAGAGATCAACGCCGGTCCCCGCCAGTTCTTTCTCCGCCTGGATGAAATAACGTCCGTCTGTCCACAGACCGGCCTCCTCCATACCGACGACCAGTGTTCCGTTGGAACCTGTAAATCCGCTGAAATAAGCCCTGGTCTGGAAATAAGGCGCAACGTATTCCGAATTATGATAATCCGCAGTCGGGATCAGATAATAGTCTATTCCCAGCTCTGACATTTTAGAACGGAGAGCTGCAATTCTTTTCCTTATAATCGTATTCATCGTATCACTCATAAATCTTCTGCCTGTTCTTGAAAAAGTATCCCGGAGTAATCGAAAGCGGAATACTGACACAAATATCCTTTTTCCGATTAATGATGTATGGGTCAAAAGTTGATCAAGTAACCTCCGTCTCGTCAAGCTGCAAAACGACAATCAGAGCCCGAACAGACTACGATCCGTTCAGGCTCATATTTGCGGCCATGATCTCGCGGCCGCAGTCATTTATGATTCAAGACTCGCTCTAGAGCCTTGCGCGCGTATATCACGACTGAAGTCACGGGTATTGCGCGATGCGGAATGAACCACGTGTGTTTCCGCGCAAGAATCCGGACTCAATAATCCATGCCCAGGAATTTTCTCACTTCTTTTTTCATTTCGTCCCGTGCGCATACAATATTATGACGTATTTCAGCAGTGCGCAGTACATTGACCGCTTCGGGAACGGCAACTCCGGCCTTGTCGCTGAGGCGGTCCGCAAGCTCGAGATCAGGCAGGTCGGAAGGCTCATTCAGGGCCCGCATGACGCTGTTTTCAAATTTGAAAGGGCTTGCCGTGGAAGCGATGACAGCAGGAGTCAGATCGCCGGTCTGTGACCGGAAACAGTCGTATACATGAGCCGCAACTGCCGTATGGGGATCGATAACATATCCTTCCGCATTATAGAGCCTGCGGATCGCGTCCGCTGTCTCCTCTTCTGTCGCGTAGCCGCCGGTAAACATGGACAGTCCCGCCTTCATTTCATCGGTAATAGCATAGACGCCCTTCTCTCCCAGGTCTTTCATCAGGGCGGCGGTCTTTTCGGAACTGTTTCCGCTGATATGGTAGATCAGCCGCTCGAGATTGCTGGAGATCAGTATATCCATGGAAGGGGAACTGGTCAGAATGAAGTCCCGGTTGCGGTCATAAGTACCTGTCGTAAAGAAATCAAACAGGACCTTGTTGGAATTGGACGCGCAGACCAGTTTTCCGACCGGCAGACCCATCTGCGCGCCGTAGTAGGCCGCCAGGATATTTCCGAAGTTTCCGGTGGGAACGACAATATTGATCTTTTCACCCTCTTTGATGACGCCCGTTTTGAGAAGCCTGGTGTAGGCGAATACATAGTAGACGATCTGAGGGACAAGGCGTCCGATATTGATGGAATTTGCAGAGGAAAAAGCAAATCCTTTTTCAGCCATCTCCTCCCGCAGAGCCGCGTCTCCGAAAATCTTCTTGACCTCGCTCTGTGCGTCATCGAAATTCCCGCGGATTCCGACGACACGGGTGTTATCCCCCTTCTGCGTCACCATCTGACGCTCCTGAATGGAGGAGACACCGTCCTTGGGATAAAAGACCATGATCCTGGTGCCGGGGACATCCGCAAAGCCCGCCATGGCTGCTTTGCCGGTGTCGCCGCTGGTCGCGGTGAGGATGACGATTTCCTTCTCTTCCGCGTTTTTGCGGGCAGAAGTTGTCAGAAGATAGGGGAGGATCTGAAGCGCCATGTCTTTAAAAGCGATGGTGGGGCCATGGAAGAGCTCCAGAAAATACGCGCCGTCCGCCTTACGGACCGGAACGATCTCACGGTCGTCAAAGTTTTCGCCGTAGGCATTCCTGATGCAGCTTTTCAGCTCATCCTCTGTAAAATCAGTGAGCATCAGCTTCATCACTTCGTAAGCTACACCGCGATAGTCCATCTTCGCCAGTTCCGTAAGACTGACGTCAAGTGCGGGAAACTCTGTAGGGACAAAAAGACCTCCGTCTTCGGCAAGCCCCATAAGGATCGCTTTTGAAGCAGGGACAGGAACGCTGTCTGAACGTGTGCTCTTATAAAAAATCTCTTTCATTCTGATCTGGACCTCTCTGTCGATTTTTCTTAATCTTCTCAATCAATCGCGGAAACCAATATATATTCCGGACAATCATAAAATATATCACAAAACTGCCTGCAACACAAAGAAAAGCCTGAGAAAAACGAAAAGCCCGGCAGAGTACCTGTAGCAGTATTTATCCGGATCAAAAAGCTGCCGCTTTCGGACAGGTTCAATACTCCGGATAATTACCTTCTTTGAAAAACTCCGGATGGACGCAATTTACAAAGTACAATAACAGAACATTCCGCAGCAGATCATCCCGGATTCATTCGGTTCAGTCTTTTACAATAGATCCGGGACTAATATAATATGATGTTGAGGTCAAAAGGTGGCTAAGGGAACACCGTCTCGTCAAGTTGCACAAACGCCTTGGGCACGCTCTCGCTCTGCCCTCGCTGGCAGCGGTACGCAAGGCCCTTCGGCTGTTTGTGCAGCTTGACGAGACTCAGAGCCATTGGATACCTTTTGACCTTTACATCATAATATTCAATGAATATTAATAAAATACAGAATTTATACACCCGTCCATCTATGCTTTATTTCTATCGTTTCCTGCAAAATTGCTATTCTTTTTTGAAATCTCATAATTTATTTGTTAATATTTGCTATTTCCATTGGGATAAATTTGTTCTAATATAGTGCTCGAAAAGGTACGAGACCGGTATCGTAAATTTCCGGAACTATCTTACGATCGTCCCGTATCTATTCATGGGTACACATTGCCGGTATCGTGTACCCGGGGTAATATCTTTTCCGGAATCATGAAATCTCTGACTGCAATTATAGACAAGGAAATCATGATTAATACCAGCGTCCAAGTTCATCGCAAAAAATACCATTTGCGTTAATCTGGATCGTCCGTGCAGCCTCTACTCCAACTTGATTTGATTTCGGAACACACATTTAGAGAGGGTATGTAAAATGGCTTTTTTCTCATCATTGGCATGGATTATCATTACGTTTTTGTTTTTCACAGCAATGGTCGCTGTTGTCTCGAGCCTGAAGACCAAGGAAGATAACCTTGAAACTGCCGAGGGATATTTCCTGGCAAGCCGGAGTCTTCCCGGTGTGGTCATTGCCGGCTCTCTGCTTCTGACAAACCTTTCCGCAGAGCAGCTGGTCGGTCTGAACGGTCAGTCCTGGGCAACCAACATGAGCCCCATCGGCTGGGAAGTCGGTTCTATCTTCACCCTGCTGATCCTGGCATACTATTTCCTGCCCCGCTATTTGAAGATGGGCACAACGACGATCCCCGCTCTCATGGAAGAGCGTTTCGGAAAGACAACAAAGCTTGTTTTCTCCGGTATCATCGTCGTCATGTATTCAATTCTCAATCTTCCTGTCATCCTTTACTCAGGTGCAGTTGTTTTTGAAAGAATCTTTGATATCTCCGGCATGATCGGCTGCAGCAAGTTCGCGGCAGTGGCAGGTCTGTGCGTAGTCATCGGTATAGTCGGCGGCTGCTACGCGATCTTCGGCGGACTCAAAGCGGTTGCTGTCTCTGACACCATCAACGGAATCGGACTTCTAATTGCAGGTGTCATGATCCCCTTTATCGCACTTTCTGTTCTTGCAAAAGAAACCGGCGGCAGCGGTGTCATCGACGGCTGGACATACATGGTCAATGCAGATCCCGCCAAGATGAACGCGTGGAGTGACTGGAATTCCGCAGAGCCCAACCTTCCCTGGCCCCTGATCTTCACCGGCATGCTGTTCAACAACATCTATTGGTGGTGCTGCAACCAGTCCTTTGTCCAGAGATCCCTTGCGGCAAAGAGCCTGAAAGAAGGCCAGAAGGGCGCGATCTTCTGCGGCTTCCTCAAGTGCGCCGGTCCCCTTTATCTGATCATCCCGGGCATCATCGCCTATCACCTTCCTTCCATTCAGGAGACCATCAAGAGCGCCGGCAGCTCCGCGATCGACTTTGCCTATCCCGCTCTGATCTCCGCAGTTGTCCCCAAACCGATCATGGGCTTCTTCGCTGCAGTTCTGTTCGGCGCGATCCTGTCCTCCTTTAACTCGGTACTGAACTCCGCATCCACCATGTTCACACTGGATATCTTCCGTTCCACGGAAGTCGGCAAGAGGACCTCTGATGAAAAGTGCGTGCGCATCGCTAAATACTACGGAACCATCGCAGGCATCGTCGCCATCTGCATCGGACCCTTTGTCATGTACGCAAACGGCATCACGACATTCCTGAACTCTATGTCTCAGTTTGTCTCCCTGCCGATCGTCTGCACGATCCTCGGTGTCTTCATGTTCCGCAAGGCTCCCAAATACTCCCCTATGCTGATCACTGTCTTCCATGTGATCGTCTATGGAGCATTCCTGCTGATCAAGCCCTGCTATCCCGGAACCACAGAGCCCGTCCACTATCTGTACGCAATGGCAGTCCTCTTCCCCATCGAGCTGATCATCATGTGGGTCCTCAACAAAATGGGTAAAGAACCTGCATACGAAGTCAAGGATGTCGGCGCTGTCGATCTTACCCCCTGGAAATACCGCCATGTGGTATCCATCGTCGGCATCATCATCGCTGTAATCATTTACATCGTTTTCTCCCCGATCGGGATCGCGAAGTAAAAAAGCGAAGCTGTAACCATCGGGAAACCATTTTCTCCAAGACAACACTCTGACAATCACCTCACAAAACAATCTTTCATCAATATCTCCCTGAAATGGTTTCCCGATTACTTTGAGGGACACTGCGGACGGTTCCGATCGTCCCGCTTTTAAAAAAGCGGGACGGACAGGATCATCCCCGGTGTCCCTCGCTTTTTTTCAACTGGTCTGTCAACAGGTCCCGGGGTGTTCCCATCCCTGTAAAAAATATGGTACACTATGTTCGTTCATTAGTTATCGTCACCGCATGTAAATTCCCTGCCTTAAAACAGTTGAGGCGGGAAAGCGGCAGGCGGTAATGCGAAAGGAGCAATATGCGTATCATCAGCAAAGCAATCGATCAGGAATTTCTCCTTTCTCTGCCGGACGTGCCGGCGGAGCCGCAGGAAGTCCTGTTTCTGGATATTGAGACCACCGGGATCAGCCGCAGCAGCAGCACTGTTTACCTCATCGGCTGTATTTATATGCAGCCGGAAGGCTGGCAGATGACTCAGTGGTTTGACGACACGGGACTGGATGAAAAAATGCTCCTCTCCTCCTTTCTCGTTTTCTGCGGTAAATACAAATACATTATCAACTATAACGGAAACCGCTTCGATCTGCCGTTTCTGCGCGCCCGCATGGATGTTCACGGTCTGCTCACCGACGCAGCTTCTTTTCTCTCCATGGAGTCCGTGGATCTGTACGCCTACATCGCGCCCTACCGCCACCTTCTGGGACTGGCCGATTACAGACAGCAGACTGTCGAGGCATGCCTGGGGACGGGCAGGACAGAGGACGCGGACGGGAAGGAAATGATCGACGCCTATAAAAAATATCTTCTGCTGCCTTCTGTGGAGATGCTGGACAGGCTGGTGCTGCACAATCAGGCCAATGTGGAAGGGCTGTTAAAACTTCTGCCTCTCTCCGCTTTCGCGCGTCTTGAGGATATGAAAGTGACCGTAAACCGCGCCCAGGCCAATTATTACACAGACCACGAAGGTAAGCCGGCAGAAGAACTGCTGGTGCGCTTTCAGATGGACTTCTCTCTCCCCGCCCGGATCTATGCAGGCGCCGACCACTGCTATCTGAAAATCGAGGGAGACAGCGGTGTCCTCAAAGTACCGCTCTACTCCGAGGAAATGAAGTATTTTTACGCCAATTACCGGGATTATTACTACCTGCCCGCTGAAGATATGGCCATACACAAATACATTGCTTCCTACGTAGATCCCAACCGCCGCATCCAGGCGAAACCCGAAACCTGCTACACCCGCAAGAGGGCGGCCTACCTGCCCCAGTGGAGCCTCTACAGAACGCCCTTTTTTAAGCGGTCTTATGAATCAAAAGACCTCTATTTTGAGTTCTCGGATGACATCAAAAAAGACCGCACAGCCCTCTCGGACTACGCGGCCTATGTGCTGCGGCATATCATATTCCGGAAATAATATCTTAAGACGATCTATTATCTCCTAATCAGAGACTGTACACCAGCCTGAACATGAAAGCCCTGCCGGACTTTGCGGGAATGATTCCCTGCGGCAGGGCTTGCTTTTTTGTTCTTCTCTTTTTATTTTTCTTTCTCTTCAGTATTTATATTCCTCACGCAGTTTTTTGTGAAGGATCCCGTAGGCGGCGAATCTGGAGACCAGGAGAATCTTGAGGATCTTGCTGGTGCGCAGAAGCTCCTTGTAGATCAGGGGCTGCTCCCGCTTGAGATAACGGAGGAAATTGATGAGCTCCTGACGATGCAGGTTGGACTTTGAAATCACCAGGTAGACCTTGATCTGCAGGAAGGTACGCAGGACAAAGTAGTTGAAAATATACTCGTCCTTTGCGGTCTTCTTTTTGCCGACTTCCGGGTAGACCGTGTAGAGACGTTTGAGAACGATCGTCTGGTCATTATAGTGCTTCTCCAGACCCTCGGGACTGACACTCTGCTCTCCCCGGCCTATGCGGTAGCAATATACGACTTCGGGGAAGATGCGGACCGTATCAACCCAGGGAAGGGGGAGAAGGTCGTATTCCTGGTCTGTGTAAAAGCAGTGTTCTGTCAGGCGGATGCCGTTTTCCTGCAGGATTTTCGTCCGGTAGGAAATGGCATGCATGGTAAACCAGTCATGATTATTGAGGGAGTCAAAACGCACTGTCTTCTCATGGATATCTTCCGCCTCATCGCGGACTTCCTCATGCCCGTCCTCCTCGAAGACGCGTTTGAACCTGGCGACGATCATGTCCTCCTCAGCCGCGGAGAGTTCCTCAATGAACTTGATAAGGCCTTCGCGGTCAAACCAGTCATCTCCGTCCAGCAGACGGAAATATTTTCCGGTAGCTGCCTGGATGGAGGCATTTACGGTTGAGCCATAGCCGCCGTTCTTTTTGTCGATCACACGGAAAGTCTGCGGGTATTTTTCCTCATACTCACGGGCGATCTGCAGAGTGCTGTCCGTGGAGCCGTCATTGACGACGATCACTTCCAGACGGTCCATAATCTCGGGGACACAGCAGGAATCCAGTGCCTTGCGGATAAATTTTTCAACATTATAAGAAGCAATCGATACGCTCAGTATTTTTTCCATTCTCTCTCTCCGGGTTGTGGATATATCAGAAGTTACTGAATCTTAAAGAAGGGCTGCAGTATTTTTTCGAATACTCTGCAGACACTCTATATCAGCTGTTCGTTTTCCCTGGCGTCGGCGACGGCCCGGAACATGAAGAAATCTTCAGGGGTTGTGATCTTCACATTGTCAGCGCCGCAGTCTACGATTGAAAGGTCATGTCCGTAGTGACGCATAAGCGTGCAGGTGTCGATCATATTGGTAAACCCCTCGCTGATGGCACGTTCCTCAACATTGAGAACATCGTCAAGCCTGTAGCCCTGAGGCGCCTTGGCCACTCTGGAGTGGTTGCGGTTGACAACCTCCTGCACCTGCTCCGCATCGTCGACCAGGACAACCGTCTCGCTCACGGGACCGCAGCTGATACTGGTTCCGTGCTCCTTTACGCACTCGATGTTGGCGGTGATCAGATCCTCGTCGATCAAAGGGCGTACGCCGTCGTGGATGAGAACAACATGGTCCTCACGCCCGAAGATACGTGCCGCTTCTGCAAGTCCGTTGTAAATAGACATCTGGCCGGTCTCTCCTCCCGGAACGATGGATGCGATCTTGTCCAGCCGGAATGTGTACTTGAGTTCTTCCATGTAGGGAATCCAGTCTTCGATGCAGACCACCACGATTCCGTCAATCTGCGGATGCCTGTTGAAGATTTCGATCGTATGTACAATGATCGGTTTTCCGTGTACAAAAAGAAACTGCTTGGGTCTGTCCTTGGCGTGCATCCTCTTGCCGGACCCGCCGGCGAATATTACTGCAAGATTCATACCTGTGGCTGTGCCCTCCTCTTCACAATCATATGTGGATAAGAAACGTATGCGCCGTCTGTCTCTTCACAATCACTTTTCAAAAACGGGCGTATGCTCTGCCTGTTCACAATCACTTTTCAAAAAACGGGCGTATGCTCTGCCTGTTCACAATCACTTTTCAAAAAAACGGGCGCATGCTCTGCCTGTTCACAATCATTGATTGAACAAAAAACATATTGCTCCGCCTGCTCACATTTACACTGGTCCGGAGCTTTCCGGGCTCATAGCCGCCATCATACGGGAGTAGGTTTCCGCAAGTCCGTAGACAGGCTCCCAGCCCAGAGAACGAAGCTTCGCAGTATCCAGATTCATATGCAGGGTGGGGGCGTAGCCGAGTTTTGAGGGGTCTTCTTCCGCTTCGATACGGACACCGATCCTGCCGCCAGCGCACTCCCCGGCCACAAGCTCCGCCATTTCACGGATACTGCAGTAGGTAGATTCATTTGCGGCATTGTAGGCCTCACCGTCTTTACCCCGAAGCATAACAGTCAGGATCGCCGCAGCGGCATCCGCTGTATAAAGGTAGGAGCGGCAGGTCAGTCCTGCAGTCTTGAGGACAATGTCCCTGTTTTCCATAGCGCAGCGGGCAAATTCCGCAAAGACACGTCCGTCATTATACTGAACACCCGGCCCGAAGGTCTGCGTCAGGCGCAGGATCCGCACAGGCACACCGTACTCCTTCTGCCAGGATGCGCAGAGGATCTCGCACAGACGCTTGGATTCAGGATAGCAGCTGCGGGGCTGCATAGTATCCAGGTTGGTCCCGTGTTTTTCGTCAATCTTACGGTCATCCGAGGGCGTTCCGTAGACCTCCATGGTGGAGAGATAAACAAAACAGCCCACCTGGTTGTTTTTTGCAAATTCCAGAGCCTGTCTTGTCCCGTCGACTGCCGTGAAGATCGTTTCAACAGGCTGGTCCACAAAAGCGCGGCTGGATGTCTGGCTTGCCGCATGGATCATGTAGTCGACTTTCTGCGGAAGCCTGTCAGCCGGCAGGGAAAGGATATCAGAGATCAAAAGCTCCAGGTTCCCCCTGTCAGCACTGCCGAAGAGGCGGCGGGCTTTCTGCTCATTGCGCACACACGCGATCACATGAACAGGTTTCTTTCTATCATCCTCCGCATCCGTCTCCCCGCATCTGAGAAGGGCGGACACGATGGTCTGTCCGATCAGTCCCGTAGCACCGGTCACCAGTACTGTCCTGCCGCGCAGTTCCTCCATCAGAGGAAGTGAGCCGATCTGACGCATATCCTGCATGAAAATATCATTTTTCTGAAGATCCATTCCGTCCCCCATACTGTCAATCTGTCACAGCACACGCCCCCTGTAAGGGTCTGTACATGTGACACCGAATGCTCTTGTAAGAACAGGGCAAAGAGAAGGCCGGCCGCCCTCTGCTCCCCGACCTGCCCGTGCCCGCCGCAAGGCGGATCATCACATTACACGGGCTGTGTCATATATGTGTCATATAAAAGAAAAGGACCGGAACCCGCAGGGATTCCGGCCCCGTAAAAATCAGAACCTCTTATGCAGAAATCAAAAGATTATTCTGCGTCCTCGGCCTCTTCCTTAGCCCTCTGGGCATTGACGAATGCGTCAACGTCTACAGATACGACATCAGCATCAGCGTTTGCACGCTCAGCCGCACGTCTCTCGCGCTCCTTGTCAATAAGAAGCTGCTTGACGCTCAGGCTGATCTTGTTGCTGTCTTCATTGAAGTCAACGATCTTGGCGGTGACTTCCTGTCCTGTCTTGAGGACATCTGAAGGCTTGTCGATGTGCTCGCGGGCAATCTGGGAAACATGAAGCAGGGCATCGATGCCGGGCTCAAGCTCCACGAATGCGCCGAAATCGGTCATTCTGGCAACTCTGCCGGTAACTACTGTGCCGACTGCATACTTCTGTGCTGCGCCAACCCAGGGATTCTCCTCGGGGAACTTCAGGGAAAGGGCGATCTTTGTGCCCTGGATGTCCTTGATCAGAACACGGAGCTGCTCGCCGACCTTGAAGACCTTCTTGGGATTCTCGACGCGTCCCCAGCTCATCTCGGAGATGTGCAGAAGTCCGTCTGCGCCGCCCAGATCGATGAATGCACCAAAGTCTGTGATGTTCTTGACAGTGCCCTCGACTGTATCGCCGGGGTGGATGGTCTCGAAGAGCTTGCGCTGCATTTCCTGGCGCTTTGCGACGAGAAGCTGTTTACGATCACCAATATATCTGCGCCTGTGCGGATTGTACTCGGTGATTACGAACTCGATGTCCTGTCCGAGATACTTGCTCAGGTCTCTCTCATAAGTATCGGAAACAAGGCTTGCAGGGATGAAAACCCTGACTTCCTCTACGACAACGCTCAGGCCGCCGGAAAGGACCTGTGTAACCTTGGCCGTGAGGACTTCCTTATTGTTGTACGCTTCCTCAATGCGCTTGTTGCCGCGGTCTGCCGCGAGGCGCTTGTAGGAAAGGACAACCTGGCCGTCTCCGTCATTCACTTTCAGGATCTTGACTTCAAGTTTGTCGCCTACGTGCAGGACTTCTGTGAGATCAACAGAATGATCGTTCGTGTACTCATTCCTGGTAAGGATACCATCGGACTTAGCGCCGATATTCAGGATCGCCTCATCGGGTTTGACATCGATGATCTGTCCCTCGACTACCTCACCGGTATGAATCGTCTTGAACGATTCGTCCAACATTTGTTCAAAGGTCTGCTCTGACATGGTTATAAACCTCCTCAATGATATTCTTTGGGGTCGAAGCCCCCGCGGTAATGCCTATCACCTTTTCTGCACCAGTCAGAGTAAGATGTAAGTCGTTCCACGTTTGTATGAAA
>ONKG01000056.1 GCA_900318375.1 uncultured Lachnospiraceae bacterium
TATCCATAGTGGACCTCCTCGTATGCTATAGAAAGATTATTTCTTCATTCTACAAAGAGCCACTTTTCCTGGATACAACACCAACTATTTGACGCTTACACTGCTTCTTTTGCACCTGTCAATTTTATGCACTTACTAAAAAACTGATATAAAAAGCTGCAGCCCCTTTGACCGGAAAACCTGATCAATTTGAGGGAGCTGCAGCTTTTTTCTATCACTACATGCATATTGGATTATAAGGACCTGTTACTATCATTCTCTGAGTACACATGGCTGCGCATGTTCTCTTGTTCACTGTGTCTTCGGGCAGCTTCAGACTTTCCCGGGCATTCCGTCAATCCCCGTTTTTTTCACATTGAGAACATCCATCTTCAGACAGCACGCAGTCAGGGGGACATCCGCAGCGCTCCGAAACAGATAACCTTTTTAAACCTTTGTCTCTTCCAAGATGCTGTAGTGCTGCCCTGCTGTTTTTTTCAATGATGCCTGATCTGCGGGTTGTTTTATCGTTCCTTCAGTTTCTTTTTCCTTCAATTTCTGCGGATTTCGGCATAGTCCTCACCCGTATTGATGTTTGAGAGCATGCCAAGAAGGGCTGGATCTTCGACAGGTATTGCTCTGGCCCTGCACAGATCCTTCAAAACACGCAGCCGGTTATCCCCCTTGTCAATCTGATGCTTCAAAGTGGGGGCAATGGATTTTCTGTAGAGTGCGCAGGTCATGTGCATGCGTCCGTCCGGCGTAACCGGATAAAGGATGTCCACATCGTCGGTACGCTCTTCCAGCATCATCGCAAAAAAGCGTCGTTCTATGGCAGGAATATCACAGGATACAACAAGCGCCCAGTCCGCTTCACATGTCTGCAGAGCTGTATAGATGCCGCCCAGCGGTCCGCAGTCAGGAATCAGATCCGGCAGCCGGTGCCATTCTTCGGAGAGGCTGTCGGGATTAGAGTCACTGCCGGCGGCTGACACAGAGGGGCTGGCTGAATTGCAATCACTGCCGGCGGCTGACACGGAGAGATATTTTTCATCCAGGAATTCCAGCTGAGCCGCAATCGTCTCCAGGAAGGTGCTTTCCTTCCAGTAAAGCAGAGCTTTGTCCCTGCCCATGCGCCGGCTCTTTCCGCCACGCAGAAGGACAGCGCAGCAGTCCTCTGCTTCTTCAGGCTTTGTGATTCCTATGAGGTATTCGGGAGCCGGGTCTGCTGACTCTGCAGGTTTTATGGGCTCTGCAGTAATATCCGTAGATTCACCTTCAGGTGCAAATGAATTGTTCATATTGTTTCATCCATTCTCAGGATACCATACCGGAATTGCGGAGTTGGAATGAGTCACGAGGGACGGTTCTGAAAAACTCATTGCGTGCAATGAGTTTTTCAGAACCGTCCCTCGTGACTCATTTAACTCATTCTGTGACTACAATGTATTCGAAGCCTACTTCGTGGATCCAGATGGAGACGTTGCCGCCTCTGGCGGCGAAGGTGCCATAGCCTTCCTCATCGATGACAACGGGGTCGGGGCAGTTTCCGAGGGCGTCCCGGAAGGAGACGCCGGCGTGCTGTCTGCCCATAAACATGCGTTTTTCGCCGTCATCGGTGTTGCTGATGACAACAGCGAGGCCGGAGTCGGGGTGGTCGTCGCTTCCTCTGCGGACCCAGCCGATGACATGAGGGTCGTCGAAGTAGTCTTCCTGCTCGCCGTAGGCATATCCGCGGCGAATCTTGATCATCTTGCCGAGGTTGGGGACGAGGGGGCGGTCCTGGACGGGGTTTCCGTAGTAGTCGGAGTAGAAGATGCAGGGGGTTCCGCTCTCGCGCAAAAGGATCATGGCATAGGCGATGGGTTTGAACCAGTCGGAAACGAAGGACTGGAGTGCCTGACCATACTGGGTGTCGTGGTTGTCCACGAAGGTCACGGCGCGTTCGGGTCTTTCTCTGACAAGAGTGTTGTCAAAAATCTGCCGCAGGTCGTAGTCGCGGCCGGCCTGTGAAGCATTAAAGAAATTGTAATGGAGGGCGACATCAAACAGGCTCATCTCCTGGTTTACTTCGTCAAGGTAGTAGAGGAGGCGTCCCAGGTCGGTATTCCAATACTCTCCCACTGCGGGGAAATCCTTTCCCAGCTCACTGCGCACTTTCTGAAGAAGTTCTTTGTAAAAACTGAAGCTGATGTGTTTGACCGCGTCGAGGCGGAGTCCGTCAATCCCGGTCTCTTTGATGTACCAGAGCAGCCATTTGCGGATTTCTTCGCAGACAACAGGATTGCTCATGTCTACGTTCATGCCCATCAGGTAGTCGAAGTTTCCCTTTTCGGGATCGGTGTCATCTTCCCAGTTTTTTCCGGCAAAGCGGTAGATCATGCCCTGTTCCTTGGAGAGGTCATCGTAGTCTGTTCCGGAAAAATGTGTGTGATCCCAGGTGAATTTGCTGTATTTGCCCTTCCTGCCGGGGAAGGTGAATTTCGACCAGACACGGATCATGTGCGGTTCTTCTACCTGCTGTGTGCGGTCCTCGGCGGAGTCTGATACGGCAACGACATCCTCCACCTCATCCGCGCCCATTCTGTGGTTGAGGACAACATCCGCGAAAACCCGGATTCCGTTGTCGTGGAAGGCCTGAATTGCCTCAAGATACTCCTCTTTGGTGCCGTATTTTGTGCGGACAGTGCCCTTCTGGTCGAATTCGCCCAGATCATACATATCATAGACACCGTAGCCGACATCTTCCTGTGATGTTCCTTTATAGGCAGGCGGAAGCCATACGTCCGTAATGCCGATTCCGTTCAGGTTTTCCGCCTTGGCAGCGCAGCGTTTCCACCACAGTCCGTCGTTGGGAAGATACCATTCAAAATACTGCATCATAGTCTTATTCACTGACATAGTTTTCTCCGATATAATTGCATATAATTGCATTTCATTTCTCTAAATGCAGGCTTCTGCATTGGTTCGTTTTTCAGGGAATTTTCAGGGGATTTTCAGGGGAAATTCCTGTATTGTTTCACATTTGTGCTTACAACCTTCCGTTCACAAACATGTATGAAAATCCTTGGACTATTTTACCACTGTTTTATTACATTTACAGTGTATTCTGCGCTCTTGCGTAATCGCCGTGCACACCCCCTGTCTTCTGCACAAGGCGGATGTCCGTGATTTCCATGTCACGCTGGACAGCCTTGCACATATCATAGACGGTGAGGGCTGCCGTGGAGACAGCGGTGAGGGCCTCCATCTCGACCCCGGTGCGGCCCTCGCAGGAGACCTGCGCGCGGATCTGGACCGCATGGTCTTCCTCATTCAGGGTGAGGTCCAGCTTAATGCCGCTCAAAAAGAGAGGGTGGCACATGGGGATCAGGTCCGGTGTCCGCTTGGCACCCATGATGCCTGCAATCTGCGCTGTCGCCAGCACATCGCCTTTTTTCATGCCGCCGCTTTTGACTAGTTCAAAGGTCTGCGGATTCAGGAGCACACGGCCCTCCGCGATGGCTGTCCTCTTTGTGATCTCTTTATCACCCACATTGACCATTCTGGCTCTTCCGCTCTCATCAAAATGGGTAAAATCATTTTCTGTCATTTTACTCGGTCTCCCGTCTCAGGAAATGGAATAGTGAAGAAGCAATAATGGGGTAGATGGAATCGTTTTTCTTGGAAACGTCCCAGGTGTCCCATTCAGAATTGTCCCTGGTTACCCCATTCAGAACCGTCCCTGGTATCCCATTCAGAAACGTCCCAGGTGTCCCATTCAGAAACGTCCCTGGTGTCCCAATGTGTCCCATGTTCTCTTATCACTTAGAAGCCGTGGCCTCCTCCACCGCCGGAGTGGCCGCCTCCGCCTCCTCCGCCGCTTCCGCCGGAGCCGCTGCTCTTATAGTGCTTAGCGCTGCTCAGGATAATAGGCATGGCAAATGCAATACCGGGCATTTTGGCCATTTCCCGGGTCACGCTTGTGGACACAACGGCTTTTGTCCTGCGCTGGGCTCTGGGCCTTCTGGAGTAAACCGTGAGCAAATAATTGATCAGTATTCCGACCAGGGCTGCGATCAGAGCATTGGTGATATGCTTTACAGGGCGCGCAAGGCGGGCACCCTGACACTTGGCCAGGATCTGGCTGAAGGCTCTGTCGGCACATTCATAATACTTGCCTGCTGTGGCACTTTTGTAGATGTTGTCGGTAATGGCGCGGGCATCCGCTCTGGATATTGTCTTCAGCGCAGCTCCGTTTGCATAGATATAAATCTCACGGTTTCTCATATCAATCAGGAAGATAACCGCCGGATTATTGCCGTAATGTTCAATGGCATATCTCTCCGCAAAGGAGGACGTTGAGCCCGAAGGATGACTGGTAGATACAAAAGCAGCATCCATATATTCCGTGATCGGGGAGTAGTTTTCAATCAGCTGTGCCTCTTCCGAAGCAGACAGAAGGTCCGCCCCGTCATCCACCGACAGCCTGCCTGCAGCCAGGCAGGAGACGGGGAGCAGAGTGAACAGGATGAACAGCGCCGTAAGGAGTGTCAGGATTTTTTTCTTCATAATCAGCGCACCTCCTCTCTGTCAAAGAGACGGGGCAGAGGCCTCGTCGTGCCGATATTGTAGACCTGCAGCATGAAAAACGAAGCGATGATCATAATCAGGATACTCACGGCATCTCCTAAATAATACCACAGATCATTTACCGGAGAGATGAAAACAATCGCAGCGTTGATGGCAACGGCTGCCAGAACAGGAATAATCGCGAGAGACGGCTGCCGCTGCGGTACAGTTTTCTGCCATTTCAGGACTTTTACGGTTGAAAGGATAAGGTAAATGGGCACACCTGCTGCAAGGACTCTGGAAGTGAGCGCCATACCAAAAGCCCCCGAAACCCGAAAGGCATATACTAATCCTATCAATAAGAAAAACGGGATATTGAACATATCGAGTCCAAAAAATGAAATATGTTTTTTCTTGACAGTGCTCTCTTTTTGAATCGACGCCTTGTTTCCGGGATTCCAGCCTTTATCGTTTATATGATTCTGCCTTTCAAAAATGCGTTTTGTACTGCTTCGTATGGAGCCGGCCATAAGTCCCCCGACGACCAGACTCACCATAGAAGTGATGAGGGGCGTAGGCTGGAAAAGCAGCTCCAGCACCAGAAAAAGAATCGCACCGATCACAAGGCACCCACGTGAAAAGGCTTTCAGATCCACCGGCAGGTCGGTGACCACTTTACCGGAATCTCCATTTACGACTGCGTAGGCGACTCTTTTGTCTTTCCGCCATGTCAGAAACCAGAGCGGAAACATGGTGCTGTGGCATCCTCTGGTGTGTGCTTCCACCTGGGAGGATTCTTTTTCCACCGAAATCCCTTCTTGTCTCCTCAGTCGATAACCCACCTCATCCAGAATGTCTTTCGATGCTGTCAGCGCCGCATCCTCATAATAGGTGTCGGAAGACACAGTGGACGCATCCGCGTAAAAACCGGAGAGATAAGCCGGACGGAAGGGGCGTTCCTTTTTCATATCAAAGGGCAGGACACGCGCGGCGATCTCGTCATCATAATACTTGCTGGCATCATAAGGGACGCCGCAGTAGTTTCCCTCCACTTTCGCATCGATGCTGTAGGTATTTACTACATCGTATTTTGGTGTACTCTCTACCACCTTTGTTCCCACTATTTTCGTTGCGCCCAGTTCCACATCGTATTCGTAATAGGGCATGTAAATGCCCGTGAAGTTCTTGAGGTGGGCGGCATTTCTCAGTTCCTTTGGGAGGTATCTGACCTTTTGCGTGTAGTCCTGGAAAAGCTCCGCACAATCGTCTTTTGTGACCTGGAAGGGGATCAGTCTGTCAGGCAGAGACCTGCCGCCGTTTGATGCCCGCAGAAGATTCTGGCCTCCGCAGAAAGGGCAGAATCCAACCTGTGAGTCCTCTGTTCCCTGCAGTTGGGCGCCGCAGCCGCTGCAGGTAAAGAGCGTCAGCCCCATTTCCTCGATGTCCTCGCCGGTGCTGCTGTTTTTGACCTCGAACTCCTCAGGTGAGATCATGCTGCCGCAGTGCTGGCATTTCATCGACTGTGTCTTTACGTCAAAAAGTATATTTCCTCCGCAGTTTACGCATCGGAATCCCATAATATGTCCTCCTGTTGTGCTGTTTCAGGTTATATTACAGATGCAGTTATGGTTTTCTTGCAGTTATGGTTTTCTTGCAGTTATGGTTTTCTTGCAGTTATGGTTTTCTCAATTTGCAGCTTTGCTCTAATGGCTTTTCCGGCTGAAAGCCGGCGGGGTTTTCATCCGGGTGTTCATAACAGGTTCTCCTGCGTGGATACATGCCGGTTTTCATACTTGCTTTCCTGCGGGTGTTCATAACAGGTTCTTCTGCTGGTCCTCACGCAAGTTTTCACACAGGTTTTTATACTTGCTTTCCTACGGATGTTCATAACAGGTTCTTTTGCTGGTCCTCACGCAGGTTTTTACACAGGTTTTTATATGCGCTTTCACAGGCATTTTTGCAGGATCGCGTCGGTAATGCCCTCCAGATCCTCAAAGGGAAGGGTGGTCTCTCCGATTTCCTCCTGGGAAAGATCGGATACGACCAGAAATCTTCCTGTCGGATTGGAGACCGGCTTCTGTGAAACGGCTCTGCGGACCACTTCGATCTTGGGAACAGGGAGTCCCTTCAAGCCCTCTGCCAGAATCACATCTGCCTCGGGAAAGGCGGTGATCAGCTGCTTCAGCAGCCTGCTTGTGCCTTCCATATCCCGGGTATCCGGATATTGACCCGTTTTTCGCACAAAGATCTGCCCTCTTGAAAAAACAGCCGCCCCGAAAGCGCCCGCCTCGACAAAGCGGGAACTGTCCGTCCCCGCAATATCGCATTCAAATTCGTGTCCGTCATGCTTGATCACTGCTGTCTTCAGACCGCGGGCAGTCAGTGTGCGGATAATGCCTTCTGTGAGAGTGGTCTTCCCGCTGTTTTTGACGCCGCAAATCGCGGCAAAAATTATTTTTTTATCAGATTTCGCAGATTGCAAAGTGTTCTCAGATCTTTCATTTCTCTCAGATCTTCCAGGTCTCTCAGTTCTATCAGTTCTATCAAATCTCTCAGATCCTCCAGATCTCTCAGTTCTATCAGATCTATCAGATCTATCAAATCTCTCAGTTCTATCAGTTCTCTCAGATTTTTCGAATCTTTCAGATTTTTCTTTATCAGTTTTTTCTGATTGCACCGGTATTTGTCTTCTCCTGTCCTGCTGTCTCTTATTCTTCATTATGGGATGTATGGCGTCCCAGGGAGGGCCTGCGGAAATTGTCCTCATAGGTCATTTCCATTTCATGATAATAGTCCGCGGCATCCTCGTCATTTTCTGTGTCTGTTTCTGCGTCTTTAGGCGCATTCACAGGCGGCTTATTCTTTCCCTGCGTATTTTTCACGGGCTTTCTGTCCCTGGCGCGGGCAATGGCTGCGCGGGCTTTTGCCTCCTCCTTCATCTCCTTTTTCTCGTTCACAATTTCCCAATGAATCAGGAATGTCATGGCTGCGCGCAGAAGGATGATCGCGCCCAGGACAAGAAGCTCTCCCATCTCGCGGACAACAACAGTGCGAAGGACCTCCCCGCCCATTTTGAATTCCAGCGCCAGGGCAATTCCCTGTGCCAGATCCAGTCGGATGTTCTCTCTGTCACGGCGGAGCCATTTTACAAAACAGATGAACGCGGTTGAGACCAATACTATAATGCCGGCAAGCTCCAGGCCCGTCGTACAAAGCTCAACAAGGTATTTGAATATCATTTCCATACTTTCGATCATTTCTGCCATTGTCGTTCTCCTAAGTTTTCATTCTCCTTGGATTACCGGGGATGACCATGCGATCTGAGCCGCAGTGCAGCAAAAGTCTCTCAAAGAGAAAATAATACAGAATTTTTCTCCTTGATTATAAGCGAATAGCGGCAATGGCGCAAACACTGTGTCTGCGCCATTTGTGATTATTTGTGATCATCATTTGTGATTCGGGTTCTTTTATGTAAAAATCGGATGCGGGTCTGTTCTGTTTTTATATCAATTCTCTTTTGCATCAATTCTCTTTTGCATCAGTTATCTTTTGCGGTTTTTATGTCAATTATCTGCCGGCTCAATACGAAATACTGTGCCAGTAATCAATGCCTAATCAAGGTCAACCCAGATATTTCCGCTGTTGCTGCTCTTGAGACATGCATCAACAAATTTCAATCCTTCGATTCCGGCGTCAATCGTGGGATAGGGATAATCGCCGCGGTCCTCTCCGTATTTCTTTTTCAAAAGAGCTGTACAAAAGCCTTTGTAAAGGTTGCCGAAGCTCTCAAAGAATCCTTCCGGATGGCCGGACGGCAGTCTTGAAAGGCTTCTGCAGGATTCAGTATCATAGTCGCGGGTCGGGGTGTAAATCTGTACAGGTTCGTTGATCCTGGTCACAAACAGACGCTGGGAATCCCTGTGCTGCCATTCGATTGCTCCCTTGTCGCCGAAAATGCGGACGCGGAGATCTGTCTCATTGCCGAGGGCGACCTGAGAAGACCAGATGAGACCGGAAATACCGCCCTCGTATTCAAGCATGATCTGTACGTTATTATCCAGAAGGAGTTCCTTTTCTTTGGGAAGCCGCTCAAAACGGGCAAGGACGCGCTCCAGCTTCAGACCGGTCATGTGACCGATCAAAGCCTCGACATGAGTGCCTATGTCCGCGCAGCATCCGGAGGGACCGCTGCGTTTGGGATCCATTCGCCAGGTTGCCTGGTCGGAACGGTCACTGACCATCTGCACAAGCAGCCATTCCTGGGGATACTCCGCTACAATTGTCAGGATTTTTCCGATTTCGCCCGCAGCGATCATACGGCGTGCCTGCTCGATCATTGTATATCCGGTATATGTGTAGGTAACACCGAACAAAAGGTCTTTCTCCTCTGCAATGCGTTTGAGTTCTATGCCCTCTTCCGTGCGCAGGGCAAGCGGTTTATCACACATCACGTTGATACCATGCTCCAGAAAACATTTTGCAATCGGAAAATGCGTATCATTGGGTGTACATATGGAAACAAAATCGATGCCGTCCTCACGGGCGGACTCTTTTTCTGCCATTTCCATGTAATTGGCGTAGACACGGCTCTCGTCCGGAATCCCCCACTGCTTCGCGGTCTCAAGATTTTTCTCCGGATTTCTGGTAAAACACCCGGCTGTCAGTTCCGCCAGATCATCCATCACAGCGCCATGACGGTGTACGTTTCCTATAAATGCTCCGTTGCCGCCGCCGACCATTCCGAATTTTAGTTTTCTCATGTTGTCCCTCCTGACACTTTCCTTGTGGACATAGCTCTGTCATTCCTTTCCATTTTATCATACTCAGCCAGGCAAGGTACATGATGGATGTGATTACTGGATGTTTTTTCGTATTATATGGTTTAAATTCTCGTTCGTTACAGTTGTAGAAATGCGGCCGTCTTTGTGTTATAATTGGATTAATTCGTATTTTCGATTTTTCCTGAATCAGAAAGAAACTATCAGAGAAGGAGAAATTCATAATCTGAATGAATGGCTGGATCGAGTAGAGGCAGCGAGCAGGGCAGAAGGTATGGCTAAAGGTGAGATAATCGGAGCCATAAAGCTATATAGTGATGAAATGCATCTCACGCCTGTAGAGATTACCGGAAAAATCATGAAAAGGTTCTGTCTGGAAAGAGAAGCGGCTGTGAAGTATATTGCAGAAGTGCTGGGTCTGCAGCCAGCTTGAGACTAAAGGAGTGACGGCTTGCGCCGCTGCATCCGAAAAAAATGCCTTCGGTCTTGCTTGCGAGCATGCATCCCAAGGGCATTTTTACCTATTACCTGCGTATGGAAACGTCCGTTGCTGCTTAAATCGCCCCACCCGCTCATTGGCAAAACCATTCCGCTTACGCGGTATGTACAAGCTGCATGGCAGCATGCGTTTTGCTCATTGGGGATGGGGCGACTGCTTTGCAGTTCGCCAATGGATTTCTTTATCTGTCGACATGCAAGCATGTCTCCAGGCGCAGAAACCCATTGACGGATTTAACATTGGCGGATTTAAGTAGTAGCTTTTTATTTCAAGTTATTACTCCTGTCATATCTCTTGCCGCCCCAGTAGATGCGGGTGGCGACTTCGGCTTTGTCAGGAAGTTCGACGCCTTCCATGACGTATTTGAGGAAGGTCTCGAAGCCTGCGCGGTCGACAATGTAGCCGATGTGTTCTTTTCCTTCGATGGCTTCCTTGTCGATGTACTCTTCAGCGAAGGCGTAGCAGTTTTTGACGATCTTAAGAATACTCTCTTCGTCAGCCCATTTGATAAAGTCCTCGGCGAGGCGGGGATTCTGTTTACCGGTGCGGCCGAGCAGGACGAGGCGGAAGTAGTGTTCTTTGCTTCTGGTCCAGGCACGGGTCGGGCAGTAGGTGACACAGACGCCGCAGCCGATGCAGAGGTTGGTGTCGCGCTCGATCTTGCCGTTGACGACTTTGAGGGCGCCGACGGAGCGCTTGTTGCAGTATTTGACGCACTGTTCGCAGCCTACGCAGCGGTCGGGGTCGTACTGGGGCTCGGTCATGCCTATGATGCCGAAGTCGTTCATACGGACTTTTCCGCAGTCATTGGAGCAGCCGGTGAAGGCGACTTTCATGTGCAGATTATTGGGGAAGATAAGTTTGTCCATCTTCCTTGCAAACTCTGTGGTGTCATAGCAGCCGAAGGGGCAGAGGCGCTTGCCGGGGCAGGCGACGACGTTTCTGGTGCCTGCTGCGGGGTAGCCGCCTTCGAACTCTTCCTGGTTGACGCCGGAATCGTCAATGATGAGCTGGAGTTCTTTGTTGACGGCGTCCATATCTTCCATCTTGATGCCGGGGATCTCGACGCCCTGACGGTTGGTGATGAAAATGGTCCCGTTGCCGTATTTTTCAGCGATTTCCGTCACGCGGACCATGGCTTTCGCATTGATCACGCCGCCGGGAATACGAACACGGGAGGCGGTCTCGCCTCTCACCTTGGAGTAGCGAAACGCGTTCTTTTTAAGCTTTTTTAAATTTATATCCATACCCATATTTATTTCCTCCATGTCGGTCAGTCTGCAGTTGATTCACGCTTTTTAAGTACCTTCAATCCGGAAAAGGCTCAGAATTGTCATAAAATTGTCATAAAAACAATACGAAGATTTTCCGGCAGGGCAAAACCTGAAAATGCAGACTTCGCGGCGTTTAGTCGATCATGTCCTTGCTGACGGTGTAGTTGAAGACAGGGCCGTCGAGGCAGACGTATTTTTCGCCGATGCGGCAGTGTCCGCACTTGCCGAGGCCGCAGCACATCTTGCGCTCCTGGGAGACCCAGATGTTTTCTTCCTTGAAGCCCTTCTGGAGAAGGCCCATGACGGAGAAGCGCATCATCGGCGGAGGGCCGACGACGACAGCCTGTGCCTTTTCGACGTCGCGGATCGGCACTTCGGGAATGAATTTTGTGACAAGGCCGATGTTGCCTTCGTATCCTTCGGGAGCACCGTCGACGGTGAGGATGAGGTCGAGTCTGTCAGCCCAGTTCTTGAGATCGCTTCTGAACAGCATGTCATCGGGGCTCTTGAAGCCGACGATGACGTGTTTGTCTTTGGCATCTTTTGTCAGGGACAGGGCTTCGATGACGCCGCGGACGGGGGAAACGCCTGTGCCGCCTGCGACGACGATAACTTCGCCGTCCTCATAGAGGGAGACGTCGAATCCGTTGCCGTAAGGGCCGCGCATGAGAAGGCTCTGGCCTTCATATTTTTCAAACACTTCACCTGTTACGCGTCCGACTTTGCGGATGGTGAGGTCGACGAAGTTTTCGCCGATGCCGCTGACGGAGATCGGAGCTTCGCCGTATTTGGGCATGGAGACTTCAAAGAACTGGCCGGGCTTTACGTCGCCGACAAACTCCATACGGAAGGTGTACTCTTTCTGTGTGTGCCGGATCACTTCCAAGATTTTGGAGGGAAAAGGCACGTAGGGGTTATCCTGCATGTTCATGGACACATTTGCTGCTCCCATTATTTCACCTCCTTTGCTGCTGCCTCGTCCTGCACTGCCTTGTTGACCTTGTTGATGCAGGCGGAGAAGGAAATGTATTCAGGGCAGATCGCGTCGCAGCGTCCGCAGCCTACGCACATCTGATAGCCGAAGCGTTTTTTGAAGTCGTAGATCTTGTGGAGGACTTTGAAGCGCATGCGCTCGCCCTTGGTGCGTCTGTACTGGCCGCCGCCGGCGACGTTGGTGTAGCCGTCGACCATACAGGAGGCACCGACTCTGCGGCGCTCGCCGACTTTGCCGTTGTCTGTGTAAAAAACATCCTGCATGGTGTAGCAGGTGCAGGTGGGACATGCGAAGTTACAGCGACCGCAGCCGATGCAGCGTGCACTGTACTCGTCCCAGACGGGATTTTTATAAATGCTGTTGGGGATCTCGTCCGGAATCGTGACATGGGTCAGATTCTCAGTCACATATTTGGGCTCAACATCCTGCTGTGCTTTGCTGTTTTCCGCAAAGAGAGCATCGAGGTCTTTCTCGAGAACATTGCAGCTGAAGCCGTCTTCGGTCTTGTCCAGTGAGAAGAAATAGCCGTCACTTGTGCGGTTTGTGCCCATATCGACGCAGAAGCAGTCTGCACCGGATTTGGGACATCCGAGAAGAACAAAGTGGATACGGTCGCGGATTTCTTTGTAGAAGGGATCTGCAAATTTGTTGTCAAGATAAATCTGGTCGAGACGCTTCACGGCGTGCATGTCGCAGCTCTTGAGGAAGACGATGGCCTCACGGGGGTCGCGGTCCGCAGTCTTCACTTCATTTTCCGTGAAGAAAAAGAGTGTCTCGGAGAGCGGGGTCAGGATCTCTTTGAATGCGTAGTCCGACTTCTGTCCCAGTTCGATCTCGTCGACGGACTTTACGAAGTCGTAGCGTACGACATCTGTGTCGGTAAATCTCCCCTCGCCGACTTTGCGCACGGGAGCATAGAGCCTGTATTTTTTGCCAAGCTCGGACAGGACCCGGTCAAAGCCCTCTTTTGTCAAAATATAACCCACTTGTAGTACCTCCATTTCGGGCTTCATTTACAGGGACTGCGTCAGTCATGCTGTATGGCTTTGCAGATGGCTTTGCAGTCGGCAGCCTGCGCCCGGCACAGGCTGCCCCTGTATGATTTATTTGTTGATCCACGACTGTTTTCTGATGCTTTCCGGCTGTTTATTCTAATTACATCCCCTTATTAGTTGCAGAAATGGTCAGGTAACTGTCTGTTTTTTTACTGGTAAAGCAGAAAAACCCTGGCTGCTTTCCGCAGTTTTAAAAGCAGAAATGTTCACAGTTTTAAAAGCAGAAATGTTCAGATGACCGTCTGCAGTTTTCAGCCGAAAATCATTTCAGATATTCAGATGCAGATCATTTTACTGGTTATGTGTTTTTGTGCTTCAGCTGCTCTTCTTACGCCGCGGGGCTGATTGTGCGCTTCTTGTGCGCTTCTTCAGCTTCGGGGCTGTTTTTCGATTCAGCTGCTCTTCTTACGCCGCGGGGCTGATTGTGCGCTTCTTGTGCGCTTCTTCAGCTTCGGGGCTGTTTTTCGATTCAGCTTCGGGGCTGTTTCTTCAGGAACATGCGAAGGAACATAAGCATGACATAGCCGACAAGCATGGTGGTCACAAAAATCTGCAGGCCGACAAGCTGTGTCACTGCATTGCCCATTGTCGCGTTGCCCGCCACATCATTGAGATATCCAGCCATCTTCTGGGAGGCAACCACACCGATGGCCATCGGGAAGGTGAGTCCCGCAAATCCAGGATAGAACTGGAAGGAGAAGAAATCCGGGAGCTTGATGAGGATAAACAGGAGCGAAGCGAGAACGCAGATGTACATGAATGTGAGGAGAATGGGGTTGGGTGTCCCATAAACATTGATCAGGCTGACGACGCAAAGGCTGCAGGGTGCCAGCAGGACCGCCATGGTGTGATAGGCGGCACTTTTGATCTCGACATTCATCAGACGCCAGAGCATGAATGGCAGCAGGACGATATAGATAATGCAGCCGTAAATGGTGATTACCTTGAGAATCGGGCCGGCATTCATCTTGCCGCCGGTAACGCAGGCGACCATCCAGCCGTTGTAGGTTACGAACCAGCTGGGCATCATATTGATGAAGTCTTTTTTGGAGACAACTTTTCCGAACGTGTGCTTAATCGTAAAGATAATGATGTGCACACAGTGGATGGCAACTGCGATAAACCAGATGATCCTGCCGAATCCAAGGCCGATTTCATTATAAAAGCTGCCCAGAACCATCAGGACCATACAGAAAGCCGCGTAAAGGCTGGATGGAATCGTCTGGTCATATTCTTTGAGACATGTTTTTGAAAACATCACAATCTTCAGAATATAGCAGATGATGAAAATGGTCCCCAGGGCCATGATCAGATAACGCAGCCAGACAAATCCGAGTCCGCCGTAGACATTTCCGAGTGTAAGAAAACTCAAAAATGTCGCGATAACGGGTACAGGTATTTTTTCCAGTCTTTCCATACTTTTTTCCCTTTAATAAATATTGATTGTTTTTTCCAGCAGTTGATTGTTTCTGCAGATATTGATAGATGGAATAGCTGCTAGTTGTTCTTGTGACTGTTGGTTGTTCTTATAGCCAGTGATTTAACCAGTGATTGGTTTTATAATTGTTGGTTGTTCTTATAGCTGTTTGTTGTTGATATAAATGATTAATAGTCTGAAGTTGAATCATATCCTGTAAAGTTCGAGGCGGCAGGAATTTTCAGGAATTATTTAGTTGCTTTTTTTCGTATAAATGGTGACCCTTCTCTCTCGAGGCGTCTCCGTCGCTTGGCTTCTTAAAACGCAGTGGTGATCTTTCTCTTTTGCGCTGCCTATGTCGCTTCGCTTTTCAAAAGCATGCGTGACCTTTGTATCGTCACGGCCGCCCGTCGCTTTGCTTCTCTAAACGCAGTGGTGATCTTTTGCTTTTGCGACGCCTATGTCGCTTCGCTTTTCAAAAGCATGCGTGACCTTTGTATCGTCACGGCCGCCCGTCGCTTCGCTTCTCTTCACGCAGTGGTGATCTTCCACTCTTGCAACGCCTATGTCGCTTCGCTTTTCAAATGCATGCGTGACCTTTGTATCGTCACGGCCGCCCGTCGCTTCGCTTCTCTAAACGCAGTGGTGACCTTTCGCTTTTGCGGCACCTACGTCGCTTCGCTTTTTCGAAACATGCGCAGGACGTTCTCTGGACTCGTTTTGAATCGCATGGGACGATTGTACTGAACTATTTCCTGTGAAAATGAGTCAAGCAAAACCGTCCCTCGCGACTCATGTGAAAATGAGTCAGGCAGAACCGTCCCTCGTGACTCACTCGGGACTCAGTCGTAGTAGAATTCGTAGTCGTTGTCGCGGATGTGGAAGAAGTCGGAGTAGTCGATGTCGAAGAGGGGCTTCTTCACTTTGCGGACGTCGATCTTGCGGGCGATCATCTGCTGGAGGACGCCGCCGTAGGCGAGGTCGCCCTGGAGAAGGGCGCCGATGATCTTGCCGTCCTGGTGGACGATCTTCTTGTAGACGTCGCCTTTGCGGTAGGTCTCGACTTTGATGGTTTCGTCCTCGGGGTCGGGGTTGACGTTGCCCAGGGACATGGTGGAGATGTCGAGGAAGCGCATGGTGGATTTGCTGGCGAAGAAGTCGGTCATCTTCTCAGGGACGCCGCACATGTTGGCGGCGGCAATCATGCCTTCCTTGACGGCTACGGGCCAGATGGGGGACAGTCCGGAGACGTCGCCTGCGCCGTAGATGTCAGGATCGTTGGTCTGACCGGACGCGTCGTAGACGAGGCCGAAGCGAGACAATTCGAGGCCGGAATCCTGGAGGAATTCGACATTGGAGCGGACGCCTGCGGTGACGACGAAGAAGTCGCAGGGGATGACAGTGCCGTCGCTGAGGACGACAGCGGTGATCTCGTGCTTGTCGTTGATCTGTACTTCGTTGACGCCGACGCCGTAGTGCTGTTCTACGCCACGGGCATTAAAGGCGTCGATGTAGGCTTTGGCTGCTTCGGGGTCGAGCTGTTTGTTGAGGAGCCAGCCGGCGAAGTCGCAGAGGACGACTTTGACGCCGAGTTCTAGGAAGCCGGTGGCGCAGTCGATGCCGACCAGGCCGGAGCCCAAGACAACGATGTTCTTTTTGGTCTTGGCAACTTCTTTGAGGACTTCGATGTCGTCGATGTTGCGGAAGCCGATCATGTTGGGGGAACCCAGCATGTTTTTGATCGGGGGGAAGAAGGTGTGGGAGCCGGTGGCGATGAGGAGCTTGTCATAGCTCTCGCGTGTGCCGTCGTCGAGGATGACTTCCTTGGCCGCCCTGTCGAGGCCGACTGCCTCGATGCCCTTTTTCCAGTTGACCCTGTAGAGGGTCTCGAAGTCTTTTTCGACGAAACGGAGGCGCTCGATGGAGCGCTTTCCGGCAAGGTATTCGTGCAGGATGCAGCGGGAATAAATATCTTTGTCCTTGGAGATCAGGACGATCTCGGCGTCTTTATCATATTTGCGGAGTTCTCTTATTCCGTTGACGCCCGCTGCGGAGGATCCGATGACTACATATTTTTTCATTCGTTAACCTCCTCCAGTGTGATGGCGTGCATGGGACATTTTTCCACGCACATGGGATTGGCGGTCTTGCCGTCCGGGCTTCTGTGGACGC
>ONKG01000191.1 GCA_900318375.1 uncultured Lachnospiraceae bacterium
TACATCTACCGTGAGTTCACGATAGATTTCTTCAAGATGGATATCACCACCCTGCCGAAGAATGCATCCTCGCTGAAATTCACTAAAAACAATGCTTATATCATGTCCCTGTGCCTCTCCTACCGTGTCAATCTCGGCCTGTCACTGCGTAAGACTGCGCAGGCTATGAAGGACATCCACGGCATCTCCATATCCCACCAGATGGTCGCCAACTACTGTAAAACCGCCGCCGTCTGCATCAAACCATTTGTTGACACATACCCTTACGAAAAGGGATCTTCCTTTGTTGCTGATGAAACCTATATCAAGGTCCGCGGCATCAAAGGATACATCTGGCTGATCATCAACGCCGCAACACGTGCTGTGATCGGTTATCAGGTATCAGACAACCGGGGGGTCGGCCCCTGCATCATGGCGATGCGCATGGCCTTCCAGCATCTGAAAGAGCTTCCTGAAGACTTTCGTTTCATTGCCGATGGCTACAGTGCCTACCCGCTTGCCGCTCAGCAGTTCTTCCATGAGTTCGGTGAGAAGTTCAAGTTTGAGATCACCCAGGTCATCGGCCTTACGAACGATGATGCTGTCTCAAAAGAATTCAGGCCATACAAGCAGATGATCGAACGTCTTAACCGTACCTATAAAGCCTCTTACCGCCCTACAAACGGATTTGATAACTACGACGGCGCCAACTATGATCTCGCACTCTGGGTCGCCTACTACAACTTCCTGCGTCCGCATAAACAGCACAGGTTTCAGCCGCCTGTCAGAAATGACGTCATTGCAAACGGTGAAAACATGCCTGGTAAATGGCAGCTGCTGATCTTTCTTGGCCAGCAGACCATCAAAAAGATGCAGGAGACTGCCGCATAAGCGTGGAGCGGAACCGTTGTCAAGGGAACCGTGGAATACCGCAGCGGCTCATGCCGCGAGGATATGCCGCGAAAGTCCCTTGACATAAGGTTCACGGATCATCCTCCTGTAAAGGGAAAGGGGCTACTGCGCCTTTCCCTGCTTCCGGCGAGGACGGGTCCGGGCAGAGCCCGGAAAAAGGGTCAAGGGACGGAGAGCCTTCCGATTTCAATATCTACAGATTTTCAAGGTTCGCCAGAACCTTTTTCTTTGGCTCTGGTTTTTCATAGGTCACTTGACACTACCTTTGCTCCTTTATGAAAGGTGACATGAACACGCCAAATCACTGGCGACTGTGGACAAGCCCCCCGCCTCACTCCACGTAATGGATCCGGCTCTCCTCAAATCTGTTCTGCTGCTTCCTTTCCTCAGCCGGATATCCGTAAGGGAAAATAGCGAATGCCCTCAGGTTATCCGGAATAGAAAGAATCTTTTCGACTGCCTGCATACGCTCTTCCCGCGGAGCGATTCCGAGCCAGACTCCTCCCAGCCCCTGCGCATCCGTCTCCAGCCACAGGTTTTCCATCGCGATCGAAAGATCGATCTGCGCATATTCAGGCATCATGCAGTTCTTCCTGTATGCCGCTACAATTGCAACAGGTGCATATTTTGTCATACCGGCATAAGGACTGACCTCAGAAAGCACAGCGAGTTTCTCTTTGTTTGTCACCACGTAGAACTCCCACGGCTGCTGGTTGCCTGCAGAAGGAGCCTGCATCGCCGCGCGCAGTATTGCCTCCGTCTTTTCCTTTTCCACGGGTCTGTCCTGATACTTTCTGATGCTGACCCTTGTGTAAATACTTTTCATTTTCCGCACTCCTTTCAGAACATGCCGACTATTACAATACGAACCGCGCTGCTAAACCCGCAGTCGAATTTTTTTGATCAATTTTCCGTCAAAAAATTGCTGCATACCCCTCTCTCTTTCCCTTTATTCGCGGATTTTCCGCCAGTAAAGGGTTCTGTAAACGGTTACTCGTATACTCTAGGGCTATAGGTATGTGTTTGCTCGACCCTTTATTCGCGGATTTTCCGCCAATAAAGGGGTCTGTGAACGGTATCCCGTATCCTCTAGAGCTATAGGTATGTGCTTGCTTGACCCTTTATTCGCGGATTTTCCGCCAATAAAGGGTTTTTAAGAGGCATATATCGAAGAATTGATCGAGGCCCCACATAGCGTTTTTCCCTAGCCCGCCAGCCCCAGCTCCTCAGCATGCTCCTGCATTCCCCGGATGCAGATCTCCGCTACATCCCGGATATCCATGCCCAGCATTCCGCATCCCTTCAGGATGATCTCGCGATTGCAGCCCGCTGCAAAACGTTTGTCCTTCCACTTCTTCATGAAGTTCTTCAGACTCATATCTACAATGCCATTGGGCCGCATTCTGGCCGCAGCCTGAACGATTCCGCTCAGTTCATCTACTGTAAACAAACTCTTCTCCATATCGGAGACAGGCTCTACATCAGTGCATATGGAATAACCGTGGCTGAGGATTGCCCGAATGTCCTCCTCCGGAACGCCTTCCGCGCGCAGAGGTTCCTC
>ONKG01000057.1 GCA_900318375.1 uncultured Lachnospiraceae bacterium
AGTGCCACTGTTTAATCGCATCTTGTAAAGACAGCTAAAAGAGCAGAATGATGACAATTGGTTTGATCAGTTTAGTGACGAATCAACGTATCAGCAACAATCAGTGTTTGCTGGCGCGAGACCATAGATGCAAGTTGCTTTACTGTTTTCAGCATACCATTACTCCGATATCGTTGTAAAACTGTTAAAATTGATATATATTACAGGAAAAACCTGTATCTTGGAGGCGTTATGAATTTTTCATCGATGGAGTATTTCACAATATTGGCACGAGAGCGGAGCTTCACGAAAGCTGCGGAGCAGCTGCACATCACACAGCAGTCTCTCAGCTCCCATATTGCGGGTCTGGAAAAGGAACTGGGCTGTCAGCTCCTGGTCCGTCATATTCCTCTTGAACTGACCTATGCAGGAGAAGTGTTCCTTAGATATGCAGACAATTTCCAGGATACGCAGACCGCCATGCTGCGGGAGTTCGGAGACATTTCGCAGAACCAGAAAGGGATTCTGCGCATCGGTGCAGCACCGACCAGAGGGAGAGTCCTGCTTCCCCGGGCAATTGAGTCTTTTCAGAAGATTTTTCCCGAAATCCGCGTGGAACTGACCGAGGGTGCAAACGATTCCCTCTGCAGACTTCTGCAGCAGGGGACCCTGGATCTTGCTGTCGCGGACTTTCCGGAGACTCTGCCTAAAATCCAACTGCAGCAGTTTTATCGGGAGGAAATTGTCTTGATGATCCGCCGCAGCCTGTTTGAAGAAATGTTCAGGGAAAAAGCTTCTGAATGTGAGCGGCAGTTCCGGGCCGGAGATTTCCGAGCTCTCAAAGAATGCCCGCTTGTGCTCGGCAGTATGGAAGATATTGATGGGCGGATCGGGTATTCTGTCCTGAAAAATGCAGGAATTGAACAGCCCAAGATCAGAGCAGTATCCCACAATGTGGGAATGCTTATGGAGCTCTGTGTGCAGGGAACAGGGGCCTGTTTCTGCCCGGAGATCCTTATAAAGTCTTTTCAGACTGAACAGCAGTATAGAGAGATGATGGTCTTCCGCCTTTCCGATGAGGCATCGTATTGGATCAAGTTCGGATACCGGTCAGAGTCCTATCAATGGTCTGTGATCAATACATTCATGAGCTGTGCCCGGGACGGTATTGATCACAGCTTTTAGCGACCTCATTCTTTGTAGTAGTGCTCTATCCTGCGCATGATCCTGGCGAAGTCAATGCTGCACTCCCCGCCGGAGATCATGATCGGGATACAGTCTTCAAATGTATACTTGTCAGGGTAGTAGTTTTCATGTTCGAGGTCGTAGACAAGCACCGTCTGGCGGTCCGGATCCACGATCCAGTATTCCCGAACGCCCGCATTTGCGTATTTGTAAAGTTTGAGCAGCATATCCTTGGAGCGGGTGGAGGGAGACAGAATCTCCAGGGTCAGAGCCGGCGCCCCGTCAAAGGCTTTGGCACCGATATCATATTCTTCACATACGACCAGCAGATCCGGCTGCACCATGGTTCGGTTATCCCGATCCAGACGGACATCGCAGGGGGACAGATATACTTCGCAGTTACCCTCATGCCGGTCCATGCATTCTCTGAAAAGGATAAATAGCTCTCCCAGGATTTTCTGATGAATGATCGCGGGAGCAGCCATGTCATAGATCACCCCGTCGATCAATTCGACACGGCGTTCATCCGGCAGGGCATAGTAATCGTCCAGAGTGTATTCGCCCTGCTTTTTTTCGCTCAGCACATCTTTCTTTTCAACTCGATAAAGGCCTGCCGATTCCTCCAGCCTGTCCGGATATCCGGTACTGTCATTCTCCCTGTATAGACTCCCTCTATAGAGAGTCTCATATCCGTTCTCACCGAAGCTTTCTGTGTCAGCAGCTGATGGATGCACGGCTGAAGCGGTTCCGAGAGGAAGACCATCTTTTTCTGCCTGCCGCTCCAATGCGGAGAGGATGGCATCCAGGGTCGCTCTCCTGGGGGATCTGGTCACACCGCTGAAGATTTTCTGTACAGTGCTGAGAGGAATCCCGGAGGCAGAAGAAATCTCCTCGGAAGTCATACCCAGTGTACGTTTCCATTTTTTCATTTCTTCTATCGTCATATCCCTGACTCCTTTTGGAATGCAAATTTCCACTTGTGCAATTGAATTATATAATAACGGATAGATAATGTCAATATAAATGGAAATTGTTTGGAAAATTGGAAAAGTCGGACTTCAAATTTGGAAAGAGCGGACTTTAAACATGGAAAGAACGGATACATTGCTCCGGCCGGCAGTGCAGGGCTGCTGCAAGGCGGCTGACCGTCTCCCAGGCAGCCCTGCGGATATCTTTTTGACCTTGTTCGTACTGCTGAATGGTCCGGACAGGGACGCCGGAGGCTTCCGCAAGTTCCCGCTGGCTCAGTCCTGCCTGCTCCCGCAGGCGCTTTAATCCGATGCAGCCGGCATATGCGGAAAGACGGCGCAGCCGGTTGATTTCGTCAGCGGAATGCTGCAGGTCCATCTCATGATATTTCCGGTACATTCCAGCCACGGAAGAGGGCGGAACCTGCTCGAATAACTCCCGGAAATCACAGCCTGTCCACCATTGATACCAGGCAAGGGTGTATCCGGTCCACCATGCATCGGTACGGTCTGCATAGGGTTCCGGCTCCTTATCGCAGCAGTGGCCGGTCACACGACGCAGGACCTCATCCGCCAGTTCTGTCCCGGACATACCCGCTACAAAACGCGGATTTCCTCTCCCGAACTGGTCTGCCACTCCAGACTGGACAAACAGTCTGCAGTAAGGATCGTATTCCATCCCGAGGTCATAGACTACATAATGCAGCATGTGCCCGAAAACTTTCTGGGCGTTCTCAATATACAATTCGCTGTATGCGTGTGTCATCCGGTCCTATCTCCTCATCCAGAATCCGGGGCATGTAGAGCTGCCCCTTTTGCCATCCCTCCCGATCCTGACGAAAATACCGCTGCCTTGCAGACCGATCCCGTTTTTCTCTCTTTGGATACCATATTGAAGCATCCACCGGTTCGTAATCGAGAAAACGTATCTGCCGGTAACTCTTTTCGCTCTTAAGTACAATCTGTTCTCCGAGCTTTCCAAGATACATAGCCTCTTCCAGCTGGGCAAGAGAGATCGTCCCATTCAAAAAATCCGCGGCGAATGAAAAATAACTGTCATCAGCCCGGTATCCCACGATGATATCTGCATCCCGGTAGGGGACTTGAAAGTGGGTCAACAGGTAACGCCGTGCTTCCCTGGGAAGAGGGGCAGTGAGCTGGAAGCGCCGGTTTTCCAAAAGAACGGCAAGCCAGTGCAGGATGCTGTAGCTGCCTCCATTTAGATATAAAATCTGCAATCCTGAAAGATCCAGCTCGTAGATGTTCAGGAATCCGTCCCGGTTCTCGTCAACGCTCCATTCTCTGGCCAGGTCTGCATTTTCCGAACAGTAGAAACCGTTTCCGTAGTCATTGTTATCTTTACTTCCGCCAAAAAAGGGGGATGCAATTATTTTTTCTGAACCGTGATATACGGTTAATGCTCTGTTTTCTGAACTCATCTTCTTCCCCCGTACGATACATTTATTTGACATAAAGAGTCATGCCGGTTCTATTGTTATCATATCTATACTCCTAAAGGAGTATAGATATGATAACTTGATTTGCACATAATGTCAACGCATGGGTTATTGCTTCCCGACCGAATCCGTAACAATTCGAAATATTGGAAGCTAATAACTATTATTCTATTATTCTGTATACAATTTTCAAAACAGATTCATTTTCCCGGCGAATACATTGAAAAAGATTCATCCTTGAAATTATTTACATTCACTCAAAAAGGCGTATAATGACTTTTGTCGCCTGTTTTATTTAATATAATTCACAATAAAAGTGAATATAATTCATCATGAAATAGGGGCAGGCGAAAATATTTTCAAGTAAAGCGAAAACAGGGCGTTTAGTCCTGCGCGTTTTAGCAGTATCAGGAAAGGCAGGATTTTCAGTCATGAACAACACACTCGAAATCAGGTGGCATGGAAGAGGCGGACAGGGTGCCAAGCTCCGATCACAGCTTTCAACCGGATCAGCCGGAATCCCATCCGTGTTCATTCCAATATTTACGATCCTGATTTCGTAGTGGTGGTAGATGAAACACTGCTTCATTCAGTCCATGTAACAGACGGCCTCAAGCGCGACGGCGCCATCATTGTCAACACACCCAGATCTGCAGAGGAAATCCGTCCCCTGCTCGGGGGCTACAAGGGTGCGGTCTATACGGTTGACGCCCGTTCAATCTCCGAGGAGACCCTGGGAAAGAACTTCCCCAATACCCCCATGCTTGCAGCCGCGGCAGCGGTGAGCGGAGTCATGAAAAAAGAAGACTTCCTGCACGAGATGCGTGCCTCCTTCCTGCATAAATTTGCCAGGAAGCCTGAAGTCGTAGACGGGAATATGAAGGCGCTGGAGATGGCTTATGACGTCATCGAGAGAACTGCCGGAATGACAAAGAGTGCGTAAGTACGGATTATAGAAGCGCAGCTGCTGTCTATGATGACAGAAGCTGTTTGAGAATTTGAAATCTGATCAGGGACCTCCGTCACTGTGCGGAGGTCTCGTTTTTTTGGAAGGTCTGGAGGAGACAGGGGACGGCTCTGTGTCTCCTTTTCCCAGAGGAGACACAGAACCGTCCCCTGTCTCCTCCTCAGAACCGTCCCCTGTCTTCTCAAGCGCTTGAATATATTTGAAAGAGGAAATAAATGCGTACAGATGTGACAAAGATTAATGAAAAGACTCCATGGCAGGGGCTGACCGAGGGCCTGCAGATGTTTGCCGGCGGTACGGCAAAATACTTTGCGACAGGAGAGTGGAGGACCAATACCCCTGTCTTTGTGCAGGACAAGTGCAGGCAGTGCCTGTTGTGCGTTCCGGTGTGCCCGGATGTCAGCATTCCGGTGAAAGACGGAAAGAGACTGGATTTTGATTATGACCACTGCAAGGGCTGCGGAATCTGCGCGAGCGTATGTCCCTTCGGCGCCATCGAGATGAAGGAGGGAATTGAGCCATGAAAAGCATCAGAGAGAGAATGTCCGGAAACGAGGCGGTCGCCTATGCAATCCGGCAGGTGAATCCGGATGTCATGCCCGCTTTCCCGATCACGCCTTCTACCGAGATCCCCCAGATGGTCTCCACCTATATTGCCAACGGAGAGATTGATACAGAATTCATACCTGTTGAGAGCGAGCACTCCGCCATGTCCGCCGCGATTGGTTCGGAAGCGGCCGGCGCCAGGACCATGACAGCGACCTCTTCCGCAGGCCTGGCACTCATGTGGGAGGAGTTGCTGTTGGCGGCCTCCAACCGCCTGCCGCTGGTCCTGACCCTGGTAAACCGCACGCTTTCCGGTCCCATCAATATCAACTGCGATCACTCGGACGGCATGGGCGCCAGAGATACGGGATGGATCCAGATTTATGCCGAAAACAATCAGGAAGCCTACGATAACTACATTCAGGCTTTCCCCATTGCGGAAGACCCCCGCGTCCACCTGCCTGTCATGGTCTGCCAGGACGGCTTTATCACCAGCCACGCAGTGGAAAATATCGAGCTTCTGGAGGACCAGCCGGTCCGTGAATTTGTCGGTACTTATCAGCCCGAGGAATTCCTCCTCAATCCGGGAAAACCTGTGGCCGTCGGCCCCTATTCCGTTTCCAATTACGCCATGGAAGCCAAGAAAGCCCAGGAAGATGCCATGGAGCACGCAGGCCAGGTCATCCTGGAGGTGGCAGAGAGATTCGAAAAATTGTCCGGCCGCAGCTACGGCTTTTTTGAAGAATACCGCACAGAAGACGCAGACTATATCATGCTGATCATGGGCTCCGCGGCGGGCACCGCCAAGGCGGCCGTCGACGAGCTGCGTGAAGAAGGCTGGAAGGTCGGAGTCCTCAAGCTCCGCGTCTTCCGCCCCTTCCCCGAAAAACAGCTGACAGAGGCCCTTCGAGGCTGCCGGGCCCTTGCCATCATGGACCGGTGCGAGAGCTACAACGGCTGCTGCGGTCCCCTGGGAATGGAAGTTGCTGCGGCGCTCTACCGCAATAAAGTCATGTTCGAGACCATCAATTACATCTACGGACTCGCCGGACGTGATTTCACTGTCGAACACGTCAAAGACATCTTTGCGGAACTCCGCCAAGTAGCCGACGGCCGCATGGAAGCCCCGCAGCACAAATACATCAACCTGCGCAGCGAATAAGTCACAAGGGACGATTCCGGGAGGAGACAGGGGACGGTTCTGTGTCTCCTCCTCCCGTCTCCTCATATTAAGATTAGCAAAGAAAGCGACAATAGCCATGAGCAATGTAAATATAACAGCGACAATCGAAAAGGAGGATTTCAGCCTCAGGACTATGCTGCAGCGGCCGGAGCGCCTGACTCCCGGACACAGGATGTGTGCCGGCTGCGGAGCCACCATCGGCGTGCGCGCCGTGCTGCGCGCCCTGCACGAGGGTGACCGGGCGGTCATCGGCAACGCGACAGGCTGCCTCGAGGTTTCTTCCTACATGTATCCCTATACATCCTGGGAGGACAGCTATATCCACAATGCCTTTGAGAACGCAGGCGCGACCCTTAGCGGCGTGGAGACGGCCTACAAGGCACTGCGCAAGAGAGGGAGACTGCCGGAGAAAGAGAACTTCAAGTTCATCACCTTCGGCGGAGACGGCGGCACATATGATATCGGCTTCCAGTCCCTGTCGGGTGCCATGGAACGTGGACACGACATGGTCTATGTGTGTTATGATAATGGTGCCTACATGAACACCGGCATCCAGCGTTCCTCGGCAACGCCCATGTTTGCGGACACGACGACAACGCCTGCCGGCAAGTGTTCGGACGGCAAGATCCAGTACCGCAAGGATCTGACCGCCATCATCGCCGAGCACCATGTGCCCTATGCGGCCCAGACCACCTTCACGAAAGACTTTAAGGATCTGCACCGCAAGGCCTCCAAGGCAATCTATACAGAAGGGCCGGCTTTCCTCAATATGATGACACCCTGTCCCCGCGGCTGGCGCTACGAGACCAGCCAGATCATGGAAATCTGCCGTCTGGCTGTGGAGACCTGCTACTGGCCGCTCTTTGAAGTGGATCACGGCAAATGGATCCTGAGCTACGAACCTAAAAGCAAACTTCCTATTGAGGACTTCCTGCGCCCCCAGGGACGCTTCAAGCACCTCTTCAAACCCGGCAATGAGCATCTCCTGGCCATGTTCCAGGAGGAGGTTGACCGCCGCTGGGAGGACCTGCAGTACCGCTGCGCAAGGTAGACATAGGTGGACGGTCCTTTTATATCCGTCCCCTTGTTTTGAGAATTGACATGGGGACGGATACAAAAGGAACGTCCCCATGAACACCCCCATGAAGGAGCCGTAAATGACTTTACTGACTTACCAGATCTTCAAAACCGTATCCGAGGCAGGCAGCTTTCACAAGGCGGCGGACCTGCTGGGTCTGACGCCGTCTGCCATCAGTCATGCGGTTTCCGGCATGGAAAAAGAACTCGGCTTCTCAGTTTTTACCAGAGGAAAGGCGGGCGTAAGTCTGACAAGCTCCGGAAGCCGTCTTCTGCCCTATATCAATGCGGTTTTGAACAGTGATGAAAGCCTGCAGCAGGCGGTGTCCGAGATGAACGGCCTGCAGCAGGGCACTGTTAAGGTGGGCGCCTTTTCCAGTGTCTGCACCAACTGGATGCCCGACATCATTACTTCCTTCGGAAAAATGTATCCTGCCGTCGAGATCGAACTCTTCCAGGGGACCTATGACGATGTAGTCTACTGGATCAAAAACGGCGTCGTGGATTTCGGATTTCTTTCGACTTCAAGCGCAAAGGACCTGCCGATCGAGCCCTTCTATCGGGATCCCCTTCTTTGCATTGTGCCCGGGGATTATGAAAAAGAGGAAGCCGGCGAGAGCATGACGATTTCGGAGATGTCCCGCCGCCGCTTTGTGGTACAGCGTGAGTCGACGGATGCCGATATCCAGAACTACCTCAAGCAGAATCATCTGGATATTTCCACCCGCTATCATGTCGTAGATGACCTTGCCACGGTTGTCATGGTGCAGGCAGGATTCGGCATCTGTATCATGCCGGAACTGGTCATGACCGATATTCCCTACAACGTGCGCATGTATCCCATGGAGCCCGAAGCGGCCAGGATCATCGGACTTGCCGTCCGCGGACCCGGCCAGATGGCCCCTGCTGTACGAACTCTTTACAAGCATATTCTGGATACTTACAGAAATATATAAGTAATCGTTTATGTTGATTTTTATGTAATTCCGAACTGTTTCACGAGGGCCGGTTTTGTCCCGTTTTCCATGGTATAGTAGGCAAAGCGGAATGAATCTTCCATGGACACGGCACCGGAATCCAGCAGCTGAAGAAGCGTTTCGATGTACCCGCTCATCACGCTGTCCAGAATGATGTACTCCCGGCTGCCTTCCGCATAGACAGGAAAGTTCCCGTCCTTTTTCAGGGCGTCCTTGAGCATCTGGCGGTATGCGCGGGAAAAGGTGCTGCTGTGATAATCGATCACAAGCGGTTTGAGGAAGATCCGGTTTTCTTCGTAAACTTCCCGGAGGGCATTCAGCAGCCCGATAAACCGATCCTCTCCCTCTCCCTGTGTGGCGAGTACCTCTTCCAGAAGGGAGAGCTGCCTTTCTTTGATGGCGGAGAAAATATCCTCGACAGCCTGAAAGTAAATATAAAAAGTCGAACGATGGATTCCGGCGCGCTGTACAATCTCCTGTACGGTAACGCGCCGGAATTTTTTTTCAAGATAAAGATTCCAGAAAGCGCGCTCGATCTTTGTTCTGGTACGGCTGCGCGCCGCAGTATATTCGGACATAGTTGCTCTCCTCTGAGTAAATATTTTTGCTGCTTATCCCTCATTACATTGATGCCGCAGTGTTACGATTCCGCATTGCTGCATGTATACGCCTTTTGAGGGTACGTGAATTGTACCAATAATTGCATTATAACAGCAAAAAATAAAAACCGCCCGAAAATTCGACATAATGGCGGATTTTGTTCATTGATGAAGGATCGAAGTGAATGATAGAATGAATAAACAGCGAGGAAAAGCCGAGGGAGCGTCGTGCTTGCACGAATGCTCAAGAGGCCTTGACGAGCGTCCAAACATGAGCACAGAGCAACGCAAGGCCGCCAGGGCGGCCGCAGCGGGGTGAGGTGCGAATGTTTGGAGCGATGCGAGAGCGCGGAACGTGCGGAGCAGCGCGTAGTTTATTCATTCATGTTTGCGGTCGCGAGCCCAAGGCCACGAGAATATGTAACAGCGAGTCAAGCGGCCGCAAATGCCGGGCTCGCTCGAGCATTTGCGGACATTTGACGAATAAAAATGCATTTGGGAGACAGCAATGACAGAGAGAAAGACAGAAATTTACTTTAAGATGCTGCGGGAGATGAGAGATGTGGTGTTTTCCACAGTGGCCGCAGACGGCACACCCCGCGCACGTATCATCGACGTAATGTTGGTTGAGGGAGAAAAACTCTACTTCCTGACAGCTGCAGGGAAGGATTTTTATGAGGAGTTGATGAGGACCGGATTTGTGGCAGTAACTGGCCTGAACAGCAATTGGGAGACAATCCGCGCGTGGGGAAAGGTCAGAAATGTCGGACAGGATCTGCTTGGAAGGATCTTTGAAGAAAATCCATCCATGAACAACGTATATCCAGGAGAGAGCCGCTATATCCTCGAGGTGTTCTGCCTCGAAGAAGGCGAGGGGGAGTTTTTCAGCCTGGGGACAGAGCCCATCAAGCGTCATCCTTTTTCTTTTGGGAAAAATACATACCGGAAAAAAGGATTTGAGATTACAGACACCTGTATCGGATGCGGAATCTGTGCGTCCGCCTGTCCCCAGCAGGCGATTGACGAGGGAAGTCCCTACGTGATCCGGCAGGAGAACTGCCTGCACTGCGGACTCTGTTTCAGGGACTGTCCTGCAGAAGCGATTATCAGAAGAAACGGGGAAACAGACAGGGAAGAGGAAGCTGTATGATTCCTGTTATAAGCAGTTGTCCTTAATAAGCAATTATCCTTAATAAACAATTATCTTCAATAAGCACTTAACCTTAATAAGCAATTATCCTTAAAAACATTTTCTGAAATCCGAAAAAACATGGAGGCAGCATCTGCTGACAGGTGATTTATGTGGGCTAAAATGCTTGAATATATATTGACGCACAGAGCTGCGCTTCTGGCCCAGATCGGCACACATTTGTGGATCAGCCTTGCGGCACTGGCAGCCGCAGTGCTGATCGGGGTCCCATGCGGATACCTGGCGGCCAACTCGCCGGGAACTGAAAAATGGATTTCCGCACCTTTTCATGTACTGCGGGTCATCCCGTCTCTTGCAATTCTTGTCCTGCTGATCCCGGTCGCGGGAACAGGTGCACTGCCGGCGGTGATTGCGCTGACGATACTGGCGGTCCCGCCCGTCCTTCTCAATACCATCGTGGGATTCCGCGATGTGCCGCCCTTTATGACAGAGTCCGCGGCGGGTATGGGGATGACGGACAAAGAGATCCTTTGGAAGGTCCGAATTCCCCTGGCTATGCCTATGATCTTTGCCGGGATCCGGACCGCCCTTGTAGAAGTGATCGCCAGTGCGGCTCTCGCCGCCAGAATCGGCGCAGGAGGACTGGGTGAGGTCATTTTTACCGGGCTAGGCCTGAACCGGATGGACCTGCTCCTTTTGGGCGGGGTCCTGGTCGCCGCGCTCTCACTTCTGTGCGGAGGCCTGTTTGATGCCCTTGCCAGGAGCCTGATGCCTTATAGAAACCTTGCGCGTCAGCAATGAGCTATGCACAGACAAATCAACATTGAGACGCATCGAGATCGCTTGCAAGCGACGATCAGCTGATTCGGATGTATAACGGCGAATGCCGCGACAGATCAAATGCCTGCGATAGGAGGAATAACGAATGGGAAAGAAAACACCGCAGAATAGAGAGACCGGATATACCGCAAGTGATTTTGCAACATGCAGGAACATGACCGGGTTATTCAGAAAGATGTGTGCTCTGTTTTTATGTGCCTGCATCATGACAGCGCTGTGTGCCTGCGGCGGGAGCGGTGCAGGCAGTGCCGGGGGAACAGAGGCGGCCGGCGGAAATGCCGGGAATTCGAAAGATTCTTCTGCTTCCGCACAGGATGCCGGCACCATCATTATCGGTTCCAAGGATTTTACGGAAAATGAGATCGTCGCGGAGATTTACGCCCTGGCACTCGAGGACGCGGGATTTACGGTGGAGCGCCGGATGAATATCGCTTCCTCCGTGATCCACACCAGCCTGGTCAACAAAGAGGTCGAGCTGTACCCCGAGTACACCGGTACGGGACTTCTCTCCATCCTGCAGATGGACCTTCTCACTGATCCGGAGGAGGTGTATGAGACCGTCAAAGCGGCCTACGAGGAGCAGTTCGGGATCACCTGGCTGGACTACGCTCCCGCCAATGACGGACAGGGTATTTTTGTCAGCCGCAAGGCATCGGACGAGTACGGGATCAAGACAATTTCCGATCTGCAGGCCCATGCAGGGGACATCCGCTTCGCCTCCCAGGGTGAATTCGACGAGCGCGAGGACGGCATCCCGGGTCTGGAAAAGGTATACGGCCCCTTTAACTGGAAATCCAGCAAGGTCTATGACAACGGTCTGAAGTACCAGGTAGTGGAAAACGACGAGGCGGATGCCGCACCTGCCTACACTACAGAGGGCAGACTTGTGGAGACGGACAAATTCGTCCTTCTGGAGGATGACAAGCAGGTATGGCCGCCCTACAATATCGCCCCCGTCGTGCGGGATGAGGTGCTGGAGGCTTACCCGCAGATCGCTGAAATCCTGAATCCCATCAGCGCCGCACTTGATACGGAGACCGTCACTTCCCTCAACGCGAAGGTGGACATCGACCAGGAGGAATACGAGGACGTCGCACTGGATTTCTACGAGAGCATCAAGTAAGCATGCGCTTCGGAGACTCTTTTCACTCCGGACTTCTGCCGGGTATGAATATACGCGGCATTTTCGCAGAGTAAAAAACCTGTCACGGGACAGGAAATATTTAGGAAATATTTATGAACCATTCTTTCGAAAATGAAGGCCTCTGTGCAGTTCCTGCCATTGAATACCGAAATGTATACAAGCGCTTTGACCGCACAGACGGGAAATCTCTTCGCGTCCGGCGCGGCCGGAAGGGGGAAGACAAAATAAAGAAACAGGGGGAGAACAGCTTTGCCAACGCGGAGGCATCAGCAGGTGCATTAAAAGAAGAGTCCGGCTTTTTTGCGGTCAACAAGCTGAGCGCCGAAATCCGGGACGGAGAGCTGATCACAATCCTGGGATCCTCCGGATGCGGCAAGACAACCCTTCTCAAGATGACCAACCGCCTTTATGAGCCGGACGGGGGATCGATCCTTCTGTTCGGAGAGGATATACAGAAGCAGGATCCGGTGCAGCTGCGCCGGAAGATGGGCTATGTCATACAGCAGGCCGGACTTTTTCCGCATATGACAGTGGAAGACAATATCAGCGTGATCCCGCGTCTGCTCAGATGGGAGCCTGCGCGATGCCGTGACCGAGTCACGGAACTGCTGGCACTGGTCGGCCTGGAGCCGGAGCAGTACCGGAACCGCTATCCTTCACAACTCTCCGGCGGCCAGCAGCAGAGGATCGGACTTGCCCGCGCTCTGGCGACAAAACCCAGAGTCATGCTGCTGGACGAGCCCTTCGGCGCCGTCGACGCGATCACCCGCCTCAACCTGCAGAATGAGCTGCTCCGCATCCACCGCGAGACCGGAGGAACCTTCCTTTTTGTCACCCACGATATACACGAGGCCTTCCGTCTGGGAAACCGTGTCATGATCATGAATGGCGGAAAACTTCTTCAGATGGACACACCGGAGACCATCGTCCGGAAGCCGGCAGATCCTTTTGTCGAGACTCTGATCCGGTCTGCCATGGATCAGGAACGCTTCTGGAACAGCAGCATTACCTTTGCCAGGGAGTCGGACAAATGATCAAATTTATGACCCGGCATCCGGAAAAAATATATATTCCTCTGCTTGAGCACATAGAACTGGTCTTTTTGACGCTGATTATTTCGGTGGTGATTGCATCAGTCCTTACGCTTATATGTCTGCAAAATGAGAGATTGTCCCTGTGGCTGCAGCAGCTGCTGGGGGTCGTATATTCCATCCCTTCACTCGCCCTCTTTGCCATCCTGATCCCTGTGACAGGCCTGGGAAGGACAACTGCCGTGATTGCGCTGACAGCATACAATCAATATCTGCTGCTGCGCAATTTTACGACCGGCCTTAATGAAGTGGACCCAGCCGTGACAGACGCGGCGAAAGGAATCGGGATGACCTGGCTGCAGGTTCTCACAAAGGTGCAGATTCCTCTGGCCAAGCGGGCTCTTTTTGCCGGAATCAGACTGGCAGTCGTCTCCACAATCGGAATCGGCACAATTGCCGCCTCCATCAATGCCGGCGGCCTGGGGACCCTTTTATTTGACGGCCTGCGTACCATGAATATGGCCAGGATCCTGTGGGGAAGCATGCTCTCCGCAGGGCTTGCTATTGTGACCAATGCGCTGCTCAAAGCAGCAGAAGAAAGGCTCTGATGAAAGCAATCGTGATCCATGAACCGGGAGGACCGGAGAAACTGTGTTATGAGGAAGTGCCCACTCCGGCTGTCCGGGAAGGGTGGTCCCTGGTCCGCGTCCGCGGCTTCGGGATCAACCATTCCGAGATTTTTACCAGAAAAGGACTCTCGCCAAGTGTTACCTTCCCCAGGATTCTCGGAATCGAATGTGTCGGCGAGATTGCGGAAACGACCGATCCCGTCCGTCTTCCGGTCGGGCAGAAGGTCATCTCTATCATGGGTGAAATGGGCCGCGCCTTTGACGGAGGATATGCCGAGTATACTCTGCTGCCGAACGAACAGATTTGTCCGGTAGAGACAGATCTGGATTGGAAAACACTGGCGGCTCTGCCGGAAACGTATTACACCGCATATGGATCACTGCTGAACCTTCGGATCGGAGAGAGTACGGCAGATGGAAAGATAGATAGCAGGGCGGAAAGTAGGGCAGATGGTAAGATAGATAGTAGGGCGGATAGTAGGGCAGGCGGTAAGATAGATAGTGAGGCAGATAGCAGGGCGACAGACAGTAAGGCGCCGCGGATCCTTGTGCGCGGAGCCTCAAGCGGAGTAGGAGTTGCCTTTCTGCGGCTTCTGAAAGGACGTTGGCCCGAGCTCCATGTTGCGGGCTCAACCAGGAGCATGAAAAAAGAAGCCCAGCTGCGGGAGGCGGGTTTTGATGAAGTGATCCTGGATGCGGACGGAGTCCTGCAGACAGATCAGAAGTTTGACCATGTGCTGGAATTAATCGGTCCTGCCACACTGCGGGACACCTTTTCCCATGTCGCAGAGGGAGGCATTGTCTGCAGCACCGGACAGCTGGGCGGACAGTGGACACTCAATGACTTTGACCCGATTTTTGAACTGCCTGCCAACAGCTACCTCACCAGCTTCTATTCAGGGAACGTGGATGCAGCGCGCCTCCAGTCCCTTCTTGACTATGTTCGGACATACGGGATCGATCCTGCTCCTGCCCGTGTTTTTTCCCTGCCGCAGGTAGCTGAGGCGCACGCCTGGCTGGAGAGTGCCCACAGCTTTGGAAAAGTAATAGTGGTGATCTGAGCTGAAATTTGATTGCGGGACAATTCGAGGAGTCTCCGGCTATTAACACAATTCGCGCAACTCACCCAACTCACTCTGAGCATTCATCGCAAAAAACAGACAGGATAGTGCAAAACTATTATTTGTTCAGGATACCATAGGGATAACTACAAGAAGATGCAGACATAATAAAAAGGGGGAATTATGATCCAGGAACTGAGTAACAATGAGATTTTTTCAAATGAATATCGGAATATCGCACCTAAAGCCGGGGATCTGGCTGCTGTTTTTGAAAAGAACGGAAGGAATCTGCTGATGCGTCTGGACGCAGAGGGAGCCATGTCACTCCCAGAGGCAGTGCTCTTTGCTGACTATTGGTTCGATCCCGAGGATACAGAGGCGGACAAAAAAGCAGCAGAAAAGGGAGGGCGTCTCGTCTATCTGTTTTCCATCGGAACAACCTGCTATTACAGCTTTGTTTACACGGATGGTCCCGCTCCGGATTTTTCCTTTACCGGAATGGAATTCCTGCCCTTTTCTTTTGAAAGCAAGCCGCTTCCGAAAAATATCTATTTCGGTGCGGAGACAGCTTTTCAGCTTTCTTCCTGGTACAACGGAAACCGTCATTGCGGCCGCTGCGGCGGTCATATGAGCGTTCACCCGAAGATGCGCTGTGTCCGGTGTACATCCTGCGGGAACATGGACTTTCCGCGCGTCATGCCGGCGGTGACCATCGCGGTGGAGAATGGGGACAAGCTTCTGATGATCCGCTACAGACCGCGTGAGGAAGACGGCTACGCCGGTACTTCTCTGATCGCGGGCTTTATCGAGGTTGGCGAGACCATTGAGGATGCCGTGCGGCGCGAGGTCATGGAAGAAGCAGGCCTTAAGGTCTCCAATATCCGCTATTATAAATCCCAGCCCTGGGGCTTTGCCTCCAATCTGATGATCGGCGTCATCTGCGACCTCGATGGGAGCGACAAGATTGCCGTGCACGATACCAACGAAGTGGCGGAAGCTGTATGGATTCCCCGGGATGAGATCCAGGTGTATGACAACGGAGTTTCCCTCACCTTTGAGATGATTGCCAAGTATAAAAATGGTGAACTATGAAAATCATGGTCAGCGCCTGCCTGGCAGGCGAAAACTGTAAATACAATGGCGGGAACAATCGCAGTGAGAAGATCCTGCAGCTGAAGGCAGACAACGAGGTGATCACTGTCTGCCCGGAAGAGCTGGGCGGGCTTCCCACACCGCGCGTTCCTTCGGAGATCAAGCACGGCCTGGTTACCGCAAAGGACGGGCGGATTGTGGATGCGGAATTCCGCGCAGGCGCGGCCAAGTGCCTGGAACTTGCCCTACAGGAGCAGCCGGATCTGGTCGTGCTGCAGTCGCGCAGCCCCAGCTGCGGAGTAAAACAGCGGTACGACGGCACCTTCAGCGGAAGACTGGTGGACCAGGCCGGTGTTACCGCACAGCTTCTGATGGAAAACGGCTTCCGGTGCCTTGATGTGGAGGATCTGGCCGCAGTTCATAGAGGTTTTTTGATACGAAAACTGTGCAGCGGAGAATCCGGTCTGCTGAAGGATTTCCTCTACCAGGCGATTTTCATTCCGCAAGGTGCGGAAGCCCCGGCACGGGATATTATAGAGCGCCCGGAACTGCAGATTTATTATGATGATTTTGGCAGTCGTCCCGGGGATCATTGTCTAGTGGCCGAAGCAGCTGGCCAGGCAGTGGGGGCTGTATGGACAAGGATCATGAATGATTACGGGCATGTAGATGATGAGACCCCGTCCTTTGCCATATCCCTGCTTCCGGATTACAGGAATCAGGGGATCGGGACCAGACTGATGAGAGAAATGCTCTCCCTGCTGAAAGAATCTGGCTACAGACAAGCCTCGCTTGCCGTACAGAAGGCAAACTATGCGGTCCGCATGTATAAAGAGGTCGGCTTTGAGATCATAGATGAAAATGAAGAAGAATTTATTATGGTGTGTAAGTTATGAAAAGCCGGTGACTGAACCGGGATAGACCGGGCAGGTCTTTGTTCCATCGATGCCCGCATTAATGATATACTTAGAGAAAGATAGTCATGGCTTTGGGAACTTGTTCTGCAAGCTTGTTTTGGAGGTGATTTTATGAGCAAGGATAATATTCAGATACTGCGGGCAATCCGGGGCGATATTACGAAAATTACCGATGTTGAGGCGATTGTAAACGCTGCAAACACTTCTCTTTTAGGAGGCGGCGGTGTGGACGGTGCCATTCACAGGGCGGCAGGGCCGAAGCTTCTGGAGGAGTGCAGGAAATTTCACGGATGTGAGACCGGTGAAGCCAGGCTGACCGGTGCTTACAATCTTCCCTGCAAATATGTCATCCATACACCCGGCCCTGTATGGTGCGGAGGAAACAGGAGAGAACAGGAGCTTCTGGCAAACTGTTACAGAAACTCCCTGCAGACAGCGGTGGACCACAAGATCCGCAGCGTGGCATTTCCTTCTATCTCGACCGGTATCTACAGCTATCCGGTCGACCAGGCTACTCAAATTGCGGTGTCTACGGTAAGGCGCTTTATCGATGACCATCCCGGACAGCTGGACCTTGTAGAATGGGTGCTTTTTGACCAGAGGACATACGATGCATATGACAATGCATTGAGGCAGTGAAGAGAGAGCAGGTTCACGATATGGATATAGCTGCTCACAATAAATAGAATTCATATAATGTATTGTTTCGTGCAAAAAAGAGGTGCCGGACCATTATGGTCTGAGGCACCTTTTCTAATGCTGAAAAATTGCATGTTGAAAAAATTTATGCCGCCTGTTCTTTTCCGTACTGGGTACGGTAGAGCTCGCTGTAGATGCTGCTGTTTCCGAGAAGCTCAGTGTGAGTCCCCTGCTCGACAATGCGACCGTTCTTGACGACCAGGATTTTGTCTGCCGCCAGAATGGTGGAAAGCCGGTGGGCGATCAGGATGCTGGTCCTGGTGCGGATCAGCGGATCGATGGCTTTCTGAATCGAGGCCTCCGAGATGGAATCCAGGGCGGAGGTCGCCTCATCAAAAATGAGGAGTGCCGGGTCCTTGAGCAGGACACGGGCAATGGAGATGCGCTGGCGCTCGCCGCCCGAGAGCTTGAGTCCGCGGTTGCCGACAAGGGTATCGAACCCCTGGGGGAGAGCACGGATCATCTCGTAGATGTTGGCCTTTTTGCAGACATCAATGAGTTCTTCTTCAGACGCGTCGGGCTTTGCGTAAAGCAGGTTGTCACGAAGCGAACCGTTGAAGAGGTAGGTGTCCTGGGTCACGATTCCGATATTTGCGCGCAGCCAGGACAGATCCAGCTTCCGCACGTCAATGCCGTCCACGCAGACACTTCCGCCAAGGACGTCATACAGGCGGGGGATCAGGCTGACAATGGTGCTCTTGCCGGCGCCGGAGGGACCGACGATCGCGATGCTCTTTCCCGGTTCCAGAGAGAAGCTGACATCGCGGAGGACCAGATTGTCTCCCGGATTTTGCAAAGAAGAAGTAAGTCCGGTGTTCTTCTCTTTTCCGGTGTCCTCTTTTTTCTCATAAGCAAAATCCACATGGGAGAAGGTGACAGCACCGGCGGCTTTTTCAGGGATGACGGCATCGGCAGGGGATTCGATCTCGACGGGCATGTCGAGATAATTGAAAATTCTGGTAAAAAGGGCCATGGCCCGGATCCAGTCGACCTGGATGTTCAGGAGCTGGTTGACGGGGCCGTACATTCTGGAGAGCAGGGTGACGAGCACGGTGATATCACCGACCGTGAGACCGCTCCCGCCGTGGATCATGAGGATCCCGCCGGCCAGATAGAGCAGCATGGGCCCCACGCTGGAGAAAGTGCTGATGGCGACTCTGAACCAGCGCCCTGCCATCCGCTCGCGGATGTGATAGGAGATCATCTCTTTGTTTTCGTGTACATAGCGGTCATATTCATAGTCCTCCCGCCCGAAGAGCTTGACAAGGAGCTGACCGCTGACGGACATGGTCTCGCCCAGGATCCCGTTGATGCGGTCATTGCAGGCCTGTGCCTCACGGGTGAGCGTCCAGCGGGTTTTGCCGGCCCTGCGGGTGGGGATGACGAACAGAGGCACGACCAGCATTCCCAGGACAGCCATGAGAACATTTTTATGCATCATGGCGACGATGGCAGCCGTCAGTGTAATGGCGTTGGAGAGGATGCTGGTGAAGGTGTTGGAAATGACCGATTCGACACCGTCGATATCGCTTGTCATTCGTGTGATGATATCCCCCTGGCTGCCGGAGGTGAAAAACTGCTGGGGCATCTTTTCCAGATGCCGGAACATGCGGTTGCGCATGTCAAAGGTGACATGCTGGGAGATCCAGGCGTTGAGCCAGCTCTCCAGAACGCCGATCAGATTGGCACTGAAGGTCACACCCAGGGAGAGGGCGATCAGCTGTACCAGAACCGGCAGATTCTGACCGATCAGACCCTGGTCGATGATCCGACCTGTCAGGATAGCGGGATACAAGTTCAGAATCGAAGAGGCGGTCACACAGAGAAGTGCCAGAAAGAGCTGTTTCCAGTAAGGGACAAGGTGCGTCCCGATCCGGGCAAGCAGCTCTTTTGTGACCTTGGGACGGGAAGCATTCTCTTCCTCTGTCAGAAAACGACCGCCGGGGCCGTGCATCATTCTAACGGGCATATCATCACCTCCTTTCCGAGATGCGAATGCATCGAGAAACCCGAGGAAAAATCGGTTCATCAGCGAGGGCTTATAAGCCTTTTTCTTTTCTTTATCATATTTATTTTTTTAGTTTTCTCCTCTCCGCTGAAGCTTATACAAGAGCCGGAAGAGCTCCTTTTTCTCTTCTTCCGTGAGCGGGCTGAACAGCAGATCCAGCTTTTCTTTTCTCTCATCCTGCAGTACATGGGCGCGCGCCCTGCCTTTTTCTGTCAGGGTGATCAGAGTTGCCCTTTTGTCTGACGGGTCTATATTTCTCTCTACATATCCATCGCTCTCAAGGTGACCGATAAACTCGGACATGGTAGAGGGATTGATGCGCATCATTTCCGTGAGCTGTTTCTGGCGAAGACCTGAGCTGACAGTTCCATTATCCGTTGTGTTTGTTATTCCCTCGGAGAATCCGGCAGCCTCTGCACCTTCGTCCTGCAGGTTCTCATGCTCAAGAAGGAGTGTCAGGATTCTTTCTCTGGCCAGAACGGGAGAGCGATGGCCGTGGGGACGGTGAGGCGGCCTGCCCGGCGGGTAGCCTGGTCCGCTTGGAAAGGCGGGGGCTTCCGTATGTGGACCTTCCCCGTGCAGGTATCGCCTTGCGCCTCTTGTAAAGTGGATCAGTTCAAAATATAACAACTCTTCATTTGTTTTTTTCAATTCGTCTTTTCCACCTCTCAACTTCTGTCCATTATCCAGGTATTATCTGGAAGCACGTTTATTTGGTACCGAAATAATAATACATCCTGACCGCTCTGCATGTCAATTTATTTCGGTACCAAAACAATGAACATTTTATGTACTTTGTTGATGTGCGATTTGACAATGGAAGGACTTCTTAACTCAGGTCAATACTGGGGATCAGTATAGATTTAGTTGTTTCAGGGGCGGCGAGTAAATCTGTTTGTATGTACCTGCTTTTTCCAGATCCGCCCTGGTTCAATCTGTATTTTAAGGTATAAAGTGCCATTGACATTCGTAAGACCTTACGATATTCTAAGTAAGAACTTACGTATGAGGAGGGCGTTATGAATCTTGACAGAGTAACAATTCTGGTGAAGAGAGCTGCGCTGGAAGCGGAGAAAACACAACTTCCGATCCTGCAGGCATATGATCTCACAGTAGCGCAGTATAAATTCCTGAAGTATCTGTTCAATGCTCCGAAGGATTCCGTGCGGATCATTGACCTTGAGACAGCTTTTTCTGTAACACATCCAGCGGCGATCGATATTCTTAAGGTTCTGGAGAAGAAGGGCTATTCCATGAGGATCGTCAATCCGGAGGATGCCCGCAGTAAGATCGTCTCTTTGACTGAGAAGGCATATGCGGAAGAGGCGCTGCTCAGGGGGCTTGGAGATGAGATGGAAGATGCTGTAACTAAGCGGCTTTCTAAGAAGGAAAAAGAACAGCTGATCCGGCTTCTTAAAAAACTCGTTGGCATTTGAGTTTTGCTGCAGGCTTTTTGTCAGATTGATTTTTAGTCAGATTAATAAGTAAGAACTTACGAAGGACAGACTGCCCGGCAATTATCATATTCCTTAATCCGTGAAACTCAAATTGCATGAATACCCGTTAAGTCCGATAAATACAGGCTTGCCGGACGTTATGAACTACATTTTATAAAACACCCATGAG
>ONKG01000162.1 GCA_900318375.1 uncultured Lachnospiraceae bacterium
CGATCCATACATGCACTGCGAAGAACAGCTCGGGCTGACCAGGAAATGCCTGGAGATTATCCTGCGCTATGGGTTCGGGGCAACGGTCATCACGAAATCTGACAGGATCCTGCGGGATATTGACCTGCTTGAGAAAATCAATCGTGAGAGCAGATGTGTGGTCCAGATGACGCTTACGACCTTCGACGATGATTTGTGCAGAATCCTGGAGCCGAATGTGTGTATCACGAAGCGGAGGATCGGGGTCCTGGAAGAGATGCAGAAGAGGGGCATTCCCACGGTGGTCTGGCTGACCCCGATTCTGCCCTTTATCAATGATACGGAGGAAAACATCCGTGCAATTCTGGATGAATGCATTCGAGTGGGTGTAAAGGGGATCATCTGCTTTGACATGGGGCTGACCCTGAGGGCTGGCGACAGAGAATACTATTATGCGGCATTGGACAGACATTTTCCGGGGCTGAAACAGCGGTATATAAGCACGTATGGAAATGCCTATGAACTGCCTTCTCCCAATGCAAAGGATTTAATGAAACTGTTTGTAAATACCTGCCAGGAACACGGCATACTCTGCAGATGGGAAGATTGCTTTCAATTTCTGCAGGAATTCCCAGAAAAGTATGAGCAGATGGATTTCTTTGATATACTTGAATAAAAGATTTTTAAACTCACAATGCCTGTGCACAGGAGTGCTCCGGCATGCTGAAAAGATAAAAAAAGTAATGGATCCTGTTTTGAAAAGAAAGGAGAGACCATATGCAGACATGGTATTACGTGGTTGTGAGTATTGACGGCGATTATGCCAATCTTCGCCGCACAGATATAGAATCAGATGACCTGAAACTGGTGGCCCGCGCCCTGCTGCCGGCTGGGATCAACGAGGGAAGCAAGTTGAAATATGAGCTGTTTCAGTATGAACTGATCGAGGAATAGCAATAGGACTTTTTATCTCAGCGAGGTAACCCCGATTCAATGCAATTGACGGGTTTAAGGCTCGCAGGAGAGAGTTATTGACTTTAGGAAGAAGGAGAAAACCATGCTCAAATTAATATCCTGGAATATAGATTCCCTGAACGCGGCGCTGACTTCTGCGTCTCCCAGAGCGCAGCTGTCCAGAGACGTACTGGAGACCCTTAAAAATGAGGACGCCGACATCATCGCTATTCAGGAAACGAAACTGCCTGTGACCGGCCCGGCTAAAAAACATCTGGAAGTGCTGACAGAGTATTTTCCCGGCTATGCGGTCGAATGGGTCAGCTCGGAGCCGCCGGCCAGAAAGGGCTATGCCGGGACCATGATCCTCTACAAGGAGGATATGAAGGCAGAAAAGATTATCCCCAGGATCGGAGCACCTGACACGATGGATGACGAGGGGAGACTCCTTGTCCTGGAGACGGATGATTTTTATTTTGTGAATGTCTATACACCCAATGCGGGCGACGGGCTCAAGAGACTGGGCGACCGTCAGGAATGGGATAAACGATACGCGGACTATCTCGCGGAGCTGGATCAGAAAAAGCCCGTGATCGCCTGCGGCGACTTCAATGTGGCACACCGGGAGATCGATCTGGCTCACCCCGAAAGCAATCATATGTCTGCGGGCTTCACTGACGAAGAGCGGGAAGGCTTCACCAACCTGCTGGGCAGGGGCTTTGTTGATACTTTCCGCTATATCCACGGAGATGTCAAAGGCGTCTATTCCTGGTGGGCGCAGAGAATCAAGACCAGCAAGATCAATAACTCCGGATGGAGGATCGATTATTTCCTGGTCAGCGACCGGATCAAGGACAGAGTGAAAAAATCCGAGATGATCAGCTCGGGTTCCCGACAGGACCACACGCCGATCCTGCTGGAAATCGATTGAGGGACGGTCCTTTTGTTTCTGTCCCCCTGTTTTTTGTGCGATAAGCCGCCAAGCGCATCTCGTTTTTGTACGAAGATGCATTTGGCGGCCAACGGTAAAACATAATGAGGATAGTTTCTTTGTACCCCCTTCAGATGAAGGGTTTGAGGACAAGAAGCTGTCCTCTTTTTTACTATATAGGAAATTTCGATTTTGGAGGCAACAAAAATTAGCGTATGTTCATCGAACATACGTTAGATAATAGGCGTTCAGTCATGAAAAGAAGATGATGATAGTCCATGACAGTCATACCTTCAGGAGGATCATTCATGTATTTACTGCGTAGTTCCTCTATCTTTGTTTTCATAAGATTGTTTCCTCCAAAGAAATTATATTTCATTGGAGTATGTTTTGAAAGCTATGCAGAAGACCTCTTTCCACGGGAACGGGACATTGCTTTCTCGTACATTTTTTCAAGAGAAACACGCTTGTGCCGATAATACAGTTCCAGAAAGAGCATGGTGGAGCCGCATTCATCGCACCTGAGGGGGTCATAGCCGAAAGCATGGAGGATGGCAGAACGCCATTTATTAAAGCTGCACAAGACATGATGTTTTTCACGGGGAACTGCCCGAAACAGTTTTTTGTCGATATCTCTGTTCCTGGCATAAATACCGCCATAACGTATCATTTTGAAATGTTTTTCCGGGATATGCCGGATCAAACGCTCGATGAATTCAAGGGCAGGAACCGTTTCTGTCACATACTCATTATCTTCATGCCGGTTGTAATGGAAAGTGACGTTAGCACCGTCATAGTTGTCAATGCGTGAAGTTGCAATTACCGGTCGGCCAAGATACCTGCCAAGGTATTTGGTCACTATTTTCGGGTCACACTTTTGGGATCTGGCGTAGACATAGAAGCCGTGCTTATGGTTTTTATAACAGGCAGCTTTCACCTTTTTAAAAGACGGACCGAGATGAGTCTCCAGTTCATTAAGGAGAGCGGTACGGAAGGCATTGCGGAGAAAAGTGTAATTGAAATGTTTTACATTGCGCCAGTAGGCATCGTCACTGTAGCCGCCCTCTGAGATCAGGCAATGGATATGCGGATTCCATTTGAGGTCCCGTCCAAAAGTGTGCAGGACCATAATGAAGCCGGGGGTAAAGTTTTTGGATTTGTTCATCTTATGGAATAAACGTGAAACTACGCTTTTGACCGCATGAAAAAGGCAGTTGAGAAGGGAACGGTCTTTTAGAAAAAAGGAACGCAGATTTTCGTCAATGGTGAAGACGCAGTGCCGGTGAGTGACATTGATGAGTTTAAAGGACATATTGGTTGTCCTTTCCATAGAGTATTTATTCCCGCAGGTGGGGCAAAAACGGCTATGGCAGCGAAAAGGAACAAATTTCATCTTTCCGCAGTCAGGGCAGCCATACATGGCTCCACCGAAGGATGGATTGCCACAATTGATCATCTTGTCCACGTTTTCGATTACGGAAGTACGTGGATGGAGGATATAAACCATTTCTTCGTAATGGTCTGTAAAGATTTTTTGAAGGATATTCATATGAACATTATAGAAGAGATGGATGGAAAAAAGAAACCCCACCCCTCAAGATTGAGGGGCAGGGGAGTTGAAGTGTCGAAGACACTTTGTTCTGCCCGACAGAATAGGAAAATTAAGGTTTTCCGCTCAGCTGGACGTGAACTGAGAGGGCGACCTATATGGCCTGTAAGGTCATAAAAATGCGTCTGATGTACCTGTATGATAGAGCTGAACATAGGTTTCATAAGGATAGATAAGCCCGACAGGCTGATCTACTCAGCCTCCAAGGCAGTAAAAACATGCCGGATGGATCTGTACTATGAACCTATGGACCAAATGATTCGGAGGATGGGTCGCAGAAAGGCCTGAATACGATGAAAACGGGTCTTACCGCATTCCTGTAAAAGTATAAGACTGTTCTACAATAGCATCCTACCGATGGATCCTGTGCCTGAATGCACATGGGAGTACCCCCATCAGGCCTCTCCGACTCACATCGTCATTATATACATGTATGGTGTGAGCATCCGGGGCACCTGGTGCTTTGGTACTGGTGCCGACGCAGGTACATCAGACGCACCTTGACAACCGAATACACATTCATCAGGTACGAACCTGTGATGAAGAGCTACATCAGCGGCAAACGCCATGACGGTCTTTGAGATATGAGCGGAAACCGGTCTGTAAGCATCGGACAGCATCCGGTGTATGGCCATGAGGCATCACAGCATAATGAGACTTCCGTCGAAAGGCGGCTCAGTGAGAACCACGGAGGGGTAAAGCGGCCCATGGATCCGGTAAACTGCCGGACATCTGATGATTTCCCTGTATTTCCGGGGCTGTCAGGGACAAATACGGAAAAACAGTTTGAAGAGGTCGGCAAGCGCCGGATCGTGATTGATGGGACCCCATATACCGTGATGGTGTTCTTCCAGACGGATACGAAGGAAACTGGGATTGGTAAGATTATGCAATTGGCGAAGAGGGATATCATGGCGAATCCGATGCATAAGCTAGAATAAAAGCATGATCTTATAAAGACCTTAATCCCCGAATAGATAATTCCTTTGAGGACATTATGTAGATGAAATCTCCAAAATATTAATTTACACATAATATTTCGAGATAAAATCTCGTAAAACTTGACGAAATATGCATATCGGGATATAATGATGCTGAAGAAAATTATCTTGGAGATGGAGGGATTTGCTATGCTTTGCCAGTTCTCAGTAAAGAATTATAAGAGTATACGAGATGAGATAACATTTGACATGCAGGCAGCTGCTATTTCTGAGCATACAGATCGGGTAATCAAAGACAGCGACGAGCAATTGTTTTTACCGGTTTCTGCAATCTATGGCCCGAATGGCGGAGGAAAGTCTAATGTTCTGGAAGCACTGCAGGTGCTTGGAACAATGGTTTTAAGGCCAATACACGCAACAAAACAAAACAGAGCTGCGGATTATAAGTTCAACAGATATCCGCTTAAGCCGTTTATCTTCTCTGAAGAAGGGATGAATAATCCGACGGAATTTGAAATATTCTTTAGAACAAAAATTGCCGAATACAGATATGTCCTTCATATCAAAGAGGATATCGTTGTATATGAAAGCCTTGACAGAGTCAAGTTGGAAACGGGCAGGAAATCAGCATTATTTCTGCGCAAAGAGGAAGAAATCAGTTTGAGAGGCGTATTCGCCAGATTAAAGATCAGTGACGGCTTGTCGCAAAGTCTTCCGCTGCTCTCATATCTTGGCATCACTTACATGAATAATGACGTTGTTAAGGACGTTATCGACTGGTTTGAATATGGTATTGATTTTCTGAATTATGGGAATCCTCTGGAAGAACTTCGGACAGCGATTGCTTCTTCAGACGAAATCAAAAAACTGGTCCTCGATATGATCAGGGAAATGGATCTCGATATTGAAGATTTCCGAGTTGAAGAAAGGGAG
>ONKG01000060.1 GCA_900318375.1 uncultured Lachnospiraceae bacterium
AAACCCGAGAACTGGCTGTGTTCCGTTTGAATTTACCTATCCTGAATAATACACTATTATTTTCTATTTTCATACCTTAATGTCATTGGAACCGTCCCCCGTGTCCCATATGGTATACTAATAAATGAGGTTTATGCACAGTGGAATAGGTTGATCTATGTACGGAAGGAGGCTGAATATGTTTTGTGGGAACTGCGGCAGGGAGATGATACCAGGTTCAAAATTCTGCGCTTATTGCGGAAATAAAGTGGATCCGAAGCGCTATACGGATTTGACAAAGAGTGTCCCGGAGAACCGCATGGAAAAACCGGTCAGGAAACAAAGCAGTCTGGATGGTCAGAAGCAGGAACCGACACCGGAGCAAAGCAGTTTTATAAGTCAGCCTGAGAACCCGATACCGGAGCAGACCGGTTTTGATAAAGCAGTGGAAACTCCGATACCGGAGCAGACCGGTTTTGATAAAGCAGTGGAAACTCCGATACCGGAACAGACCGGTTTTGATGGTTTTGATAAAGAAGTGAAGCCTTCGATACCGGAACAGATCAGTTTTGAGAATGAAGTGAACAGTCATGTCCCGGAAAAAGGGGCAGGGATTGCACCGCCGCGAAAGAAGCAGCCTAAGCGAAGCATGCTGATTGCTGCAATTGCCGGAGTGCTGGCATTGGTGATTTTTGCAGGTCTGCTCAGTACAGTCTTAAGGTCGGGAAAAAGCGGCGGACGCAGCGGGACTATGGAGGGCAAAGGCTTTAATACTCCGGAGGAAGCTGTGATTTCTTATTTGGAAGCCTTAAAAGCAGGAGACATGGATGCAATGAGATCCTGCTTCGCAATTGAAACCATAGCTCAAAATTATGATATCTGTGACAATACCGATCGTATAAAGGTATATGCTCATGATACTGCAAAATTCTATGTGCCTACAGATGTGCCGCTTCTTCAGGAACTGAATGTGGAAAGGCAGCGAAGCAGAGTCAGTAATATCATCTATTCTCATGTCCTGGTGAGATCATTCGATAAGGGAGTAGAGTCGGGTGACAAGATCATTACGGAATTTAAGGACTCGTATCTGGTTTCTAATGTGGACGGAGATGATATGAAAAAAACCATGAGTATCATCGAAGAAAGCGCATCGGAGTTTGCTGACCTGGAAATAGGACATGCGATTGATCCATATTTATTGTCAGATATATATACAAGAACCAGTAATCTGGCTGCGATGAAGAAAGTACATGATACTTATGGCGGCTCAGGGGCTAAATGTGTTGCGATCACGCTGCAGATCGGAGGAACTGATTATCTGCTGTCAATGGATACAATCAGGTACAATGACCGCTGGTATTTGTCGGGAATAGGATCTAATCTTGCAGTTATCATGGGACTCGATGCCCTTTCAGAGGGTTTGATCAGATTTGACGACCTGGATAGCGGCACATTGGATCTGCTGGACATCATGGATGACTATTCTATATATAATTACGAGGATATGAAAGCATGCAAAGACAGTGAAAAGCTTGAACAATTCAGTAATGACTGTGATATTCTTGATATGGGTTTAGAGGAAGAAGAATATAAAAAAGTAATAGATGGTGAAAACTCTGAAGATTTTGAAGAGTTTTTCGAAATGCTTGAAGTATCTTCTATACAGGAAGTGGCGGATTATTTCGCATTTCCGCTTTTGACTGATGTGGAAACGATGAAAAAGCTGAGAATGTTCTATTAATGAGAATGTTTTATTAATGATAAATGACCGTAATGATAAATGACCGGTATCGGGCGGGAAGTCAGGGAAAGCCCAGACAATCAGCAGCTTTCCCGGAAGCCGGTAAGAGACAGCTATTAGACAGTCAGAGCCAGGCAGCATCCGGAGGAATGGGCCATGGATGGCATTAAAGCGTTTGTAGATGCTATTTGCGATTATGAAGACAACTTGAGACGGACGGGTGAAATCGAAGAGGATCAGAAGCTTCCTTCCAGGGATGTGCTTGAGGAGGTGTGTCAGATTCTTTTGAATGTCAGCTGTATGCGCGAGGAGGGCAGGTTTCCTTCTTTCAGGGTATGTTATCTCAGACCGGATTCGGAATTACTGGATGCCTATATTTACGCGCATGCTCTCCTTTTTAAAAAACCCATAGAGTTCAATGCCGGAAGTATCCATAAACTCGCGCCGGCCCTGAATCCGGATATGAGCTATCTCATGGTAGATGTCAGCGTAAGACCTTTTAAGGCGGTCGGTATAATCGCGGCATTTACGATGTGGGAAAAAATCATGACGGGAGAACGTGTAACCGGCAACAGGATGCCGAAAATACCCAACATTCTTGTGAGCGGGCCCGGGCAGCTGAGGGCATGTCTCGGCGAGTCGCTCATTGTGAATTATTCCGCAGGACAGTGTGTTTTTTTCCGCACGGATACATTTACTTCGACGCTTGTCGCCGATCAGCTTGCGAAGAACACCAGTGTGTCAAAAAGAGAACGTCTTCAACTCCTGTACAGGGTTCTCTGGCAGGTGACAAATTACGGGCATGGCGCAGCGATCCTGATCGTGCCCAGCCCCGAGGCCTGTGCAGGGTTCATTGATTTGAAATATCCCATGCCGGGCAAGTACCTCTTCCATGATGATGCCAGGGCGGAGATATCATCCGGGAAGGTTCGTGAAAAAGAAATCCTTACGTATGCGGATATGATCGCTAAGCTTACGTCTGTTGACGGTTCCGTCATCCTCACAAAGGACTTTGACCTTGTGGGCTTTGGTGCGGAGACTCTTGTGGATCAGATGGAAAGCAGGCATCCGGAAATGTGCTTCATCAGCTACAACAACAAGGCAAATAAGCTCAAAACCTTCAAGGACCAGGGAATGCGCCACAGATCTGCATATCGATTCTGCAGCGCCGTCGAAGGAAGTGTCGCCTTTATTATTTCTCAGGACGGAACAATTGAAGCATGCACAAAACATGATGGCAGTGTTGTCGTTTATGACAATGTCGCGCTGCCGCTGATTTGACAAAAAAGAAAGCCTCCGGACATTCACCACTGAGGATGGATGTCCGGAAGCTTTTTTGTTAAGTCCGGGCCTTCACTGCCTGATTCTGTTCTTTGACAGCCCTGACAGCGGCAGGCATGTTTTTTGTATAGAGGGATAAAACTAATCCCGTAGTATTTATTGGTTATAGGAGCGAAAAAAAATATACAGATCAGCGCATAGCACCGGCAAAGAAGATGATTACATTGATGATAATACCGATAATGATCCATTTTTTGACCTTTCCGGCATACATCCATGCTTCCTCTGCATTCTCAGCTGCAATAGCTTCTTTCATCTTATTATAGGGGCCGAACGCGAGGGCCCCCCAGATAATACCGCATACGAAACCGACAATAACTAAAAACAGGTATGTTCCCTGTTTCGGCATTTCTTTCATTTTAAATACTCCGTCCTTTCTGTAAATCATTTCTAACAACTGCCTGGCGGTTTGCCCGGAAAGAAATAACCTGTTAAGAATAGCACAGTGACAAATGTGCGTCAAGAAGGGACTGTCCAAAGCGGCTGAACTTCTCAGCTGATTGAACAGTCCCTTGCGCTGGTTCATATCCCGTTATGCATGCTCAACGTTGTCGGTTACCTTTGCTGCATTCCAGCCGTCATCATCCATCCTGCCCTTGATCACAACTGTGACCTCGTCGCCTTCCTCGATGGAATCTTTGACATGCTTATCTGCGGAACCCATCTTGACGGTAATGCTGGCACCATCAGCGCGGACCTGCATCTTGTCTCCGCTGATCGATGTGACTGTGCCGGTAATAGTCTGGGTCTTGTTGGCCTCTTCCTCAGCAGCCTTTCTTGCTGCCTCTTCCTCAGCTGCCTTCCTTGCTGCCTCTTCCTCAGTTGCCTTCTTAGCGGCTTCTTCCTCGGCTGCCTTCTTAGCGGCTTCTTCCTCAGCTACCTTCTTAGCAGCTTCTTCCTCAGCTGCCTTCTTAGCGGCTTCTTCCTCGGCTGCCTTCTTGGCTGCCTCTTCCTCGGCTGCCTTCTTGGCTGCCTCTTCCTCAGCTGCCTTCTTGGCTGCCTCTTCCTCGGCTGCCTTCTTGGCTGCCTCTTCCTCGGCTGCCTTCTTGGAAGCATCTTCTCCGGTGGTCTTCTCAACGACTTCTTCCTGGACGTCGGATTCCTCGACAATGGTCTCGCCGGATACCTGATCTTCTGCTTCAGCAACAGGGACAGATACTTCCGTTACAGTAACTTCTTTTTCAGCCTGCTCTTTAGCCTTCTTCTCGGCAGCTTCCTTCTCAGCCTTTTCTTTAGCCTTCTTCTCAGCAGCTTCCTTCTCGGCCTTTTCTTTAGCCTTCTTCTCGGCAGCTTCCTTCTCGGCTTTTTCTTTAGCCTTCTTCTCGGCAGCTTCCTTCTCGGCCTTTTCTTTTGCCTTCTTTTCCTCAGCTGCCTTCTTGGCTGCCTCTTCCTCAGCAGCCTTCTTCTCAGCGGCTTCCTTCTCGGCTTTCTCCTTTGCCTTCTTTTCCTCGGCTTCCTCCTTTGCGGCTTCTTCCTCAGCAGCCTTCTTCTCAGTTTCTTCCTTCTCGGCCTTTTCCTCAGCGGACTGGCTGCCGGAAGTATTTGCGGAAGCATTTTCTTTGGATGTATTTACATCAGCTTCTTTAGAAGCTGTATTTTCGGATGTCTTGTCCTCAAACTCTTTACTCTCATCGCTTGTTTCCTCTGTGGTAACTTCTGTTACCTGGGCAGGGGATGCATTGTATGCGGGGGCACTGCTGACATTTTCTGTTCCGGGAACAATTGCGCAGGCGCTGATGCCGGCTGTAAGTGCGATTGTGAGAAGTGCCATAACTGCTTTATTTTTCATGATTTATTATTCTCCTTAATTGTTATTGTAGTTCTGTTTATTTGTTTAGATCTGCCGTCCGTCCGGCGGTTCGGCAGATGTTTTTGCTCTGTTTTTGTTTTGCATGGCCAGTATAACAAGGGAAACTGCACAGAACTGTCACACAGAAAACTGATTTTTACTTTTTTTAAAGAAAAGATTTTGAGAAGATTCAGAATTGGACAAGCGGGTCTTTACATGAGCTTTCCATGAAGCAAAAAAAACAGGGCAGAGGCGGTAATGCCTTCCTCTGCCCTGTTCTATTATCTGTTAATTGTCTCTGGCGACAAATGTTCCGGAGATGGTCTGGTAAACGGAGGTTCCTTTGACGCGGACGCCGGAGATTTTGTAGGTGTACTTGCTGCCGACCTTGAGACCGCTGACTTTTACTTCGATGCTGTCCTTGTCCTTCTCAAGGATGCGGACGCTGTAATTCTTTTTGCCATCGGTGATGACGACTTTCGCATTCTTCCACTGGACGTCAGATGCAAAATCAAATTCGAGTTCCTTATCTTTTCTGTCATAATCAGTCTTCTTGACCCGGGGAGTGCCGGAAGCAGCGGGGATGGTGACCTTTCCTGTCACTTTTCCGTAGGTCTTTTCTTTGTTCTTCCTGACGCCGGAGATCGTATATGTGTAAGTACGGCCGGCTTTGTAATTTTTGATGGTGAAGGTCAGATCATCATTATCTTTCTCATTGATCTTTACGCTGTAGCTTGCACCCTTGTTATCCTTAACTGAGACTTTGACATTTTTGTATTTCACCTTCGAACTGAAATCGACTTCGACCCTGCCATTGCCTTCATATTCAGCTGCCTTGATTTTCGGCGCTGCAAAAGCGGGGACAGCGGCGATCAACATCCAGACCATGACCATTGCGGTGCAGATCATTTTCCTGATTGCGGTTCCGGTATTTGTTTTCTTCATATTGTTCTCCTCCTCGTATGATAAGTTCGTATTTGCGGCCATGACCTCTTGCTGATAAACATGTTTTTAGTATGGACTTAGCATACATGAGAAATATTAAAACTTTCTTAGAGAAAGAGAAAAATAAAAAATATCCTCTCAGAAAAAATGCTCTGCATCAAAAATGTCGAAATAAAGTCAGGTTTGGTTTATACTTAGGGAGACTGCGTTATCACTTTATTATATGGAAGAGCTATATGAACAGAAGAACCATAGGATTATAGAAGAACCATAGGATAATAGAAGAACCATAGTATAAAAAAGAAAAAGGAAGCAGGGCGGAAGGAACATGACACATTTCGGAAGTGACAGAGACGATAAGACAGTCAAAAAGAAAAACGCTAAAAGTAAAGGTGAAGTGATTGTCAGCAGTATAAAGAATAACAGAAACAAATGGATCGCCGGCGCGCTGGCTGTCGTTATTCTTATAGCAGCCTATAGCTGCGCGGCCGGGGGCAGGTCTGGTGCCGGCGGCGGTCAGGAGAGCGGGTCAGCTGCCGGAATGACAGGAAGCGCCGGGAACCCTTCCTCTGCAGATGATGGATCTCTGGAGACAGGGACTGTCGAAACAGGTTCTCTGGAATCCGATTTTGAAGAGCGGGGTTCCGGAGGACAGGGTACAGTCGGAACCGGAAGCAGCGGGCAGAATACCGGGGAAAACGGTGAGGGCTCTGCGGATTCCAATCCCGGGGGAGGTGCCTATTCAGGAACAGGGACCGGTGCGGATACAGGGACCGGCTCGGATACAGGACCCGGCACAAGCTCAGGAGCGGGAGCGGATTCCGGAAGCGATACAGATTCGGGAATCGGAGTGGATTCCGGAACAAGTATAGCTTCAGGGGACGGAAAGGATTCAGGAACCGGCAAAGACTCAGGAACCGGCACAGGGACGGGATCCGAAGCGGGCGGCAGCGGAACGGATGACAGGATGACATCCACCCAGCGCAATTCGATCAATATGCTGAACTACATGGCGGTCCTGACGCAGGAGATCAATGAATCCAAGGGTAATCAGATGTTCCTTGAGTCTGCCAATTCAGCCCTGGTCAATGACCTGTATCCGAATGCGGTGGATACGAGAACACAGGCACAGGTGCAGAGCCTTCTGGATTCCATCGAAGGCTATCGCATGATCGACGTAAAAAGGAACCGCCTGGAATTTATCTATGAGCAGAATAAAGCAAAGGCGCTCAGAAAGGCGGTCCCCAACCCGGTCGGTCTGCTCAGCGCAGTCAAGTCCCAGGATGTGCTGAGGACGGTCCTCTCAGTGGTCTATATGGCGGCGGATTCTGTCACCAGTTACAACACGGCTTCGTCCCAGACGGATCTGCAGTACATTAAAGAGGGCTGGGAACTGGATGACGCCGAGGCAGCGGAGCTTCACGACAGCACGAAGAGCGAACTGTCATATATGTTCAACATGGTCCGCGACTATTCACTGCCGGGCGATTATGCGCTGAATCAGGAGTCCGTGGAAAATTTTGTCTCATGGGTAAAAAATCCGAATGTTGTGCGCCGGATTGCATGGCTGGAGACAAATGAAAAAACCTACAGTCAATTCGGGCCTTATTGGCTGCGGCTGGCGGAAGCCTATTATGAGACAGGGGATTACAGCAAATGCCTGGAGGCATTCGGCAGATATGAAGCTATTGCGACTCGTATTTTCCGTAAAGATCTGGATTATGCCAGGGCACTGCCTATGGCGATCATTTCGGCAGCGGAATGCAGGGAGGAGTCGGAGTATATTGAGATTGCGGAGAACTATTGCGAACTGATCCTTTCTAACACAAAGGATTCGGACTGGGGACTTCGGTATTTTGTCGCGCAGACCTATCTGGATCTCTACGCAAAGACAGACCGGGATTCCTATCTGGATGCTGCTTATAAGATTGAGTTTGACAACGTGAATATTCTGGTCGATGAGCAGAAAGAGCTGAACACGGTCTATCTTCTGGATGTAGTGGATGTCAAGGCAGAGAAGGATGCCACAAAGCGCGAAAAGAAGGAAATCAAGCAGTACAACAAAATGCGCAAAGAAGAGAGAAAGACTGCACTTCCTCCGGCCAGTGAGGCACTGTATCTGAACTGCGAAATGCTGTTTGCGCTGGCGGAGGAAAAAAATATTTCTGAGGCAGAGCAGAAAAAGATCGATGCGATCCTCCATGAGAACGGAGAGCCGATCTTCCTTGCCGGAACACTCGATGATAAGTTCCGGTTTGACCATTCAGAGACAGAGATCAACCCCGATGAAATCGCCGTGGAGTTTGACGGGAAATCGCTGACCATACCGGCAGTCTGTATGACAGACCGTTCCACGGTCACGCTTGAAATCTCAGGGCCCGACGGAAAGGAGACGATCGAAGACTGGACTGTCACATCGGTCAAAAGACCCGAGGGGGCAGAATGCGCGGATTACAAGGTCAAAATTAAAAGTCAGGCTGCGGGAAAGCACAAATATAAAGCCGGTGAGAAGCTTGTGATCAGGATCATCACGGTTGACGGAAAACCGGAAGATTATACGGCCTTCAACTACAAGGTCGTTTCGAAAAAGAAGTACCTGTTTGTAAATGGGATCGATTTTGAGAGGATTACAGAATGAAGAAACGTCTGATCGCCTTTGTGCTGGCGATTGTAATGCTGCTTCTGATGGACCTCCCTGTTTTTGCATGTAATGAAAAACAGACCGAAACCTATGAACTGCAGCTGCTGTTCGGTGAGGAGTATTCTTCTTTTGATTCAAAGCAAGAGTTCAAGATGCTGATGAGCGCACTGTATTTGTGCAGTGAACAGTGTGACAATCAGGGGCAGGACAAGCTTGATTTCCTTGACCGCCGGCATGTCAGACGCCTTCCTGAACTGGAAGAGCTCAACATCAAGAACTCCGACCTGGCGGAGTGCTCCCACAACAGCTGGGAGTATGAATATACACCGCTTTCCAGGATCCAGAACAGAAGGAAAAAACTTCTGGTAAAGACTGTAAAGACGGTTTTCCAGTTCAGTTTCTTCGACGGGCTTTTTCACGATGGAAATCAGAAAGCGGACAGCTTTTCCGCCATGCTCTACTATATGCATATTTTGTCCGATCTTCTGGCGGACAACCCCTCAGCGTCGGATGCATCACTGGAAAGCGGCAATGTCAATCCCTTCTCCGGGAGCGCGTCTGAGGAAGTCAACGGAAACCAGCCCGGATTCACCCCGGAACAGATGAAGTATGCGGATTATTCCTTCTACAGTGAACTGGATTATTTACATCGCTGCGGAATGGCCTTTAAAGTGATCGGACCGGATACCCTGCAGACGGGCGACAGCAAAGAAGATTTCGGTATGAACGATCCGCCCGGATGGAGTCAGAAAAGATATGACGACATTATCGATGTCGGCTATTTATATCACAGATGTCACCTGATCGCCCATCAGCTCGGAGGCAATGAAGATCAGAAAAATATCATGACAGGGACATCCTACCTCAACGAAACAGGCATGAAGCCTTACGAGGAAAAGGTGGCAAATTACGTCAGGAAAACGGGCAATCATGTACTTTATCGCGTCACTCCTTTTTATAAAGGAGAGAACCTGATCGCGTCCGGTGTCCAGATTGAGGCATATTCAATCGAAGATAAGGGGCAGGGTGTCTGCTTTAACGTCTACTGCTATAATGTACAGCCCGGTGTGGAGATCAACTATAATACAGGAGACAACAACAGGGCTGACACGATTTATGACGATCCCCATGCCCTTCCCTTTGCAGTTTACAAGGCGGACGAAAACAATCCGGATCTCATCCTTGAGATGAACAAGCACCTGGCAATCCTTTTTGAGGATCATACCAGTTCCCGCATATACATCTCCATGATGGATAATATCGGAACCGTCGCCGAAAAAGCCAGAAACATCGGTTTAAAGGGGGAAAAACCGGCGCAGATCTACAAGGCACGCAAAGAATGCCAGTATGAGTACTTCAACATACTCAAAGAGCACATTCCCCTCCTGCTTCGGAAAGAAGACTTCTTCTCGAAAGTGTTTTATAAGTATAGGTAAGAAGGACTGAGGGGACGGGCAATGAAGCGATCACGGTGACAAACCTGTAAAAGACAGCGGAATGTACCCTGGAGAGATAAGGATCAGGAAGTCAGAAAGACCGGAGACGGTTCTGCGGAATGCAGAACCGGCCTCCGGTCTTTTAAGGTCTGAGTCTCTGTGCCTTTTAAGGTCCGAGTCCCTGTGCCTTTATCGGGACATTCTCCTCTTTATTCGGTCGGAATACCGCCCGGCTCTTCCCAGTAGTCTTCATAGGAGAACCAGGAATCGTCCCAGCAGGAATCGGCGTTGTCGAGGTAGACTCCGTCGAAGCCCTGGTCGATGATGCGGTCGATGGAGGAGGTGTTGTCTCCTGTAACGATGTTGTTATATTTACCGCCGCCGTTGATGATGATATCGCGCCAGTCTTTATGCCACCACTGGACAACCGACTCCTCTGGATATTCATCTCCGTAGCTGAAGGCCAGCCATGTGGGAATCGGGTCACCTTCGGCTTCCATGCCGGCTTCTGTCGCTTCAAAGGGAATGTAATAAGAGCGGTTTCCCAGCCAGCGGATCTCGCCGGTTTTCATGCTGTATGTGGAGTCGAGGTTGGTCGGGTCGACCCATCTCCAGTTATCCTGGCAGTACCAGCGGTTCTGTTCCGCTGTGCCGATTGCCAGATAGGAGAGTACCAGGCGGCGTCCTCCGTCGGGTTTTGTCTTCAGACTCTCCACCTCTTCTCTGGTCAGAGGTGTCATGCTGTCGGGACCAGCCTTGTGATTGTAGCAGGAATCGATAAAGATTACGTCATAGTCGGAATTGCGGAGTGCTTCCAGCCATGTCTCTCTGCCGGCATTTTCATCCAGTCCGGCAGCTCTCCACCACCAGTCCCAGTGTTCTCCGTATTCATCTATTGCGCCTGTAATTGCCTCGTCATCCGGATCTTCGGATGCGGGCAGATAACTGCCGTTTTCGGAAGGGACCAGAAGTCCGCAGGCGTAGGAATCTGTGATCCTGACCCTGTCACCGGAGCCTTTATTGAACGCGGCTTCCTCCGTATCCCACATATTCCAATTGTCATAGGGACGCCCGTTTATATTGTAGAGATAGGTTCTGGCGTCTGTCAGTTCATTGACATCGCGGGAACCGTCAGTATATTCGGAGAGTCCGATCTTGTCGGTGTCCTCCACCCAGAAATAATCAAAATTATCCGCAAAGCGCTGTCCGGGATAGAGCTCCTGTGCCAGATCCGCGCCGATACGGGGGAAGGGTACGATTCCCCATTCCTGTGCTTTGGAGATATATTTTTCGAGGTCTTCCTCTGAAGACACGATGGTCGTATCCGTGATAAATTTTCCGTTTTCGGCAAGTGTAATATACGCAGCCTGGATGGAATTGGGGGCAAAGCTCTTATCTTTGCCGACCACGCCCTCGTTGCCCCATCCGTCGATCAGTTCCATCATGGACGGCTGGAGATCCTTTTTGATATTTCCGTCAGTGAATCCCAGATATTCGGCACCCTGGATCATAACTTTGAAATCAGGATTTTTCTCTTTTGCGTGGAGGGACAGTTCCATCAAAAATGCCTGCATTTTGTGGATGCGGCCGATCGTTCCGGGGCCGTCTTTGGTATAGAGATCCTCAATCTCCTGCATGTATTCATCGTGGGTCTTTTCTAAAGAGGTACCATCCACAGATTCGGCAGAGCCCGCGCCTGCTTCATCCGTGCCGCCTGTCTGCTGTCCTGCTGCGGCCTGTGCGGCAGGGTCTGCCGCTTCAGTCGTATGAGGAACCCAGTCGATCATTTCTTTTGCGGAAGAGGTCAGCGAATCTTCCGGGCTGCGGGGTTCTGCCGGTACACTTTCATCTTTCTCGTACTCGACCATGTCATCGTCAACACTCAGGTAAAGATAATTGCCCTCAATGGTATATTCCCATGATGTCTCTTCGTTTTTTACCATGAGCTCTGTACTGGTCCAGAGTACAGGGATCTCTTCGTCGGTTTCCATGGTTCCGGAATGATCTTCATACAGGACGATCGTCCTGGGCGCGTCCGCTGAATCGTCGACTTTCCGGTATGTGCCGGGATAGTAGGAGAAGAGGGTCTGCGGTTCGGAATCTTCAAAAGTCATGGAATTGACCATATCGTGAAGAGTGTCGGAGGCAAAATATTCCAGTGTCACGTCCGCCTCACTGCAGCTGTGGATGGTGGTGAGGATCACGCCGCCCTTATATTCCATTGAGGTATAGTCAATGGTGACTTCATACTCGTCACTGTCATCGACGGAAGCGGTAAAACACCATTTGTCGACGCCGACATACCCTTCGTCCCGGCTGACAGCGTCTTCATCATAATCCTCGAGCCGTGCAGTGAGGGCTTCCATGGGCTGCACATCGGGAATGAATTCGACAGTCAGGTAGTTTTCTCCTGTCTGTTCACCGGTGTATTGAAACAGAACCGAATCCTCGGTTCCCGCGTCAATTTCGACAGTATCCGGATCATACTTTATGCTCCATCCGTATTTGCTTGCGTAGGTTTCGAAGCCTTCCGGATCGGGGACATCTGTCCCCTCTGCCGTCTGTGACTGTGCTGCAGCGCCGGTCCCGGCATCTGCGGAGGAGTCATCGGCTTTACCCCCTGCCTGATCTGCGGAACCCTTGCTGTCTGCGGAAGAAGCGCCCCCGCCGGAGCATGCGGTCAGCAGACAGAGCACCAGCAGGGAAACTATGAGTCGTTTTGCTGTTTTCATCTCCACCTCCCTTGATTTATTTGGCAATATTACAAAAAAATATTATAGCACTTTACATAGAGAAATGACTCTTTACAGTCTTCAAAATCACGCAAAATGAACTCAAAAAAGGATGCAAAAAGGATGCAGAAAAGGATGCAAAAAGGATGCAGAAAAAGATGCTTCACCGTTTAAAGAGCGGCCTTTAAAGATCATCAGCAGAACTGTTTGGAAAAGTTTATAAGAGAGCAAAAGAAGATGAGGCCGGACATCATAGCGGGCAGCTCAAGAGGGGCCATCTTGTTTTCATGAGGCGTCCTTTTTTTGAAACATTTTGTTCTGTCGGGGCACAGACAGGCTTTGTATGATATTATATTTACATGAGACAAGCTCGGTTTGACATGGCGTGTACAGATGAGTTAGCAATATATAATCATGAGCGGCTGCGGTAAACCTGCCCCCTTTTTCAGAAAGGAGAAACACAGAGGATCTTATGAAAACAGTCAAATTCTTTTATGCACATACCACCCAGGATCTGCAGGTACCGGACGATACACCCGTCCTGACCAGCAATGTCGATCAGCTTACCAGCGACCGGACCGGGATTGAGATCGTGCGCGAGGCAATGGAAAACCCGATCGACAGTCCCAGGCTCTGCGAACTGGCAAAAGGAAAAGACGACTGTGTCATCATCATCAGTGATCACACAAGACCTGTTCCCAGCAAGGATATTCTTCCCAATATGATCCGCGAGCTCCGTGAGGGCAGCCCCGAGATCAAAATCACTCTGCTTGTCTCCACCGGTTTCCATCGTCCCACAACGATCGAGGAACTCAGAAACAAGCTCGGCGACGAGCTGTATGAGGAGTTCAAGGACAACATCATCGTTCATGACGCTCATGATCCCTCCAGGAATGTCAAGGTCGGCTCTCTGCCCAGCGGTCCTGACTGCATCATTGACAAGGTGGCGATGGATACGCAGCTTCTGATTTCGGAAGGTTTTATCGAGCCTCATTTCTTCGCCGGCTTCTCCGGCGGCCGCAAGAGCATCCTGCCCGGCGTAGCCGACGCCGTCACAGTTATGGGCAACCACTGCTCCAAGTTTATCGACAGCCCTTATTCCCGCACGGGCATTCTGGATCACAATCCCATGCATGAGGATATGCTGGCGGCAGCGAGAATGGCGAAGCTGGCCTATATTGTCAACGTTGTCATCGATGAAGACAAAAAGACAGTTGCGGCATTTGCCGGAAACTTCGAGACAGCACACCGCAGAGGCTGCGATTTTATCGCGGATTATGTGTGCGTGAAGCCTGCTTATGCGGACATCGTTATCACCACTAACGGCGGATATCCTCTGGACCAGAATGCTTATCAGTCGCCCAAGGGCATGACAGCAGGCGAGGCAACTGCAAAGGACGGCGCTGTCATCATCATGCTGGCATCCTGCTCGGACGGCACAGGAGGTGATTTCTTCTATCACATCATTGCTGATGAGCCTGACATTGAGACAGCCTATCAGAAATTCCTGGCGACCCCTCAGGAGAAGACTGCTCCCGATCAGTGGTGCAGCCAGATTCTGGCAAGGATCGTCCGCAAATATAAAGTCATCTTTGTTGCCAACGAGGACCAGAAGGATATGATCGAAGGCCTGAAGATGGAGTACGCGCCCAGTCTTGAAGCTGCCTACAAGCGTGCAAGGGAGATCAAGGGTGAGGACGCTTCTCTGACCTGCATTCCCAACGGTATCTCCGTTGTTGTCAGGGAATGATCTGCGTTGCTTTGCAGGAGAGGATACAATGGCCAGAGCTTCGACAAAAGAAAATAAGAATATTTATTTCCGGCAGAGGGAGCAGCGGGGTCTTACCCGCGATGAAGCGAGCGAGTTGATGGACGGTCTGACGGCTGACCGGATCGAGAAGATTGAGAATGAACGCTCGCTTCCGCACCCGGATGAGGTCCTGATGATGTCCGAAGGCTATAAGGCACCCCATCTTTGCAATTACTATTGCGCAAACGAGTGCCCCATCGGGCAGCAGTATGTGCCCGAGATCCAGATAAAGGATCTGTCAAGGATCGTTCTGGAAATGCTGGCGTCTCTCAATACAGCGCAGAAACAGAAGGAGCGCCTGATCGAGATTACAGCAGACGGAGAGATCGGGGATGATGAGGTGGAAGATTTTGTGAAGATTCAGGAGACGCTGGAGAAAATTTCCATCACAGTGGAGACACTGCAGCTGTGGTCGGAGCAGATGCTGGCTAACGGCACTATAGACCGCGGTCTGTATGAAAAGCACAAAGCACGGAGCGATGCATAGTTGATTCCCGGCCGCGCAAGACCCGCGGGCGGGTCATGAATGATTCGTCGGCTGCGGCACACAGCTATAGAATCGATGCCTGCACACATACGTGCCCGCGCATGCTGTATAATTGATCAAAGCGCCCCGGAAGGTCACTTAGTGACAGGTCCGGGGCGCTTTTCGCTGTTTTTGCAAAAATAAGAAGGGCTAATTCTCTGTTCCTGCGGTTTCGAAGATAGGTCTTCTGGATTATCATGTGTTCAGAAACGGAAAAACAAAAAATCTCGAAACCGAAACAGACGGTAGAGATAATGTTTTCAGATTTCAGTGCTGCCTGCAGATTGTATTGTTGCCAAGGAAGAGATGATGACTATAAAAAGCAGAATACTGACGATCCGGCTTGCAGAGAAGCTTGACAGAAAGCCTTCTTATTCAGAGCAGCTTGGACTGAATGTCCGGCTGCGCAGAAGCGGGACCTATGATCTTGATGAGATAACCGGGACAGATTGTAAAGCTGCTGACCGGGCGAAAATGATGAAAGGCGGAAAATAATGATTACATTGACAGCAATTTTTCTTTTTGTTTTGTTCCTGAAGCTGACCGGAATGATTTTTAAAGCCGGTATGCGGGCTCTTGGCTGGCTGTTCGGCGGACTGGGATTTATTTTTTCAATTCTTCTGGCGGTATCGGTTCTTGGGTTTGTCTTTGACATGATCCCGATTCTCCTCGTCATCGGAGTGATCATGATCGCGCGCCGGACCGCGTAAGCCGGCATGGCGTGTCAACAATGCCCGGGCAGGCGCGCATTGAGGACACGGCATTTACGCCGACAGACTCGCTGTTTATTCATATTTTGTAAGGATTTTTTTAAAAGCCTCAAAGCGGAATGTCACAGACACTCCGCTTTGGGGCTTTTTGAGTGGCACTTGTATCGTTTGCCATGTATAATTTATAATGTTCTTACTATTATTATATGATGTAAAGGTCAAAAGGTATCCAATGGCTCTGAGTCTCGTCAAGTTGCACAAACAGCCGAAGGGCCTTGCGCAGCTCCGAAGGAGATGCTTTGATGAGCTGACATACATCCAGCAGGAACTATCATCGGTCTGGCCGGATTGGACGATTACAAAAAAGATCGGAAAGGGAAGTTTCGGGACTGTCTATGAGATCACGCGCAATGACCTTGGCAGAACCTACAGCTGTGCCCTGAAGGTCCTTCACATGGAGACGGGCGATAACGGCCTGTACTACGACAGTGAGAGCTGCGCTGCAGGTATGGATAATACCGACCTGACAGAAGGACGGTTTGATACAGACGGCGGGGAGCCTGATCGTGACAGTGAGTCTGCAGGTTTTTCGGCTTTTTCATTCGGTATGCAGGAGAGCGCGCTTGATGAGTTTATTTCCGGCGTAATCAGGGAAATTGATATGATGATGCGGCTTAAAGGAACGCCCAATATCGTATCGATCGAGGATTATAAAGTCCTGCGCTCGAATGACTCATGCACCATCCTGATCCGCATGGAACTTCTGGAGAGTCTGGAAAAATATTACAGAAGAACAGGAAAACCCGGATGGCGTGATGTAGTCCGTCTCGGAACAGATATCTGTACGGCCCTGGAATTCTGCGAAAAGAACAATATTATTCACCGGGATATAAAGCCGGGAAACATTTTTTACAGCGAAAAAGCGGGATTTAAACTCGGGGATTTCGGAATCTCCAGGACCATGTCCACTATTTATGAAAAAGTGTCCATGAGCGGAGCCGGGACATTTCAGTACATGGCGCCCGAAATATATGATGGAAGCCGATATGACAATACGGTGGATCTCTATTCTCTCGGTATTGTACTTTATATCCTGCTCAATAAAGGGCTGCCGCCATTCTGTGACACCAGTGACGGCTCAGAAGAGGAAGGAGCCGGAGGATTTCCCGGATTTTCAGCACTGCATGAGGCAAATATACGCCGGCTGAAGAGAACGCCTCTGCAGTTTCCCTGCGAAGCCGGAGACGAGTTGTCTGCGGTGATCTGCAAAGCCTGTGACCCCTATTCTGAAAATCGCTATCAGACAGCCGCCCAATTCAAAGACGCGCTGCAGGGATGTCTGACCGGAAGAACGAGTTCGGACGCGGAACAGGGCGCTCTGTCAGAACCTGCGGTCAACGGAAACGTTTCTGAAGGCGGCGAGAGTGCTATGCATGGCCTCAGATCTGCCGGCGGAGGCAGCAGTTCTTCAGGGGAAAACAAAGACAGCAGTGATAACAGGAAAATCAAAGATAGCATAGACGACATAGGTAACAGAGACGGCGGAGATAACAGAGATAACAAAGACAGCAGAGACAACGAAGACAAGAGGAAATCCGGGAGAAAGGGAAAGCCTCCGGGTTTGATCCTGCTGCTTGCGGCAGGTTTTATAGCTCTTGCAGGGATCGGGTGTTTTTTCCTTGTCCGCAGCAGTTCCGCCTCGTCCTCTTCTGCCGTGGAAGCCGTGGATTCTGCGGATTCCGCAGAGTCTGACGGGGCAGTCTATTATACGATTATTTCCAGGGATAATAACGGAGTGACACTTGAGCGGGAGGTGAAGGAGGGCATTGCCGGGGAGAAGGTGACAGAGGTCCCCAAGGAGAGAGAAGGCTACAGAATCGAAGAGGATTCCCAGACACTTGTGCTGTCTGAGGACGGTTCTGAAAATATCATTCTTTTCCAGTACACGAAAGTGGAGAACAACGGGGCGGCGGCTGTGTCTTATACCGTGATCTGTGTGGATGAGGAGACATCAGAAATCCTGTCCGAAAAAAAATATTACGGCGAGAAAGGGGCATCTGTCCTGCTGACTGCGCCGAAAGTTGAGGGATTTGTTCCGCGGGTGGATTCGCAGACCGTCGTTTTATCGCATGATGAGAAGGAAAATGTGTTTTACCTCTCTTATGATTCCTGTGAGGTGATCGCCGGGCAGCTGGACATCCCGGACGGAAACGTCCTGCGTTATAAGGGACATACCTATTATGCACTGCGCACAGAGAGTATCGACTCCTTCCGTGACGCCAATCAGTACTGCAGGGAGCACGGAGGCCATCTCGCCGTACTCAGCGACGCTGAGGAAAACGCTGCTGTATATGATTATGTCTTTTATGATCTGAAATATGAAAGTGCCTATTTTGGCCTGACGGACGACGGATCGGAAGGCAGCTGGTACTGGGTGGACGGGACTCCTTTCAGCTTTGAAAGCTGGCTGGAAGGGCAGCCGGACGGACTTGGAGATACAGAAAACTACGCACTGTTTTGGTATAAAGATGTTCCTTATAAGTGGAATGACGGGGATTTCGGAAAAGACGCGGAAGGAAGGGTTACATTTTTGATTGAGTGGGATCAGTGAATTGATTTCCCATCGCGCCATTCCCTTGATTTCAGCTGCAGGATAAGCATGCAGGAGGGGCATTCGCCTCACCGCTTATACCCGTGTCCTGAAGAATCAGCTATACGGCCTGTGAACGGCGGGCAGTCCGGAGGAGTTTATGTCTGAATGGATCAACATGATTACGGATAATACGATAGACTGGTCGAACAATTCTCTTGAGTATACCAGAAAGGCAGGGCGGGACATTCAGTCTCTGGTCCGCAGGAGGGATTTTTCGGAGAATGACAGCAGGATGATACTCCGCTATCTGAGAAGCCAGTCGGAAATCATTCCTTTTGGCCAATATCTGAAGAGATATATTTATCAGCGGTTCGGCAGAAAAAACGGGCTCGGAAAGGATGATGACGCGGCTTACAGGGATTTTTTGAAAACAGCTTTTTCGCGCACAAATACGCCTAAATCCTTTCACCGGTCCAGTACTACGCTGGGGGCTCTGATCAATGGGTGGCTCAGTGCCGCCTCTGTCAGCAGGGAGACAGTGTTTTTGCTGGGATTCGCCCTGAAAATGCCTGTGGAAGATGTCTCTATGTTTCTGACGAAGGCAATCTGCGAACAGGACTTTAATCTCAACGACCCGGAGGAGGTCATTTACTGGCACTGCTACAGAAACAGGCTGCCGGCTATGTATGCCCGGGAAATGATGGAAGCCTACAATCATTCCGACGTTCTGCCTGTGTTGGATCCGGGAGAAGCTGCAGCGGATGTAAGGCTCAAGATGCCCGGGGATCAGGAGGCCTTCCTGCTGCCGGACGGTCCCACACTGGTCAACAGAATGAATCTCCTGAAAGGGAGGATGAGCGAGAAGGAAATCCTCGACTATCTCTCGACTTTGAAGGCACAGAAAAAACTAAACCGATACAGCCGAACGGCATATAACTGCTTTGTCAGTCTCATGGAGCGAGCGAAGTCACAGATTCAGGATCTGAATGCGGAGGAGGACCTCTACGTATTCGGAAAAGTCCAGGACAGAAAAACCGTAAAGGAGGCGGAAATCGAGAAGATCCTGTACAGCGGAGTTCCTGTCGATGAGAAGGGAAATCTGCTGAACAGCTCATTTTCAAGTCTGGGGAAAGGCTTTGCAAAACACCGCCTGAGCAGGCAGCGGATGAGCCGTCTGCTGTCCGGAAAAGCGGCAGTCACCCGGTATGATCTTCTGACGCTTCTGTTTTTGAACTTTGTCCTCAAGGACGAAGAGGAGCCGATTCCCCGCTATAAGCAGTTTGTAAAAAACGCCGACGCCATTCTTGAATATTGCTATATGGGCAGACTGAATATTTCCAATTTATATGAAGCCTTCCTCCTGGTCTGCCTGCTCACAGAGGACCCCCTGAATGCCTTTTCAGAGGTCTGGGAGCAGTCTTATCAAGAGTAAAAAATAATGTCGATACAAGATTTTTTACTCCGGATGTTTGTGCCGCGAGACGGCCAAAGCTCCGCTGATCCCATCGGAGAATATCGCCAGTTTCAAAACCCCTATAAGTAAGGCTTTGAAATGCGGATTTCTCTTCGGGTGTCCCAGCACAGGAGCGCTTCGACATGTCCGGAAGTATGAAAAACGCTCGATGACGGGCGTCCGGGCAACACGGTCATCATGTCGCCGCTACAGACTTTCTTCAAGGTATTGTTACAATCGAAATGAAGGAGGCAGAGTTCGACGACATGAAATACCTGAGGCAGGATTCTAAAGAGTCTGCGAAGCTGCGGGAGGCAATTTCAAAAATCCGCGAGATGGAAGCTGTTCCGGGCAGAAAGAAGAAAGTAAGGGATCTGCGCGCATATATCAGGCTCAATTACCGGGGCGAATATGCTGATTTTTTAGGAAATGAACTGCGGAGATTTCTTTGAGCGGAGCGAATTCCGTGAACAGGGCAAATTTTTTTGAGCTTGTGACACTTTTGTGACATCTATGATGATATACTGAACTCATCAAATAAAACAAAACAAGGCAGATGAAGCAGAACGATCATCTGTCAGTTAAAAACATTTTAGATTAAGAAAAGGAGAATGAACATGGATAACGAGATGAAGAAAATGAACGCAGAGGAACTTGGAGAGGTTGCAGGCGGAGCATACGGTGTTGAGGGAGTCCCGATTTACGACAATAACGATGGTACCGGCAAATATAAATCAACAGTAACAGGTCTGCAGTCAGGCTGGCTTGCTCTCAGGAGTGAACCCGGCTACAATGCCAGCAATGAGATCGGACAGCTTTACAATGGTGATAAGGTTGAGGTCCTCGGCGAGGTCCGTTACGTGAATAATGACTTTAACGCCGGCGGAGCCACAAAATATATCAAGGTCAAGGCCCTCAAACTTGGCAAGATCGGCTGGGTTAATGCATCCTTCATCGCCTGATCATCACTTCGATCATAGAAGAACAGGCATGGAAAGGTAGAATTACAAGAACAGCGATACCCGGAGAAAAGACCGGAGAAGGAAACGGGAATATAAAAAGACCCGGAAATATAACTGCAGAAAACAAAGACCTGTACCGCAGGCTGCTTTACAGAAATGAGAGCAGACTTCGGCACAGGTCTTTTTTTCCAGTTTTACGATTTACAGTTCCTGGTTTTACTGGTTTCAGTATTGAGTGGCTGCAGCTTTACTGGTTTACAGTATTGAGTGGCTGCAGCTTTACTGGTTTACAGTATTGAGTGGCTGCAGAGCCTTACGGGTTTACAGTTTTAAGTGACTGCAGCTTTACAATATTACGGGTTTCCTGATTTGCTGCAGATTTACAGGTGCAGGATATTTCTCCAGCCCCGCAGGCTGACCGGCTTGAAGCGCTTTTTCAGTTCTTTGACGACCTGGTCCCTGGAAGGATCGCGGATGAGGATGTCGCCTCTTCCCGGAATGTTGCTGAAGGTGACGACACCGGGGGCGCCGGTGAACTGGCGGAGTTCTTCAAGCATATTCAGGCGGGTCGCGTCAGAGGAGTAGATGCGCATGATTTTTTCTCCCTCATCACAGTCGAGCTGCTCAAAGTTTGTGCGCACACTGTCTGCCCAGGGCTGTGCCATGAGTTCTTCGTGGAGACGGTCGATGTTGTCCTCCAGATCGATGACCTGAATATACACGACATCCTCTGTGATGGGAGTATTTGTACGGACATAGTTGCGGTAAGGAGAAACCCGTTTCTTTTTGTAGAGCCTTGCCATGCACAGATAAGCCGATTTGGTGAGTGTAAAATGATCTTCACTGTCGGAGCTTACGCTGTCTGAAACGTAAGTGCCGGCGTCTGTTCCCGGTGCCGTACTGCCATGATGCGCGTTTTTCACTTCTTCCAGGATCAGGTCTTTGTAGTCCTTAAAATAAATGACCAGGAGCTGATCCTGTATGGTATTTACAAAAAACGGCATCCCTTCTCTATAGAGAAAATCACTCACCAGCCGGACGATCTGCGGATCCATTTTTGTTGTCCGGACATATTTCATGGTGTTGAGATCGTAGAGGACGGCTCCGTCCATGGCAATGATGGGGAGACGGAAACTGACACCCGCGAGGACTTCGTGTACGGTGGCAGGTGTCTGTTTGGTGGAGACGGAGAAGCGCATGCCTTCATCCAGATAGCGGTTGAGCTCGATCTTTGTGAAGGAGGAAAGCTGCCGGTCCTCGCGGAAGAGGACGTGATCGATGCCTGATACAAACAATGTTGAGCAGTCACGCTCTCTGGGCATGTGGACTGAATTGACAATGACAGCGATCACAACGCCGATGATGGTGTCCATGGTACGGTTAAATATATGGACATAGAAGATCGTGTCGTCGGAGTGGTACATGGCGATACCGAGAAAGACAACAGCGGAAAAGAGGGCATACTGGGAAATGTTGAGCACGACAGTGGAGTAGATCACAAGGCCGGCAAAAACCCCCAGCAGGATCAGGTGAAGCAGGGCTGTGCTCATGCCTCCCCCCGCGGGGAGAAGCTCGGCATAGAGCACGACGCCGCCCCAGAAGGCACCGATCAGTGTGCCGATGATCCTGTCTTTTCCCTCACTGAGCATGTTGGAGGAATAGGGCTGTACGCACTGAAGGGCTGCGATGACAGAGTAGAAAGGCTCTCCGCGCATGCCGCGGATATAGTACAGAATCATGCAGAGCCACACGGAAACGACAGACCGGACAATGCGCTGTCCGGGAAGGGAAAATCTGGATAATGGAAAGCGGGAAGAGGATTTTTTGTTCATAAAAGTACCCGGGGTGTACACAGCAATTGGACATGGCAGGAGGCAGAGACAGCAGACCGGTTGTTTTCAGGAAACTATTTTCTTATAATATTGAATATCTTTCGGCGGTAATTGCCGGATCTATTCTTTAAGACGGAGGAAATATTATGCGTTTATCAGCCACGTATATCCTGATCGGCATCAATATTCTGATCTTCGCGGCGGAGACCATGGCGGGAGGGACGGAAAACAGGGAGATTGCTCTGAAGTTCGGTGCCCAGTATACCCCCTATGTAAAGAAGGGACAGTGGTACCGTATGTTTACGTCTATGTTCCTGCATTTTGGTTTTATCCACCTGATCTGCAACATGTATTCACTGTATAACCTGGGACCGGCGCTTGAGTATTTCTTCGGGATTCCCCTGTTTCTGCTTCTCTATCTTGTCTCCGGACTGTGCGGAAATCTGCTCAGCTATGCAGTGGAGACACGCAGCGGGAAAAATAAAATCTCCGCAGGGGCCTCCGGTGCGATCTTCGGCCTTCTGGGTTCCTACCTGATTTTTGCTCTGCTTCCCGGTTACGGAGGGGTGTCCCTATACGGAATCCTGCGTGTGCTGGGCATCAATGCCTTTTACGCGTTTGCCAACCGCGGGATCAATGCCATAGCCCATCTGGGCGGCCTGATCGGAGGCATTGCTGTGACCTTGATTCTTCTGCTCCTCTTTTGAATTCTGGGCGGACAGGAAAGGGAGCTGCGTTTACATTTTTATTTTTTTGGAGGACGGATTGTCCTCCTTTTTTCATTGCGCCGCATTTTCTGTCCGGTACGGGAACACGATTTATTCGGGAGGACAGATTTGTCCTCCCCTCTTTCATAGTGCCGTATTTTCAGCCATGGGCAGTCTTTCATAGTGCCGTGTTTTCTGACAGGGAGCCGGACCAAGGCAGGAAAGAGGATCCTGTTCCGTCAGTCATGTTCAACATAGCCGATGGACATTTCATCCAGGACGGAAAAATCTGTTATGAGATTCTCTTTCATTTTCAGATGGTATAGTTTCGTGCAGTTTCGTATTGGCGTGATGTCCTTGATCCTGTTGGATGTCATGGTCAGCACGGCCAGATCGGGCATGTTTGCCACTACACTGATATCTTCCACATAATTGTAGCTGATGTTCAGGTAAGTGAGCCTGGTCATTCCGGCAATGGCTGAGATGTCACTGATCTGGTTGGTGCCGAGGTAGAGGTCGTTCATATTGGTCATGTCTCTGAGAACACTGACATCAGAAATCATATTATAACGGAGATCCAGCATCGTGAGAGATTTCATGCCTTCCAGGGCTGAAATGTCCGATATGTTATTGTCGTAAAGATCAAGCTTCTCGATCCATGTCATTTCCGCAAGAGGAGTCAGGTCTGAAATTTTATTTTCCTCAAGGTGAATCTGTTTGAGACCGGTAAGGCCTGACAGAGGAGAAAGGTCTTCTATACTGTTGTTTTTGAGACGCAGTTCTTCCAGGCGTGTAAAATACCGGAGTGAATCGATATTGATGATGCCTGCATCTTCAAGTACCAGCCTTTTGACGGAAGCAGCATCCTTGTAAGTCATTGTGCCGTCAATATTCAGATAGCTGTAAACGGCTTTGCGAAGGTTGCCGTCACTCCATTCGATCGGGTCGGTCAGGGAGGGAGATGCCGGAGTCTGATTGTCCGGCGGTGCAGTGACGTCTGAATCGGGCTCGTCAGTCTGGGCAGCGGCGCCTGAATCGGGCTCGTCAGTCTGGGCAGTGACGTCTGAATCGGGCTCGTCGGTCTGGGCAGTGACGTCCGAATCCGGAGTATCAGTCTCTACAGTATTGCCGGAATCCGACACCTGCGTTGGTGCGGAGCCGCCGGGAATCGGGTCTTCATTCTGTGCAGATATTCCGGAATTGCTGCCTGCCGTCGGCCCGGTCACGGTTTGTCCGGCGGATCCGTTGTTGAAAAGATACCCGATTCCCACCAGGACGATAACCGCGACAGCAGCACTGATCAAAACGATGATCGGAATCAGCGGCAGACCGCCGCCTTTTTTGTCTCTGTAATAGTCGGATGACGCGGTGGACCTGTTTACACTGCCTCCATGCGACGCAGAAGGCCTGCGGGGACCGCCGCCGTACGACGCAGAAGACGCAGAAGGCCTGCGGGAATCGCTGCTGTAGGATGAGGATGCGGAAGGTCTGCGGGAATCGCCGCTGTAGGGTACGGAAGGCCTGCGGGGATCACCGCTGTAGGGCACGGAAGAGCCGCGGGGATTACTGCTGTATCCTTGTGAATATGACTGCCCGCTCTGTTCTCTGAAAGAAGCATTGTAGTCGACGACAGTCTGTCCGCCTGCGGGAGAACTGTATTCGGCAGCATTTCTGCTGTCACGGTTTTCACTGTCCCCGCTTTCATCGGGGGTCTCAGGGAAAATCCGGATGATCCGGCTCTCACGGTTAGTGCCCGCACTGCTCTGAGAAGAAGGATCGGAAACAAATCCGGCTTCCTTAACGGGAGTGCGTCTTGTCTGTTCAGGGTTTTGTGAGCCGCTGTCTCCTCCGGGAAGAGAACTGCCGCCGGCAAAGGCTGCAGAAGAGGCGGAAAGACACTGGCTCAAAGCAGTCGAAAAAGTATCCGCAGTCGGATAACGTTTTTCCGGTTTGGGGGAACATGCAGTCAGAATGACGCCGGCGAGACGATCATCTGCCTGGGAAGGCCCGGGCAGCGATTCTCCCTGCAGACGGCGTATATTTGCCTGATGCATTATGGAGATGCGATCCGCTGAATCAGGATAATCGCTGCACAGAGGAGGCATCATGTTGTTCATGAGGATGTAGAGGACGATACCCAGGGAATACAGGTCCGCGGTGTTATTGTAGCGGTCGCCCATGTAGACTTCCGGGGCCATATACTGCGGAGTTCCCGTGCCGCTCATCGATGCTCTTTCATAGATGGAATCCATGGTGCGGGAGATACCGAAATCACCCAGCTTGTAGCCTGTTTTTTCACTGAAGAACAGGTTGTTGAGCTTAATGTCCCGATGGATGATATTTTTCTTTTCGCACAGGGAGAGAGCTTTGCAGATACTTATGCCCAGGCGGATCACTTCGTCCCGGCTCATGCTGCCCGTTCGTTTTATATATGCGGTCAGGGCCTCCAGCTTTTCCATACGGATCAGGATCGCGCAGCTGCTTTTGGTCCTGCGTACAGCATAATCTTCAATGGAAACAATATTCGGATGGCCCTTGAGCTCGATCATGGTCTTGATCTCGGCGCTGACGTTGACGATGAAATCATCGATCATGCTGTCCGATGCGTAGCGCAGAAAAGGATTTCCGGATGAACCGCCGGAGCCTGAACCGCTGCCGGAGCCGCTGCCGGAGCTGAGTCCGCTTGCGGAACCGGAAGGGTCCCGAAAAGTGCCGGACGAGTCATTCATATAGTCAATGCTCTCAGCATCCGAAGATTCCATGTAAAGGATTTTCAGGGCAGAAGTATAGCGGGTTCCCAGGTCGTCCCTGTATATTTCGTATACGGAGCCGTAACTTCCTTTTCCGAGCCTGGAGGCTACTTTCCATTCCGGCCATACAGAGGCCAGAAGTTCCCGTGTAAAAGCTGTATCACCGTACATTTGTTACCCCCGTCAAATCATAGGTAAGCGGTCCCGGATTAAGCGGTCTGTCCGGATCGTCGGGCATTAACATTCCTTATTTGAGGATCACTGCCTGTTTGTAGAGTGCATTATATCTGCTGCGGAAGAGGTCCAGGTCATAGAGGCGGATCGTTCCGCTGTAGGGATCGGCCACTTTGACATTCCCGTTCTGGAATCCCAGCAGGACCAGGCAGTGTTCCTGTGAGATCCATGTGATCTTTTTGCCGTTTACAGTCCAGGTCTTTCCTCGATAAGGAGCAAGGCAGTTGATGGTGCCCCAGACCATGACCGGTCTGTTGGCATTTGTATAGGAGGACAGAGACGTGAGTTCCCTGCCGGAGATATCCGAGGCTCTCATTTTTGAGTTCTTGGCGGTCAGGTATCTGTTGGCTGTTTTGACAATAACAGGAGCATAGCAGCCATAGGATGAGCCGCTGCGCGGATTTCCGACGAATGCTACGCGGAAGTCAGTGCTGCCGACAGGCCCTTTGGGAAGGTAGTTGTCGGCGATGTCGAGTTTGTCCGCGCCGAAGCCGTAGTAGTTGAGGACCATGGTCAGAGCAGTTGCTTCGCATCCAGTCGGAAGTTCGGGATGCTGGTTGATCACGGCAAAATTGGTCAGTGTTCTGGCAGGTTGAGTGGGCAGGGTCCGCAGAAGTTTTCCGGAGCTGTCGAACTGATAGGTCTTGCTGCCGATTTTCTGCCTGCCTGTCAGAAGGGCACCGTAGTGTCCTTTTTTGTTGCAGCTGGCGTAGTATTTGTTTCCTCCTACCGTGATCCATCCTGTGACCAGATGTCCGTTCTTATTAAAATAGTACCTTCTGCCGGAAATCTTCTGGAAGCCGGTGGAAACGGCACCGGGGGCAGGGGATGAGCCGGGGTTCATGAAATATGTCTTTCCCTGTACCCATACAAGGCCGGTCAGGATCTGGCCTTTGCCTTTGGCGCCTTTGACGTAGCTGGCATACCATTTCTTTCCGCCTACAGTGATCCATCCTGTCTTCAGATAGCCTTTGGAATCAAAATAGTAGTATTTGCCCTTGTATTTTACAAAGCCGGTCTTGTATTTGCCGTTGGATCCCTTCAGGCGGAGACGGCTGCCCTTTTTCACCCATCTGGCGGCGGAGGTGTCTGCCGGACGCACAGACAGCCGGCTTTCGTCGATCAGTTCGGCTGCTCTGCCGCCCTGGCCCGCGCTGACAGCTGCCTGTGCGGGTACTGCCGTCTGATAGGCCAGAACAAGGATCAGGACGCTGCAGGCAAGAGCCATTTTGATCCGCGGCATCAGTGCCTTCTGCTTAGTGTCCTTTACAGTATAAGTTCCAGTCTTCATATCATCCCTCTTTTGTCTTTAAATTGAGTAAACACTTCCGAAAAGCCTTTTTGTGCTGTATGATTGTGTTAGTCTTTTTAAAAGTCTTGTGTGGAACCGTACCTTTTATTTTACCAATTTGCCGAAAGCAGTTCAATAACTATTGCGGCACAGATCAGTTACAGGGAAGAAACAGGAGTACAGACCCACCTGAAACTCGACGTGTTTTTGTACGCCGAAGCGTACAAAAACCGGAGTTTTACGGCGTTCGACGCACGCGAAGCGTATTGGAACCCTCGACAGGGCGTGTAACAGAAACAGGACAGAAACGGAGCGAAGCAGGTATGAGCTATCCTTTTTACGGCAGTGAAAATGCAGATGTGACGGCCGTCAGCACGGAATATCCCGGGATCAGGACCCCGATGGATCTCTATGATGTGCTCTCGGGTGTCTGGTGCGAGTATACCTGTGCGCCCCGCCTGCGGGATGAATACAGTAAAAGGCATATGACCTGGGGACAGTGTTCGATCACGTCTTTTCTTGTGCAGGATATTTTCGGCGGCAGGGTATTGGGGGTTCCCCGAAAGGGCGGGACATTCCACTGCTACAATGACGTGGACGGCCATGTGTTTGATATCACCAGCGAGCAGTTTTCGGGCGAGGAACTGTGCTATGAGGGAAATCCCGAGCAGTTGCGCGAGGTACATTTCGCGAAGAAAGAAAAGCTTGAGAGATATGAGTATCTGCGCAGGGCTCTGAAGCGTGCCTGCGGGGTGAAGCCGGATTATAGATATATCTTTTTTGACCTGGACGGGACTTTGACACAGTCAGAGTTCGGCATCGTGGATTCTGTGATCTACGCCCTGGAAAAATTCGGCATTGAGGGAGAGGACCGGGAGGATCTGAAAAAATTCATCGGCCCCGCTCTCTTTGAGTCCTTTCAGAAATATTATCATTTTAATAAAGAAGACGCGGACCGCGCAGTTGCCTATTACCGGGAAAATTATGAAAAAGAGGCTATTTACCGATCGCCTCTTTACGATGGAGTCAGGGAAATGCTGCAGGATCTGCAGGCTATGGGAAAGAAGCTTTTTGTCGTGACTGCAAAACCTCAGGAACTGGCGGGAATCGTTCTGAGGCATACAGGGATTGCCGGGTATTTCCAGGCGGTCATCGGCCCCGACCGTTCTGAAAGGAAGACGGATAAAGCTGCGCTGATCCGCAGGGCTCTGAGGGCGGCGGAAGATTCGGAGGAAAACGCAGACCGGGCAAAGACGGCAGAGCATTCTCTGATGGTCGGGGACCGGCATTATGATATAGAAGGTGCCATGCAGACCGGCCTGGATTCGATGGGTGTCCTCTACGGCTATGGCAGCCGCAGGGAGCTGAGCAGGGCGGGTGCTGCCTATCTGGCCCGGACCCCGGCGGAGGTGGCGGAACTTCTTCGGTGACTGCGCTGTAAAGCCGGTATATGTTTTGATTTGAGGAGGAGCTGTTGTGAGTATTAAATGCAGGATCGCGGGTACGGTACGTCATTCCAGCGTGGACGGTCCCGGTGTCCGCTATGTGGTTTTTTTTCAGGGATGTCCCCATCATTGTCCCGGCTGTCAGAATCCCGAGACCTGGAACCCCGCGGAAGGTGAAGAGACGACCGCGGAGGAGCTGGCGGAAGAGATGCGGGCGACCCGTTATCTGGACGGCATCACGCTTTCGGGGGGAGATCCCCTTCTGCAGCCTTCGGCAGTGATCGTGATGGCGGATGCGGCACATGAAAAAGGTCTTTCTGTCTGGTGCTACACCGGCTGGACTTTCGAGGCGCTTATGCAGGGCGCGGCGGGAGAAGAGGCTGTGGAGGCGCTTCGGCACATCGATGTCCTTGTGGACGGACCTTTCGTGCAGGAGCTTCTTTCTAAAGAAAGCATCTATCGCGGCAGCAGCAACCAGCGGCTAATCGATGTGCAGGCCAGTCTCGCAGCCGGGGCTGCAGAGCCGTTAGAGTGAAAAAACTGTCAAATAAATGGAGAAAAAAACAGGAAGGTGTCAGAGAAGAGTCTTCTTCTCCGGCACTTTCCTGTTTTTGTTCACAGAATGTATACACAATATATTGTATTTTTAACTTGCATTTTAATCTAAATGTAGGTATATTTATAATGCTTGCGAAAAATGCGCTGTTATTTGCTTCTGCAGACGTCGGAAAATCCTGCCGAAAGCTGTGGCCGGGTCCTCGAAAGAGAGGTGCAGGATTTCTATTCCGGCATAGATTGAATGGATTGCAGGAAGCAGGAACAGAAAAGATTGTATTTATAACAGGAACCTGAATACAAGAACAGGAAACTGTAAATCAGAGCTGAAAAACCAGTACCAGAAAACCAGAATACACACAGAACCAGAAAACCAGAATACACACAGAACCGGAAAGACAAGCATTAAAGCACTGAAAAAGATACGGAGACAAGTTCCGGAAAAGCTTGTTGAGGAGTACGGAAAGAGAAGGAGCCGGAAGGATGGGCATCACAAAGATCAGAAAGCGCGACGGGCGTGTTGTTGAATTTGATATTACCAAGATTGAAAACGCGATTGCAAAGGCATTCATTGCGTCCGGAGAGGTAGACGCAAGAGATGTCTCTGCGGTTTCACGCGCGATCGGTCTGCTTTTGATGAGCGGACGCGAAGAAGCGGACAAGATGCCTGAGGTCGAGGAAATCCAGGACCGCGTCGAGAGCGCTCTGATGAAGGCCGGTTATCCCAAGACGGCCAAGAGCTATATCCTTTATCGCAGCCAGCATCAGAAGGTCCGTGAGACCAAACAGACTCTGCTGGACTACAAGAAGCTGGTGGACGGCTATATCGGCGCCGAGAAAGACTGGCGTGTAAAAGAGAACTCTACGGTCACCCTCAGTGTCGGCGGTCTGATCCTGTCCAACTCGGGCGCGATCACAGCAAACTACTGGCTGACCGAGGTCTATGATGACGAGATCGCACAGGCGCACCGCAAGTGCTTTATCCATCTGCACGATCTTTCCATGCTGACAGGCTACTGTGCGGGCTGGAGCCTGAAGCAGCTGATCCAGGAAGGTCTGGGCGGCGTTCCGGGCAGGATCACATCCGCACCGGCCAAGCATCTGTGCACACTGTGCAACCAGATGGTCAACTTCCTCGGCATCATGCAGAACGAGTGGGCCGGCGCACAGGCATTCTCTTCTTTCGATACCTATCTTGCACCTTTCGTCAAGATCGATAACCTCTCCTATAATGAGGTCCTTCAGTGCGTGCAGTCTTTCATCTACGGTGTAAACACACCTTCCAGATGGGGCACGCAGGCTCCCTTCACCAATGTCACTCTCGACTGGACTGTTCCTTCCGACATGAAGGATATGCCCGCGATCGTCGGCGGCAAGCCTCAGGATTTCACCTACGGCGACTGCAAGAAGGAAATGGATATGGTCAACAAGGCTTTCATTGAGACCATGATCCAGGGCGATGCCAACGGCCGCGGATTCCAGTATCCGATCCCGACTTATTCCATCACAAAGGATTTTGACTGGAGTGAGACAGAGAACAACAAGCTTCTTTTCGAGATGACTGCCAAATACGGCACACCTTATTTTTCCAACTATGTCAACTCCGATATGGAGCCTTCGGATGTCCGCTCCATGTGCTGCCGTCTCCGTCTCGACCTGCGTGAGCTGCGCAAAAAGGGCGGCGGTTATTTCGGCTCCGGCGAGAGCACAGGTTCGATCGGTGTTGTCACCCTGAACCTGCCCCGCATGGCTTATATGTCCAATAACGCCGACGAGTTCTATGCTATGCTGGACCGTTACATGGACATCGCGGCGAGATCCCTGCGTGTCAAGCGTCAGGTCATCACCCGCCTGATGAACGAGGGCCTGTATCCCTATACAAAACGCTACCTCGGAACTTTCTCCAATCATTTCTCCACGATCGGCATCGTCGGTATGAACGAGGCGATCGAGAATGCGGCGTGGGTTCCCGGCGATATCACCGGCCGTCAGGGACACAACTTCGCCATGGAGGTCCTGCAGCATATGCGTGACCGTCTCTCTGATTACCAGGAGAGGTACGGTGACCTCTATAACCTTGAGGCGACCCCTGCGGAGTCCACGACTTATCGTTTCGCCAAGCACGACACCGAGGAGTTCCCCAGGATTGTCACCGCGGAGAAAAACGGCGGCGCTCCCTACTACACCAACAGCACGCACCTTCCCGTCGGCTATACAGACGACATTTTCGATGCTCTGGAGATGGAGGACGACATGCAGACCATGTATACCTCCGGCACAGTTTTCCACGGCTTCCTGGGCCAGGAGCTTCCGGACTGGCGCGCAGCAGGTACTCTGGTCAGAAAGATCGCAGAGAACTTCCGCCTGCCTTATTACACCCTGTCCCCGACCTACTCGGTCTGCGTGAACCACGGTTATATCTCCGGCAAGCATTTCGAGTGCCCTTACTGCGGCAAGGATGCGGAAGTATATTCCCGTATCACCGGCTACTATCGTCCGGTCCGCAATTGGAACGACGGCAAGGTTTCCGAGTTTAAGAACCGCCGCACTTATGCGGAGAAAAAGATGTCCAAGCCGATCCGCGGTCTCGCCGGAAAGGGCGGCATCAACGGACAGGCGTGGGCGGCACAGGAGCGCAGGATGGCCCAGGCTTTCGCGGCTTCTCCCGTGACCGGCACGACTGCGGCCATGAACTCTATTGAGACAGCGGCAGCGAAAAAAGAGCCCGCCGGTTTTTCAGAAGCGACGGCAGTTCTCGTTGCCACAACGACCTGCCCCAACTGCGGTGCGGCAAAGAAGATGCTTGATAAAGCCGGTGTCAGTTATCAGGTGGTCTACGCGGATAACGAGGACGGTGCGGCTTTCGCGGAGCAGAACAATATCATCCAGGCACCGACCCTGCTGATCCCTGTGGAAGGCGGATACCACAAATACACCAATATCGGCGAGATCTCCGCTTTCACCAAGAAAAGAGCCATGATCATGGCATGATCTGACTGCAAACCTTTTCGTTTTCCGGGCCGGAGATCAATGTATAAAAAAGAACAGCGTACACGTCCGTTCGGGCGGGTACGCTGTTTTTTCTGCTTTCTATTATATTTTTTTCTGCTTTTTCTGTTTTTCTGTTCTTTTGTTTTTCTGTTTTGCAGCTGCAGACCTGCGGCCATGGCCAGGCGGCATTAAACATGTAAGAGGTTCTGTCTAACTCTGCATATAGAGGGAACTTGTGCTGACAGAAATGACTGTATCCCCCTGTTCCTCGGCAAATTTCCTGACTTCGATATATCCGAGATCCTGTTTGCGCCTGATGATCAGGTCATATTCAGTGGTTCCGTTCTGGATGTTGCGTGTGACCCTGCTGTTGGTCACCTGCGCATTCCATTTTTTCAGCTGCTCGTGAAGAACATTCTCAAATCCGTGGTTGCTCTTGACAACGAACACCAGATGGTTGCCCCCGTGTATATCGGAACCTATGGGGAGGCGGTACATCACATACTGGAGGATCCAGAGAAGGACGACGCAGAAGGCGACCGGGATGTACATTCCGGCACCGATGGCGAGTCCGAAGCCCGAAGTCATCCAGATTCCTGCGGCAGTTGTCAGTCCTCTGATATTACTGCCGACTTTGAAGATGACACCTGCACACAGAAAGCTTATGCCGCTGACGACCTGGGATGCGATTCGTGAGGAGTCTGCGCCTTTTGTACCCAGAAGTGCCTCGCCTGCCGGACCGGCCAGATCCGCAAAACCGTATTTGGAGACCAGCATGAGAAGGGTAGCTGCTATGCAGACCAGGATGTGGGTCCTGATGCCGGCTTCCTTGAAACGGTGGCTGCGCTCCATTCCCACCAGCCCGCCGACGATGAAGGCGAGAATAAGGCGCAGGCAGAAATCGATATTCTGCCCCAGCGAAAAATTCATATTATAGATATAGGAAAGTGTATGTGCCATGGTGTCACCTCACACGTTAACTGATAGATGAATGAATCCTGATCATTCCTGGAAGGCATTGTCAGGACTTACAGTTCGGTTTCGCTCCAGTCGTCATTCAGGGTCAGTTCATGCCATGAGATGTTACTGTCGGCGGCTTTCTGGCGATGGAGTTCGCCGACCATATGGCGGAGGACTTTCTGTCGGTCCTCTGTGTGAAAACGCCTGAGATAAGGGACATCTCCCTGGACGTCTGTGAAATAGTAAATGACATTCGGGCGGTTTGCCGAGGAGTAGAGGGCAAGTTTTCCCATAAGGTCTTCTCCCTGGTAAATGTGATATCCGCGAATGAGACCGGAGAGATCCGCCTGGAGGAGGATTTCCGCATCGTGCCCCTGCAGCTCGACTTCTGCTGTGTTCATCCTGTCGAGGGAGAAGTTGAGATTTCCCGCTATGAGAGAGCTGATCTCGGAGCGCGCTCCGGCTTCTGCCCTTATTGCCTGCAGAGTCAGGGATTTTCCCTCTTCACGGCAGTGGATTTGGCGGATGAAAGCCGGATCGATCTGCATTTCCTCTGAAGCCAGAGCGAAGCAATATCCCAGGAGGTGTTCATCGTGCCCGGAGCGGACCAGATTGAACAGGGTCCCGCCCTTGCGCAGATGTCTGCGAAGAATGGCTGCACCGTTTTCATAATAATCCATCAGGAGAGAAACGCGTTTCAGATATAGTGTGCCGCGTTCAATTGCCGGATAGGGTTTGTCCCCGTGGATCCAGCTGCTGCCTGTCTCCGCGGCGGGACACAGGGGCTCTTCCGGGAAACAGACGACAGTATCAAAAAGGCCGCCCTGATAGGTTTCAATGCGGTCCCGGATCACGAGAGGTCCCCTCAGGTCCTTGTCCGAAAGATCTGCCCCCTGATCGGTCAGATACACGATCGAAGATTCGGGAAACAGGTGTGAAAGATGAACTGCGATCCGGAGATCAATACCGGCACAGAGAATTTTGCGTCCAAAGGCGTCCCGGTTTTTATCAAGCCAGGCGGTTATTTTTTCGTTGACGTTGTTGATGATGGGTCTCTCGGACATTATTTGGTTTCCTTTCCGGAACCGGGCGGCCTGCCCGGCTTTTCTTCGCTGTTTATTCTTTCCTGCGGTCATGATCCCAAAGCTGCAAATATGTATGAATAAACTACGCGCTGCTCCGCGCCGCGGGCGCTCTCGCATCGCTCCAAACATTCGGAATCCGCTCGTTTTGCGCGAAATGCGTGCGCCAAACGGCTTCTTCCTCATGTTTGGACGCTCGTCAAGGCCTCATGAGCGTTCGTGCGGGCACGACGCTCCCTCGGCTTTTCCTCACTGTTTATTCATACATATTATGCACTTTTTTGAATTCTAAATCAATGCCGCGGAGGCTGGGAAGCTATATGTTGGTAGTGTACAGTTCGGCGCGCCGTCGATCAATGCCGTGCAGTCCGCTGCGTCCTCAAACAGGAACGGTTTGATGATGAGCTTTCACCGGACACATGCAGAAGTGTACCAGGCTTCAACACTACTCGATCAGGGGGGGATGGACTCGTCGGCCTGTACAAGTTAGTTTGTATTAATTGTTTAATATTGTACATAATCAGACACATTGGTAAAAAGCATCAAAAATCAGGGGTAAAAGTATACAAAATGGAAAGGGGCAGAATTGAAGTATTTGTAAAAAAGTTATATAATTTTGGGTAATATATACTGTTGTTAACCGTCGGGGAATTCGGTGAATTATGTATTATAAAAGAAGAAACAGTAATCGCCGGAGGAGGTAGTTGTAACAGAAAGGAGTGAGCTGTATGAGTACAACGGATGCGCTGTATGAACGTTTCAAAGCGAACCTGGAAGCGGTCAACGGAGAATGTTCATTGGCAGC
>ONKG01000153.1 GCA_900318375.1 uncultured Lachnospiraceae bacterium
GCGAAGAGCACGGATATGATGGAGCCGGAAAGCTGTGACCACCTTTGCACCAAATGCAGCCATTATGCGGAGGAATGGGGTGAAAGAGCGGAAAAACTCTGGAGAGCCAGCCATCCGGGCATATAGATTCCTTCCTGAAAGCACGGACATGAGGAGACAAAGATCTTTATTATAGGATCAAGGCACATGGGTAGAAATGATATAGTGCTTAAAAAAAGCATTAAATATGCCACAAGGATGGTGATTCCTGTATGTTTGGCAGGAGTTCTGTATCTTCTTTTCGTCTGGTACGAAGAAAGCGGGCTAGGTGAGAGCCTGGACTTTGAAAACTCGCTTTTATAAACTGGAGGAAGGCAGAGCAGAATTCAACTGGATAAAGAAACCACAATGAAATAATGCGATGGGCTCTGGCCGGGAAAGGAAATGCAGCCTATGAATATGGACATTGCTGATATATCCAATGAATTGGTATACCGAACATATCTGATCAATAAAGACAGAATATGGGAAAAGCTTTCTGATCTCAGCATCATAGAATATGTCGCCCTTCACCGGATTTCGGAGGTTGGGCAGAAAGAAGACCGCACATATTTTAAGGATCTTTCCGACAGCATGAAAATCACTGAACGGCAGGTTTCGAAACTTACCGGTGAATTGAGAGACCGTGGACTGATCCTATGGTCCTATGAAGGTGATGGCAGCAGGGGAACCTATATTACAATAACGGATGCAGGCCAAATGCTGCTGGAGAAGAACGAAAAACTGTTAAGAGATTATTTTGTGCGGGTAATTGACAGGTTTGGCGCAGGTAATGTTTCGGAACTTCTCCGACTAATGAAACAGCTTGAAGAAATCATGGAAACGGAGTTTTCAAACGGAGGATAGATTAGATGACAAAAAGACTTATCGATTATGCTGAAAAGCATGCTTCGGTCTGTTTTGAAAACGATGCTATCTCTCCGATCCTGTACAAAGAATATGGCGTAAACACTGGCCTGAGGGATGAAAAAGGCACCGGTGTGCTTACTGGGCTCACGAGAGTATCGGACATTGTTTCTTCAAAAATCATAGACGGAAGGAGGGTTCCGTGTGACGGTGAACTCTGGTACCGGGGTTATCGGATCGAAGAGCTGATTTCTTCTATCGGAGACGATGCGTCTGGTTTTGACAAGATCGCTTATCTGCTGCTTATGGGAGAGCTTCCGACGCAGCAGCAGATTTTAGAATTTTCAGATTTAATCAGTCAGTGCAGAACCCTACCAACGAATTTCACACGTGATGTGATTATGAAGGCTCCCTCGGAAGACATCATGAACTCAATGACAAGGAGCATCCTTACGCTTGCATCCTACGATGAAAGAGAAAAGGATACGGATATAGCCAATGTCATCCGGCAGAGTATGCAGTTGATCAGTATTTTCCCGCTTTTGGCAATATATGGATATCAGGCTTATGTACATTATGTGAAACATGGAAGCATGGTTCTTCATCACCCGGATCCGTCACTGTCAGCTGCAGAGAATATTCTGATGTTGCTCAGGACGGACAGACAATATACATGGACAGAGGCAAAAGTACTGGATACGGCACTGATTCTGCATATGGAACACGGGGGAGGCAATAATTCGACGTTCACAACAAGGGTTGTGACATCCTCTGGTTCAGATACCTATTCAACGATTGCGGCGGCTATGTCTTCACTCAAAGGACCAAAGCACGGTGGTGCAAATATCAAGGTGATGGAGATGATAGAATACCTTAGCCGCCATGTATCCGATTATTCAGATAAGGATGAAATAGCTGCATATCTTGGAAAAATCCTGGATAAAGAGACATTTGACCGGCAAGGCCTGATCTATGGCATGGGACATGCTGTATATTCTCTTTCGGATCCAAGAGAGCGTATTTTAAGAAAGTATGTTGAGGAGCTTGCAAAAGAAAAAGGCAGTGAAAACGAACTCATGCTATATCGGAACATTGAAGAAATTGCTCCTCAGGTGATCGCTGCAAAGAGACATATCTATAAAGGCGTGAGTCCGAATGTGGATTTTTACAGTGGATTTGTATACAAGATGCTTGGGATTCCAACAGAGTTATACACTGCCATCTTCGCGATTGCCCGTATTGTTGGATGGAGTGCTCACAGAATTGAAGAGTTAGTCAACATGAGTAAAATAATACGGCCAGCTTATATGAGTGTCATGGGAAGAAACACTGATGTCTTGTCCTGAAAGGCATATATTTCCAGTCGGTCGCAGGTATCCTGGCAGGCGCGATGTCTGCCCCGGGATATCTGTCAGGCCGGATCGCAAGGATCGCTCAACCTGGGACACAGACTGTCATATTAAAAAGGCAAGTTCGGTACAAGGCTATTTACGAATTGTTTTCAGCTTCTTTGCCCGGCTTCGGTCTGTTTTTGTATCCATTAACCATCGTAGGTTGTCAAGAAAGGTGGAACGTCCCTCGTCGGTTAATTGGAAATAGCCGGCGATAACCTGATCTAATTCCGGCATTTTTTCATAGTCAAAGAGCATAAGCAACGGCGTAGTCCTGTTTTTTATATATGTCTGCTTATTAAGGTTCGTGGTCAGCCCATTCAGATCAGAGAGCGGCTGCGGAAGTACTTCTCCCTCATCATAAGGATTCTCCTTACAGATCTGAGTAATATCAATTCCTAGGATATTCGCTATACGCAAAGCATGATCAAAGCGGACAGAGGTATCCCGCTGAATGATTGAGTACAGTGTGGTCGGTGCAATGCCGGTGAACTGATCTTTAAGAATCCCTTTGATGATTTTCAGCTTCATGAAGTGACTGTAAATGATACGGTGAAACGGGATGCGCTTTCACCGGCCGATAAGCGCCGCTTTCTCGAATTCGTGCGTACGGATCCTCATTTTAGCAGATATTATGAGGGTATCTACATTCTGTTCCATACGGGAATGCGCATCTCTGAATTCTGCGGTTTAACGATTGAAGACCTGGATATGGATAAGGGAACAATACTTATCAGCAAACAGCTTCAGCGGGTCGGCACTCGGGTCTATATTGAAGATCAGGCGAAAACGAAGTGTGGGACACGGATCATTCCCATGGAGCCTATGGTGAAGGAAGCATTCCGGACAATTCTGGATCGGCGGATTACTCCGGCTGTCGAACCAGAAGTGGACGGTGTGAGGGGTTTTCTCTGCCTGGATAAGGACGGACATCCTATGCTTGCCCTGCACTGGGAACATTATTTCCAGCATACCCGGGAGAAATTCAATAAAATCTACCGTGACCCGATGCCGTATGTCTCGCCGCATGTATGCCGGCATACCTACTGTACGGAAAAGGCAAAAGCAGGTATGAATCCGGTTCATCTGGCTTATCTGATGGGGCATTCTCCGGAGGATATCAGGGTAACGATGGGAACCTATACCCATATTCATTACGAGGATGCGGCGGAGGAACTGCGTCGTCTGGGCAACC
>ONKG01000042.1 GCA_900318375.1 uncultured Lachnospiraceae bacterium
TTTGTAAAAAAAGCAAAAAAAATCAGAGGATATTTCACCTCTGATTGAATAAGAAACTATTGTTTTGGACACAGGGGGGGCTTACCTTAATGTCATTGGAACCGTCCCCTGTCTCCCTTTGGGTTTATCCCTTGACGCCGCCGCTCAGTCCGTTGACATAATACTTCTGCATACGCAGGAACAGGATCGCAATGGGGATCGAAACCAGTACTGCGCCTGCCGCAAAGCAGGTATACCAGTTATCGATATACTCTTTCTCCAGCATTTTCCAGAGTCCAATGGCCACTGTATACTGATCCGCATTGGCGCGGCAGATGACCTTTGCAAAGATAAAGTCCACCCACGGAGCAATAAAGGACGTCAGGACTGTGTAAATGACGATTGGTTTGGATAAGGGAAGGGTGATTTTTGTAAAAATCTGCCAGCGTGTGCATCCGTCGATCATAGCTGCCTCATCGATGGCTATGGGCATGGTATCGAAAAAGCCTTTGGCGATCTGGAAACCCAGCGCTGTTCCGCCGGAATAGCACAGGATCAGAGCAACCCGGATCAGGGATCCTTCCGTCAGGCCCACAGCTTTCAGGATGAAATAGACCGCGACCATACTCATGAATCCGGGGAAGAGTCCCAGTACCATGGCCATATTCATATAGGGCTTGCGGAATTTGAAGCGAAGTCTGGAAAGGCAGTAGGCTACACTGAGGACAAAGAAAGTGGATAAAATACAGGAAAAAACCGCGATGATCAGTGTGTTCATAAACATCTTCGGAAAATTCAGTATCGTCGTATCCGTGAAAAGTTTTTTATAATTGTCCAGCGTATATGATCTGGGAAAGAAGGTCGATACATAGGAGCCCTTTTCCGCGCGGAAGCTGGTGAGAATAACCCAGAAGATCGGAAAGACCCAGATTGCAGCCAGGATTGCGAGAATGATATGCACGATCACATTATTGCGGGTGCGCTTTGCTTTTGCGCTTTTCATTATCAGAACCCTCCTTCTTCCTTGTAGGATTTACTGTTGCGGTAAGTCAGAAGTGATCCTGCAGCCAGAATAATAAAGGTCAGGATGCCCACTACCGCGCCGATGTTGTAGTACTGTTTTTCGATGGTCAGCTTATAGAGCCAGGTGACCAGAAGATCCGTATCACCCGCTGTGGAAGCCAGGTTGGTCACAGGATCGCCGCCGGAAAGCAGGTAGATGACATTGAAGTTGTTGACATTTGCCGTAAAGGTGGCGATCAGATAAGGGGTCGTCACATAGAGCATATAGGGAAGAGTGATCGAAAAGAACTGCTGCACCTTGTTTGCTCCGTCCACATCCGCCGCCTCATACAGATCGGCTGGAATATTCTGCAGTACGCCGGTCAACTGCAGGAGGGTATATGGTACACCCACCCAGATATTGATGACGATCACGGTGATCCTTGCCCATGTGGCATTGGTAAAGAAGGGAAGGCTGGATCCCGCCGGGATCAGTCCCAGATTGCGCAGCATCACATTGACTGCGCCTTCCGGCTGAAGCATGGTACGCATGATCAGCAGTGACACGAACATGGGAACAGCGCAGGACAGGACAAAGCAGAATCTCCAGAAGCCCTTTGCCCTGGTATCCTTGCGGTTGATCAGAATCGCAAGGACCATTCCGAAGAAATAGTTGGTAAAAGTCGCAAAGAAAGCCCAGACCAGCGTCCAGACCAGGACCCTCCAGAAGGTGCTGCCCAGAACGGAACTGCTGTCAAACAGTGTTACAAAGTTCCTGAGCCCCACCCAGTCGAACAGAACCAGATGGTTGTCTATTTTGCTGTAATTGGTAAAGGCCATGCAGATCATGAAGATCAGGGGCAGGATAGTCAGCACCGCGATGAAAAACATGGGCGGTGTCATTAAGGTAAAAGCCAGATTTTCGTCCAGAAGACTCCTAAGATCCTCTCTGAAAGAAGGTACGTGAGAACCCGCCTTGTCCAGCATTTCCGCCCTGCAGGCACTGCGCATCCCGGCCCGCCAGATCAGGAAAAACAAAACAGTGATCATGATCGTTCCCAGACCGTATAAGAGGATCAGAACAGACTGATCTCCCTTTGTATACATATAGACCTGCAGACTCTCATCCCAGATTTCTTTCTGCTCAACAGAGCCCAGACCGGGCAGCCTGGCCAGATTGCCGATCCCGCTCCGGATCATGAAAATCAGGTAAGCAGCCTCTACTGCCAGATAAAGCAGCCCCTTTACGACCTGCCTGTGACAGACACAGCCGAGTCCCATGATCAGCGCGGACAGTCTGGTCTCTGTCCCTCCGTTTCGAAGAATCCGGAGCAGCCCCGGATTCGACCGGTCGGCAAAGCTTGCATTGTTTTCTTTCATGCCGGTATTTCCCTCCTTACTCAATTCCGTTGCTGTTCATGGCGTCATTCATCGACTTTGTCTGTTCTGCCGCATTTTCATGCGTCACCGTGCCGTTGCGGATCGACTTGCCCATGTTTTCCATAGGGGTCCAGCAGTTGGCCATACGTGAAACGAAGGGCTGGAGTTTGGACGTATTGTCAAATGTATCGTTCTGCGCAAGAAAGACAGGATCGGAAGAAATAACCGGATCGTCCTGAAGCTCCGTGGAACAGGGAATCACGGAGCGGAGTTCATAATGAAGTTTCTGGGCATCTGCGCTTCCCAGATAGACAGCAAGCTCCACTGCAGGAACCATATATTTGGAATGAGCATTGACGCCAACCGCCTTGGAGCCGGAATAAGAATACAGCTGTTTTGAACTGCCATCCAGTGTATAGCACGGAAGGGCTGCGGCTCCCAGGTTATCTCCGAGAATCTCTTTGACGCTTCCATAGTCCCAGGACCCTGAAAAAATGGCATTTACAGACCCGTCTCTCAGACCGGCCATACCGGAACCGTCCGCGTCCACAACGAAATTGGGGTTCTTGATCAAATCCACGAGATAATTCGTTACTGCCACAGCATTGTCACCGCCGAAATCCGCGCCAAGTTCTTCCTGCGTCCCGTCACCGAACAGAGTGCATCCGTTTCCGAAATAAAAAGCAGGAAGATACCAGGAATTTGTAAAGGGGAAGGAAACGACGCCCTTTTGGAGCATGCCCTCCAGGCTCTTTATATCCTTCTCCGAGAATACTCTTTTGTCGTAATACATAAACCATGTATTGGTCGTAAATGGAACACCGTAGAGAAATCCGTCCATCGTGACAGAGTTCAATATTTCTTGGCTTGCGTTTTCCCGGATCTGATCTTGGTATTTACCTCCGAATTTTGCAAGCGCCTGTGCATCCGTCATAATTGTAATGTTGTCATTGGCATACAGAAAAACATCTGCTCCTGCCTCCGGATCCTGTGCTATGGATGTCGCGGCAGTCGCCTCGTCCGCGATTCCGTACACGAATTCAATGTCCCATTCGGGATGCATGTCCGCAAAGGATTTGCAGCAGGTCTGCAGCCATTCACCCGAATCCCGCGACTGATCCTCTGAGGGCGACCATACCATCAGCCTGACCTTTTCATTACCTTCCGCCTGACCTCCTGCAGCGCTGCATCCGGTAAATATCACCAGCAAAAACAAAACAGCACTGAAAGCTTTCAGGAATCTCCATCCATGCCTCATTTAGCTATCACCTCCTGATTATGGGCCTGATTAGATTTCCGGGACGGTCCTTTCGTTTCTGCAAAAGCTGAGGGACGGTCCTTTCGCTAAAAGGGCCGTCCCAATGTTCGCACTAACGTTCACCTGTAGGGGATGTCAGTGAGGAAACTTGCGAAGAGAGCGTTGCTGATGAAAGCGTACTCGTCTCTCTGATGGCCGCTTTCGGTCATGGAGTTGGCAAAGAGAGTGACATTCACGTCGTTTCCGTCTTTGTCTTTGCCCTCATAAGAGAATCCCATGATACCGTTCAGGAAAGCGTCTGTTCTCTCATCCTCTCCGTAAAATACACCTTCCAAAGGATCGCGGCTGCCGTCACGCTGCACAAGGACCTTAGAGCCTTCGGGCAGCACCGTAAAGTAGTCGGTGCCGATGGCGTAGAATACGTCGTCCCCGTCCATGATATAACTTGCGTTGACGAGAGTTTCCTCGGTAGAAATCTGTATGATGCTTTCATAGGATCAGGCTCCTTTCGCAGAATGTGTCCTGTTCAAAACGTAAGATGGATTTCGATCACATCCGTCATGCCCGTCCTTTCCGGCCATGCCGAAGCGTTCTTACGCTGAGGCACCCGGGCCGAAATCGCGCAGGCGATTTCGGCGATGGGATCCGGCGGAGATTTGCGGCAGCCCTGCGGCAACAACATTTCTTCTATGGTCCCTATGATTTTACCACAAACGAAAAAAGCCCTCCACCCGAAGGCTAAGGGCCGGAATGCTTTTTTAAGACAATCTCTATGACTATATTCCGCATATTTCTATTGACATAGTAGTCTAATAGGCTTTATTGTAATAAACATATATTTGAGAACCCGAGGCGGCACAGACATCCGCTGATCCTTCACCGTTTTCGCCTTACGCGAAAACGCTTCAAGTTCCGCTCTGCCGGGCGGTATGGAGGGAAGATAGTAAATGAGAAAGTCAAATGAAACTGCGGCGCAGATTGCAGCCAGGCTTGGAAAAGACGGGCTTCATGCCGCCTTTCGCGGCGGCATGGGGCTGGAAAGAGAGAGTCTCCGCATCATGAAGGCTGACGGAAGGATTGCGCAGACAGATCATCCCTTTGGAGATGACCCGCATTTTTCAAGGGATTTTGCAGAGAGTCAGCTTGAAATCATCTCACCGGTGGCAGGCAGTTCAGAAGAACTCTTTCAGATGCTCTCCCGGATGCACACAGAAGCCCTGGACAGGCTTGAGGAATCGGGCGAAATGCTCCATATGTCTTCAAATCCACCTGCATATATTCCTTCCGGCGTACGAATCGCACATTTTTCAGATGAAAACTCCTATAAGGAGGAATACAGAAAATACCTGCTCGAAAAATACGGACTGGAAAGGATGCTGTTGTCCGGCATTCATTACAATTTTTCTTATGCGGCGGAATATCCCGCGTATCTGGGAACGACAGCTGACGCTCTGTATCTGAAGGCGGCTGTCTACGCACTTCAATATGCCTGGCTGATCGTCTGGCTGACCGCGGCCAGTCCGGGACCTTACCGATCGGATACTTTCGGCCAGTGCAGGGAGAAAGTATCGCCTGTCTATGCGTCGGTGCGGTGCGGGAAGGAAGGCTACTGGAACGATTTCCTGCCGGTATTGGATTTTTCCAGTGTATCCGCCTATTGCGAAAGCATTGAGTCTTATGTCAGGAGCGGAATGCTGTATTCCTCATCAGAACTGTATCTGCCGGTGCGCCTCAAGCCCAGGGGCGCCAACACCCTGGAGGCGCTCAGAAATGGGATCGACCATATTGAACTCAGGATGCTGGACCTTAATCCTCTTGAAACGACAGGATTCGCCCTGGAGGATCTTCGTTTTCTCCAGCTCTTCTTGATCTGGTGTTCCTTTTTCCCCGAACATGTACCGGATGAAAAAGAGCAGGCCGATGCCATTTCCAATATGAAGCACGCAGCTTTGTTTGATGAAAGGAAAATCTGGATCCGGGAGGGCGCAGTCCTGAAGCCGGTACGTGAGGCGGCACTGGAAGTGCTGTCGGAAATGGCCTGTATTTTCGAAACGCTCGGATGTTTTGATGTGCTCAAAACCATCGAATATCAAAAGCGCAAGCTGCTCATTCCCGGCAGCCGCTGCGCGGAACAGGTCGTGAGAAAGGAAGCAGACTCTTTGTCGTCAGTGAGGAGCACAGCATAAAGGGTACAGTTCATTTCTATTCGCAGCCTCTGAATTCGAGATGTTTTTGCATGGCACTTTCATGCAAAAGCCCTGGCAGAACGACATTTGCCCATTACATCTGCCCATTCCGGATGTAAATTACTGTTTCCGCTTAAAACAGGTTAGGAGAAATACAAATGGATGCAGCTATGATCCGGCAGGCGCTGGAGGAAAAATATCTGGCACCGACCAGAAGGGAGCGCCCCCTTTACTCAGGCATCGAAGTGGAGATGCCTATCCTGAATCTGAAAAAAGAAGCCGTGGATTTTGACATTGTACACAAAACCGCCGCACGTTTTATGGATATCTGCGGGTTTGTGCCCGAAAAGCGGGACGACGAGGGCGAGGTAATCCTGGCAGCGGACCCCGTGACGGGTGACTCACTTTCTTTCGACTGTTCCTATAACAATCTTGAGCTTTCCCTGGGGAAAGCTCAGGATCTGCAGCTGGCAAAAATCCGGTTTTTTCACTATTATGATGTTTTGCAGGAGCTTCTGTCCGCGCATGATTACACACTGACCGGTATGGGCGTTAATCCATACAGGATCTACAACCACAATGTCCCGATTCCGAACGGCCGCTATCGCATGCTCTTTCATCATCTGCACTCGTACCCGAAATATCGCTCTCTGCCCATGCATTTCCATCATCACCCGGCCTTCGGAACATTTTCCAGTGCCTCACAGGTACAGCTGGATGTCATGGACAGAGACCTCATCACGATCTTCCGGGCCTTCTCCAGGCTGGAGCCTGTCAAGGCACTGCTGTTTTCCAACTCCGTCCTCCTGGGAGAAGACAACCGGATGATCTGCGTGCGTGATATGTTCTGGGAAAACAGTACTCACGGCATCAATCCGCACAATGTCGGAATGTATGAATGTGATTTTTACAGCGAAGACGAACTGCTGGACTATATCTCTTCGATGAGCATTTACTGTGTGGAGCGAGACGGGAAGTATTTGAATTTTGCTCCGACACCGCTCCTGACCTATTTGGAGTTGGCGGAAGTGGAAGGGGAGTACTTCAATCCGGAGAGCGGAGTTTTTGAAACATTTACTTTTAAACCTGAGCCGGGGGACCTGCAGTATCTGAGGACTTTCAAATATGAAGATCTGACTTACCGCGGCACCGTGGAGTTTCGCAGCTGCTGCACGCAGCCGATCCGGGATACATTCTGCGTGGCCGCCTTCCATCTGGGGCTTCTGGAAAAACTCCGGGAGCTGGACCAGCTTCTGGAAAAGGACCATGTGCTGTATCATCACGGCTATACGGCAAGCGAGCTTCGCCACCTCTTTGTGCGGCGCCAGTATCCGCCTTATATTTCCAAGGACGGGCTGGACCGGCTTGTCGGGCAGATCCTGAATCTTGCCCGGGAAGGTCTTGCGGCCCGCGGCATGGACGAAGAATGCTTTCTGGATCCCCTCTATGACAGATGGCGCAGGAAATCGAACCCGGCCATGGACATGCTTCGCATGCTGGACCAGGGCAAAAGTATTGAAGACGTGATTCTTTTATATCGATAATCTGTTTTTTTCAACATAAATCTGCGGCCGGGATAATTCTATCCGAGCCGCAGATTTTTGTCGATAAGCATGTCGATGAGCAGCTTACAGAGCTGCATAGACCATCATCAGAGAGCGGATCTTCTCCGGGTCCTCGACGTAGACATGATGGTGAGGACTGCCCTGGTAGATCTGTACACCTTCTCTCCATGCGCAGAGCGAGGTGAAGGGCAGTTCCTCCCAGCGGGAACTGCTGCCCGTCAGAAAAGGTACGGTCGCAAACAGGGCAGTATCCCCGACATGGCAGCTATGAAGGGTTCCCCGCAGGTTCGTGTGGGTGAACAAGAGCTCCCCGTCAAAGAGCAGAAGGTTCAATTTGTTCCCGGGCGCCAGAGAAGCAACTGCCTGATCGATGACCCTGCAGCGCTCTTCGGCGGTCAGTTCCGCAGCTGGACAGTAGTCTGATGCCTGCCTTTTTTCCGGAGAAGGCATTTCTCTCAGCTTTTTTTCCCTGGCCCGGTTAATCCGGTCGACAAGATAGAGCAGGATCCGCTCACTGTCGGTCTGACCTTCCTGGGCCTCAATAAACCTGCTGAGCAAAGTTCCCTCAAAGACGGTACCATTGTGAGCCAGCGTCCAGCAGCGCCCGCTGTCATCCGTCATCTGGAAGGGGTGCGTATTGTTGTATTCCAGGGCGCCGATGGTCGCTTCCCGGATGTGAGCCAGCAGCGTGGAAGCGCGCATACCTTGTCGCAGCCGTTCCTTCAGATACTTACTCCGGGCTGCCTTCACAGGCTCCTTTTCCAGAATACCGTACCCAGCCCTGCCGGCAGGGTTTTGATGAAAGTGGGCAATGCCCCACCCGTGCGGATTCTTTTCGGAGTGGGGGAAAAACATTTGCAGCCAGGGGCCGGCGTCTATTTCATTTCCGGCACTGATGCCAAACAATTCACACATTTTTCTCACCGGTTCTAATTCTTGAAAACTGATCGAAATCAACTCAAAACCTTGCAGATCATCCTAAGCGCATGCAGATGATCCCAAGTGATTCAGCAGCAGGTCTTTAGATAAAATAAAGATTCTCAACCGCTTCACGCCGGATGACCAGGGCCTCCCGCGTTTCGGTTTCTCCCATTGAATAAAAATCCCTGCAGGTATCGTTGAGGACATCCCGCGGGAGAATGATATTGTGGGAAAAGGGGTGGTCAAAGACCGGCAGAACACCTGCTCTCCGAACCTCATTTCCGCGGTAGTAGGGGTCAAAGGCAAAGACTTTATCCCCGCTTTCTTCTGTGACCAGGATGTAGTGGCCGACGTCATGATAAACATGCAGGACAATGGCAGCGCCTGCATGGAGGGCATCCGACAGCCTGCTTCCGGGGCCGAACCAGACTTCTTCCTTATCCAGGTACATACTTTCCGCAGGCAGAAGACCTGCGAACCGCAGTTCATTCAGCCAGGTTCCGAAATAGCGCATAGCAGCACCCGTCGTACCGCACATACCGCAGTGCCCGTTCCGGTCGTAGCTGTCCAGTGTACACAGTCCGATATGGCGGACGAGATCCGGCGGGATCTCCTCCCTCTCAAACAGATACAGAATCGCGTTGGTCATGGTCGTGGGTCCGCAGTCATACTGTGTGACTTGATACCGAAGCGGAGATTTCATAGCAGATTTTCCTTCATTTTAGCTTGAGACGGGAGAAAGCGGGAGCACAGTTTTCTCGTTGACGCATTTGCATAGCAGATGCTGCCGCTATGTTTGTGGAGCGGGACCGTGGACGCAAGGATGAATAAACAGCAAGCCAGGCACCCGCGGCGCGGAGCAGCGCATAGTTTATCCATACATGTCTGCGGGCACCTGCCCATGACCGCAAGTATGAACTGCCCGTCATTATGTCATTAGAGGAATCATACAACATATCGCCTATCAAATCAATAGGCAAATAGAAAAGGCGTTTCAACCGGCACCTCCTCAATCTCAAATATTCTTCCGACGATATTCTTCCGGCGATATTCTCCCAACGGCCCCGCCCAAAGCATAGCTCACTTTGCTGAAGATCAGGTGAAGATCACTGCTCCGGCATCCTGCATGCCGTCAACACGCATATTCCGGGCTGGTATTATGACGGCTTCCTTGGCAAAAATACATTCCTGAAAGATAAATCCTGCAGCCGAAAACTATGGTCTCGAAAAAGAGCTCACCGCCGTTACAGCGATGAGCTCCGTCTTTTTGTCAGCCTCTGAAAAAACGCTTTTTCCTGTCCCGGTTCAGCACTTGCAAGGTCTGCTGCACCGGGAAAGCGGACATCTGCAAGTACACTTGCTGACTGTCCCCTGTAATCATAACTTACTGTAATCTTCCTCATTGACGGCTTCCAGCCATTCCGTGCCTGCTTCCTCTCCGGCCACTTCCAGCGCAAGGTGAGAGAACCAGGAATCCGGAGCAGCGCCGTGCCAGTGCTTGACTTCTGCAGGAATGTTGATCACAGTACCGGGCGTCATCTCCACGGGATCCTTGCCCCATTCCTGATAATAGCCTCTTCCGCCGACACAGATCAGCATCTGCCCGCCGCCGCTCTTTGCGTGATGGATATGCCAGTTGTTTCTGCAGCCCGGCTCGAAGGTTACGTTGAATACCGGAACCTGCTCCGTGGACAAGGGAGCCAGATAGCTGTTGCCGACAAAGAACTGTCCATAGGGATTGGGATCTCCGATGGGGAAGAAGATGGTATTCTGGAACCTGTCTTTCTCAGTCAATGCAGGTTCCTCCTCGCTCCAGACTTCTTTTGCCAGACGGAAGACCGCCCAGCCCTTGGGCCAGCCCACATACATGGTCGCGTGAGTGATGATGGCCGCAATCTCTTCCCTGGTAACACCGTGTGCCCTGGCGTTCTGCAGATGATAAGCCAGGGAGGAATCAGTGATGCCGGAGGCCATCAGGGATACCACTGTAATGATGCACTTTGTCTTTACGTCTATGGCTTCCTCATTCCATACCTCTCCGAAAAGTACATCGTCGTTGAGATGCGCGAACATGGGAGCAAACTCTCCAAGCTGCTTTCTTCCTGCTGTCTGTACGATTTTTTCACTCATGATTGTCTTCCTCCTTGCTGTCCAATCTACCGGTCATCTGCGGACCTGAAAATGCTTTTCTTTTGCCGATGACGGCTTATTCTGCACAAAGCACCCTGCGGCGGATACGCCGCATAGGGGCCGTCTATATTATAATATGATGTTGAGGTCAAAAGGTGGTTGAGGGAACACCGTCTCGTCAAGTTGCACAAACGCCTTGGGCACGCTCTCGCTCTGCCCTCGCTGGCAGCGGTAACCTTTTGACCTTTACATCATAATATTACAGGACCTCATCCAGCCAGCTGCGGATCGTAGCTTCATTCGGCCGGTTGATCTGTTTTCCCTTCGCCCACTTCACATGGCCTGTCACGTTCTTGTGCAGGGCTGTATCGCTCCGCCCGACACCGCTTCCGCCGGAGGTGCAGAACGGAACGATCTTTTTGCCGCTGAAATCATAGCTTTCCAGGAAGGTCTCAATGATCCTGGGCGCAATGCCCCACCAGATCGGGAAGCCCACAATTACTGTGTCATAGGATTCCATATCCGAAACGCTGTCTGCAATCTCAGGCCGGGAGGAAGGATCATTCATCTCCACACTGCTGCGGCTCTTCTTGTTCATCCAGTCCAGGTCAGCAGCCGTATAGGGTTCCCCGGGTATAATCTCATAGAAATCCGCCCCTGCGATCCGGGCGATTTCTTTTCCGACTTTCTTTGTTACGCCGCTGGCGGAAAATACCGCCACCAAAGTTTTCCTGCTCATTTTTTTACATCTCCTTTTCCTATAGATGTTATAGATGATTGTTGTGCTCTGTTTAGTCACCCGGCCGGCAGCCGGATCAGACAACTGTGATTTCTTCCGATGTTCCCCTTCGTATTGATTTTTCTCCATCTTCCTCTTATATGCTGACACGTTGTCAGCACGTTTATTATATGTTTGTTCTGACATTGTGTCAACACCAAAAAATACATGTCCTTCATCTCATCAGCCTCGTCTGAACAAAAACAGCCCCTGCAGCCTATGGTGTGCATAACACAAAGCACATCCGTATGCTGCAGGGGCGCTGTTCTTTTGGGCGGGAAAAACCGCACCTCGCATCTATGCCCTTCTCACAAGAGGCACTCTCGGGAAATCAGAGCGGGCAGCTCTGTTTTCACCATATTCTTTCACTATTCCTTCATTTCCTTAATCTTCTTTGTCAGAGCAGGACAGATCACATTCAGATCCGCAACAATACCGTAATTCGCAATATCAAAGAAGGGGGCATTGGGATCCGTATTCACTGCAACGATAATATCGGATTCCTTCATCCCGTTGACGTGGGGAAGGGCGCCGGATATTCCGAAGCCGATGTACAGCTTAGGCGCAACCGTTTTTCCGGTAATACCAATCTGATAATCTTTTCCGATCCAGCCCTCATCAACAGCCGCCCGGCTTGCGCCGACACTGCCGCCGAGCACAGCTGCCAGTTCATAGAGCTGGCCGAAGCCCTCCGCGCTTCCGACTCCGCGGCCGCCTGCCACAATGATCTCCGCGTCCTCGATATTGGCTTTTGTCAGTTCATCATCCGGTGTAAATCCTAGGAGCGTGGTGAGCAGAACACCTGCCGGCACCTCGACCTCTTCCTCCGTCAGCCGGCCGCTTCTGCCTGGAGCGGGCTCCTGAAGCCTGAAAATACCGGGTTTAAAGGTCCCGATCATGGGATAAGCCTCAATGCTGATATTGGTATTCAGCCTTCCGTCATAGGAGGGACGAATCCAGAAAACGCCGCTTCCTGTGACAACTACGTCAGTGCATTCACTTGCGATCCCGGCATGGAGGCGGGCACTGGCTGCTGCGGCAAGATCCCGTCCTTCCGTCGTTGCCCCGATCATCACGATCTTCGGCCCGTATTTTTCCGCAAGTTTCTCCAGGATATATGCTGCGCTCTCAAAGAAAAATTTCTGCCGCACGATCAGGACCTGGTCTGCTCCGTGCTCAAAGGCTGCTTTTGCCGCCTTTTCCGGTTCCGGATCGATGATGAGGGCAACAGCCTGTTCCGATGTCCCCTCTGTGAGCGCCTTTGCTTTTTGCATCATTTCAAGGCAGACTCTCTTAGGCAGGCCGCCGGACAATTCAAAAAATACCCAAATATTCTGATTGCTCATGGTCTTTCTCCTTTTATACATCAAAAGGCTGCATGCCCCTGCAGAATGTCAACGAGTTCTGCCGCAGCTGCTTCCGGATCACCGCCCGGAATCATCTGTCCCTTTTCAAGCGCCGGAGGCGGGAACAGACCCACAATACTGGAGGGACTCTTTATGCTGTCTTTCGAAATCTGAAGCTTTTCATGATCCATCACTTCAACAACCAGTCTTTTGGAGGCTGTTCTTCCTTTGATGGAAGGCTTTCTGGGTGTATTGGCTTCCTCTGTCACAGAGCAGACCAGCGGAAATGCCGCGGTCAGTTTCTCGTAGCCCGTTCCTGCCTTGCGGTCGATCGTAAGGCCTGCCTCACCGATTTCTATCCTGCAGGCATTTGTCAGAATACCATATCCCAGCATCGTGCCGAGCTTGGCAGGAATCTGGCCGGTCACGCCGTCGATCGTACTTGCACCGCAGAAAACAGCATCATAGGGACCGGTTGCATCAATTGCAGCCTTCAGGATTGTCGCTGTCGCCAGTGTATCTGAACCTGCAAAAACGCTGTCTGTCAGTTGATAAGCTGCTTTCACGCCAATAGAGGCTGCTTCGCGCAGGATGCTCTCGCTGCTCTCCGGCCCCATAGTCATGGCAGTGACCTCGCCTCCCCTGGCGTCTGCAAGCGACAGCGCGGCCTCGATCGCATGACGGTCTGCCGGGTTCATCATCTTTCCGACACCGCTTCTGTCAATCGTAAAATACTGACGATTGATCTTGATGTCGGACACCACCGGAACTTCTTTTAATAATACAAGTATTTTCATATTGCCCTCTTTCAGCAGAAAACAATTGTTGTACAGACCGGCATGAAATGCGGGCAGATTTTATAAGATAAGCGGTGCCGCTCTCCCCTTCAAAAGGCGGGTTGAGCAGCAAACAGGTAACATGCCGTCTGCTGTTGAATCTATATAAATCATAGAACAGAATCTCAAAAAGGACAAGCAAAAGCCGCTGCCATGAAATGCTCAGGCATCAAAACGTTACTCCCCTATAGACCAGCAAAAACACGAGGCGTTTTTCGCTGTAGTATCTTATCACTTTTGATCAGATTGTCTGGCAGTTATCACAATCGCATAGGCAGCTTCCGCTGCAAGCAATACTGCAAACAGGACCAGATGGACAACAGAGGAGATCGAGGCCTGCTGCTCAAAAATTCTGCTGGTGTAATCTATGAGAAAATGCACGATGATCACCTGTAAAAGACTTCCGTTTTTGAGATAAACAGCCGCCAGGACCAGTCCTATAACAAAAGAATATCCAAACTGGACTAAAACACTGATCATATTCATGCCGACAATATTCGTCAGATGGATCAATGCAAAAACAGCTGCTGTAACAAACAGACAAAACATGCTGCTCTTCTTATTCTTCCTGAGATTGGAGATAAAGATCCCTCTGAAAATCACTTCCTCAAAAAGGGCCGGAGCCATTGCCGTAAGAATGCCTTCAGCAAAAAATGGTATGCCTCCGATTTTCATTCCGGAACTGAGATTGTAAAAGATATTCCACGCAGGAAATAGCAATGCCGGAAGCACAATCAGCGGGTTTGTGTAAACGCTGCTGCCCCTGAATGCTTTTCGATAAATGAAAAGCAAAGCCGCAGCCACAATAATGCGTCCTGCTGAAGTCCCCAGATCAGGATGCAGATCAAGCACATTTCCGGCAGCAGAAAAAAGAGCTGCCGCTGCAAATGGATTCTTTCAAAAAAGCCGGTGACGGATGTACATCTTTGACCCAGGTAATAATAAAACCTCTTTCCTTCATCCGGTCTGTCATGGAGCGATAAAAATCCCTTACTTGTTCATACTGACCTTCTTCTGCCTTTTTTATGATTAGTCCTGTCATTCTGTCCCTCTTGATCCATTTCTTTTTATCAGTAAAATGTCAGTTGTAAAAGTTCCCGGTTTTTGTTTTATATCTGCCATAATGAATGCAGTATGTGTATAATTATAATGCTGTTTTTACAGAAAGGAAGAACAAAATGAGCGAACCATTTTTCTACAATGGGAAGACCGTGCCTATGGAAGATTACATTCAGCAGTGCGATTCCTATGAAGATTTTGAGAATAAGTATGTGGATGAATTTCTGAAAGAAGAAAACCGGATAGGATATTATCTCGAGAAACTTCTGGCCAAGTATGACAGGAAAGATTCTGTTGTTTCCTTTGATGCGCATCTGCACCATTCCTATGTGGGAAATATAGTGCGGGAAAAAAAGAACAACCCCTCCCGGAATGCCCTGATCTGCATTTGTTTTGCAATGGGAGCAACAGAGGAAGAGCTGCAATATCTTCTGAAATATGCCGGCCACTCTCCGCTTTATGTCCGCAGGAGAAGGGATGTCATCATCTGGTTTGGGATCAAGAAGGGGGAAAGTCTGGAAACAGTTAATGAAAACCTGAAGGCGCGGAACCTGCCGCCGCTCTACAAGGAAGAGTGAATTGCCGCCGCCTGTATAGTCTGCGGCAATTGAAAAGGGGGTGCTGAACAGCTGTTTTTTGCAGCTGATACAGCACCCCCTTTCATTTCTTATCACTCATGCCGGAGCTTTGCAGCAGCTTCTTACTGCATCCCCCATCTCTCGAAAATGATCGGAAGGAAATAGTGCATCTGCTTGAACCACCAGGGCCAGTCGTGATTGACATCGTATCCCCAGAAATCGCACCATGCGTTGATGCCTTTCTGGCGGAAGACGCTCTCAAGATATCTGAGCGAACGGATGCCGTCCTCTTCCCATGCGCCCTGACCGACGCAGATGATGATCTGTTTCTTATTATACTCCTCAATATAGGGGTGATCGGGAGACATATTGGTCAGGAAGCACTCCGGAGAGTTGTCATACAGGGTCTCGTTCATCCAGCCTTTGAAGAAGACACTGCTGTCATACAGACCGGACAGGGCCAGACATCCGGAGAACAGATCCGGTCTCCTGAGCACGGTGAGCACAGCGTGATTAGCGCCCAGGCTGCAGCCTGTCGTCATGGGAAGCTTTCCGCCGGTTCTCTCCAGAATGATCGGCATCGCTTCGTCAACGATATAACGGAAATACAGCTCCTGCTTCCATGCCCTGCGGCCAAAATCCGGGTCACCTTCCGACCAGCTCTCCTTGTCGATCGTATCCACGACAAAATACTGGATCTTTCCTGCTTCCAGATAGCCGCTCAGCTCATTGATCATTCCGAACTCTTCATAGTTGTGGCAGAGAGAGTCCTGTGTGGGGAAGGCCAGGAAAGGAACTCCGTCGTGGCCGTAAATCATAATATGCATGTCTCGGTTCAGGTTCTCACTGTAATGTGTAATCTCTTCCTTGTACATTAATAAATCTCCTTTCAGAAAAGATATTATTTTTTACACAGACTTGTCGATTATAATGGATTCCATATGCGATGACAACTCTTCTATGATATATTCATCGACATATTTATCCATGGCCTGTTTATCCTTGATTAGGTCATGCATTTATCGGACTGCCGTATCTCCATCTGCAGAGGAGTCTCTCGGCAATCTCCAGAAAAGCGTACATCAACGCGCTCATGCCCATGAGCAGCAGGATTCCGCTGTACATCTCCGGGTATTTTCTGGCATCCATGGAATTCATGATAAAATAGCCCAGTCCTGAAGTTGAGGCGAAAAGCTCCGTGATCATGAGCAGGGCAACTGAAGTACCCAGAGAGGTTTTCAGGGCAGTCAGGATTCCGGGCGTGATGCCGGGCAGGATCAGATGTCGGAGAGTATCTGCCGGTCCGGCTTTCATGCTTCTCATCACATCGGACAAGGCCGGGTCGATCGCCGCAGTAGTGTCGCGGATAATGATCGTAATCTGAAAAAATATTGCCAGGAAGATCAGGCAGATCTTGGAACTGTCTCCAATCCCCAGCATAACAACTATGATCGGCATAAAGACGACCTTGGGAACCGGATAGACAAGACGGAAAAAGGCCCCCAGAACCGCGTCTGCCGCAGGGGACCTGCCCATGAGGATGCCCAGCGGAACAGCACAGGCAAGACCCAGGAGCGTTCCCAGGGTGATGCGCCGGAAGCTGGCGATCATATGCATCCAGGTCTTTCCTTCTCTGAGCAGTCCCGCAAGGGTAACCAGCGTTTCAGAAGGTGACGGAAGGAAATACCGGTCAAGTCCTATTGAAGCAATCTGCCATAGAAGCAGAAGAGCTGCAACGCTCAGGAAGGTTCCTGCCATCGTTCTTTTTGTCATCATTGTTCTCCATTATCAGTTGTCCGGGACATGCCGCTCGTAAGAGCGGCAGCGTGAAGAGAAAGCCCGGAAGGGCTTTCTCCGATGTGATCAGCGGAGCTTTGGTGCGTCTCGCGGCACCAACCTCTGAAAGAGAAAAAAAGCGCTGTCAAGTGTTTATTTTCTCTTTTGTCTACTCCATCTGCAGCAGGGATTCCCGGATCCGGCGGCTGCATTCATCCAACATAGCCGGATCGGGGTCAGCCTCCCGCCGGCAGCCCTCACGGATCTTGCGGATCCTTCCTCTCTCCGGGTCAAAAACCGCGACACGGTCTCCCATACGCAGTGCCTCCTCGATACTGTGAGTGACGATCACAGAGGTCATCTCCGTATCCTCCAGAAAAGTCTTCATAAAGCTTTGCAGGCGGGCGCGGTTGCGCAGATCCAGCGCAGAGAACGGCTCATCCATCAGAAGAAGAGAAGCCCCGCTCATGACCGCCCTTCCCAGAGCAGTCCTCTGCAGCTGTCCCCCGGACAATTCCGCCGGGAACCTGTGCGCAAACTCACGAAGACCGAGATAATCCAGCAGCTTTCCCAGCTCGTTTTCATCCGCTTTTTCCGACATGCCGCTCGTAGGAGCGGCAGCGCGGGGAGAAAACCCGGAACGGGTTTCGGAACGGCTTTCTCCGATGCGGTCATAGGAGGTTTGGGACGTCTCACGGCACAAACCTCTGAGAGCGGAAAATCTTGTATCGACAGGATTTTTCGCTCTTTTTTTCCGAAGCCGCGCGGGAAGGAGAATATTTTCCCGCACAGTCTTCCAGGGAAAGAGACCATAATTCTGAAAAATAAGCGCAATATCATTTCGGGGTCCCTGCAGGGGCTTTCCCTCAAACAGGATCTGACCCTGTGAAGGCTGCAAAAGCCCGCACAGCAGCTTTAAGAGAGTGGTCTTTCCCGCGCCGGACTCGCCCAGGATCGCGACACATTCGCCCCTGCAGACCTGCAGGTTCAGGTTGTTCAGGACATGCCGGTCAGGTTCCTCCGGATAAGAAAAGGAGACGTCCCTTGCCTCGACAATGATGTTTTCCGGCAGATTTGTCATTGTGCTACCATTTCCTCATAGGAAAAAGGACTGTCTAAAAGCCCCTTCTTCACCATAAATTCTTCGATGCTTTCTACATCCTCCTCAGTCGGCACACAGTCCGGCGTATAGGAGGGAACTCCATATTTGCCCCTCAGAGGTTCCGCGACATTTGCCTTTTCATAGAACAGGTCCAGAAATGAATCCGGGTCGGCATTGATCATCCCGACGGCCTCATTATAAGCATTCCGGAAGGCATCGAGGGTGCCTGCTCCATCTTCGATCAGGGTTTTTCTGAGCGTGACGACACTCTGCGAATAGTTTTTTCCGAGTTTGGTATCGTCTATCACGGTGCCGCATCCGCGGGACTCGGCTTCAATTGCAAGAGGATCCGGCAGGATCGCCGCCTGAATATCACTGCCTTCCATGAGCAGGTCCAGGCGCAGGGTCAGCTTGGGGATATTGACCAGTTCTACGGAGGACAGGTCCACGCCCAGATCCTCCAGATACCTGCCCACCAGATACTCCATCATGGTGTTTTCTGAGATGCCGATCTTGCTGCCTGCAAGCTGTTCCGGGGCAGAGATCCCGGAATCCGGAGAGGACGCCACTATAAACCTGCCTTCCGAGGCATCGCCGCCGAACGCCATAGCCACCGTCTTCATCCCGTCTTCCGCCGAGGATTTGTTGATCAGACTCTGGACGATCATGTCAGTCATCATTCCGTCCAGTTCACCTGCCTCATAGGCGACTGACTGGTCGGAGGCACTCTGAAACTCGATGATCTCCACATCCAGACCATACTTTTGGAAAAGTCCCTCTTCTACAGCCACATACAGAGGAAAGCTGTCCGCGATCTGCAGAACACCGATCCGTACAGGCCCGCGGGTCTGCGACTGATCGTCCTGGTCCTGTGTACTGCCGGACCGGTCTTCCCCGGCCTCCTGCTGCGCGCTTCCGGACCGGTCTTCCCCGGTCTGCTGCGAAGACTTTCCTCCGCAGCCTGCAGTCAGCAGACAGAGCAGCAGAAGGACAGCCAATGCGGCTGCCTTTTGTTTTTGCATGGTTTTTCTGACAGTACCTATCATCTCCCTTTTTCTCCCTTCAGAAGCAGCTTATTAAGTTAAATCGGTATCCGCAGGATTTGATCTCTATGGGACATAGCAGAGCAACCTCCTGAGGAGGCTGCTCCTGAGTTGTAGAAAGCTATATCCGGCAAAACAGATGATGCAGGCTCACTCCAGAATGGTAATCCTGCCCTGTCCATACGGATCGGCATATTCTTCACCGACCTCCCCTCCCAGGGTATCCACGATATAGTCGATCAGCACCTGATTATCAAGCTTGACATTGTCCTGCAGGACCGGAGCCTGATCAAACATGGTAAATCCGTCACCATTATTCCGGAGAATATAATCGTTGCCGGCCAGAGAATAGGTTTTTTCCGGATCCAGGGGCTCTTCTCCCACCATGACATTCTGTACACGGCGCTGCCCCTCAATGCCTGCGAACAGAGATTTTTCATCCTTCAGACAGGGGCTGTCGATTGCAGTGTTGATCTCATAGGTCAGACCGGATACCTGCAGGAAGGCTCCTGTATCTGCCGGCAGCGCACGGCTCCCCCATTCCAGCGCGTCCAGGATCTGCTGTCCGGTCACTTCAAGGACACATATCATATTTCCAAAGGGGTGGACGCTTATAATGTCACCGTACGTGATATCGCCTTTCTCGATATTTACACGGATCGAACCGCCATTCGCAAAAGCAATATCTGCGCCTGTCTGATCCCGGTATGCGTCCGCACACAGGTCTCCCAGATTGGTCTCTGCCGTCCTGATCACCCAGAGCGGCATACCTGTTTCATCTACTTCTTCGGGATCCTCGATCGTCAGCTTGACTGAAGTGGATGCAACTACCTGATTCAGCAGCTCCTCAAGCTCCTGTTCCGCCTCATTCACCTTATCAGAGATCTCATTGCGGATGCCCAGAAGTTCCGGGGCGGGCACTGCATTGGACCAGGTCCAGATCCCGGTCTCCACAATCTTTCCCTCTTTGGAAATGTGGCTGTAGCCGATACAGTCCAGTTTTGTTCCGACAGCCGAACGGGCTACCTCTTCCCCCTTCCTGTTTTTCATGACAACCTGATTCGTATCGTGGCTGTGTCCGTCCAGGAAGACATCGATTCCTGTTGTATTGGCGATCACATCCGCATAAGTCCAGGGACGGAACTGCTCTATATCTCCCATGTGGCCCATCACGTAGACAAAATCCGCTCCTTCAGCACGCGCCGCGTCTGCCGCGTTCTGGACAGCCTGATATACGCTTTCTCCGCTCTCGTCCTCCATGAAACCATACACATACTCCCCGTTCTCATTCTGAAAATAGACAGGTGTTGAGCTGCGGATGGTCAAAGGTGTTGTCACACCCACAAAGGCAATCTTCTTTCCTGCCGCCTCCTTGATCACATAAGGTTCAAAAACCAGTTCGTCCTGATAAGTAAAGTTGCAGCTGATATAGGGAAAATCCGCTTCTTTTGTCAATTCCAGAAAACGGTCTGTTCCATAGTCGAACTCGTGATTTCCGGGAATGGCGACATCATATTCCATGTCATTCATCAGGTCGATGATCGCTTCTCCTCTGGAGAGCGTACCGATCGATTCCCCCTGGATCGAGTCCCCGTTATCCACCAGTATAGTCTCATATCCTTTTGCTTCCAGGCCGTCTCTGACCTGCCTTAAGCCTGCATAGCCGAATCCCTGGTCTATGCCGCAGTGTACGTCACTGGTAAAGAGGATATAGATATCCCCGTTCTTCTCAGTCTGGTCCGCCTGCGAGGCTGACTGATCTTCCTGTTCAGCTGACTGATTTTCCGAAGCAGTCAGTTCTTCCGCAGCAGCCGGATCTTCCGTCTTCGATGTCTGCGCCTGCTCTTCGGGCTTCACCGAGGCTGCAGTTTCCGTCGAAGCCGTCCCCCCGGAAACCTGTGCCCCGCCGGAACCATTTTCCGTCTTTTGGCCGGCACCGCAGGCTGTCACAGACAACAGCAGGGCAGCAGCAAGTAAAAACGCCATTGTTTTCTTACAGTTCTTCAGCATAACCAGTATCCTCCTCAATGAAATGACCGGACGAAACGTCTTACCGCAGCATGCTGATCAGCATGAGACGGAAATATATGTGTCAACTATTATGTCCTCACATATCATGTTCTCACATAAGCCTGCATGACCCTGACCGGTCCGCCGACCGCCCTCAGGCGGAATTTTCCCAGGCATTCCGGCACAATAAAAGTCTCTGCATAGTGTACTTCGAAGGGATCGAAGCTCTTGTCCGCACTTTCGACAAGACAGGCTGTCCCTTCCACAAGATTCAGGACATTGACACTCTCATGGCAGTCAAGCTCTGCACAGTCCCGGATCGTAAAGCGCCTCGTCTCAATGAACTCAAGTTCATGCAGTCCGGTATGTTCTTCCGTATAATGTTCATTTTCAGCCAGGATATGAACCGGATTTACCAGGTTCTCCATGACCCAGTCCGTCCGCCGTTCTTCGATGACCTCTGCTCCGCGGCCGATATTGATCGGCCTGGGCCTGCCGTCCAGTCCCAGACGTCCCCATTCCCAGAGCTTAAAGGTGAAAATATAGGGGGTCGCGCTGATCTCGAGGACCACAGCCCCTCTGCCGGAACAGTGAATCGTGCCCGCAGGAATCAGGAAATGATCGTGTTTTTTAGCCGGGATCCTGTTGATATACTTCTCCGCGTCAAACGGGGCTCCGCCCCTCTGCGCGTCCTCAAGATCCGCGATCATGTCTTCGATCCCTACACCTTCCCTCAGTCCCAGATAGACACAGGCATTTTCCTCCGCATCCAATATATAATAACTCTCATCCTGGGTATAAGCCATACCGAAGTTCCGGTGTATATAATCTGTCGTCGGATGCACCTGCAGGGACAGGTTCTGTCCGCCCATGGTGTCCAGCAGATCGAACCGGATCGGGAACTCCGCACCGAACCGGGCAAACACTTTTCTGCCCAGAAGTTCCTTGGGATGGCGGAGAATCAGGTTCATGGCCGGCATCTCCAGGCACGTGTCCTCAAAGTCGAAACAGATACTGTTCTCCTCGGGCACTCCGTCAAAGCTCCATGCATAATTGTCCGCTTTCGGATCCAGCCCGCAGATCTTTTTCATCCACTGGCCTCCCCATACACCCGGATCAAAATAGGGGACGACCCGGAAGGGCGCCGAGACCGCCTTCTGCAGTGCCTCCTCAAAGAGGTCTCTGCGGATCATGACCGGGTCATCGTCCCGGTTGGCATCAATAAAATACTGCATTTTATCCATGAAGGCCATCTTGAGCTTATCCGCAATGCGCCACTCCAGAAAATACCCCTGCTTGAACTTCCTGAGAATATCTTCTCCGGGATTGTCAGTCAGGTAATTGGACATGCCGGCTCGATAGCGCAGCTGAATTTCCCAGCGGCTCATATCAGCGTAAACGCAGAGTCCCTGATCAGCAAGAAGGGACGCGCCGAATCCAAAGACGACGGTCTTCCCTCCGCTGCCTGCGATCTGCTCTCTGAGCCTGTTCACTTTTTCAGGATCGGCAAAATCCATAAGTTCACCGCTATACATGCGGCCGAAGACACGGTCCTGTGTAAGAATACAGTCCAGCCGGGCCTTCAAGGCCTCCGGATCCCGGAGAATATCCCGGGCTGACAGGATCCGGTCCGGATGCAGTTTCTCCAGCATCCGTCGCATCCGGTCCTCATTGACACCGGGATAGGTCTCCACGATCAGCCTCCACTGCTCACCGGAAAGCTCTTCCCGCAGACAGCGGAGAATGTCTTCATCTCCTCTGTATACTTTTCCATCACTGTTTTCAATATGTATTGACGGATGCTTGTTATAACCGGACATAACGGATCCTTTCTTTGTCCCCTGTAAAACGGCACCTTTTTTCAGACATTACTGTATCCCGTCAGCTTCAGATAGCAGCCTGCCACCTCTTCCGGCGGCATCTTCATTTTCTGTCCGATCCACCACTTCACAGCTTCCGCAAAGCTTCCCACCAGATGATTTATAGCAAATTCCCGCGGGACATCCTGCCGGATGCTTTCAGGATACTGGTCAAACATAGTGGCCAGATATTCCTTGAAATAATGCATGAAGAGTTCTCCGCTGTCGCCGGACAAAACACCCAGGACATTACTCTGATTATCTTTCAGATGGTAGAGCAGGTGAGTGATCTTTTCCTGCAGACCGTGGTCAGATGCAGAGAAATCATGTGATGTCTCCGAATGAAGCTCATGTGAAAAAATATGGTCAAAAATATCGGTACACATTGCCTTCAGCAGGGCGTCCTTGGTCTCAAAATGAGAATAAAAAGTGCTTCTGCCGACATCTGCCTCATCCAGTATCTCCTGGACAGTAATATTGTTGAAATGCTTTTCTTCCAGCAGCCTGTTAAAGGCCTGAAAAATCGCTCTTCGTGTCTTCTGCTGTCTTCGATCCATGTCCTGCTCCTCCAAACAAATTCAACCCTTACGGCTGCAGACACATATAAAAGAATATAAAAGAAATCCGGCAGTGTATATCGAACAAATAGCCGGAATTGTTCAGTAACGGACATCCATCCACATCTGCTTCTTGTTCCGCGTTTTTTATTCAAATATGATAATATCAAACATTTTGTTCGTTATCAAATATTTTGTTCAGGGAGATATTAAATGAAATCAAACATGAGACACGGCATATTTCTGGCAGTCCTTGCAGCCGGCCTGTATGCCCTGAGTACACCCTTTTCCAAATTTCTGTTGGATGCTCTGCCTTCCACCCTGATGGCAGGATTTCTTTATGTCGGCGCAGGCCTTGGTATGATCCTGATCTCACTTATCAGAAAGGTATCCGGAAAGCAGGGAACAGAATCCCGCCTTACCCGGCAGGACCTGCCCTATACAATCGCCATGGTCATCCTGGATATTGCAGCACCGATCTGCCTGCTGCTGGGACTTACCATGACCACAGCTGCCAACGTTTCCCTGCTCAACAACTTCGAGATCGTCGCCACAGCTGTCATTGCCCTGGTGATTTTCAGTGAAGCGATTTCTCCCCGTCTCTGGCTGGGAATCCTCTTTGTCACTGCATCCTGTGCCCTCCTGTCCTTTGAAGATCTCTCGAGTCTTCAGTTTAATTCAGGTTCTCTGTTTGCTCTGCTCGCCTGCATCTGCTGGGGCATTGAAAACAACTGCACCAGAAGGCTCTCATCGAAGGATCCTCTGCAGATCGTCATGGTCAAGGGGATCTGTTCCGGTACAGGCTCCATTATCATTGGATTCCTCTGCGGAGAACGCATCCTTCACCTGTGGACAATCCCCGCGGTTCTTCTGCTTGGCTTTGTCGCCTACGGACTCAGCATCTATTTCTATGTCTACGCCCAGAGAATTCTCGGCGCCGCCCGCACAAGTGCCTACTATGCTGTAGCTCCTTTCATAGGGGTTTTCCTGTCCCTTCTGATCTTCCGCGAAGTTCCGGGACTGCTCTTTATCGCCGCCCTGATCCTGATGATCATCGGTGCCTGGCTTTCTTCACAGGACAAGCCCCTCAAAATCACTCTTCCCACAGGTCTGAAACGGGTAAAAACATTGTGAAGAATTATCCTGTTCGATTTCCCGCCCTTAAATCATGAAAAACACCGGTGCCTCCTCCCTGACTGCTCTGTCAGGAGGCTGCACCGGTGCTTTTTATCCGTCGTCTGATTCTTCACGCAATGCCCGTAACTTAGATCATGGGATACGCATAAAAACGCATAAAACATAAAAAAGGAAACTTCCTTCATCACGCATTAACCGCGTGTAAGTCTTGAAGCTGCGACGCGCCTGTCACGGCAGACCTGCAGTCTATTGGATGACCGTGGTAAACTTCTCCCAGGGAATATTGACTTCGGCACCCCGGTTGATGATCTCGTCCACATGCATGAGGAGGGGATAGTCGTCCAGACTGACTACGCCGCGTTCGGCCAGCTTTCTGACTGCCCTTGCGGTCCTGGTCGCAATGACAATGGATTCCAGAGTGACGCCCTTCAGTTCTTCCATAGCCTGGTCAAAGGTCAGGCCCCTGCCCAGCAGGGTTCCGATTCTGCGGGTACGTCCGCCGAAGATCGTGACATACAAGTCCCCCGCGCCGTGAATGATATTCTCGGGACCGCCGCCAATCAGGGCCAGCAGCTGCATCATTTCCTTGACGCCCTGTCCGAAGAGGGCAGCCTGGGAATTGTAGTGGACAGCGCCTATCTTTCCGTCGCGTTTCTCTGCCAGGCCTACTGCCAGAGAGACGCCTAGTGCATAGGCATTTTTCATGGCCACGGCACACTCTACACCGACGACATCGGTGGAGAGGCTGATGTGATAATAGTCAGTTGCAAGCAGGGCTTTGATTTTCTTTAAAGTCTCCATGTCTTTGCCGCAGAAAGCAACATGGCTGTCATCGTGGTCCGCCAGCTCATAGCTGGTGCAGGGGCCGCCGATGGCGTTGAAATTGATATGCTTTCCTGCAGGCTGACGCTGTTCGAAAACAGTGGGATAGGGTACCAGAGTGCCGTCCTCCAGGTCGACCATGCCTTTCGTGACCGTCAGAAGAGGAACCTCCTCAGGGAGAACCGGAAGGATCTCGTCACAGAACCAGTCGAGGCCGAAGCTGCTGACGCCGCCCAGGATCAGGTCAGCGCCCTGCAGTGCCTCCTGCAGCTCCTCGATCTGATAATATTTGATCCCGTCATGCAGAGTTCTTTTCAGAGTGATATGAAAGTTGTCCTTGCGGAGTCCGTCGATGATTTCCCTGTCCAGGGGAGATCCGACAAGTCTGACCTCGTGGCCGTTTTCAAAAGCCGGGAAAGTGATGGCCGAGTTCATCTGCCCTGCACATACGAATGTGATAACGCTCATGCTTCCTCCTTATAACTCCATTTACCGGGGATTCCCCCCTTGTCAACTGATTTCTTTCCTTGCGGGTAATCTGATCCCCTCATTCCTTCAGTCAGGCTGCTGTCCGTCGTGTGCCTTCCAGGCGCACTCTGTAATCTCCAGATTGGTAAATACCGCTTTAAAGCTGGAATCTTCAGGGCTGCAGGCATAGATTCCGAAGCGGATCCTGCCGGCTCCCTCCCACACATGGCAGACACGCATCTGCGTAAAATGCTCTCCGTCCTGAGAGCATTCGATGCAATAGTCATCCTCGCGCCTGCTGAAGCGATACCACATGGTTTTCACATCCGCCGGAATAGCCGTCGTCGCCCAGTCGGAATAGCCGTGGTTGGTGACCACAGATCCAAGATGCTGAAACTCTTCATTTTCATACTCGACAGAGCCTTTGAGCCAGTTCTCCGAATCCAGATACATGACAATGCCGCACTGATCAAAGCGGTGTCCGCTTTCTGAAAAATCGGTTTTCACAATGAAAGAGAAAAACTTTTCCTCTGTTTCCATCTGAAGCACCGGCGCATTATCGTTGCGGAAATGGTAATAGGTTCTCTGCCAGAGATCGGTATGGGGCATAGTCGTGATTTCAATCCGGTCCGATTGAATGCTGTATTTTTCCGGCTCTCTGGTCCACTGCAGCTTCGAAATATCCCACATTGTTTTTTCTCCCCAAATATATCTTACAGATCTCGACTAAGCTCTAATTTCAACACACACTAACAAATACATCATTTCAGTCCTGCCATGTGCCGATCAGATCCGATGGACTGCACCAGAGGGCTGTGGACAATGACTGAACCTTCTCAGCAGCCGCCTGACGCAGGTTCTTCCTTCCAGCCTCATACTCCTGTAAGGTCCGCAGATTGACACCCGATCGCACAGCAAGTTCCTGCTGCGTCATACCCAGTCTTTTCCGATACAACTGCAGTCGTGAGATGCTGTCTCTTCGCAGCAGCAGTGCCTCGAGTTCATCTGCCGTCTTTTCCTCCGAAGCAGTGTGATAAGCGGTATACATGCGTTGAAGATCCTTCCGTCCAATAAACATAAGGATTTCCGAAAACGTTCTGCCGCTCCGCCACTGATAATAGGCCAGCACAAATCCTCTCCAATATGCCTCCCCTGTGTCATACCGGACAATTGGAGCAGGCTTGGTCTCCCTGCCTGTAAAAGAGCCATCAATCAGACGGCGGCACAGTTCAGTGCCGGAAAGGCCGCAGATGACCCTTGGATCCCCTTTCTCCCATCGGCTTGCATACCCGCTGCGAATAAACATCCTCAGCAGGAAATCCTGATTCACGCCGCAGGCTTCTTCCCCATATTCAATCATTTCACCCATATTTCTTATGGCATCATCCAGATAGATCTCAGAATATGTTCCCTTCATTGAGCTATCTCCCGGTCTTCTATCTTCCCCTCATCAAATCACTGAGATGCCTGCCTCTCTCTGCATCTTCCTCCAGCATCCTGCGGAACTTTTGTCTGGCAGCCTGGTCCCTCTGCATCCTCCTCGGGAAATAAACACATCCATCTACAGGAACTGCCTCAAGGAAGCGGATTCTGTCAAACATACGTTGACTCCTTATCACATATTGAAGCCCGAGATCTCCCAGGCGCATCGCTGCAGACAGCTGTCCGATTGTCAATGTATTGCTCAAAAATGCGCGTGCATATGAAAAATATGAATCATCCGCCCTGTATCCTATCAGGAAATCATACTTCGAGATATCCGGAAGAAAAAGTGAGAGCAGGTATTCCTTCCCTCTTCTCTCGACCGGACTTCCCAGCCTGATTGCCCTGTTGTCCAGAAGGAAGGCCATCCATCGCAGGACTATAAGCTCTTCAGCAGAAAATATTCCATTTTCCTTCAAACGCTGCAAAGACTGTACCTCATTGGAGTGCTCCCTGCTTTTCGGAGCAGACTGAAGAATCCGATTCTCCTCAAGAGCGGCATTTCTCTCTGTTATTTGTTGAAGATTCAGAAAAAACATTCCGTCCTCTTCCACTTCGTAGCAATTTACAAAACCGCCGCGCTCATCCGAAGCCGCCCATTCTTTCGCAAGTTCTATGTCTTCTGTGCAGTAAAACCCTAAGCCATAATCATTGTCCTTCCTGCCGGCACCGTACTGTGGCTTCTCTATGATTTGCACAGAACCATGATAGATCTTTCTCACCTGTATCAGCCTTTTCTGAAACAAAAGCCATCGCCCAAACTACGTCCACAGACGTAGTTTATTGGATTATACATCTTCCGCGATCCGCTTGCAAGAAGATCTGTTTTTCTTATAATTGATTCTCCTTTAAATACTCCTCCAGTGACTTGATCAGCTCTTCGTTGTCCAGATCATAAAAAAGTTTACTGAAGCACCCGGTGATCATGGGATTGATGTCCATATCAAGTTCAACCGATCTGGCGTCGCCCTTGATACCGTAACACCTTTTGCCGCTTGCATAGGCGATGCCAAGTTCAACGCAGGCGCCTTCGTCGGGAATTCTGCCATCCAGTACCATGAAGAGGATATCTGCTTTGAGCACCTCATCCCTGTCCTTCTGGAAGATCATCTGTGTTTTTTCCTCCGCAGTCTTTCCTTCCAGTTCAGGAGCAAGAAACCCGTCACGCTGAGGCAGGAAGACCTCATAGCCATAGCTCTCGAGGATCGTAACCAGTTTCAGGTTATACTCCCGTTCTGCTTCGTTAAAAAGAGGTCCTGCAAAGTAGACTCTTTTTCCTGCGGCATCCTGCTCCGATGCTGCATTTTCAGCACGGACACTGGTGCCTGAATAATAAGCAGACAAGCCGACGACCATGACAGCCATCAAAACAAAAGCGACAATTTTTACCAGGTTCTTTTTCATAACTCCGCTCCTTTCCTGACATATAACTAAATTGTACCATTAACTTAAACATGAACATAAACACGGACATCGTAGTATACTATTACCGTATTCAGATTTCACCATACATGTTTGCGGTCACATATTTGTACGGTCACACCTATTTGCGGTCGTACATTTTTGCAGTCGCACATTTCTGAGGTCGCACATTTTTGCGGTCGCAAGACCATGGCCGCAAATATATAAAAGATTATAAGGCTGGTACTATGAAAATAATTGATTTACACTGTGATACGATCATGCATTTCTGGATGGGGAAAAAGCTGTCGGAGATGCAGGATGCCCATATCAACCTGGCGAAATTAAAAGCCGGGAATGTGGGGCTGCAATGCTTTGCCATCTTTGTTCCCACGGGCAGTGCTGCGGAAAGGCTGGAAGGCTATACTACGCCGGAGGCCTATTTTGACCTCGCCTATGAGCGCTTTCTGGAAGAAACAGAGGCAAATTCAGACGAAATCTCGCAGGTCTTCACTGTCCGTGACCTGGAAGAAAACCTGAAGCAAAACCGTATCAGCGCAATGCTCACTGTCGAGGACGGTGTGCTGCTTGACGGAAACCTCCAAATACTGGATGACTATTACCGGAAGGGTGTCCGTATGATAACCCTCACCTGGAACTATGAAAACAGTCTGGGCTTTCCCAACAGCCCTGATTCCGGACTGCATGCTCTGGGGCTCAAACCTTTCGGCATTGAAGCTGTGGAGAGGATGAACGAGCTCGGGATCATCGTCGACGTCTCCCATCTGAGTGAGGGCGGTTTTTGGGATGTCGTAAAATACAGCCGCAAACCCTTTGTCGCCTCCCATTCCTGCGCCCGCAGTCTGTGCGACGTCTCCCGCAACCTGACGGACGACCAGCTCCGCGCCCTGGCAGAGAGCGGCGGTGTCGTAGGCGTCAATTACTACACGCGCTTTGTCCGTCCCATGAGAGACGAGCAGGACCTTTACACGTCGATCGAGGACATCTCCCGCCAGCTCGTCTACATGCGGAACGTCGCCGGCATAGACGCGCTTGCGCTGGGTTCCGACTACGACGGCATGGAGAGCACTATGGAGTGGGGAGACTGCGGCGGAACACAACTGCTCCTGGAGGGATTGGAAAAGGATTTCACCGCCTCGGAAATTGATAAGATTGCCTTTGAAAACGCGTTTCGCGTAATCAGGGATACCCTGTAAAAAACTGTGCCCGAAATGGAATCGAGCAGGATGCTCCTGCTCGATTGACCCAAGACAAAAAGTCAAGAACTTTTTTGTATCCTCGCGAAAAAAAGTTCTGATTCTATACGGGTTCGCAGTTTTAAAAGCACCCTACTAAGATGCTCTTGAAAGTTTGATTAATGCAATTTAATAACAATTACCCCTTCATAGTTGTTTCAAAGCAAAAGGCGCTGGAAACTCACAATTATCTAAGTGAGTTCTCAGCGCTTATAACTTATCCATTCGATTCTGTAATGATTATAGATGTTTTTATCGATGATACATTTGGAAGTAACACACAGCACAAATAATAATCATTGTGATTGAAACAAATGCTATCCATAATCCTTTCTTGAATTCGTGCATTTTCTTTGAACAAATATCCGAGTTGCAGTATACTTCCCGGAGGATATCATCTACAAACTGATCTTCAGACATTTCTCTCACTACACGGATATATTCCTCCGTACCTTTATAATCCTTGATATCCTCATAAAATATGCAACACTTCTCTTTTTTGCTCTGCTCACTTTTATCTTTTCCAGAAAAGAAACTTGGACTTAACGCCCTAATGTGACAAAAAAGGGACAGCAAAAATGTGCTTACAGCAATCAGCGCAGCTATAATAAACAGCGTTCTCCAAGGCTCAATTGCCCCATTAGCTCTATCGATTTTTGATAATAAATTCTCAGCAACGAAGACTAACACCGCCACCACCACAGAAACAATTCCGCAGGAAGTACTGATTTTTGAATCTGCAGACGTTATCCAGGTATTAATCAGATCCAGGCTGTATTTGCTGCGCTCTAAAAGACCGCTGTCATGCTTTTTCTCTGGAATGGGTTTTTCTTGGGGAGCGGCACCTTTTCTATTTCCCTTTGTATCTTTTCTTGTCTTTGGCGTACTCATCAATTCCTTTCGTTCCATGCGAATATGCATTCAGCTCTAATGACCTGGTTTCCCCTGTCTGGTATAGTTCGTAAGCTATCAACATCTTTTCCGCTGTTCTTATATTTTCCAGTATTACATTTTCCATTTGCGAAAATGACTCCGGAACACCGACACAGAACAGATAGCAGCCGTCTTTCCTTTTGCCGTTGAAATGTTGATACTCTTCTTTGACCAGTTTTGTATCGATCCACTTTCCTCCGTATACTTTACAGCCAGTCTTCTTATAATCAAAAGGAACGATAATCTGAAGCTCTCTGGAATACGGTCCAGCAAAGTCTTCGCATTTGGCATGTGTCCGTTCGAGAAGAGATTTATTAACTGCTGCAACCTTCAATTGTATTGGCACTGGATCCACTGTTGGTAGTAATGTTGCTTCAATGAATGGGTACGTCTCCCTGGCCTGCTGAATGTCTACAAAAACATCTTCGACGTATTTTCTTGCACTTTCTATTTCAGTCAACGAATATCCCCCAGGCTTTATTGTAATTGTTGTGGGCATTATCATGCTTCAGCTGCTTACGTGATTCCTGCGAAAGATATCCACGATATCCTGACTCGGTATAATACACTCCGTCATATTTCTTTTTGAACAATGATGACAGACCGCTGTCTTTCTGCTTTAACTTTTTGTACAAATCTGCTGATAATACCAGCTGGTTCTTCTCCGCATATTCGTCTTCATTTTTATCAGCCTCTCCAACGGTTCTCCCTAACAGGATATTGTCTTTTTCACCTCTGGCTCCAATTTTTGCCGCAAACAGTCTTCCAATAGACTGACCGACACCTACAGATACCTGATATCCCTTGACAGCGTCAATTATCTTAAGACCGGCAATTACTGCATCCACAACGCATGAGTAATCCCCGTAATCATGGAACAACGCCATCTCCCGATCACCCTGAAACTGAACATGAATACCGTTTCTTTCTTCGACAACATCATACATAGCCGTAAGTATGTTTTGAGTCTTCACAGCCATTTCTTCTAAGTTTGCACCATCTTCGTCAAACTGGGAGGTGAAGTCCCTGACATCTGCAAACAGTGGTATGCCGTTAATTTTCTTACACTCTGTTTTTGAAAGATTTCTGTAGCTCAAAGGCTGATTTGCAGACCGGAAATACATGTCCTGTAAATCAACTTTTCTCGCTATTTCTACAGCTCTTTCAAAATCTCTTTTGAAATTGTATCTTACAGGAAGCTTAGCAATCTCTGCATCATAGCAACACGTCTGATCGTATTTTCTTATTGCGGTTGACGTTATCCTGCTAAAGCATTTCTTCTGATCTGAAGTTAATGCATCATATATATTTTCAGAAATCAGGACACGAGACGGACTTGCCATGTTCTGCAGTTTTGCAGCATAGTTCGCCGTGAATCCAATTGTAGTCATTTCATCCGCATCTTTGCGTTTGAATTCAAACTCATAGAAAGGACCATAACATGCTCCGGCATGTATACAGAACGGAAGAAGGGTTTTATACTTTGACACATTGGCGTTCAGATGCCCTGCCAATTCGAAGGCATATTTTGTGACAGCCGCAACGATTTCAAATGTCATGGGAACGCTGTCATTTTCTACGTACATGTGAAGACGCGAGCCAGTAATCTTTTCGACTCTAAACAGTCCTGAATAATGTTTCAGTCCATACGCCTCTACAGAACTGAAAAATGTATCCAGTTCATGTATGGAGTGTTTTACCTCCTGGGTTGCCGCCTCTTCCATCTCAGCAACATCATCAAAATTCGCAATGTTAATATAAAAATGGACTCCAGTTTTCTTCTGCAAATTAACCCTCCTCGGTTAGTCAATAAAATGCTTTTGTGATTCCTCCGGCAAATATTTTGCCAGTTCTTCTACCAGTTCGTACACCTTGGTTCCCGGTGCAATATCTGTCGGAGAAAGACCTTTACGTTCTTTAATAATCCTCTTGGCATATCTGGCTGCCAGTTTTGGGTTTCCGTGTGTCATCAAGATATCGAACGTATCGGCGGCGTTTTTCTTATACTTGCCCACCCCCAACTGAGTGTATCTTTCATTGAGAAAGCGTATATATTCCGTCCGATGATTGTTCGACGTGTAGTAAGCAAAATGCAGCATGAACCAAAACTCTATGCATTCATTGCTCCACGCTGCATGGTACTGCACCAATGGGTTTTCTTTATTCAGCGACTCAGCCCGGCTGACAACCCCGTTAAAGTTCTGAGCCGGGAAGCTGTCTTTATCATAGACGCACCAGATCTGGCCCTTGGTAATCTGATTCTCTTTGACATACCGTTCAGCCTGACCGATCACACGCATTGTTTCTGCACCGCACGGTTCGATCTGGATCAAAACCATGTCGCGATAAATAGGATTATCTTCAATCAGTTTTTTGAATCCACCGAAGTAGCGCGGCTCTGTCTGCTCTCCCTCACAGAAGATGTAATATCTGTACTCTTTCATTTCCAGATGCTCTTGGCGGCGCTTCTTTCTCCAGTTTTCCGTTCCGATTTTTCTAGGCATTCACAACACTCCAATCTATGATTTTTCTCAGATACGGATCTGCGCCGTACTTACCGTCTTTGCGAACAACCTCGCCATTCCCGGTTTTGAATTCTACCAAAGAATACAGTTTTGAATTCTGATTGTTTCCTTTGGCAACGAACCAGATTTCATCGCGCCTGAACACTTCACTGTTCATTGTAGAAAGATCGTGGGAAGTGAAAACCAGCTGAGCACCATGTCGGTTTATCTCCATGTTGTTAAACAGCATGATGACATAGCGAAGAAGCACCGGATGGATTTTTGCGTCCAGTTCATCGATTACGAGTGCTGATCCGCAAACCAGACTCTTGGCAATAAAAGGAAGCAGACCAAACAGCTTCTTTGTTCCGCTGGATTCTTCAGACAGCGTAAGCTCTGCCTTATACCCATCCACATTATGCTGTGTGAAAACTTCTATTTGATTGTTCTCCCTTTCTTCAACTCGGAAATCTTCAATATCGAGATCCATTTCCCTGATCATATCGAGGACCAGTTTTTTGATTTCG
>ONKG01000055.1 GCA_900318375.1 uncultured Lachnospiraceae bacterium
GCTGCATAAGCGCCGCCCTGGCCCTTGGAAGCAGCCTTCATATCGGACATCTGGGACTGAGCATCCTCAAGGCTTGCGCTGCTGTTGGACATCTTGATGATCGGCATTGCAATAACGAAGGAAACTGCCGCACCAATCAGGAAACTGAGGATGACCATAGGCTGTCCGCCTCTGGGTGCCACTGCCAACATAGCAAGGATGGAACCGGGAGATGCAGGGCTTGCCAGACCAACGTTGAAGAGTGTGTTGAAAACCATAGCTGAGATACTGCCGCCGATTGTTGCAAGAAGAAGGACGGGATTCATAAGAACATAAGGGAAATAAATCTCATGGATACCGCCGAGCACGTGGACAATCAGAGCTCCGGGAGCAGAAGACCTTGTGGTATCATCTTTGGAAAACAGCATATAAGCAAGAAGGACACCAGCGCCAGGACCAGGGTTAGTTTCAATCATGTAGAAGATGGATTTTCCCGCTTCTTCTACCTGCTGAATTCCCAGTGGAGTGAAAATGCCATGGTTGATTGCATTGTTGAGGAAGAGCACCTTCGCCGGCTCAACAAATATAGCCACCAAAGGAAGAAGACTATGTGCAACCAGGAAGTTTGCACCCGCAGTCAGGATACTCATAATTCCCTGCAGGAAAGGACCAAATACAAAGAATCCAATAATCATCAGGATCAGACCGATGATACCGACAGAGAAGTTGTTGATCAGCATCTCAAAACCGGGTTTGATTTTTCCTTCCATGAACTGATCGAACTTCTTGATTACAAGACCAGCAAACGGGCCCATAGCCATGGCACCCATCAGCATTGTTGTGTAGGCACCACTTTCAGGATCGAATCCTGATTGAATAACACCGAGTGTTGCGATCGCCGCAATAACAGCTCCGCGCTGGCCGCCGACCATCTTACCGCCCGTATACGCAATCAGCAACGGCAGAACAAAAGTAAGCATCGGACTAACCATTGATGCGAGCTGCGCATTCGGTGCCCAGCCTGTTTCAATAAACAATGCTGTCAAAAGACCCCATGCGATAAATGCGCCGATGTTCGGCATGACCATTCCGCTGAGGAACCGTCCAAATGATTGAACTCTTTCTTTCATCATTACCTCCTTTATGTGACAGAAAATGTTTCCGGAACGAAATTGCGTTCAAACGCGGCTTTGTCGTTCCTTTGATGAATCCATTATAGTATCGTGCAAACGCAAGATGCAACGAATACAAAACCGACTTTGTCACCTTAAAAAGTGACAAATGCTTTTTCACACACGGACGTCACCTCCCACTTGTCACAAATGTCAAATACAGCCATATCAAAATCAGTCTTCCTCAATTATTTCAGTTATTATATGCATTTCAAAGTATCATTCAACTACAAATTATCAATTTTGACGCAATTTATTATTTCGCTGCTTCCTCTTCCCCTCTTCTTTTGCGCCATAACAAACAATCAAAAGTGACACCGTATGTGACATAAGAAAATATTGGTGGATTTCATGCTGTGCAGTCTCCGAAAAGCCATGCGAGCCCGAAAATCATTGCAGGGTGCAGGAACCATTGTCCGCCCCGGAAACAAGGGGAATAATCGGAGAATTCATATTTTTTCAGTTCTTATGGGGAATTTCCGCTCAATCTGATATAATAAATGTAATCGAATGCCGGGACGAATACCGGACGAATACCGGAGAGCAGCCGGGAAAAAGTTTACAGAAAGGGGTGCTGCCATGTTAAAAGATTTTGTTAAAGCAAAGAGGCCTGAGGACGATGTGCTGGCGCAGGAAGTAAAGCAGGCCAGAGAAAAGCTCGCAGTATATCAGACACAGATCAAACAGGCAAAACTTCCTGTTATGGTCATCTTCGAGGGATGGGGCGCCGCAGGAAAAGGAAGCGTGATCGGACGTGTCATCCGCAGTATTGATCCCCGTTTCTTTGTCGTCAGGACAATGGCGGAGCCGACAGCGGAGGAGCTGCGTTATCCCTTCCTATATAGATATATGAAGGAAATCCCTGAAGCCGGGAAGTTCACGTTTTTCGATGATTTCTGGATGGAGGAAGTCGTCAAACAGAAAATGCGGGGCGAACTGGATGACGCAGCCTATGCGCGCCGGGTCAAAAGCATCAACACCACAGAACGCTCACTGACCGACAATGGTTACCTGGTCATGAAGTTCTTCTTCCAGCTGAGCAAAAAGGAACAGAAAAAACGCCTCCGCGTCCTTGCCGGTGACAAAAACACCCGCTGGCGCGTAAATGAGGACGACCTCCATGAAAACAAGCATTATGATGAATATCTGGAAGTTTATGACAGATATCTGGAGGACACGAATCGTTCCGCGGCTCCCTGGTACATCATCGACGCAAAGGACAAAAAGTGGGCGGAACTGCAGGTTCTGCGGTTCCTGAATCAGGGCATCGACACTGCGCTCAAGAATCATGCGCTCGCCGCGCCGATCCTGCAGAACACCTTCCCCCTGAACCGCACGCCTCTCCTGTCCGAGATCAGGCTCTCTGACAAAACCATCTCGGATGAAGAGTACAGAAAAGAACTTGACCGTCTGCAGAAGAAGCTCCGCGATCTGCACAACGAGCTCTACCGCAGGAAAATCCCGGTCATCATTGCCTACGAAGGCTGGGACGCAGCAGGCAAGGGCGGCAATATCAAACGGATCGCCGCTGCGCTCGATCCACGAGGATATCAGGTTCTCCCGATTGCCAGTCCCGAACCGCATGAGAAGGCAAGACATTTCCTGTGGCGGTTCTGGACCCGCCTGCCCAAGGACGGCCACATTGCGATCTTTGACCGCACCTGGTACGGCCGCGTCATGGTCGAGCGCATTGAGGGTTTCTGCTCTGAGAACGACTGGCAGCGCGCCTATAATGAAATGAACGAGTTCGAAAAAGAACTGGCAGACTGGGGCGCAGTCGTCATCAAATTCTGGGTCCACATCGACAACCAGACCCAGCTTGAGCGCTTCACCGACCGCCAGAACACGCCGGAAAAACAGTGGAAAATCACTGATGAAGACTGGCGCAACCGCGAGAAATGGGATCAGTACGAGGAAGCCATCAACGAGATGCTCCAGAAGACCAACACCACTTTCGCCCCCTGGTATATCCTCGAATCCAACGATAAGAAATATGCCCGCATCAAAGCCCTGCGCATAGTAGTCGATTCCCTCAAGAAGGCCTGCAAAGAAAAATAGGCCAGCTCTGATAATAACCGGGGACAATCCAATCGCTTCGTCCATAAAAAAACGGCGCCTCAGATTGAGGCGCTGTTTTTTCATTATACACAAGAATATATGAGTCAATCAGAACTGTCCCCCGTGACTGTCTCAGCAAGAATAAATGAGTCAATCAGAACCGTCCCCGGTGACTCATAGTTTTTCGACGTATTCTGTAAAGAAAAGACGCAGTTCGTGGGTGAGTTCGGTGCGGACTTCGTCTTCCGTGCCCTGCTGGACTGCATGCAGGAAGGCTTCGTTTTTGATAAATGCTCCGCTGATGCGGCCCAGTACATCAGAGTGGACCCTGCGGTTATCATCAATAGGCATGAGCATCATGACCGCGGCGCTGATTCCCTTGAGGGCGGGGTCTGTGAACTTATCGTTTCCGCGCGGAGAGCAGCTCACAAATACGGTCTCGGTTACTGCATCTGTCCTGCAGTGGAGCAGGCAGAAGCCCATTTCAGGGAAAATCTGGGAGTTGAGGCGTTCTCTCTCCGTCACGGAATTGATGACCTTGGCCGCTGCGGCAAGGCTGTCGGTCACCTGCATGGAGAGCACCCGCAGAAGTTCACGGAAATTGACATTGGGGGCAATCTCATAATGGCGGTATTTGCGGATCAGGGACGAGAGGTCTCCCGCGATCACGCCGACTTCGTCCATCTGAAGGACAAAGTTCGTCTCCTGGCGGCGCCGCCGGACCTGTCCGTATCCCTTGATCCTGTACTCAATCTGTGTGAGATCGCTGGCAGTGATCAGGGGGCTGACGCGTACACAGTCAATACCCAGGGAGTCCAGATTCAGTGTGGAGACAAAGAAATCCGTATCCTCGATCACTCTTTTTGTGATCTCGTCCTTGCCGTAGGCGCGGAAAGTAGCTTTGTCGCCGAGATGGTTGCTGAGCTTGGTGAGCATGAGCCTGGCGACACCGAATCCGCTGGCACAGATTACACCGATGACAACACGGCGGGCGGCCTTCTGCCTCTCCAGAATTCTCTCCTCGGCAGCGCCGAAATGCATGGCGAGAAAGCCGATTTCCTCATCGTGCACCACTTCATGCGTCTCATGCTCGATGACCTTGGCAGCTTTGGCACAGCGCCGGAAGACATCCGGATATTCCTCCCGTATATCCTTGAGGATCGGGTTGAAAATATTCATGTGGTTGAACAGGCGCACGATGACCGGGCGCAGATGGACCAGGAGCCCCCTGACAAAATCCTCGTCGCACTTGAGCTCATAGGAAATTGACGGATTGAAGATCTCGATCATCTCATCGATCATATCCAGGAGTTTTTCCTCATCGATGCCCCGCATCTGACGCATGACAGCATCGTCGCCGGCTTTTTTGTCGCCCGCTGTCCCGGAGTAGGCAATCTTGGAACCGCGCAGATGCAGCAGGATATAGGAGAGCTCCACGCCGGGTATGGTGATCTGGAACTCCTCTTCCATCTCCCTCAGTATTCTGGCAGCAAGATCATATCCTTCCCAGGATGCCAGGTCTTCAAATCCCTTTTCTTTTGCTTCCAGAACTGCGCCCTTCTGAACGCGGTCGATCGCAATGGCAATATGGATCGCCAGTCCGGTCAGTGCGTTTTCCGCGAGCTGATGCAGCATGGGCTCGTCCATATTACTGAGGATATTATATACCCGGACCAGAATATCGTTATTGAGCAGGGAATAAATTCCGCTGTCCGCGGCAGTCAGGAGGATGTCCGTGATCGCCGCCTCCGCATTGCGCGTTTCTTTTGCGTTCCTCTTTTCGAACCTCTGGGGACCGTTTTCATGGATAAACCGGCGCATGGCTTCGCGATAATCAGCCTCTGAACCGCTCAGGACCACTCCATAGCCCGGCCTGCGGATCACCTCGAGATTATTGCGGGAAAACCATTCTCCCAGCACTTCCATATCATTGGCAACCGTCGTCTCGCTGACGCCCAGCATTTCGCTGTAATAATACAGCTTTCTGGGTTCCCGGTCGCGCAGCAGTTCAAAGAGAAGATGCTTGCGCCGTTCCTCGCGCCCTGCAGCTTCCACTCCGCTGTTTTTTTCAATATCCTGACGGAGCTTTTCGATATTCTGCAGCTCTCCTGCAATGACGATGCCTTTCCCCTTCCGGTTTACAAGACGCAGTCCATATTGTTTAATATCATTTTCCAGAAACCCGAATTCCCGCTGGACAGTCCTTTTACTGACTCCCAGGGTGTCAGCAATGTCCTGCTTAGAAACAGGTCCTTTTCCGCCTAACAATATTTCCAGAATCTGCTGTGTTCTCGGCGTGAAATCCATCTCCGCTCTACCCCTTCAAAACATTTACCGAAAAAACGTGACCGGTAGATATTGTAACACTTTCCTTTTTTTATGGAAAGCATTTATCAGCTATATCCTCACGCCCGGAACGGGCAATCTTCTGTACCATTTTGAGTCACAACATCGTATAATAGAAGTGCGAAACAGCCGCGGGCGTCCCTGCCCGGACTGCACTTTATAACAGACAGGGAATAAATGGAGGTAATTTATGATTCGCAAAGGAAACGAATGTCAGATTGAGTATCGCGAGCATATGCGTGACGGCGACGGCACCGTCCAGCTCACCAATTTTATCACCGGCCCCGATGAGCTGTGCGGCAAGGGAAGACTTTTCTCAAAGATCACCCTGAATCCCGGCTGCGGCATCGGTTATCACGTGCATGAAGGTGATGCAGAGCTTTTCTATATCCTGAAGGGCACAGCAGAGTACAGCGACAACGGAACAATGATCAATGTTTCCGCCGGTGATGTCACAATCTGCCCTCCCGGCACAGGTCACAGCATCGCAAACAGGACAGAAGAAGTTGTGGAACTGATTGCGGTGATCGTATACGAATAATCTGTTTTCTATCGCTGCAGCAGCGCGTAGATGCCTGAATTCATCCGCCGGGGAGACTGGAAATGGCAAAAGCTGGTAATCAAAAGCTGAAAATGCTGTATCTGATGCAGATTTTCATGCGTGAAACCGATGACGAACATATGCTGACAATGCAGGAAATCATAAGTCTCCTGGCAAATGCCGGTATAAAGGCAGACCGGAAGACGCTCTATCTGGATTTTGAGGAACTGCGCCATTTCGGACTGGATATCATCGGAGAGGCCGACGGGCGCAATTACTACTATTATCTGGGGGCGCGGGATTTTGAGCTGCCCGAGCTCAAGCTCCTCGTGGATTCTGTTCAGTCCGCCAAGTTCATCACGGACCGCAAATCCAAGGATCTGATCAAGAAACTCGAGTCTCTGGTCAGCAAATACCAGGCCACCAGACTGCAGCGTCAGGTCTCCATCTCCGGCCGGGTCAAGACCATGAACGAGAGCATCTACTACAACGTAGACAAGCTTCACGAGGCGATCAACCGCGACCGCCGGATCCGTTTCCAGTATTATCGATGGAATATCAAAAAAGAGATGGAACTGCGAAAAAACGGAAGCCGGTACGAGGTCAGTCCCTGGGGCCTGATGTGGGATGATGAGAACTATTATCTCGTCGGCTTTGATTCGGAGGATTCCAGGATCAAGCACTACCGTGTCGACAAAATGCTGAAAATTTCCATCACGAATGACAGAAGGCTTGGCCGGGCGGAATTTCAGGCTTTTGATCTGCCGCGTTACACCCGCAGCCTTTTCGGCATGTACGGCGGCGAAGAGACCCGTGTCACGATGGAGGCAAAAAACGACATGGTCGGCGTCCTGATCGACCGCTTCGGCAAGGACATTCCCATCATGCCGCTCGACGAAGACCACTTCCGTACCGTCGTAAATGTCGCAGTCAGCAACCAGTTTCTGGGATGGATCATGGCAATCGGAAGCAGTGTGCGCATCACAGCGCCCGAATCCGTGGTCGAAAAAATGCGTGCGGAAATACGCCGTCTTTCCGAAGAATACAAATAACTTTGAAGCACAAATATACATCAGAATGCAAATCAACTTCAGAATACATATGTGATACATATGCGCTTCGTTTTTCGGGCTCCTGCGCTTTCGGACCAGACGTGATCCTCCTTGCCGACAGGTATGCATCCTTTAGGCAGATCGTCCGCACTGCAATTGCGCTCATCCCGGGGAAGCCTTATTCTGCTTAACAAGATACTCTAAAAGAATATTCCGGACTGCTGCTCCATCGCGGCAGTCCATTCTTCTGGAAAGCCAGTAATAGCCGGTAATAATCTGTAACAACCGGCCTCAATCAAAAGAGAGTAGGACAAAGTAAGGAATCCACAAAGAAGGGAAACATAAAGAAAGATAACCATAGAGAAAGGTAACTATTAAGAAAGGTAAACAGGTAAAATGCAGGAAAGCAAAAATTCAGTCACTTTCTGGCGGACAGTCGCCATTATTGCACTCTGTCTTCTTGTCATACTCGGTTTCATGTATGCGTCCGGTTCAGGCACAAAAGAAACCGAACCTGCCGCAGGGGCAGCAGTCGAAGAAACAGCTGCATCTGACGGGAAAGGAAGCCCCGTTGCCGCTGATGAAAGTCAGGGAGATGCGAAAGCAGAAGACACAGAATCCGGAAAAGGGGAAGATGCCGCAGCAGGAGAGACGACCGCTGCAGCCGCGGCTGAGCAGACCGGTCAGGAAGTCATCTCCGGAGAAGAAGCTCTTTCTCTCTGGACAGCAGACGCAAAGGCAAAGGAAGAACTGATCTCCTATATCGAAGCGATCACAGATGAAAACAGTAAAGATTTTATCCCTGTGAAAAACCGCATTGCCGTCTTTGATCTTGACGGCACCCTGTTCTGCGAGACAGATCCAAACTATTTTGACTATACTCTTCTGGTCTACCGTGTTCTGGAAGATGAAAGCTACAAAGATCAGGCAAGTGATTTTGAGAAGGAAACCGCACAGAAAATCGTGACCCAGAACGAGACCGGAGAATCCTTTGAAGGTCTGGAAGTCGACCACGGCAAATGCATTGCTTCCTCTTTCTCAGGAATGACGCTGGATGAATTCAACGACTACATCCAGGAATTCAAAAAACTCCCCATGCCCGGTTATGAGGGGATGAACCGCGGAGACGGCTGGTATCAGCCTATGCTGCAGGTCGTAAATTATCTCCAGGCCAACGATTTTACAGTTTATGTCGTCAGCGGCACAGACCGTTTCATCGTGCGCGGAATCGTATATGATTCTCCCCTCGATATCCCCATGGGTCAGGTGATCGGCTCCGACGAGACCATTATCGCCAGAGATGAAGGCGATGAAGACGGACTCACCTACGTTTTCGACGATGACGACGTTCTGGTTCTGGGCGGCGATTTCATCGTGAAGAACCTCAAGATGAACAAAGTAAAAGTCATCGCCCAGGAAATCGGCGAGCAGCCGGTCCTTTCCTTCGGAAACAGCACCGGAGACTCCAGCATGGCGGAATACGCGATCAACAGCAATCCCTACAAGAGCCTGGCCTTCATGCTCTGCTGTGATGACACAGAGCGCGAGAACGGAAATATCGAAAAAGCCGACAAGATGGCCGCCCTCTGCGCGGAGAACGGCTGGGTTCCCATCTCCATGAAAAATGACTGGACGACAATCTACGGAGAAGGCGTCACGAAAAAATAAGTCAGTACCATCCAGGCTTTTCAAGCTGCTGCCGCGTCGTCGTCCATGCCGGCAGGCCATGTCGTCGTCCAGGGCCAAGCCGACCGCCATATCGACAGCCATTCTGACGACCCCACTGACAGGCCTGCAGATGGGCTGCTGTCTTTTAGCCATGCCGACAGCAGGCAGCTTACTGAATCCATAAAAATGCTCCCTTCCGGAAGTGCAAAACCGAGATCTTTGCTTCTGCACATCCGAAAGGGAGCATATTCTTTTTACACTTTTTCGAGCAAGCTTTTCTCCAGAAATCTTCGCAGGCCGCCCGGCCCTTCTGCCGCGTTGCGGCAGCCGGTCTCACCCAGTGCGACCGGTTTGTTGGTGCCGTGATAATCACTGCCTGCCGTGATATAAAAATCCTTCAAGTCTTCCTCTTCTTCCGCCATGGCCAGCAATTCCGCGCGAAGCTCCTGCCTATATCGAGAATAGTAGCCCTCAATTCCCTGCAGTCCTGTCTTTTTCAGGCGGCGGACGCGTTCCCTGAGTTTCTCTCCCGTGATCAGATCACTGCCGTTCCCATAGGGCGGGTGGGCCAGAATCGGGATTCCTCCGCTGTCCAGGATTCCGTCGATCGCTTGCTTCGGAGTCACATACCGGCTCTTATATGTGCACTTGTTGATATACTCTGAGATCGCAAGATCCTTGGACTTGGCGTAGCCGTACTTTGCCATCAGGTTTCCGATGTGCGGCTTTCCCGGATTGTCGAGGGCAAGCAGCCTGTCCAGGTCTTGCTCCGAAAAGTCAAATCCGTACGCTTCCTTAAGAAAGTCCAGACGCGCATGTACCTTGTCCATTCTGTAGCTATGCCCCAGTTCAACAATCTTTCGGATCGCATCTGCACGGGGGTCAAATCCATAGCCCAGGATGTGGTACTTGCCTTCGCTGTCCTTGCAGGAGAATTCCACACCTGTGATAAAGAGCGGCTCTCCCTCCCTGCGTATTTCCTTTATAATGGTACCGGCTGTAACCGCATCATGATCCGTGATGGAAAAAAGCTCGATCCCTGCTTTTTTAACCTTTTCCAGGATCTGCTCCGGGGTGTCCGTACCATCCGAAACAGTCGAGTGAATATGCAGGTCAATCTTTTCAGGATAATAAATATTTCCGTGTTTTTTCATATACCTTCTGCAAATTACTCACACACACATCTTCTGCAAACAGCCCGCACATCCTCCGCAAACAGCCCGCATATCCTTCGCAAACAGTCCCACATCCTCCGCAGACAGCCCGCATATCCTTCGCAAACAGTCCCACATCCTCCGCAGACAGCCCGCATATCCTTCGCAGACAGTCCGCAATCTTCTGCAATCAGTTCACATATCTTCTACAAGTAACTCACAGTCTCGGACAGGGGTTTCCTGCTGCTGTGATTGGGAAGCGGGCCGGTGCCCTCCGCCGCATAGCCCAGATCCATCAACATCAGCACTTCCTCGTTTTCCGGCAGGCCGAGTGCTTCTGACAGCTTTTCAGGATCAAAATTGTTGATCCAGCAGCTGTCCACACCTTCATCGGCTGCAGCCAGAATCATATGCGTCGCCACGATCGTCGCATCCTCAATGCCGGAGTCCCTCTTTTCCCCGGGGTATGTGAAAACATTATATTTGTCAAAAGCAATGACGAGCATCATCGGCGCGCCGTAGCGGCAGGGCGTGATCGCGTCGATCTTTGCGAGCAGATCGGCAGACTGGACCACATACACATGCTGCTCCTGCAGGTTCTTTGCGGTGGGAGCCAGACGTCCGGCCTCCAGAATGGCGGCCAGCTTTTCCGCTTCCACCTTACGGTCACCATATTTTTTGCAGGAATAACGAGCTTTAATGACTTCTTTGAATTCCATCCATTTACCTCCCGGTTATCTCAGTTGGGAAGACTCTCAGCCGAGTCTTGGTTTCTGGCAGATACTTCCGCCGGTCCAAAACCGCTGATCCGGATGATCAGTGAATCCGGATCAGCGGTATAAAAACGAGACTTGTGCTGTCTGATCATAAGGACTGAAGTTGTTAAACTGTTATCGTGGGAATCACATCCTGCAGGGCAAAGCTATGCCTGCGTCTGCGCGATTGAAAATCAGGCCTTGCCGTCGGAGCCGAGCACCTTGGTAATCTTGTGCGCAACGATGTCTTTGACATACTTGCGGCCGTCGCCGATGTACTGTCTGGGATCGAAGTGGTCAGGATGAGCCACGAAGTGCTCGCGGATGCCGGCTGTCATGCCGAGGCGGAGATCCGAGTCGATATTGATCTTGCAGACTGCGCCTGCAGCAGCTTTGCGGAGCTGGTCCTCGGGAACGCCGATGGCATCCTTGAGAGCGCCGCCGTGGGCATTGATGATCTTTACATACTCCTGAGGAACAGAGGAGGAACCATGAAGAACGATCGGGAATCCGGGAAGTCTTCTGGCCACTTCCTCCAGAACGTCAAAGCGGAGTTTGGGATCTGTGCCCGGTTTGAATTTGTATGCGCCATGGCTGGTGCCGATTGCGATCGCGAGGGAATCCACGCCGGTCCTCTTGACGAATTCCTCGACCTCGTCGGGATCCGTGAACATTGCCTTGTCGGCATCAACCTTGACCGCATCCTCGATGCCTGCAAGTGTTCCGAGCTCAGCCTCTACGACGACACCATGCTCGTGGGCATACTCCGCAACACGTCTGGACTCCTCGATATTCTCCTCGAAGGAATGGCTGGAATAGTCGATCATGACGGAAGTAAAACCGCCGTCCACGCACTCCTTGCATACATTAAAGTCTGCGCCGTGGTCCAGATGCAGGGCGATCGGGATATCCGGATACAGCTCTACAGCTGCCTCAACCAGCTTTTTGAGATAGACGGAATTGGCATACTTTCTGGCGCCTGCGGAAGCCTGCAGGATCACAGGGGATTTCAGCTCGGCAGCAGCCTCGGTGATCGCCTGGACGATTTCCATGTTGTTGACGTTGAAGGCACCGATTGCATAGCCTCCGTCGTAAGCCTTTTTGAACATCTCTGTTGTGGTTACAAGTGCCATTCTTTTTCCTCCTTTTTAAGAAACACAAATGATGTAAGTAATGTAAAGTTGTATATATAATAGCACGAATCACGCACCAGATGTTCAATGTCAACAATTATTTGTTTGATTTTTAATGATTTTTATCGACATTCAACAAGGCCGAAAGATGTTCCGCTTTGATTTTTATCAGATTTGATATTCCGGTTCTCCTGCAATATATTTTCCGTAGTCGATGCGTATAATGTTCCCGGCAGCGTTCCTGAAGATCACATGCCCTGCCCATCCGGTATAGGAAATTGTAAGGTCATCATGCAGAGAATAAATATCGTCCTGTTCTTTTTCTGAAGGTTTTTTCCCGTCCCCGAAGGTGAAGCCTTCCGCCTCTGCATCAGCAAGGAATCTTGCGGAAATGTTCCGGCTGTGGCAGTAAATAAAAGTATGGCGCGGGAGATTCCTGTAGCGGATCCTGCCGATCAGGCTTTTGTTTTTCACCGCAAGAAGTTCTGTCACTGTTCTCTTCGTTCTCACTGATTTCTTCATAAATGTCTTCCTCCTGAAAATATAAATATACAAAAATGCTGATCATTTCCCGGGAGTGCAGGTATGAGCCGAGGCTTACCAATGAGAATACAATGAGAATGCAATGAAAAAAAGCACCCATCGTTACGACAGGTGCAGCAAAAACCACTATTCACACCCATCGTTCAAGCATTAGCACCTTGCTGAGATGATCAGCAGGTTGCTGTGCGGTCATCGAGCTTGTCTCTCGCGCACTCCTTATAGGCAAATTCATAATACACGAAAATGGAAGTTTCTGTCAACAAAGGAGCACGCAGGATGCAGTGAATAGTAACTGTGACCCGCCTTTCTTTTTATGCGCATGGAACTTCCGCTTCAAACGGTTTTAAAAATTTTCGCTCTCAGATGTAAACTATATGTCATTTTCACATCGTATTAACATATAATTAACTTTTTCATATCATTTACTTTTCACTTTTAAAAAAACAAGTTAAAATAGAGTTAGTTTTTTAGTCCGCCTATAACAGTTTCGTCGGCGGTTTTGAAGATTCATAAGCCGCCCTCGAGCCCAGAATGATGAACGGAGTACTTTATTTATGAACGAACTGCTCTCACATCTGCGGGATTTCACATTCACAACAGTTATCCTTCGTCTGCTCCTGGCATTTTTGTGCGGTACCGTCATTGGCTACGGGCGCACACGTAAACATCGTTCCGCAGGTCTTCGAACCTTTATACTTACCAGCATCGGCGCGGCGCTCACTGTGCTTCTGGCTACCTATGAGTACAAAATGCTCTGCGGTCCCTGGGCGGACGTCGTCCAGGATGTCGGGCTCAAGTTTGACGGCTCCCGCTACTCCGCACAGGTCATCAGCGGCATCGGTTTCCTGGCCGCAGGAACGATCATCTCCATCGGTCACCAGCAGGTCTCCGGCCTGTCCACGGCAGCCGGCCTCTTTGCTTCCGTCTGTATGGGCATGGCCGCAGGCGCAGGCTTTTATGAATGCGTGATCGTTGTCCTGGTCATTCTGGTCATCGTACTGGATGTCATGTGGCCGCTTGAGCCGGCTTTCAAAAGGCGCCTGCGGAATATCACGATCTTTGTGGAGTTCAATGCGCTTGAAGACCTGAATGCCATTTCGGACAGAGTCAGATCCAGGAACGCAACCATCTACGATATTGAGATTGAACGTTCCAAACGGGAAAAGGATAAATATCCCTGTGCGATCCTCATCCTCAAAATGAGCCGGGAGAAGCCCTCTCACTCGGGCATGCTCTCCTCGATTGCGGAACTGGACTGCGTCCGGACGATCCACGAGCTGATTTCCTGATCCGGCCCCCTGCCCGCCGATACCCTTCCGGGCTCAAACCATTTAGAGGAAAACTCTCAAGCCGAAACATCAATCAATCACAAGGAGAGGAGGTCTCCCATTGCTCCCTTTTCTCGATGGTCTTCGCGATATCAATTTCTTTAGTGTGCTGGTCCGCATGCTGGCTGCGGTTTTCTGCAGCGCCGTGATTGGTCTCGAGCGCTCGATCAAAAATCGTCCGGCCGGGTTCCGCACCCACATTCTCGTCTGTGTCGGCGCAGCAACTGCATCGCTGACAGGACATTATCTGTATCTGGTTACCCGGCTTCCCACAGACATGACGCGTATCGGCGCTCAGGTCATCACCGGACTCGGTTTCATCGGCGCCGGTACCATCATCGTGACACGCAGACATACCGTCAAAGGCCTGACTACTGCCGCGGGACTGTGGGCCACCGGCGTCATCGGTCTCGCCGTAGGCTCCGGTTTCTATGAGGGTGCTGTCATCGGTACTATCCTCGTCCTGATCGCAGAGCTGTTCTTTACGGACATCGGCAAGAAGATCCGGTCCACACCTGAATTCAGCGCTCTCATCAACTATGAGAACAAGCAGTCTCTGGACCATGCACTGCGCTATATCAAAGACCGGGATATCACGATCACTGCTCTGCAGGTCTCCAGCGCAAATGACAGCGGCGAGTATGTCTACAGCGCCCTGGTCCGCCTCCGTCCCAACTCCAATCTTCAGCCCGCACAGCTGATGGATGAGGTGAGAGACATGACCGGAATCCTCGGCGCAGATGTAGTGAAGGTAAAAGATAAAAGGATTGCCGAATAAAGTAATCCCCATGTGCAAAAAAAGAAACTCCTGACTTGCGACGATGATCTGTGATTCATCGATTGTCAGGAGTTTTTCTTTTTTTGTTTTTCTTTTTTGTTTTTCTTTTTTACGGTTTTTCCCTTTTTTCTGTTCCTGTTCCCCGCTGCTATCTACTCTTTACTATTTTATGCTTTCTGTTCTCTGCTGCTTTCTGCTCTTTGCGGTTTTTTTGTTCCCTGCTGCTTTCTGCTCCTTGCGGTTTTTTGTTCCCTGCTGCTTTCTGCTCTTTGCAGTTTTCTGCTTCCTGCTGCTTTCTGCTTCTTTTCGTGCGGAACACAGCTCAGTGAAGCTCTGCCGTGGCCTCCTCCAGAATCCTCATCTGTGTCATAGTCTGCTCCTCACTCACCAGCGGGGCCGCCCCGTTCAGAATCGTCTCGTAGAGATGGTCGTAATAAATACCGTAATCACCGGGCACTGACTCCACTTTGCACTCCTGATAGTGACCCTTCTCATCGTACCAGGACAGAGTGCCGTAATCGTCGGGCGTATCAAGGCCGAAATCAGCGTGATCGGGAAGATAGAACTTCTTCAGGTCGGCCTCCTGCAGGTCTTTCTTTGCCTTTACGAACATTCCCTTCCGTCCGTAGACGACAAAGCTGGGACGCTCCTTGGCGCGGAAGTAGCTGGACTTAACAGATACTTTAAGTCCGCCGGGCATGACATCAAATTTGTCTGTTCCTTTTTCATAATAGAGGTCCAGATCAAAATAGTCGTTCATCCGCCCCTGTCCCAGCATCTGACGGACATCATAGTGGTGAGCGTCCGGGATACCGAAATAAGAGAGCACCTGATCGACTGTGTGGCAGGCATGACTGTAGACAAAGGAGTCCGCTCTGACGTATTCTGCGGCTTTCTCGGGAACCTCCGGCCGATAGTAGTCAAAGCTCATTTCCACCTCTGTAATCTCTCCGAGTTTTCCGGATTCAATGACCTTCTGTACGGTCAGAAAATCGCTGTCAAAACGCCGGTTCTGGTAGCACTGGATCTTCACGCCCTTTTCACGCGCCAGATCAAACAGGGCCTGTGCCTCCTCTGCACTGTGGGTGAAAGGCTTCTCGACGACGACATTTTTTCCCGCCTCGATGATCTGCCTGGCCGCCATGGCATGGGCCTGGGGAGGTGTTGTGACGACAATGACATCGATCTCCGGATCCTGCAGCAGTTCTTCCGCCTTATCTGTGTAATGCACGCCTTCCCACTTGGCCCAGTCATCCCGCAGATGGCGGGCATAAATGGTCTTGACCCGGATCCTGTCTTTTCTCCGCATCAGGAAGGGAATATGGTATCTGTTGGTGCTCTTTCCGTTTCCATAATATCCGATCGTCAAAATCTTATGCATTCTGTGTCATACTCCTTTTTTCAAATATTCCATGACCTCCTCGATCCTGTCAGCCACCAGGCACATGCGGCACAGCTCATCTGTCGGTCCTGTCAGGTCTGGCACCATGACCACTTTTACTCCTGCGCTGTAGGCGCTCCTGACTCCGTTCGGGGAATCCTCGATTGCCAGGCACTGGCCGGGCTCCAGCCCCAGCTTCCTGCAGGCAAAGAGATAGACATCCGGAAAGGGCTTGCCCCGCTTCACCTCTTCTACCGACACAAAGCCGTCAAAATACTGTCCGATCCCCAGCCTTTCCAGCTCCGGCATTTTTTCCTCCGGCCTTGAGGAAGTCACGATCACTTTCCTGACCGGTAATTCTCTGCTCTTTTCAAGAAAAGCTTTTACACCGGGCTTGAGTTCGTAGGTGTGCTCTGACAGGAAGTCCTTCATCAGTATTTTGCGCCGTGCCCGGATCCGGTCATAGGCACCTTCCTCGCCTGCGGCTTCATCAACGATCTTACGGGCGATCGAAGAGTCGCAGCTCCTGAGCTGGAGAACGACATCTTCCTTGAGAGGAAAGCCGAGTTCCTCTGCCGCCTGCATCCAGAACCGCCTGTATTCTTTCTCTGAGTCCAAAATGACCCCGTCAAGGTCAAACAAAATTGCCTTTGTCTGCATCGTTCTCCCTCTTCTGAGGAGACAGGAGGAGACAGGGGACGGTTCTGTGTCTCCTGTTTTCCTTGGGGAAAAGGAGACACAGAACCGTCCCCTGTCTCCTCCTCCTCTGTCTCCTGCCTCACTCTTCAGGACACATAAACACAGTCATCGCCTTCTCCGCGTCCGCCTGCATTGCTTTCTGTGCCGCAAATGCGAGGTCGTGGAAGAAAGTCACATCTTCCTTTGCGAGAAGATCCCGGACCGCCCGGCTTCCTGCATTGGACATATAGGTGTAGTACTTCCGCCGTGCATGACAAGGGGAAGGCCTGTCTTCTCCGCAATGACGCGCACCCTCTCCAGGTCAAGCATGGGTTTTACTTTGTAGATGCCGTGTGCCGTACCAAAGCTGGGTGCGAGCGCATCGATCCCTGTCTCTCTGCAAAACTCCACTGCCTGCGCAGGGTCGGTATATACGGGTCCGGATGCCGCCTCTCCTCCCTCGCGGGAGGGCATTGCCCCAAGCTCCGCCTCAACACCGGCATTGAACTTCCTCGCCATTGCCACTGCCTTCTTCGTATTCACGAGGTTATCTTCATAGGGAAGAAGACTCCCATCGTACATGATGCCGGTAAATCCGATCTCCAGCGACCTCTCTATATATTCGAGAGTCTCACCGTGATCGAGTTGGACGCAGACCGGCACACTCGCCTTCTCTGCCGCCTGCACCATTACAGGACCGATCTTTTCGAGCGGAGAAATGCTCTCGTGCAGCTCCGCGTGGGAGATGATCACAGGCGTACCCAGCTTCTGAGCCGCATCGATCACAGCCAGCAGACATTCCAGATTGGGCGTATTAAAAGCACCGACCGCACATTTTCTTTCTTCCGCGATCGCAAGGATCTCCTTCAGGTTAACAAGCATTTATGAGCCTCCTTTTTTCGATGGTACTGCCCGGACATTCGCAGCAGATCACTTCACACTTATGTTTCATAATACCATATCTTCCGACTGTTTGTACTGTCTGCCAGCCACTCTTTTACTCTTCCCCCTTGGGCGTCTTTCCATGCCGGCCCACGCTGATTTCCTTGTAAAAAACAAATAAAAGCAGTCCCTGCGAGAACACGCTCCCGCCGGACTGCTTTCTTTATCTTCGCGCTGTACATGTGCTTCGCGGTTATTCCAGCTCGCTAATCAATTCGTGATTCTATATAAATTTGTATAGGAGCTGTTATACGTCGTGACTCCATTTGTTCTCATGTATCCTGCTTCTATGGGTTATCTGAACTGGTGTTATCAAATTGTTATCAGCGGAGTGTTATCAGGTTTAATACCTATATCAGGGCGTTGTCAGCCTTTATACCTGAGATTAATAATTGTTCAGATAATTTATCTTGAAGCAAGTGCATCATTCCGTGTCAGCAGATACAGGCAATACTGATTCATACTGATCCCTTCCGCCTTAGAATGCTCTGCAAGGGAACGGTGAAGACTTTTTGGTATTCTGAGCTTGAACTGCCCGGAATAATCATCCAATGATACAGGTTCCTTAATCTCAATCCCATCTTCCAGCGCTGCAGTCAGCCATTCCCTTTTTGCATCCAATACATGAGCAACCGTCTCCTCCAGGGTATCGCCGACGGTTATACAGCCGGGCAGTTCAGGATATGCTGCAACATAGCCGCCTTCAGCAGAATCAGGAACGATTTCAAGTCTATAGGGCAGATCCATATAATAATCAATCGTTTTCATCCATCGTCTCCTCCACTACCTTCCGAACCATCTCGACATAGACTCGTTTTAT
>ONKG01000062.1 GCA_900318375.1 uncultured Lachnospiraceae bacterium
GGTCATAGAACATGTACAGTGTCGTCATGTTCGCAGAAAAGGCAACGCCCAGAGTGACCCCGTAGGTCATCACATAGAAGGCAAAAAAGCTGTTGCCCCTCCTGGTGTGGGACATGTATTCAAAGGCATACAGCATGACCAGGGGCCACATGAGGGAGACCATGACCGCAAAAAGCCTTGCAGGTTCATCCGCCCTCAGATCAATGGAGAATCCTCTGGTAAAGCTGTACAGGGTCGCACTGACAATGCCCACTTTCCACAGACAGATCCAGGTCAGGATACTGGTGATGCAGACCACCGCCATCGCATAGGCATCCCTGACCTTTCTGTTCTTAAAGCCCAGCGGAATGATCAGATAGCCGCCTATGATCGGCACCAGAATGGGAATGATCAAAATCAATGAACTCAAAACGCTATCCCTCCTACCACTCGGACACCGAAAAGTCCGGCCAGAAGTGCAACGATACACAGAGCGATCATAGCTCCGTTTACAAGGAAGCCGGGTTCGGCAAACCCTTTTTCACTTTCAAAATCATTCCCGGGGAAGAAAGCATCCACAACGATCGGGAAAAGATATCCTGCTGTCAGAAAGGCCGATACCAGGAGGATTGCGGGACCCAGGATGGCGAAGATACCCGGTGCCCCGGAAAGAGCAGCCGCCGCGATCTTCCACTTACTGACAAAGCCGCCCATGGGAGGAATACCCACAAGAGACAGGGCTGCAAACATAAAACACCACATGGTAACAGGCAGCGCCCTGCCGATTCCCTTAAGTTCCCCGACATGGTGAGCTCCGAGCACGATGATAAATACACCTGCCGCCAGGAAGAGACAGCCTTTGGAACTCATATGGCTGATCACCTGCAAAAGACCTCCCCGCAGGCCGTCCTCGCTGAGAAGAGAGAGGGAAAACAGGACATAGGAGATCTGGCTGACCGATGAATAAGCCAGGCGCTTTTTAATGACCTTCTCCTTGAAAGCCATAGTGGAACCCATCAGGATGGTCAGGAGCGCCAGACACATCCATACAGTCTGTACCCAGGTGCCTCTGAGAAAGTCGGCGCCGACGCAGAAGTAGACAAGACGGATGATGGCCACGACACCGGCCTTTGTGATGATACCGGAGAGCAGGGCCGATGCGGGTGCAGGCGCGATCGGATGGGCGGTCGGAAGCCAGCCGTGCATGGGATACATACCGGCTTTGGTGCCGAAGCCAATGATACCGACCAGGATTATGATCAGGGCCAGCTGCTCATGTCCGGCTATCTTTGCGCTGTCCAGAAAGCCCCCGTAGCGGAAAGAAACCGTTCCCGCGGCACAGGTATAGACATAAAAGACAGCCAGAAGACCCATCAGAGCGCCGGCAATGGAGTAGAACATGTATTTCAATCCGGCCGTGACAGACTCTTTGCTCATCTCATGCATGACCATGGGAACTGTGGAAAGGGTTGCCAGTTCGAAAGCAAAATACAGGGTCACCATATCCGCGGACATGCACACTGCCATCATAGCCCCCAGAGCTATGAAAAAGAATGTGAAAAACATGGGGGTCCGTTTCTCGTGCTCCATATAGGTGAAGGAGTAAAAACACACGGCAGTGAAAAGGATCAGGACAGCCGCCAGGGCAAATCTTCCCAGATCATCCAGTGCGAAGGAGAGCACAGCCTTCTCCGAAAAATGCAGTATCTCCACCCGCTCTGCCCGGATGATGGCCAGGATTCCCAGGAGATCTGTCAGTATCATGATCAGGCCGCATACTAAGCGGTGGTTCTTTTTATTCCGCAGCGGGACAATGCCGCTGAGAATACCGGTGATCACCGGATAAAGAAAAGCGATCAGCTGTATCATTTCATTCTCCCTATGTAACAGTTATCCAAACATTTTCAGTCCCTGAGTGATCAGATTGATCGCGACCCAGGAATAGAGTCCCAGGAAAAGATTGAGCCCGCCCAGGATCACCATCGGAACATTGTATAAGGGTTTGTGGTGCTGTCTGATATTTGCCTTACTCACAGTTCCGCGCGGATCCGAATAGATCCTGATCAGGGTCCTCATAAAATACACAGCATTCAGCAGGGAACTGGCTGCCAGTGCCAGCATGACCGCGACCAGCTTGACATGACTTCCGCTCTCAACACCTGCGAGCGCAAACTGCAGTTTCGAGGTAAAGCCTGCAAACAGGGGAATACCGATCATGGACAGGGATCCGATCAGAAAGGCCATGCCTGCATCCCGGTTTCTCAGTGCACTCGCCTCCAGTTTTTTAAATAAGAGACTGTTGTCCGAGACTTCCGCAAGGCGGGGTGTGGTCAAAAAGAGCATGGACTTGGTCACCGCGTGTGCCATGATATGGAAAATCGCCGCCGTGTAGCCTGCGATTCCGCCAATGCCCATTCCCATGAAGATGTATCCTACCTGGGCAGCTGAGGAAAACGCCACCATTCTGTTGATATTGTCGGCATGCATTGCCTGCACGGAGCCGACGATCATTCCCATGATACCCAGCACCAGAAGGATTTCCCTGATCGGCATCTGTTCAAAGACATCCAGACCGATCGCCCTGTAGTAGATCTTGATCAGAAGCAGGATATAGGCTTTGGATACCAGGGAGGAGAGAATACTTGCCGATGTAGGCGTTGACCAGCTGTAGGAATCCGGCATCCAGAAATGGAAGGGGAAAAGACCGGACTTGATGGAAAGTCCGATCGTCAGGACTCCGGTACTGAGTGTCAATGCCATAAACATCCTGGGATCCTGTGCCATCTCGGCGATGGTTTCCTGCATGGGAACCATCAGAAGATGACCGGTCAGATCATAGAGCAGGACCACGCCCAGCAAAAAGAGACCGGATCCCAGAAGGTTCAGGATCATATATCGCACAGCTGCCAGCGTTGTGCGTCCGATCTCACGAACGATCAGAGAGCCGCAGCTTGTGAGAGTAAGGATCTCCAGAAATACATAGCCCGAGAAAAGGTCATTGGTCCAGAGAATGGCCATCAGGGATGCCGTCATCAGATTGAGGATGGCGTAGTAGAGGTTGACCTTGCTCTCGTCCATATCCGTGTCGATATAGCGGTAGCCTGCCAGAACAGAGACGATCATGATGACCATAAAGAGCACTGCCAGCAGAGCTTCCAGAATGCCCGCCCTGAGCTCATTGCCCCAGGGTGCCGGAAATTCGCCCATGGGATAGGTAACTGCCATCCCTGTGGTCACGGTATACCACAGGATCGCACTGCAGACGATCAGCAGAAACACTTCATAAAAAATCGTATAATACCTGGCTGTTCTCCCTTTCAGCACAAAGCACAGCGAGCCGGAAAACAGACTCAGGATAACGGTTATCATTGGAAAATTTCTGATAATATCCAATTATCTGTCCTCCATACTGTGCACTGAAAGAATGTAGATCTCATCCAGGTTCAAAGTGTGATACCGTTTATAGAGTCTGACCGTCAGGGACAGCATAATGGCTGTGACGGACACAGACACAACGATGCCCGTCAGGACCAGGCCTGCCGGCACCGGGTTGATATATCTGGCAGGATCTGTCACCCCGTCCACAATGATCGGCGGCTTTCTTCCTTCGATATAACCCATGGATGCCAGGAACAGAAACACACCCGTGTCCATGATGTTCATCCCGATCAGCTTCTTGATCAGGTTCTGATGGAAAAGCAGCATGGTGAAGCCGATTCCGAACAGAATAATAGCTGCCGCCTCTTCATAATTGATCAACAGATTCTCAAACACCGCCGACACTTCCTCTCTTGAATAAGCTGTAAAAACCGAACATGGTACAGGCAACGACCAGACCGACTGCAATATTGAGGGGCAGAATGAGACCGCCGCTCAGGATCGCCCCCGGGATTCCCTTGGGGATGTGGTTATGGAGATGATTGGCGCCCATAAAGAACACGTATCCCTTTGCGAAGCTGTAGAATGCAAGCGAAACGAATGAAACGGCCATGGACACTCTGGCTGTGAAAAAGCTGTCCACCAGTTCAAACCCGAAGGCTGATTCAAAGATGATCAGACCGGCGCCCAGCACCGCGCCTCCCGAGAATCCGCCGCCGGGTCCGTTCTGTCCGTTCAGCAGTATATAGATACCGAAAACGAAGATACAAGGGACGATCAGGACTCCCACCTTGCGCATGACGGTATCCTTTGATACGTCAAAATAGGCGTCCTGCTCGATCTGGTAATAGTCATCGAACTGGGAATCCATGTTCTTTTTGTCCTTTTTCAAAAGGATCATGACGCAGAGAAGCGCCGCAAACAGTACATGTGATTCTCCGAGTGTATCGAAGGCCCTGTAATCCAGGATCATACCTGCCACAATGTTGACGGCGCCGGTCTCTTCCAGTCCCTGTTCAATATAGCGGTCGGACACCTCCACCGCCCTGGGGTTCTCTTCACCATACCTGGGAAGGAGATTGACCGTAAAGAGCAGAACGCCGATCAGGGCGATGCAGCTGACAATGGCGACCCCTGTGTAAAACTGATAAAAGCCCTTTCGCTCGGCGCTGATGACCGCCTGTGACAGGCCGCTGGAAGTCATCTCTTCATGTGCTGCCCGGCGGTCCCTCTTTACCTGTTCATGATTTTCATCCGGCTCGAGACTCCCTTCCATGATGTCTGCCATCACATCATAGTCGCCGTCGAGCCACCTGAAGAATTTATTTTTCCATTCTCTCAGCTTCATGCCCGATTGCCTCCCTGTTTTCTCTGTCCTGTTCTCCCGGGCGGATCACCCCTGTCGTCCTTTCCGGGTCCTCACCCGCATCTTCTATACGGATCTTCTTTAAGGTCATCAGGAACAATGTTCCGCTGATTCCCGCGCCGACGGCGGCCTCCGTGATGGTCAGGTCCGGCGACTCGAGCAGGATCCAGACTACGCACATGATCAGGCTGTATGCCATAAAGATGATCACGCCCTGCAGCAGGTTCTTGTTCAGGTTGACCGCCACGGCACAGATGATCAGCAGAATAAGAAGCACTATTCTGAATAATTCTATCAGAGTCATTTGCCTTCCTCCGTTTTCTCCGCCAGGCCTTCCCTCTTGACATGGTCGTACAGATGCGGGTTGGTAAAATATTCAACCTGAATCAGAATGTGTGAAGACACGGGGGAGGTAAACCACATGAAGATAATGATGAAGCAGAGCTTGAGCTCTCCCATATGGAAGCCGTCTCCCAGGATAATGGAGAGGGCGATCAGAAATAGTCCCAGCGTATCCCCGACGCCTCCTGCATGTACGCGGTTCATGATAAAGCCGAAACGGTTGGCGCCCAGTACAGCGGCTGTAAAGCAGACCATGGCTGTGATCAGGCAGAGAGCACAAAGTCCAAATCGAATCCATGCAAAGATCATTCTTCCGCTCCCTCCTTTCCGGCTTCTGCCGCAGCTTCTGCAACAGGGCTGACCGCAGGAGCCTTTTTGGATGCAAATTTACTCCGCGTGGGATTTTCAGGTATATAGGTCGCACTCAGGATCAGCACCGTGATGAAGCTGATCAGCGCATAGAGCAGGGCCACATCGAACAGATAGCTCTCGTTCAGAAAATATGCCAGAATGCAGGTACAGGCAATGACCATGGTGCAGATCATATTGATGGACAGAATTCTGTCTGTGACCCTGGGACCTATAATAGCCCGGATCAAAGTGATCAGAAGCAGCAGGCCGAACCAGATCAGCGCTCCCAGAAACAGAATCCGGTATGCATTTTCAACACTCATTCTATCTCTTCCTCCCAGATATCAGTTACTGCATACACCCTGACGGGCTGCGTTCAGCAACCATTCCTTTCATCAGCCGGTCATTTTTTACAGCAGGCTCCCTTTTGTTCACAGTACGCTCCCTTATTGAAAACGTGTTCCCTGTGACCGGCAAAAACAGTCCCCCGAAAACCCTACTTGATTTTCCGCAGAAGCTTCACAAAAGAGGATTCCTCAATCCCGTCCCCGAATTCACGCCTCAGACAGTGGACCACGAAGTGGTCGCCCTCCTGAAACAGAGTGATCGTCCCCGGAGTCAGGGTGATGGAATTTGCCAGCAGTACATTCTGCAGCTGCGTGTGAAAACCGGAATGGAATTCAATGATCACCGGATCGGGCGGATCCGCCCTGTAAACCATAGCGCACATCTTAAATGCGGACACAATAATCTCCCAGATCAGATTAAAAATATACAGCAAAAAAACCGGAAAATTCCGAAGTACCCGTCTCTCTATCGAAACCGAATACCCGGTTACCCGGTTTGCAAAAAGAGTGACTGCACTTGCAATCACCACACCAAAGATCACCAGTTCAATGGTGACCCTTCCATTCAAAACAATCCAAAGCGCAAACAGAAACACCCACATGGTCTTCTCCCTATCAGCAGTACCGCGGTCGCCCTTTACATACCCCGGAACAGAGTACTGTAAATATTGCTTATATTATTTTCACATGTTGGTGCATCAATGTCAAGAAATGCATAATAAAGGCACTCTCTAAAGCCTTTTGTATGAACTTTTGACCAAAAACAGGTAGGAGACAGGGGACGGTTCTGTGGCTTTCGAACCGTCCCCTGTCTCCCCTTACAGTGCTCGTCCTATTAAAGGCATGTATTTGTTTAATCGTTGATCGCAATGCGGGCATGACTTCCGCCGTCGCGGGTCTTCTTGACAACGATCTGTCTGTCGATCCGGTTTTTGAGCTCGCTGACATGGGAGATGATACCCACCAGACGCTCCCCTCCATCGGTGAGGTCCTTCATGGAATTCATGGCCTGATCCAGTGTATCCTGATCCAGGGAGCCGAAGCCTTCATCCACAAACATGGTCTCGAGGCGGATGCCGCCGGCATGTGACTGAATCTCGTCCGACAGACCAATGGCCAGAGAGAGAGAGGCCATAAAGGACTCGCCTCCCGACAGGGATTTGACACTGCGGGCGGTGCCGCTGTAATGGTCGATGACTTCCAGGTCAAGGCCGGTCTGTTTCATAGCGCCGCCCTCAGAAGCATCGCACCTTCGCAGGTCATATTGTCCGGAAGACATGACTGAGAACCGGCTGTTGGCTCTCCTGATAATACGGTCAAAGAGCGACATCTGGACATAGGTCTCCAGTTCCACCTTGGCCTTTCCTCCGGTCCTGCCGGAGGCAGTGTCCGACAGGGCACTGAGATCACGGTGCCTTTCTTCCGCTACGATCGCCTCTTTACTGTGTTTCTCAAAATTCTTCAGAGCATTTTCATTGATTTTCAATCTGCCTGCGATCACGGTGCTGCGGTCGGTATTTTCCTTCTGCTTTCTCTCGACCGCGGCCAGAGCCTGCTCGTCCTCTTCTTTATTGTATGCAGGGGCGGCGGAAATCTCGGCAGCGACGCGATCCCGCTGCGCTGTCATTTCCAGGATGGTCTTCTTCACAGCATCGCGGGCTTCCCGGGCCTTTTTGATATCCTCCAGGATCTTGCGGCTCTGCTGTGTAAACAGGCGGATGGCCTCCTCGGCCTCTTTACGTCCCGGATAATTGAGTTTTTCCTGCAGCTCCCTGATATTGCTCAGCAGGTTGAGCTGCTTCTGCTTCAGGGCTCCGATGCTGACCTGCAGGCTGTTCACTTCTTCGGACAGACGGCCAATACTCTTCTCTGTTTCCTCATTGTCCTTTTTGAGCTGATCTTTTCTCCGATCCTGTTTTTCCAGTCTGGAGATCAGGACAAGGCAGTCTGCCTGCTCTTTTTTTATACCTGTCTTTTCGCTGAGTACTTTATCCCTGATTGCAGCCCTGAAGGACTCGTCCTGCTCCTGGCCAATGGGGTTTTCCTTCCCGAAGGAATTATCCTGCCCGAAGGAGTTTTCCTGTCCGGGGGAGTTTTCCTGCCCGGGGAAGCCTTCCCGGCCCAGGAAAGAAACTGCGCCTCGCCTGACATCTCTCCATGCTGCTTCTGCTGTCGCCCCGGCAGACATGGTCTGACCGTGCATCTTATGGAGCAGGCTGTCCATGTCTTCTTTTCTCTTCTCCCGTTCCGGAAGTTCGGTGTCCAGTGTCTTTTTGCGGTCCGCCTTCTGTTTCAGGGCGGAAATTTCCTGCTCCAGGCCCTGCTCAGACTCCTGCGCGCGCCGGATCCCGGAATCGAGAGCATCCGCATCTGTCAGCATGGCTTCTGTAAGAGTCATGTCTTTTCCGGAAAAAACTTCTGCCATCTTTTCTTCTATAAGAGCCATGTCCTTTCCGGAAAGAGCTTCTGCCATCTTCCGGCACTGCTGTTTCTGGGACTCCGCCTCCTGACTCTTGGCCGCTGCCCTGTTCCCGGTCTCGGTATACGTGACTGTAAGCTTCTGTTCCTCTTTTTCGGCGGCCGCAAGCTCTCTTTCAAAACCGGACCTGGCATCTATGGCATCCTTCGCTGCCTTTTTCCTTGCAGCTGCCGCCTCTGCTTCCCGGCGGTTGATCCTGGCCAGAGCAGCTGTCCGGCCGGATTCGGGAAGCGGTTCTTTAATCCCCTCAGCAAGCCTGGCGGAAGCCTGGTCAATCTGCTTTTTCAGGGCATTGACCCTTTCCGACTGTGCGGCAAAGCTTTCCTTAGCCGCCGAATGTGCCGTGTAATCCCGGTCACGGACTTTGGCTGCCTGTTCGACTTCCTCCTGACTGGGAACGTCTTCCTCCAGCCTGCGGGGCGCGGGATGATGAATGGATCCGCAGACAGGGCAGGGCTGATCGGGACGGAGCTGCTGATCGGCAAGGATCCCGGCCTGTCCTGCCAGGAATTTCTGGTAGAGCCGGTTCCAGGTATCCGAAGAGAAAGCCGACCGGCCGGCTGCCTCTTGTCTTGCTTCATCGAGGCGGGCAAGAGTCTGGTTTTCTGTCTCGAACAGTTTTTCCTTCCTCTCCAATTCCTCCAGTTCAGCTGCGCGCTCACGGGCACGTGCCATATCATTTTTGGCGGCCTCAAAATCGGCCTCCGCATTTCTGCGGTCTTCAATTTTGCCTTTCAGCAGCGAGATGAAAGCCTTCTTTTCCTGAATCTTCTGATCCAGCTGTTTTACTTCATTCTGTAAACCTCCAGCCTCTTTCTCCATATCCTCTTGTTTCTGAAGGGCCGTGCGAAGATTCTGCAGGGCCAGGCGGTGTTCCCCGGCTTGCGCGAGGGCATGCCTCTTTTCAGTCAGCTGCACTTGGACATCCGCGAGCTCCGTCAGTTCCTGACGGAGCAGCTCTGTCTGTGCACTGAAGCGATCGATTTCCTTCTTCTTGTCCTGCTCTTCCTTTAGTCTCTTCTCTCTATTGAGGTCGCTGTCTTCGGCCTCTTTGATCTTCCCAAGCAGGTCGTCCGCCCTCTCAAGACGCTCTTCAATATTCCCCTTCTGCGCACGGGCCGCGACCAGCTGCTCTCCGACCCTGCCGAGGGTTTCCAGTTCGGTTTTCTGCCGGGTGAGTCTGTCCTCCAGGTTCTTTTTTTCAGCCTTCTTTTCACCCAGTGTCCTCTCCGCGCTTTCCTCTTCCCCGGCTGCTGTCTGAAGAGCTTTCTTTTCAGCTTCGAGGCGGTCATATTCGGTAAGGTGGCTTTCCTCCACTGCTGCCAGATTCTGAAGGCGCTGTGATTCGGGTTCCTTCTTTTCCGCATCCTGCAGGGTCTCTTGGCAGGCCGTCAGTTTCTTCTTTTCCTCCTCTATGGACTGAGACAGCATCTTCACCTCTGCCTTTTTTCCCTCGATCTGTTGCGCATCCTTTATCCTGGCATTCAGTCTGTCGCGCTCCACGGTCAGAAGCTCTTTCTCTTTCTCAGCTTCTTCTGAAGCCAGGCGGTCAGTCTCGATCAACTGCCTCATGAGGATCTGTGTCTCTTCCGTCGTCTTCCTTTCCTGCAGGACCTCCTCCCTCCAGAGGGCCTCGAACTCACTGTCACAGGAAGGATCGACATTTTCGATATCGGACAGGCACTTCTGACGAAGGTTGTTATGTCTCTTCCAGGCTTCTCTCTCCGCGTCCTTGAGGCGCTCCTCCAGCTTCTGATAGTTTCCCGTGTGAAAAATCTTGCTGAGGATGCTTTTGCGTTCCCTGGTCTCGGCCAGAAGGAGCTTTAAGAAGTCGCCCTGGGCGATCATGGAGATCCGGGCAAACTGGTCCTTGTCGATTCCCAGCAGATCTTCGATATTCTTTGTCACCTCGCGCTCTTTGGTCTTCACAGGGCCGTCGGGATAGACCAGCTCGGCCCTGGCGGGTTCTTTTGTCATCCTGCTCTCGCCCCTTTTGGACGGACGCCAGTACTCGGGATTGCGCCTGACTCTGTAGTTTTTGCCATTGCAGATAAACTCGAGGAGGACATAGGTCTCGGTCTCCGGCAGGGCATACTGGGAGCGCAGCATGGATTTTTCCCTGTTCTCACCGCTGGCAACGCCGTAGAGGGCAAAGCGTATGGCGTCGAAGATCGTCGTTTTGCCTGCCCCTGTATCTCCGGTGATCAGATACAGGCCCTCGGTACCGAGTCTTTCAAAATCTATAACTTCCCTGCCCGCATAGGGGCCGAATGCGGACATTTCCAATCGAACTGGTCTCATGATGGATTATTCTCCTGTCTTTATGTACTGCTGTCAGACTACTGCTTTCAGACTACTGCTTTTAGACTACTGCTGTCAGACTACTTCTTTCAGACCATTGCTTTCAGATGGCTGTCACTTGTCTGTACCCCAGATTTCCTCTATAATCCTTGCTGCAGTCTGTGTCTGAAAATCATTCATGGGCATACCGTTTTGTTTGAGAAAGAGCTCCTGCAGAACCTCGATCGGCTCCTTTTCGAGAGCTTCCTCCCCGGCATCGATATCCGACTGCGTCCGGGTCCGGGTATTGTCATATTCGAGATCCATGAGATTTTTGTAAAAATATTTTCGCAGTCTGGCCAGAGCCTGATCGACATCCTGCTCATCGGTCAGGATGATCCTGTAATAATCCTCCGCCGAGAGGAGAGCCGTAAATCCGGGAGACATGACCTCGCTGAATGTGCCGCGCAGGGTTTTAAAATCACGGGCGGGGACAAGCGGAAGCTGTCTGTAATCCACTTGCCTTTTTTCTTTGATCTCCACAAGGGTCACACTCTTCTTGTGCTTTTCCTCCGAGAAAGAATATTTGAGGGGTGAACCGGCGTAGCGCACAGTGTCCCTTCCAATCCGCTGGGGTCCGTGCAGGTGGCCGAGCGCCACATAATCAAAGGCGTCAAAGACGGAATAATCCACATTGTCGAGACCTCCGATATGCTTCTGCTCCGAGTCGCATTCCTCGGGTCTGACACCGGATGCTGTCACATACTGATGGGCGACGGCAATGTTTCTGGCCGTGGGGTCGACATGCGCATTCCTGATCAGAACATCCATGGCCTGCGTCCAGTCCGTGATCTTTTCCTCCGGATACGCCTCGCGGACTACAGAAGGGTGGATGTAAGGGATCAGATAGATATAGAGAGGACCGTACCGGTCCTCCAGACGAATCGGGCCGCAGCCGCTGATCCGGGGAGAAATATGGATGCCGCTCTGCTCCATGACGCGGCCACCATAGGAGATACGCTCGGCTGAATCGTGATTCCCGCTGATGATAAAGACCTGCAGATTTCTTTTGACAAGCTCGACCAGGAAGTCATCCATCAGATTCACCGCTTCCACGGAAGGGATCGATTTGTCATAGACATCCCCCGCGATCATGACAGCGTCGGGATGCTCTGAATCCGCAAGTTCCAGAATCTGATCCAATATGTTTTTCTGATCTTCCAACATGGAAAAACCGTTCACACGCTTCCCAAGATGAAGGTCTGACAGATGGAAAAATTTCATTATAGATTCCTCTCTATGGCCAAAAGCACTATCAGGGTCATCATCAAAGACATGATCAATGTCTGTGATCACGCATAAGCAGCCCCTTGAAAGTCTTATTACATCTATAAAGGCTTTAATTTACAAAGACGTTTACATAAACATTATTCCGGCGTCTTTACAGATCATGATCCGTTCGAGTTCAATGTAATCGTCTGTATGGCGAAAATGAGTATTTCCGATTTCCCACAGGAAAAAGCCACCCATATTTCCAAGTACTGTCCAGATCACACTCTGTCCTGCAACCGCATCATAGTGGCTCCATACGAAAATGATCGTCATGCTGACACAGAAAAGGATCGTGGATCGGCGGGTGCGGCTGCGCAGATTTCTGAGGACGCGTCTTTCCTCATCCATAAAATGTTCCCTGTATGCCTCGATCGCTGTCTCCTGTAAATGATCGGAGACAGTGGAAGCACTGTAAAAATACACCTCCAGAGGTGTCAGTTCTCTGAGTGCGGAGACAAAGTGTTCTACTGCATCCACAATCTCCTGGTTAATCTCAAGATGCGGTCCGATCACCAGCGGGTGAAAAAGCTGAGACGGTCCGGAAACACGTAGGTCAAGCGTCTGCGGTGAGCAAAGCTGAACTCTCTTCCATTGCATCTCCTCGCGGTAATACTGGTGAATGGAAACTGTGGAAAAACCAATGATCATCATGCCGGCGTTTACAATAGTGTCGTATTGGATTACGAAATTCTGAAAGGCCAGCCATATATATAAGATAAGTGTCATATAGGCTGTGACAACAGCATTTCTGAGCCGGATCTTCTGCTTTGCAACAAGGATCAGCAGCACTCCCATCAAAAATGTGCCGAGAGTCCTGATCTCCGCTAAATGGACAGATTCTGTCCCGAATTGACTGATATCCGACAGGATTTTGGCAATCCTGCCGACTGCTACTGCCATGTTGAAAACAGCCAGAATCCATAGATTTTTATTGTAATATGCCATAATCTTTATCCCTTACCTGTAAAAGCCCTGCAAGCCGTTTGTTTTTATATGCTTTCACGCACGTTCGGTCCATCCTTTTTATGATAAACAGTATTTATATGATATAAAGGTCAAAAGGGATCCAATGGCTTTGAGTCTCGTCAAGCTGCACAAACAGCCGAAGGTCCTTGCGCAGCTCCGAAGGAGACGCTGCGTGCCAGGTACCTGGCCGCTGATTTTTAGCGGCCTTGGTACCGCTGCCGGCGAGGGCAGAGCGAGAGCGTGCCCAGGGCGTTTGTGCAGCTTGACGAGACGATGATCCCTTAACCGCCTTCTGACCTCAACATCTTTTATATTGTATCACAATTCCATGATCAACCGCATGAGTTTATGTATGTGACGATTACTGTGACAGAATGGGCGTTACAGACCCACCTGAAACTCGAGGTGTTTTCGCGCGCTTTTCGCAAAAAACCCGAGTTGAACGGCGCGCGGCGTGCCTTAAAGCGCAGACAGCGCAGCGCGATTTGGAATCGCCGCGCGCAGCGTTACATTTCACGCACTTCGAGAAGGCGTGAAATGTAACAATGGGCAGAGGCGGCTCTGCCGCCTCTGCCCCGACAAGACCGTGACCGCCATGATGCGGGACAATACAATACACCGGCCGCTTCATAATAGAAAATCCCCCGGAAAGCAGGCAGAAACGCCGCTTTTCCGGGGGAATCATATTTTTTCACTTCCGGTCATGCCGCTCATCATAGCGGCACCCTGAAGTCCGATCACGCCGGCCGGACCGGATACCCTTTATCGGCAATATCCGTTCAGCCGCACCGGATCGCTCCGCTAATCCATAGATCAGAGGACCGGTCTGGGTGTATAAGTGGTGTGAAGGAGGCTGTGGGCCTTGGCCTTGCCGGGAGCCTCGAGGTACTCGTCGTAGAGCATAGAGACAATGGGGCTGTCGTGTGAGCAGCGCAGGTCGTTTTCCCTGTCCGAATCATAGAGGACTGCGGAGCGCAGGCTCTTGAGGTCAACATAGTTGCGGACAGAGTCGCTCTGGACGGGCTGGCCGCCGCCGTTGATGCAGCCGCCGGGACATGCCATGATCTCCACGAAGAGATAATTCTTCTCTCCGCTCTCGATCATCTGGATGACCTTGCGGGCATTGCCCAGGCCGCTGGCGACACAGACGTCGACTTCCGCGCCGGCGATGCGGTAGGTAGCTTCCTTGATGCCCTGTGTTCCGCGGACATCCATGAAGTCGATCTTCTCATTGGTGCCGTCGAGGATGTTGGCAGCGGTACGAAGTGCCGCCTCCATGACACCGCCGGTAGCGCCGAAGATCTTACCTGCGCCGGAAGCGATTCCGAAGGGATCGTCAAACTCTTCGCCCTTGAGATCTTTGAACACAATACCTGCGCCCTTGATCATACGGGAGAGTTCTCTGGTGGTGATGGCTACATCGACATCCGGGATTCCCTGGTTGGCCAGCTCAGGTCTGGAGACCTCGAATTTCTTGGCTGTGCAGGGGATCACGCTGACCACATACATATCCTTGGGATTGATGTGGTTCTTCTGAGCATAGTAGCTCTTGAGGAGAGCGCCGAACATGCCCTGCGGGGATTTGCAGGTGGACAGGTGCGGCAGCATTGTGGGATAGTTGTGCTCCATGAACTTGATCCAGCCGGGGCAGCAGGATGTAAACATGGGAAGCGGCGGCTTGTCAAGTTTCTTGGAGGTGATGCGGCTGATGAGCTCGTTGGCCTCCTCCAGGATGGTGAGGTCTGCAGTGACGTTCATGTTGAAGACCTTGACGTCGCCCAGCATACGGATCGCCTGGACCATCTTGTCCTCCACATGGGTTCCGGGAGGCATGTCGAAGCACTCGCCCAGGGTCGCTGCGATGGAAGGAGCCGTGAAGAATACGACGTGCTTCTTGGGATCAGAGATGGCATCCCATACATCGTCGATATTGCTCTTCTCATACAGAGCGCCGACAGGACATGCGACGATACACTGGCCGCAGCCGACGCAGGCAGTGGTATCAAGTCCTGCATCAAAGGGAGAACCTACACGGACATCATAGCCGCGGCGGATCTGGCCGATGGCGCCGACCGTCTGAACGTTGTTGCAGGCGGAGACGCAGCGCAGGCACTGGATACATTTGTTGTTGTCACGGACCACGTAAGGTGTCGAATCATCGATCTCATACGCGGGCTCCTCGCCCTTGAAGTGATCTTCGTCAATGGCGTAGTCATAAGCCAGCTTCTGCAGTTCGCAGTGGTTGCCGCGCACGCAGGAGAGACATTTTTTGCGGTGCGTGGAGAGGATGAGCTCGATCGTGGTCTTTCTGGAAGCACGGACTGCTGCGGTATTGGTGAGAACTTCCATTCCCTCTTCTACCGGGTAGGTACATGCGGCAGTCAGACCCCTGCGGCCCTTGATCTCGACGACGCAGACACGGCAGGCGCCGATGCAGTTGATATCCTTGAGGTAGCAAAGAGAAGGAATCTCGATTTTTGCCTGTTTGGCCGCCTGCAGGATGCTTGTGCCCTCCGGAACAGTGACCGGGATATCATTGATTTTTAAATTAATCATTTTTTTCACGTTATTTATCCCTCCTTATTCCATATACACAGCGTCGAACTTACAGTTCTGCTTGCACAGGCCGCACTTGATGCAGGTATCGATATCGATATGATGAGGCTCTTTGACTGTGCCGCTGAT
>ONKG01000064.1 GCA_900318375.1 uncultured Lachnospiraceae bacterium
AGCCCCTAAACAGGGGCAAAATCACAGTCAGCAGTTATGTCAAATAGAAATACTATTTTAATGATGTATTAATGGATTAAAAACACTGTGAATAGTAACTCCGAAAGAAGACAGCCCATGGCTTAATGATTGTTTAATTTGCCTTATGTTTTCAGAGCATTTATAATGTAAAGATACCGGGTTTTGCGCCCGGAAGAGAAATACGGGTTACAAGTCACTCGTTGACCGGCCTCGAGGGTTTTCGCATTTTCTCAGCACGGAAACCCGAGTTAAAACAAGACTGTTTTGTACTGAAGGAGGAAACAGACGATGGCAGATCATATTCAGTACTGTGGTTATTGCGGAACGGAACTGACGGACGGGATTCCTGTCTGCCCTAACTGCGGCAGGGACAACAGCGTTCCCATGCTTGGCGCGAGAAAGAGTGTGTATACGGGAAACAGAAAAGCAGGACGCAGTGAATATGCGGGTCCTGCCGCCCCGGCTGACGAGAGATATAATACAGTACCGGCTCCGGGCTATGAGGATAGAAACGGCGGCGGAGCGAGAAGACGGGACACACTGTTTGAGGAGGGAACGCAGCAGGATGTGCCGCAAGGCGTGATGCCTCCGGAAGAGGAAGACTGGGCGGACCTGGACGAAAAGTTTGAGGTAGAGGATTCGTTTTTCAAACGTGATCCCGCGGAGGAAACGGTGACCGGGGAAGAGCCGGAAGAGAAGAAAAGAAGAAAGAAAAGGCGCAGTAAGGAGAAAAAGGAGAGGATCTCTTCGAAAAAGAGCCGCAGAAACAATGCGGACGCGGAGTATATGGAGGAACCTGCTGCTGCCGGCGGGACCGATCCCTTCGGAGAATCTGATGACGGGGAAAACGAGGGAAAACGCTCGGGTATGTTCTCGGTGATCCTGCTCGCGGCAGTTCCGGTCATATTGCTCTGTATCCTGATCCCGCTTCTTGTCAAACGACTGCCGGATTCGTCTCTGGGAGACGGGCTTCCTTTTGCCAAAGAGGAAGAGAAAAAAGAGAATGGAAAAGGGGAAGACGCAGGTAAGGCGGATTCCGAAAAAGAAAAAAAAGGAGAGAAAACTCCTGCGGATAATATTCCCGCCTGGGAAAATGCAGCGGTCGAGCAGGCAGTGCGCGAAGCCGCCGGGGTATCGTCGGGAAGTCTCACTAAGGATGATCTCGCATCGATCACCTATCTTGATTTCTCCAACGCCGGGATGACTGACATGTCCGTCCTGAAGGAATTTCCGTCTCTTGCGAGTGTGGATCTGACCGGAAACGGGATCAGTGATCTGACACAGATCGCTGAGCTGACACAGCTGGAGGGTCTGTGCCTGGATGAAAACCAGATCACGGATCTTATGCCGCTGAGGAACATGACTTCCCTGCAGCGTCTGTATCTGAGAGATAATCAGATCAGCAACATCAAGCCCCTGGCCACTTTGACCGGGCTGACCCAGCTCTACCTGGACAATAACCAGATTTCGGACATCTCTGCTCTTGCCGATATGAAGGATCTGGGAATCCTTCATCTGGGCGGAAACCGTCTGCAGGATATCAAGCCTCTGTCAGGGCTGGTGAATCTGGAAGTGCTCACGCTCAACAGCGACGGAATTTCCGATCTGACACCACTGTCCGGACTTGTCAAGATGCACCAGCTCAATCTCTGGGATAATGAGGTCGGGGACATCAGCGTACTTGCAGGTATGCCTGATCTGAATCTTCTGATGATCGGAAGCAACCGCGTGAAGGATCTCAAACCTCTCGCAAATCTGACTTCCATGGAGAGTCTGTACCTGTCCGACAACCTGATCGAGGATATAGGACCGCTCTCAGGGCTGACCCTTCTGAGGGAACTGGAACTGCAGAACAATTCGATCACCGATCTGTCTCCGCTCAGAGGTCATGACGCACTGGAGTATCTTGACCTGCGCGGCAATCCGATCCGGGACTACAGTTTCATTACCCAGATGGGGATTGAGACTCTTTATATGGATGACGGGACTGAAACAGACACAGAAACCGGGGCGGATACAGGAAACGGCACAGAGACCGGGACAGATACGGAAATCGACACCGGAACCGGTATCAATACAGGAAGCGAAACGGGAATCGGGACAGATTCAGGAAATGACGCCGGAGACGGGACAGACACATGGTCAGGCGGTGATTCAGAACCCGGCATAGGAATGGACGACGAGTTCACCTATTGAGATGTATCTGAAAACTGGACGGCGAAATGGTAAAGAGGTATGAAATGACTGATCCGGCATTTCTTTGCATGGGATGCATGCGGATCCTGCCGCGGAGAGGAATGGTCTGCAGTTACTGCGGATTTGACCTCCAAAGATACACGCAGCAGAGAAGCCCGCGTGTTCTTCCCCCGCATTCCCTTCTGGCAGGCCGTTACATTGTGGGAGCGGTCCTTGGGGAAGGCGGTTTCGGAATCACATATATAGGCTGGGATCTGCGTATGCAGTGCCGTATTGCCATTAAAGAATATTTTCCTCCGGGCATTGCTTCACGGGACACGCGCACAGGCATGTCCCGTGAGGTGGCTCCCATGACCGGCGAGGCGGGGCAGCATTATACGGTGGGGCTTCGGAACTTTGAGAGGGAAGGAAGAGCCCTGGCTCGTTTCAGGGATTTCCCCGGGATCGTGTCGGTCAGGGACTTTTTCCGAACCAACCGCACGGCCTATATCATTATGGAATACGTCGAGGGGATCACACTCAAGCAGTACCTGTCGATCAGAAAAAAGCAGGATGCGGGTCCTGTTCCCGAGTATGAGATTCTGGAAATGATGCGGCCTGTTCTGGAGTCGCTCGAGAGGATCCACAGAGAAGGAATCGTACACAGGGATATCAGCCCGGAAAACATCCTCAAGGGCAGAGACGGGAAGATCACGCTCATCGACTTTGGGGCAGCCAGAGCGATCAATGCGGATGATACCGGCTATACGGTTGTTCTCAAGCGCGGCTACGCGCCCATTGAACAGTACAGATCGCGCGGAAATCAGGGCCCCTGGACGGATGTCTACGCTGTATGCGCCACCATGTACGAGCTTGCCAGCGGCAAACAGCCGCAGGACGCTATGGACAGAGTTTATGATGATCGGATTGACGAACTGTACTTGTCGGTTCCGGGGATCTCCCGTAAATTCTCCGATGTGATCGCCCGCGGTATGCGCCTGCAGCAGGAGGAACGTTATCAGACGATCCGCGAGCTTTATCAGGACCTGTTTCCCACGAGGATGGAGGAGACGCGGGAGCCGATCGATCCTTCCAAACTCTTTTTTACACCGTCTGATCTTACGGAAAGCACGGATGAGAGGGAGGATGACTCCGCGCCGACTATGCAGTTTCTGACTGCGGCGGGCGACTTGTAGCATCTGCAGCAGGCGATTTGCAGCATCTGCGGCAGGTGATTTGCAGCATTTGCGGCGGGCGATTTGCAGCATCTGCGGCGGGCGGCTAAAACTATTGACAATAAAAGACGATTTTTTTATGATTAATTGATATGCCTTTTTGAGCCGGGACAGAATCCGCTGTTTTTTCGGGGCAGCGGGTTTTGGCTTTTGATACTTGCGGTCATGGTCTTGTGACCGCAGACATGTATGAATGGTGTTTTATTATGGTCAGGACAATAGCGTCTCAGGTAAAAGAGTTTCGCACAATTTCCATCCTCACGCCGGTCTGCATGATCGGTGAAGTTATCTGTGAAATGATCATTCCCGTTCTTATGGGAAGGATCGTGGATCAGGGTGTCATGGCAGGGAATGTCAGCTTTATCATACGCACGGGCGCTGTGATGATCTGTGTGGCTCTGACAGGCCTGGCGGCCGGTATAATGGGCGGATTTTTTGCGGCGCGGGCAGGTGCCGGACTTGCCAGAAATCTGCGCAAGGCCATGCATGACAATATCCAGACTTTTTCTTTTTCCAACATTGATCATTTTTCCACGTCCAGTCTTGTCACGAGGCTGACGACAGATGTCACGAATATTCAGAATGCCTATATGATGATGCTTCGTATGGCTATGCGGGCGCCTTCGACAATGATCGTGGCTATGGTCATGTCCTTCATGATCAGTCCCCGTCTTGCCAGCATTTACTTTATTGCTGTGGGAGTACTGGCTGTCTTCATGGTTTTTATGATGCGGTCGACGACCAAATACTTTAAGCAGGTATTTGAGCGCTATGATGCCCTGAATGAAAGCGTGCAGGAAAATGTCTCCGCGATCCGTGTGGTCAAGGCCTATGTCCGTGAGGACTATGAAAACAACAAGTTCCGCAGGGCGGCCCAGAATATCTACGAGATGTTTATCCGCGCGGAGATGCGAGTCGTGAGTATTTCGCCTGTCATGATGGGTGTCGTCTACTGTACGATCCTGATGATCAGCTGGTTCGGCGCGCACATGATCGTCTCGAATACACTTTCTACCGGCAGCATGATGAGTCTTCTGACCTACTGTATGAACATTCTGATGAGCCTGATGATGCTCTCCATGGTCTTCATCATGCTCACGATGTCAGAGGCGAGCGCCAGGCGTATTGCCGAGGTGATCAATGAGAAGAGTTCTCTGACAAATCCGGAGAATCCGGTCATGGCAGTGCCGGACGGCAGCATCCGTTTTGAGGATGTTGATTTTTCCTATAAGCCGGGCTGCGCAGAGCCGGTTCTCAAGGATATAGACCTTGACATCCATTCCGGTGAGAGCATCGGTATCATCGGCGGTACGGGCAGCGCAAAATCGAGTCTGGTTAATCTTGTGAGCCGTCTCTATGATGTCAGTCAGGGACGGGTTCTGGTGGGAGGACACGATGTACGTGAATACGACCTGGACGTTCTGCGCAAGGAGGTCGCTGTCGTATTGCAGAAGAATGTTCTTTTTTCCGGCACGATTTATGAAAACCTGCGCTGGGGAGATGAGAACGCGACGGATGAAGAGTGCAGGCATGCCTGTGAACTCGCCTGTGCGGATGAGTTTATCGAAAAAATGCCGGAAGGCTACGACACTGTGATCGAGCAGGGCGGAACCAATGTCTCAGGCGGTCAGAAGCAGCGCCTGTGTATTGCCCGCGCGCTTCTGAGAAAGCCCAGGATCCTGATCCTCGACGACAGTACCAGTGCCGTGGATACGGCTACAGACGCCAAGATCCGCCGCGCTTTCGCGGAGGAGATTCCGGATACTACCAGGCTCATCATTGCGCAGCGTATTTCCAGCGTGCAGACATGTGACAGGATCATTGTCATGGACAACGGACGTGTCAGCGGCTTCGGAACACACGATGAGCTTCTGGCCTCCAACCAGATTTACAGGGAAGTCTATGAGTCCCAGACCGGAATCGGCGCGGATGCAGACTTTGACAAACTGACGTAAATGAGAAAAAGCGCAGAGTTCTTCGGTACATTTGGAAAGAGGAAAAAATGGCTGAAAAAGTGAAAGAGGTAGGAGGCGGCCCGAGAGGGATGAGGGGACGCCCGCGCCCCAAGGTGGAGAATCCCGGCAAGATCCTCCGCAGGATTTTTTCATATATAATCCGGTTTTACGGCTTTCATCTGGTTCTGGTGACGGTCTGCATCGTGGCCTCCGTACTCTGCAATGTACAGGGCACGATGTTTACACGGACTCTGATCGACAGCTATATCATGCCCATGGTGGAGCAGGTAAAGGCTGGACAGGCAGATCCGGACTTTTCGCCCCTGATGCATGCGATGGCAAGAGTTGCCATGTTCTACACGATCGGTATTGCGGCGGCCTACACCCAGGCCCGTACCATGGCTTTTGTCACGCAGGGCACGATGAAACGTCTGCGTGTGGAGCTTTTTGAGCACATGGAGAGCCTGCCGATCAAGTATTTTGACACCCATGCACACGGCGACATCATGAGTGTCTATACCAACGACATCGATACACTGCGGCAGATGGTCAGCCAGAGCATGCCGCAGCTGCTCAACAGTCTGATCACTGTGACATCCATCATCACGATGATGCTGGTTCTCAGTGTTCCGCTGACTGCCGTTTCCCTTGTAATGGTGGGGGTCATGCTGCTGGCATCCGGAAAAGTCACTTCGCTGTCCGGACGCAATTTCGTGGCTCAACAGAGAAATCTGGGTAAACTCAACGGTTTTATCGAGGAGACGATGACCGGAGAAAAGGTTGTCAAGGTGTTCTGCCACGAGCAGCAGGCGATCCGGGAGTTTGACAGACTCAATGAGGAACTTTACGAGAGCGCGGCGAAGGCAAACAGCTTTGCCAACATAATCGGCCCGGTCAACGGACAGCTGGGAAACACGAATTACGTGCTGTGCGCGATCGTGGGCGGCATTCTCGCGATCAATTCCCATGCCGGATTCACGGTAGGCGCCCTGGCAAGCTTCCTGACCCTGAACCGCAGCTTTTCCATGCCGATCAACCAGGTCAGCATGCAGTTCAACAGTATCATCATGGCCCTTGCAGGAGCGGACCGTATCTTCAAACTTATGGATGCGGAGCCCGAGACAGATGAGGGATATGTCATGCTGGTCAACTGCAGGAGGGATCAAGACGGTCAGATCATCGAGACCGGGGAGCACACAGGCCAGTGGGCCTGGAAACACTACCATAAGGCGGAGGATACGACCACCTACCAGGCCCTGGAGGGAGATATCACCTTCAACGGTGTGGATTTCGGCTATCGGGATGACAAGATCGTCCTTCACGATATATGGATCCATGCAAAGCCCGGCATGAAGATCGCGCTCGTCGGTTCCACCGGCGCAGGCAAGACCACGATCACCAACCTGATCAACCGTTTTTACGATATTCAGGACGGAAAGATCCGCTATGATAACATTAATGTAAATAAGATCAAAAAGGGTGACCTGCGTCGTTCCCTGGGCATTGTCCTGCAGGACACGCATCTGTTTTCCGGTACTGTCATGGAAAATATCCGGTACGGAAAGCTGGACGCGACCGATGAGGAGGTCATGCGCGCGGCGGAGCTTGCCAATGCGGACGGCTTTATCAGGCGTCTGCCTCAGGGATATGACACCATGCTGACCGGAGACGGAGCCAACCTGTCCCAGGGCCAGCGGCAGCTCCTTGCCATTGCCCGCGCGGCCATCGCGGACCCGCCGGCTCTCATTCTGGACGAGGCGACAAGCTCCATCGATACCCGGACAGAGAAGATCGTACAGGCAGGCATGGACAGTCTGATGAAGGGCAGGACTACCTTCGTGATCGCTCACCGTCTCTCCACGATCCGCAACAGTGATCTTATCATTGTTCTGGAGCAGGGAAGGATCGTCGAGCAGGGTACTCACGAGCAGCTGATCGAACTCAGACAGCGTTACTATCAGCTGTACACTGGCAATAAGCCCGAACTGGCCGGCTAAAGGCTGCCCGGCCTCAATACGGGATGCGGGACCTTCCGGACATGAATGCGGAAGTCCGGGGATATGTGATGCCCGGAAAAAGAGTATTCCGGACGGAAGAGACTTGCCCGGAGACTGTACGGACACAGAAATACAGGCAGGAAGCAGATGGAGAAGTCAGGACGTCATATAACAAGAGAGGAACTGTTCCCTTTCATACATTATGAATACGGTGAAGCATATTATGGCAGCTGCGGCAGTCTGCGCTACAGGATCGCGCGGGAGCCTCTGCAGAACGTGCATTATACCCCTGCGGACAAGCGGGGAGACGCAGTTTTTCGTGCTGTTGCCTGGCGCGGTCCCTATGGATATGCTGCCACTGAGGACGCCATGAAAACGGTCATGGACTTTCCTTTTACGGAAGAAGGGCTGCAGGAAGCCGCAAAATGGCTTGACGCACAGGCACAGGCGGCTGACTGACCCCCGGCCGGCTCCGTATGCAATTGCGGAGCAAAACATTTCCTGTTGTCAGCGGGAACTCGTCTGCACGGATTTCCTGTTGACGGTATTCGCGCACCGGCGCGCACCGGCATATCCGGAAAGAATATCGTATAGAATGTCGGAAAGAATGCCGGAAAGAATAGATTGGAGAACTACTCATGCAGAAAAATAACGAAACCGACGCGCAGGATCCTTTTGCGCCTGATTTGGAACCTGACAGGGAGGCTGCAGGTAAAAGGAGAAAAGGACATATCTCCGGCTATTTCCGGATCGCGATTATTCTGGGGATCATTCTCTGGGTGACGGATTTTCTTATTCTGTTTTTGGATCTGCAGGCTTTTACTGCGGCCTCTGCGGCCTGCCTGATCTATACATGCGTTATGGCGGCTGCCTTTATCAACAGCCGCGCCATTCACATGAAGGAGCTGGCAGCCTATGTGGAGGAGTTCCATACTCTGGAGGATCTGCTTCTGCAGGAACTGGATATGCCCTATGCGCTCCTGGACGAAGGCGGACACATCATATGGATGAATCCTGCTTTCGAGAAAGCGGTCCATAAGGACAGAAGCTACAGAAGACCCATCTCAACGCTGATCCCCGTGCTCACGAGAGATGTTTTTCCGACGGATGACAAACTGGTAAAAGTTCCTGTGGAACTTGTCGGAAACAGTTACAGCGCCCAGATGCGGCGGATTCAGGCGTCACACCTGTCAGGTGATTCCGATATCCTGAGCGGACATATGGGCAGCAAAAGCATTATTTCCCTGAATCTGGTTGATAATACTGCCGTACAGCTTGCGATCCAGGAGGTGGATGACCAGAGTCTTGCGGTCGGCCTGTTCTATATCGACAACTATGATGAAGTCATTGATACGGTCGAAGAGGTGCGGAAAGCCCTGCTGATCGCCCTGATCGACAGGAAGGTAAACCAGTACATCAGCTCGATCGACGGCCTGTGCAGCAAGATTGAGAAGGATAAATATCTGATTATACTGCGCAAGAAATCCCTGCAGGGGCTTCAGGACGGGCATTTTGACATTCTGGAGGATGTCAAAAAGGTCAGTGTCGGCAATGAGATGGCTGTCACCCTGAGTCTTGGATTCGGACTGGACGGTCTCGCATATACGCAGAATTATGAATTTGCCCGCAACGCGGTGGACCTTGCCCTGGGCAGGGGCGGCGACCAGGCGGTCGTCAAGTCTCCGGACAACGTAGTATACTACGGCGGCAAGACACGGCAGGTGGAAAAGAACACCCGTGTCAAAGCCCGTGTCAAGGCTCAGGCGCTCAAGGAGATCATCCGTGTTCGGGATGCAGTATTTATCATGGGTCATAAGATGGGCGACCCGGACAGCTTCGGTGCCGCCGTCGGTATTTACAGGATCGCGAAAACCCTTGGGAAACAGGCCCATATTATCATCAACGAGCGCACAATCTCCATCGAGCAGATCCTGCGTCTGTTTGAGGATAATCCGGAATACGAAAAAGACTTTATCATCGACAGCCAGGAGGCACTGGAAATGGTCACGGACAACGCCTGTGTCGTGGTCGTAGACGTCAACAGTGCCGGACGTACCGAGTGTCCGGAGCTTCTGACCAGATGCAAATCGATCGTTGTGCTCGACCACCATCGCGCGGGCAAGGATATCATCGAGGGCGCAACTCTTTCCTATGTGGAAGGATATGCCTCCTCCGCCTGTGAAATGGTCGCGGAAATCGTTCAATACACCGGCGAGAATATCCGCCTGCATCCCGAGGAGGCGGACGCAATGTACGGCGGTATCGTCGTGGATACGGACGGATTCGTCAACAGGGCGGGTGTCAGAACTTTCGAGGCGGCTGCTTTCCTGCGCCGCAGCGGAGCGGATGTCGTGCGTGTCCGGAAGCTTTTCCGTGAAGAAGCCGAGGACTACAAGGCGAGGGCCAACGCGGTCTCCCAGGCGGAGATTTACCGCGAATGTTTTGCGATTTCCGTCTGCAGGGGCGACGGCCTGCGCAGCCCTACTGTCATCGGCGCCCAGGCGGCCAACGAGCTTCTCAATATCGATGGTGTCAAGGCGAGCTTTGTCATGACACCTTATAACGGCCAGATCTTCATCAGTGCCCGTTCCATCGACGAGATCAATGTACAGCTGATCATGGAACACATGGGCGGAGGCGGCCACATCAATATGGCTGGAAGCCAGATGGAGAACGCGACCGTTGAAGAAGCCATCGCCAAGGTCAAAGAGGTGATCGATCAGATGATCATAGATGGTGAAATAGATGCATGACGGTCCCTGACCGGATCGCTGCAGTTATAGAGTACAGGAGGAAAAATACATGAAGGTTATTCTTTTACAGGATGTGAAATCTCTCGGCAAAGAGGGCGATATCGTCAATGTAAGTGATGGATATGCAAGGAACTTTGTGATTCCCAAGAAGCTGGGTGTTGAAGCCAATGACAAGAACAGGAACGACCTGAAGCTGAAGAAGCAGCGTGAGGCAAAAGAAGCCGCTCTCCGCCTTGAAGAGGCACAGAATCTGGCAAAAGAACTCGAAAAGGTCACCGTCGTAGTCACCATGAAGGCCGGAGAAGGCGGACGTGTCTTCGGTTCCGTCAGCGCCAAGGAGATTGCCCAGGAGGCAAAGAAGCAACACAACCTTGAGCTGGACAAAAAGAAAATCCAGCTCGCAGAGCCCATCAAATCCTTCGGCAGTTTCGAAATTCCGATCCGCCTGCACCCCAAGGTGACAGGAAGGTTCACTTTGAAGGTTACGGAGGCCTAAACTTAAGCTCCCGAAGACCTGGCTGCTGCAGTTGCTGCAGTATCGTCGGGGCGCAGTCCCGGCTTACCGGACTCCTATGGCTGCTGCAGAGCGTGGTAGGGGCGCAGTCCCCGGCTTACCGGACTGCTATGGCTGCTGCAGCGTGGTCGGGGCGTATCGGACTCCTGTGGCTGCTGCAGCTGCTGCAGTATCGTCGGGGCGCAGTCCCCGCCTAACCGGACTGCAATGCTGCGGCCGGGGCGCATGAGATGTGTCCTTGTCACAGAAAACTTTGAGATCAGTTAACTGCGGAGAAGAGAATGGCACAGGATGATATCATCAGCAGGGTCATGCCTCACAGTCTGGAGGCAGAGCGGTCTGTGCTCGGATCCATGCTGATCGATCCGGAGGCGGTGGAGACTGCGTCCGAGATCGTTAAAGAAGAAGACTTTTATTCAAGGCAGAACGGGATCCTGTACCAGACCATGCTGGATATGCAGCGGAAAGGTACAGCCATCGATCCTGTGACGCTGCAGACAAAGCTGCGGGAGAAGAATCTGCCCCCGGAGCTTTATTCGGATGAACTGATCCGGGAGCTGATCACCACAGTTCCCACTTCAGCCAATATAAAATCCTACGCGAATATAGTGGCGGAAAAAGCGCTGTTGCGCAACATGATCCGGGCCAACGAGGAGATTGCGGGAAACTGCTATGCGGAGAGCGAGGAGATGGAAACCATCCTCGACAAGGCGGAAAAACGTATCTTCGAGATTTCCCAGCGGCGTACAGCCAACAATTTTGTCCCGATCCGGCAGATTGTCCTCAACGCGATGGACAAGATCGAGCAGGCATCCAGGATCAAGGGCAATGTCACAGGCCTGTCCACAGGATTTACGGATCTTGACAACAGGACGGCGGGTCTTCAGCCCGCGGATTTCATTCTGATCGCGGCGCGTCCGTCTATGGGAAAGACTGCTCTTGTTCTTAATATTGCAGATTATATGACCATGCGTGAAAACCGGTGTGTGGCTGTTTTTTCTCTGGAAATGTCCAAAGAGCAGCTGGTAAACCGTCTCCTTGCCATGCAGTCTCATGTCGAGGCGCAGAAAATCCGCACCGGTGATATGACTGAAAACGAATGGGCGGAGGTCATAGAGAGTGCCGGAAATATTGGTGACAGCCGGCTGATCATCGATGATACACCGGCGATCACGGTGGCGGAGCTTCGCTCCAAATGCCGCAAGTACAAGCTGGAATTCGGGCTGGAGATCATTATCATTGACTATCTGCAGCTCATGAGCGGCTCAGGAAGAAGCGGAGACTCCCGTCAGCAGGAGATCTCTGATATTTCCCGATCCCTCAAGGCGCTGGCCAGAGAACTGAACGTGCCTGTCGTGGCGCTCTCACAGCTTTCCCGCGCTGTGGAATCGAGACCCAACCACAGGCCCATGCTGTCAGACCTGCGTGAATCCGGCGCGATCGAGCAGGACGCCGACCTTGTCATGTTTATCTATCGCGATGATTATTACAATGAAGATTCCGAAAAAAAGGGAATCGCGGAGATCATCATCGCAAAACAGAGAAACGGCCCGATCGGCACTGTTGAGCTCAGCTGGCAGCCTTCCCTCACCAGATTTGCCAATCTGGCAAGATCATAAGGGATTTCCCTTCTTATACCCATTTCCGGAAACGGAAGTCACAAAAATCACTGGGCAAAAGAACAGTCATGCACTGTTTCTTCGAAGTGCAGCCCAGGAATAAATAGCAACACGTCTTCAGGAGGTACATTTATGGAACGCTATTTTGAACCTCAGATTGAGCGCGCTTCGCGGGAACAGATTACTGCATGGCAGGATGAACGTCTGGTCAGTACCGTGAAGCGTGTCTACGAAACGGTTCCTTACTACAGACAGAAAATGGATGAAAAGGGTGTAAAGCCCGAGGATATTGAAGGAGTAAAGGATCTGCATAAGCTGCCCTTCCTGAGCAAGGAGGACCTGCGCAAGCAGTATCCCTTCGGCCTTCTGGCAGTTCCGCTCTCCGACTGTGTCCGTGTTCACTCGACCAGCGGTACGACCGGCAGGCGTGTTGTTGCATGCTATACTCAGAATGATATTGATCTGTGGGAAGGCTGCTGTGCCAGAGCGCTGACAGCGGCAGGCGCGACAAAGGATGATATTGTCCAGGTCTGCTATGGATACGGCCTTTTCACCGGCGGAGCAGGTCTGCACGGAGGCTCCCACAAAGTGGGTTCCCTGACACTTCCCATGTCCTCCGGAAACACTGACCGCCAGCTTCAGTTCATGACAGATCTGGGTTCCACCGTTCTGTGCTGCACTCCTTCCTATGCAGCATACCTGGCAGAGACGATCACAGAACGCGGGCTGAAAGACCGGATCAAACTGAAATCCGGAATTTTCGGCGCGGAAGCGTGGACAGAGGAAATGCGCCATGATATCGAGGATAAACTCGGCATAAAAGCCTACGATATCTATGGACTTACGGAGATTTCCGGTCCCGGTGTTGCCTTTGAGTGCTCGCAGCAGAGCGGCATGCATATCAACGAAGATCATTTTATTGCCGAGATCATCAATCCCAAAACGGGAGAGGTCCTTCCTTACGGCGAAAAGGGCGAACTCGTTTTTACCAGTATCACCAAGGAAGCTTTCCCGCTCCTGCGTTATCGCACAAAGGATATCTGTGTTCTCAACGCGGAGCCCTGTGCATGCGGCAGGACGCATGTCCGTATGGCCAAGCCTATGGGACGCAGCGACGATATGCTGATCGTCAAGGGTGTCAATGTATTCCCGAGTCAGATCGAGACTGTCCTGATGAACGACGGATATCCGGCAAACTATCAGATCATTGTCACCAGAGAGCACAACAGCGACCGCATCGAGGTCCAGGTAGAGATGACTCCCGAGATGTTCTCCGACTCTATCAAGGACATCACAAAGCGCGAGAAACAGCTCGTCAATGATCTCAAGGCAATGCTTGGTATTTTCTGTGTCGTTAAACTTGTCGCACCCAGAACCATCACCAGAAGCGAGGGTAAAGCCAAGCGTGTCATCGACAAACGCAACCTCTATCAGGGATGAGATCGGAAGGGCAGCGGACAGGCAGATCCTGGTCAGAAGATGATCAACTGCTGATCAGCACAGCAGCATTTAACATAGACTGTAGACAATAGTTTCAAAAGGGAGGTAAGAGATGACAGTTAAACAGATTTCGGCTTTCCTGGAAAACAGGCCCGGCACACTTGCGGAATTGACAAAGATTCTGCAGAGCAGTGATATTGACCTGCGCGCAATGTCTGTCGCAGAGACAGAGGACTTCGGCATTGTCCGCCTGATCGTCGATGACCCCTTCAAGACCATACAGATCCTCAAGGAAGAGGGCTATGTCTGCTCCATGACTCCGGTGCTGGCAATCGTCTTTGAAGACAAGCCCGGCGCGCTGGTTAATGTTCTGAACCTGCTCGGTGAGAACGGGATCAACCTCGAATATTCCTACGCTTTCCTTGCCAAAAAGGCAAACAGCGCCTGCATGATCTTCCGTGTAGCGGACAATGAGGCGGCCATCAAAGTCCTCACAGCCAACGGCATCCGCCCCCTCTGCCAGGACGACATGGAAGGGATGTTCAAGTGATATTTTAGAGAGATATTTGCTGATCGGTAATATTTATGATGTAAAGGTCAAAAGCAGCCGATGGCTCTGAGTCTCGTCAAGAACCGTTTGACCTCAACATCATATTGATCAGTCAGAAAGAAGTATCTATCAGCAAAATCCATCGGATAATAAGACCGGCTGGTAACAAAAAAGAGCAGCAGAGAATGAATCTCTGCTGCTCTCATTTTTATGCCATCTGGCTGTCTTACGCCGCTGTTAAACAACGGGAAAACTTATGGTGCAGAACAAGAACTCACGGATGATCGAAGAATCGAATCACGGAGCCGGAAACCTGTTTAATGTCTCAGTGTTCTGCCCGGAAAGACATTATATTGTCAGTCCGAAATTAAGCCTCGCTGATAGCACCGACAGGGCAGGAACCCTCGCAAGCACCGCAATCGATGCAAGCATCTGCGTCGATCTCGTACTGAGAATCGCCCTGAGAAATAGCCTCAACGGGGCAGGAACCTGCGCATGTGCCGCAGCTGATGCAAGTATCATTAATAACACGTGCCATTTTGTAATTCTCCTTTCAGTTATAGAAAAACATAAAAATCAATGTCTAGGTTAGTACAAACTAAATATCCTAATCCTGACACAAGCCACAGGCTGCGCATAAAATGTGCAGACCTGTGGCTTGTTATCATTTATCATAGAGTATTTTTATGGATGCGTCAAGATACATTTTGTCTGTATTGTACGAAATACACGACTTAATACAGAACCGTTCGAAATATCGTCAGGTGACTGTCTGATCCTGCGCAGCCGATCCCACCGTCGGGATCCTGAGGTTTAATACTTGATCAATTAAGCCTCATTGTACAGAGCACCCAGTTTGCTCAGGTACTCGTAGTGAGCCTTCGCATTGGCTTCGTTCTCAGCATACATTCTCTCTGCGTTGGCCGGATTAGCCTTCTTCAGGGACATGTAACGAACTTCGCCGTTCAGG
>ONKG01000065.1 GCA_900318375.1 uncultured Lachnospiraceae bacterium
CGCACAGGGGTATCCGGGGATCCTGCCCCGTGTGCGCGGGTCAGAAGCTTCCCAGTCCTTCAGGTTCGACTTATAGGAGGAGACCTTTCCGACCGCCTGTGCGATGGCCGCACGCCTCAGGTAGGACGGGAACTTGTAGAAATCCCTCCCGAAATCGTAAGGGACAGTTTTCCGTTTTGAAGTCTTTACCGTAAAGGCTTCTACGGCGTTCACTTTCCCTGTCTGCCCTTTGCAGGCAGAAACGGTGTCCCACTCCTCCATACAGACACTGATAAAGAAGTCCACTGCCCTCCGGTAGATGCCCGCCGTGGCGGACAGGGTCTTCCGTATGTCAGCGCTGCGGCTGATCCTGACAGGATATGAAGACATCTGTTTCATTACGGGCACCTCCTCGTGCAGATGGGGCAGTACAGATACAGGATAGTCTGACTTCCGGCTGTTGTCCTTTCCGGCATGACCTCCATCGCCGGGACCCTAAAACTGTATTCTTCAGCAAAACCCGAAAGGAGTTCCTTACAGTCTTCATCCGCCCCTGCAGTCAGTACTTTACGCCTGTAGCCGGTACACCAGACGATATGGTACTGGAGCGGGCAGACATATCCACGACCATAAGATAATCTGTATCCATTTATATTTATAAATACTCTTTTTCATACACTCACTATATCATATGGAATCTTAAACCACAAGATAAATCGAATATTTGTTCGATTTATGATGGTATATCGCTGGCCGGATTTTTCTGATGTTCACACTGGTCGCACTGATCGTATCTGCACCTGTCAGCGATCACCTGCTCTGGAGTATTTTGCCCGGAAGCGGGACCGCCTTTCCCGTTCCGGATCCTTCCAGGGAAAAATGACAGCCGGTTACGGCAGTTCGAACATTCCCTTATATGGGGAAATAAAAACCTGCTAACTCACGACTGAAGTCACGAGAATGCGCCGGTTGTATTTTCAAACAGTCCATCGCCTACCGCAATCCGGACGGAGTATCCGGTTTTTTCGGCTTCGCGCAGTATATTGCCTCGGACACAAGGGATCTCTTTATCTGCAGCGACAAGGTTCCCTTTGAAAAACTGGCTCTGACCGAACCGATGGCATGTGTGCTCAATTCGATCAATCGTACACATCTGTCTTTCGGTGACGATGTCCTTGTGATCGGCGGCGGAACAATGGGACTGCTGCACGTCATGCTTGCAAAGCTGCGGGGCGTCCGCGTTATTTTGTCAGAGCCAGACGAAAAACGCAGGCAGAAAGCACTTTCTCTGGGCGCGGATCTGGCACTTGATCCATTTACCTGTGACATTGTAGAGGAGATCATGAAAATTACAGATGGTGTCGGGGCAAATGCGGTATTTAATACTACTCCTGTTCCCGCGCTGGCCCTGCAGGCAATCGATGCCGCCGCCCAGAACGGAACAGTGATCATGTTCTCTTCTCTGCATCCCAATGAACCGGTTCCGGTGAATCTGGGCTCAGTCCACTCGACACAGAAAGTCATAACCGGAGCGCAGAACGGCTCAATCGAAACTTTCCGTCAGGCAGCCGCCCTGCTCAGCAAGGGTCTTTTCGATCCTTCTCCGTTGATCGAAAGTGTCTATGACTATCATGATTTTGACAAGGCAATGGAGTGCGCAATGCGGGCGGACACCTATAAAGTCGTGCTCCGCATAGGCGAATAAAGACAGACGATTATAAACAGCAATGGGAACCGCGATCGAAGATAGAAATCAAGGTTAAAGTTTTCGGTTTACAGAATACAATCAGGAGATTAAGGATAGGAGGGACTAAAATGACAATCAATGAGGCAATCAAAGAGATTCAGGGAAAGCCCGCAGGAATCACAGGACGTGCAACAGTAAACTATGCGGAGGAACAGCTGTTTGATGGAGAGAAGGTTTTTGCCGCAGCTCCCGCAAATATCCGTTCACACCACGGCAATTACCCGGGAATCATTGTATTTACTGATAAGAGGTTGTTTGCTGCAAGCGGTATGCCCGGAATCCGCCGCATAATCTCGCTTCCTTTAAAGGAGCTTCGGGAATGCAGAGACCTGAAATCTCCGCTCTCCTACACTATCTCCCTCGCAGCAAATACTGACAGTTTCAGCGCAATGCTGTCTCCCCAGGCAGGCAAAACTACGCGCCCTTTTTTTCAGCTCTCAAAAGAGCTCTCACAGGGGGTTACTCTAAGCAGTCTCAGCAGCTGTCCAGGTAATGCCCTGTTCAGGTAATGCCCCGTTCAGGTAATGCCCCGTTCAGGTAATGCCAAGGGAATGCCAAGGGAATGCCAAGGGAATGGTTTGGGCTGTTTCAGGCAAATTGGTATAAAACGGATATATCGGATATTTATCGGATATACATCGGATTTATAATGGATATTTCCGGTTGCAAATTGCTGTCTTTGGATATAAAATGGAGTGCAGGATATTTCCTTTCAGCCTTCTCAGTCTTGCAGGATATCTTAATAAAGAAACAAAAAACTGCAGGAGGAGTCCATGGGGCGAAGAGATCACTCGAAAATCAAAACCGGGTATAGGCTATCCAAAGAATATTAAAAGACAGCCGAAAAACACCACTAACAATACGACCAATATAAGCCGCATTAGCAATATGGAAAATCAGAAATCATCGAATCAGTCAGCGCTGATCAGGGCAATGCTTGAGAAGAAAAAAGAATACGGATTCACCTATGGTGAGATTGCAGACCGCTCAGGTCTTCCTCTGGGAACTGTGCAGAAGGTTCTGGGAGGGTTTACGAAAAGTCCCCGAAGAGAAACTCTGGCTGCGCTGGCAGGGTTTCTGCTGCCGGAGCAGAACCTGTTCATAGGGCAGGTTCCCAACCCGGGTTCAGTTCCCAACCCGGGTTCAGTTCCCGGCCCGGGTTCAGTTTCCGGCCTTACGAATCCGTCACAGGAAAGCCGCCGCAATCCGGGTTCAGTTCCCGGCCCTGGTTCAGTTTCTGCCCCGGCAAAAACATCGCAGGAAAGCCGCCGTCAGGATCACTATACAGTCCCTGCAGATGAGCCCCTGTACCTGCGTGACGGTGCGAAGGCCTATGTGACCGGCCTTCCGGAAGGAAAGAAGCAGGGAGAGTATACAATTGAGGACCGCAATGCTCTGCCGGAGGATCATCCTTCTGAACTGATCGACGGCGTGATCTATAATATGGCCTCTCCTGCCCTGCGGCACCAGTCAATCTCTGGCTCGATCTATCACCAGCTCTGGAATTATGTAGATGCGCATGACGGAAACTGTACACCTTTTATTGCTCCGACGGATGTCCGTCTGGACAGAGATGAGCGGACAATGGTCGTTCCGGATGTCTTTGTCATCTGCCAGCCGGATGATGACCGGATGGATAACGACAAATATATCAACGGAGCCCCGGATCTGATCATCGAGGTTATGTCAACGTCCACACGCAGGAAGGATATGTTCATCAAATTGCATAAATATGAAGAAGCAGGCGTGCGGGAATATTGGATCGTGGATCCGAAAAAAGAGAAAGTGATCGTTTATATCTTCGGAGAAGAATCCGATGTCTCACTCTATGGATTTGACAGCGAGATTCCGGTCGGCATTTATCAGGGGGACTGCAGGATTGATTTCAAGCGAATCGTGCGGGATCTGAAAAGGCTGCGTCTGTGAAGACAGTCTCAGTGTGCTGAAAAACCGCGCCCCGTATCAGTTCCAAATCCTAAAACCGCACCCTGTATCAGCTCCAAATCCTAAAACCGCCGCACTGATCATACTCGTTCAGTGCGGCGATTTCTCTTCTGCTCAATCTGATAATCTGTTTTCAGAATCGCTGTTTCCGGTTTTTTGAACCTCTGCTTTTGCTTTTTGATTCTCTGCTTCTGTTTTTGGAATCTCTGCTTTTGTTTACAAAATCTCTGCTTCTGTTTTGGAATCTCTGCTTTTGTTTTTTAATTCTCTGCTTCTTTTTTCAGGAAGAAGGTTTTCTCTTATCTTTTTTTATACAGGATCAGTTCAGGGTTTGCACCGTCTTTCTCATAAGTTGAGATGAGGATAAAGTCCATATTTGCAAGAACGCCGAAGCAGAGCCCTTCCGCAATTTCTGACTCCAGCTGATTCCCCAGATAGGTGGTCTGATCATCAAGAAATTTAACTTTGGTCCCGTTGGGCAGCCGGTACTCGAGGTTTACAAATTGTCCGACCAGGGCATTTAATGTCTGTACTTTCGGCATTCCCTCGATATTCAACGCATTGATTTCTTCAATGAGCTGCTTTTTGAATGCTTCAAACTGGCCGCCGTCGCTGAGGTCTTCGTATCTCTTCCAGTAATCCAGTGTCGGAAGCATCTGTTTCATATAGGAGCGGGCCTGGTCTTCGGAAAAGCCTTGCTTCACCATGTGGGGAACGCATACACGGATCAGGTCATCCATGTCGCTGTATGTGTAGGTCCCGTCGGCATAGCACCACTGGCAGTAGTCCTCATTGAGAGAGCCATCCTTGTTTCTGCCGATAATCGCATCTTCCAGCGGCATCCCGCAGCACTGGCAGACCAGCTGCCTGGGAGATCCGAGGAGGGTATTGATCGATACGTTGAATTCCTTTGAGAGGAGGCGCAGTGTATCCGTATTGGGCTGGGTCTCACCGTTCTCCCAGCGGCTCACGGCCTGTCTCGTGACCATCAGACGTTCTGCCATCTGATCCTGTGTCATATGATGATTTTCACGAAGCTGTTTCAAGATAGTCCTGGTTTCCATATAAATAGTCCTCCCTTTCTTTTAACTATATTATGCTTCACGAATTATCAAGCCGCAAGCAACCTGCTGTTGCTTTGCCATTGCTGCTTTGCCGTTGCTGCTTTCCCGATATTGCTTTGACGATATTGCTTTGACGATATTGCTTTGACGTATTACTTCACCGCCATTTCTTTGCCGCCTCACGCTCGTCAAATTTCCGACAATGCCCTGACTCAAGTGCACGGCAGATGCCCAAGCTCAAATGCACGGCAGATGCCCGAGTTCAAATGCACGGGAGATGCCCGAGCGCGGGCGGCATATGCTGCCGCTTGACTCGTCTTCTATCCGTTTTATAATATAAACACCATCTGATATTCGCACAAATATATATCGATCAATATATATCGTTCAAAGAGAGGGGCTTGGATGAAAACAAGGCGTTTGACCAAAAAAGAAATGCAGATTTTTGCAATAGGCCAGCTTGGCTGGTCCACCCTGGGAGGTATCATTAACACCTGGCTGGTCACCTTCTATCTGCCGACAGCCGAATCTGTGAAAGCAGGTGCTGTCTTTTACGTACCTACCGGGCTTGTTGTTTTCGGCCTTTTGACAGTCCTGGGACTGATCACTTTCGTATGCCGGATTTTCGATGCAATCACTGATCCTTTGATCGCAACTCTTTCCGATCGCAGCAAGAATCCGCAGGGAAGAAGAATCCCTTACATGAAAAGAGCGGCCGTGCCCCTGGCAATCATTACTGTCCTGGTTTTCTGCGCACCGGTCAATCGGATCGACGGGATCAACATCGCCTGGATCCTGGTCTGTCTCATCATCTTCTACCTTTTCATGACAATGTACTGTACGCCTTATAATGCGCTGATTTCCGAATTCGGAAAGACGCAGGATGACAGAATGTACATCTCGACGGCCATCTCGTTTACCTTTTTCATAGGTACACTTTTGGCATACCTGCCTTTCGTTCTGGCCGGTCCTCTGCAGGCTCATATCAGTTACGCGTGGAGTTACAGGATATGGTTCATCGTGCTGGCTGGGATCGCCTTGATCTGTATGCTGATTCCAGCCTTCCTGTTGAGAGAACGGGATTTTGTGGATTCCAAAGCCAGCGAGTCAGATGTCCTGAAGAGCCTTGGTGCGACATTTAAAAACAGGGAGTTCCTGAGATTTGCCGCCTCGGATATTTCTTACTGGATCGGCCTCACCCTTTTCCAGACAGGTCTTCCCTTTTTTGTAAAGGTGTCGATGAAACTGGATGAATCCTATACGCTGATTTTCCTTGCCGGTATGACCATTCTGTCCGTCTGTTTCTATCCTGTAGTCTCAAAACTTGTCGGAAAATTCGGTAAGAAAAAACTGGTGGTGGCAGGTTTTCTGGGGCTCGCGCTGGCATATGTCATCACTGCCCTGATCGGAATACTGCCTCTGCCGGGAACGGTATTCGGCATTCTGATCGTAATCATTGCCGCCTTCCCCATGGCACTTCTCGGCATCATTCCCCAGTCCATCGTTGCGGATGTAGCTGAGGAAGACGGCATCAGGACTGGTGAAAAACGGGAAGGAATGTTTTTTGCTGCCAGGACTTTTTCCATGAAAGCCGGTCAGTCACTGGCAATGCTCACCTTCACTTCCCTTGCTGTGCTTGGAACAGCCCAGGATATCACCAGCAATGACCTGACAGCTTCTTCCACAGGTCTCCGGATCGTTGCAGTCGTGGCAGTTGCCTTCTGTATTCTGGGCGCTGTTATTCTGGGAACATACAATGAAAAGAAAGTCATGGGAGTGATCGAATCCCGGCAAAAATCCTGAGCGGACAATCATATATAGGTCAGTCGAAGTTAAAACAATCGCAGATAAGACGGCCGCAGTTAAGACAATCGCAGTTAAGACAGCCGCGGATAAGACAGGCGCGGATAAGACAATCGCAGTTAAGACAGGCGCGGATAAAACAGGCGCGGATAAGATTGCTTCTGCTGTCGAATATGATTAAGATTATTTATAAATCTTTTTAAAGATCTTTTTTCGAAGATCCTTTTCCCAAAAATCAAACTACGAAAAAGAGCCCTGTTGAAAGCGCCGCATAATCCGGCTTCGTTTTCACAGGGCTCCTTTTTTATATAAATTGTGTTTTAAAATTATATTAATGGTTTTTTCGATCAGGCATGCGGGGTGACATTGCGCATGGGCGCATTGTTCAGCCAGGCTTCCAGGTTGTCTGCTGCAATACGGATGATACGATTGACAGTTTCCGGCAGATAGAAGCCGCCGGCAACATGAGGAGTCAGAATCAGGTTGTCCATATCCCAGAGAGGACTATCTGCGGGCAGGGGTTCCGGTTCTGTGACGTCCAGGGCGGCGCAGGCCAGATGTCCCAGGCGCAGTGCCTTTTCAAGAGCGGCAGGATCAATGGATGTCCCCCTGCCGGCATTCAGGAGATAGGATCCTTTTTTCATGCGAAAGATCCTGCCTTCATCCATCAGATGGAAGGTGGCTTTTCCACCGGGGAGGACCATGGCGACGATATCTGCCTGAGGAAGGTAATCGTCGAGACGGTCAATCGTATCCTGTACATCCAGCCATTCGGGACAGTCCGTATTGCGTCGGCGCAGCCCGATGGTACGGGCGCCGAGTGCCTTCATTTTCCTCGCATAGCTTCCGCCGATATCGCCAAGTCCCAGGATCAGGACTGTGGATCCCTCCACAGAGCTGATCTGTCCCCGCGGCGCCCAGCTGTGCTGCACCTGCCCTTTGGCATACTGTCCAAGCCGGCGCACCATTGCGAAGGTCAAGGCAATCATGTGCTCAGATACTGCCAGACCATATGCCCCTACTGCGGTAGTCAGAATGCAGTCCGGGGACAGAACGCCCTCCGGCGTGTAGGCATCCGCACCTGCGGAATTGAGCTGTACCCATTGGAGTCCGGTGTTTTTCAGCCGGCCGGGAGCAAGATTGCCGATCAGTGCATCCTGGTCCGCCAGAAGCTCCGGAGATACCTCTGCCCCGGGCAAAAATGTAAACAGGCACCTGCCGGCACCTTTTTCGACCAGCCAGAACTTCTGTTCCTGCGTGACAGGGATTGTCACAAGTACTTTCTTTTTGCTGTGATCCATGTTTTCCGAACCTCCGAAGAATGAGTTTTTGAGCCTTTGAGTCTTTGAGTCTTTGAGTCAAGAATATACCTGGACAAGGGGGCTGCCGGAAGGCCGTTGAGTCGCCAGGGACGGTTCTGCCTGACTCATTGCGCGCAATGAGTCAGGCAGAACCGTCCCTGGCGACTCATTTCGACTTTCGTCCCTGTAGTCTGGTCCGGAGCCATCGCCTGTGTCTCAACCGGTGTCCTTTTATCTTATCTGGCAAGATCTGCGCCCATGGCAAAAGCTTTCCGGCATTCCTGCGGGAATACAGTCTCATGTCTTTTCTGTTTTGCCTCGGGATCAAAGAGGGACCACTTCCAGTCTGTTTTACTGTAGTCTTTGAGCTGGAGAGTGTCTCCGGCAATGAGAATCTCGGTCGGACCGACAAAGGCGCTCATGGTCTGCTGGTAGTTTTTCATCTTGTCCAGATACATGGTATCGGGTGCATTGCTGGTCATGATGAGCATGGCCGGGATCAGGCGCTCGTTACAGCAGGGCTTTTCCACAGCATAGGTGAGATTCTGGAAGATCAGCCTTTCATACAGTGCCCTGAAAGAAGCTGTCAGGTCTCCGAGATAATTGGGGGATCCGATGATCAGGCCGTCGGCCTCGCGGATAGCGTCAAGGACCGGTGTCAGACCGTCTCTGCAGATGCAGCGTCCCTTGAATTTTTCTTTCTTACATCCGAAACAGGAGATACAGCCTGTGTATCTCTCCAGGCGGAACAGGTCAAATTTCTCCACCTGTGCTCCGACAGACTCTGCCCCTCTGACAGCTTCCATAATCAGTGTGTCTGTGTTCCATCCCTTCCTGGGTCCCGCATTAACAGCAATGATTTTTTTACTCATCTGTTTCTCCCTTTCCATAACGTCCATAAGGATTGCCAATGTCCTTCAGATCCTGATGCAAATGAACAACGCTCCAATGTCCTGACCTTACTGTCCGTCCATTGCGACAGGAGTTCCGACTTCAATCAGGTTCCCATCGGGGTCATAAAATCGGACTACCTTCTGCCCCCAGCTGTGCGTCATCAGTCTGTTCACATATCGCACCTCAGGGTACAGTTTCTCCAAACGCTCCGCAAATCCCTCCAGATCAGCTTCCTCAAAGTAAAGCTCACAGGAATTATTCTCCGGTATTACATCCCTGCCCAGGAACTCTCTCCAGATTTTCTCGTCCTGCAGCACCAGCCCCTCTGAAAGAATCATATTTCCATCGTTATCCAGAATAAGCTCCAGACCGAAGATGTCATGGTAGAACTGTCTTGACCTCTCTATATCCTTAACCACAATCAATATATTTTTCAGCTTCATAAATATCCTCTCCCATGTTCCCGCCTCCAATGAAAAAATTCTTATTTCTTACGCAGCACTGCCAGAGCCCCATAGTGAAGAACATCGAATGTCCCGGGTGCAATCTGATCAAGAAGCTTTCTGTGCTCTGCATCCCATCTTCTTAACTCTTCCTCTGACAGCGATGCTCCGACACCCCTGCAGGCCTTCATTCTGCCGTGCCAGGTTTCTCTGGTAAACGGTACCATCAGATCATATTCTTCATGCTCAAGCATTTCGAAATACTCATAGGCGGCTTCAGGAATCCAGATGGGATGCCTGGTCTCACCTGCACCGGACCAGTGCGGACTGTATTTCAGGACCAGTTCCTCGCTTTTTCCTGCAATTGCATCTTCAAAGGGAAGCCAGGCCATGTACAAAACCAGCAGCCTGCCGCCCGGTTTTAAAAAATCTGCCAGCCTGGGCATCAGGCGCGCATGGTCAAAATACCAGAAACACTGGCAGGCGGTGATCACATCAAAGCTCTCTGGAGGAAAGTCAATCTGTTCAGCAGGCACTGCCATAAAGGAGATGTCCATATGACCGGCTTCTGCCAATCGCTCCGCCTCCCTGATCTGTTCAGGTGAAATATCTGCACCTGTCCATTTTGCGCCGAAGCGGTACAGATTACGCGGCAGTACTCCCGTGCCGGTTCCCAGATCGAGAACACTCTGACCGGATACACACAGACCTCTGTCAATAATCTTCCGATAAAATTCATCCGGATAGATATCCCTGAATCTGGCATACTCCTTTGATGTCCTGCCCCAGTCAAATGCTTTTCCGGCATCTATACTGCTGTTTCTTATTTCCATGCGGGTAAAAACCTTTCAATCCGTTTTTGCTGCTTTCTCCATCTATATATCCATGTTATGCAGCAACAATCATATTATGCAATATTCATCAAATGCGTTTTGTTTAAGGGGTGGTCCGGGTTCTTGTCCTTTTCCTGCAAAGAGCCATGTCCGCCATCACAGCTTCACAATCACCTGTACCTCCCGGTCAACCATTTTCCGGAAGGTCTCCGCATCCTGGGGCTTGCCTACAATACTTCCGTAGTGTGTCGGTATTGCCGCTTTCGGTTTTATTTTGTTCACCAGCCCCGCTGCTTCTCTGGCATTCATTGTAAATTTGCCTCCAATCGGGACCAGCGCGGCATCACATTTTATCTCCTGCAGTTCTTTTACCGCATCCGTGTCCCCGGCGACGTAATAAAGCGTTCCGTCCATTTCCAGCAAATAGCCCAGCCATCCGCTGCGCTTAGGATGAAAGGGTTTCAGCTTATTATAAGCGGGCTTTGCGGTGATGATGACGCCCGCAGTCTCCACCCTCTCCCCCGGCGCCAGCAGGTGAATCTTCCCCTTCCATGCAAGCTTTTTCAGTTCCTTTGCCATGCCGGCCGGAGCCGCCAGCTCAGTATTCTGACTGCAGACTTTGAGGATGGACTCCGGATCAAAATGGTCGTAGTGCGCATGTGTAATGCAGATCAGATCCGCGTCGTGTTTCTCCGCGCTGATCTGAAAAGGGTCAAAATAAACCACCCTGGAACCCTCGATCCTGATGCTGCTCTGTGTATTAACCTGAATATGATCGTAACTCATATTTGTTTTCCCCTTTTCATCCATTCGCTTATCAAACAGAATCGTCAATTATCTCAGCATGCCGCAGCACGCCATTGCAAAGTAATATCGGAACACGAACGGGATATTACTCATGTCAGCCTGCAGAACTCATTTCTTCCTGATCGGATGCCTGATCACGGTTTTTAATTTCTCCGGAGCAGCTTTTCTGGCATCGCTCAGATAGATTTCGTGATGAAGCCGCTGGTCGGTGATGTCCAGGACATAGCCCTGCTCTTGCATAAAAGTATGCATCAATTCCACCGTGGCGGGCTCGTCGTCATAGGGTCCGATATGCATACACTGCACGCACAGACCTTCGTCATAGGTCCAGAATTCCACCTTGGAAAAGTCTGCCTTCTTCTTTCTCTCCGCTTCCTTAACAGCCCAGTCAAAATCCTCTCTTGTCACAAAATCCGGCAGGCGGATGACCGAGATCCAATGGAAGTTTTCCTTGTGCGCGTAGTCAACTCCTTCGACGCCTTCCTGCCGCCAGAAGCCCTCCAGCGGCGGCACGACATAGTCAAAATAGCCTTCAATCTGATGATCGCCTTTTTTGCTCATTTTGATCGTGTAGGCGATGCCGTACAGTAATTCGATTGCCTGCTTGTATTCGCCGCCCTCGACATTCGGATCTCCCTTGCCGCGGACTGCAATATAATTCATGGCCGGCACCGAAACGATGCCGGGTTTGTTTTTGGGCATATAGAACTCTTTATATTCCTTCTTAAAATCAAAAGCCATACTACGTTCACCTCTCAGAACAGTTAAGTCAGTCTTTTACCTCTCCCGGATCACAACATGCACACTGTCTCCGTCTCCTTTTTTCAGCTGCTTGCGGATTGCTTTCAGGAGCCCTATTATGTAGCACACATTCCCGTTTTCGTCTTTCACTCCCATGTTGACGATGCTGCCATCATAAGGAATGCCGTCAAATTCAGCATGGACTTTTATTCGACCTTTCCCGAATTCCTCCCTGATATTCCAGGGAAAAATGACATAGGCTCCGCCATTATCAGGGACTTCATGAATAATAGTGTCATACTCATATGGTCCATGTTCCACAACAACACCTCTTCCCGTGTCTTGTATGCATTCAGATATATGTGACTCCAGAAGGAGTCCCTCTCTTTTTGCTAAGTGGTGTAAATATTTGCTAAGCTGTGTAAAGTCAATATAAAAAGTATATTACAGTTTTTTACCCTTTACCACCTTTCCCAGTTTATCAGATTCAGAACAGGAAAAGCGAAAAATAATGCCGCCGCCTTATTTTTCGCTTTCTTATTATCTCCTGTATTTGTGCAGGGAACAGCCCAAATTGCATATACCTGCACCGTTTCTGTTTTTGAGAACATACTGCCGGCTTCATCAATTACTTATCCAGCTTGCAGATCACTCCGTCCGGAAGAACCGGCTTGACAGTGCCCTTCGCCTTCTTGCCGATCCGGTCATACATGCGGCCGGCACTGACGCACTCACCCTTGACCGTATGGATGGAGTTGGCTACGTAGCCCACGAGCCCCAGCCCCTTTTTCATCTCCACACGGATCGCCTCGTTGTCATAAGGATTGTCAGGTTCCTTGACCAGCTTTACTTTCATTCCGGGTTTCATAAAGTCGTGGCCATAGCGATATTTTGTGCCTGTTATTGTAAAGTAGATATCCTTCATATCAGTCGACCTCCTTAATCATTCTCCCATTCGTTGTCATCTTCTTCTGAGCCATATCCGGAGCCGTATTTTTCGAAGCCTGCCTTCCCGCTGCACCTTCTGTCCGATTTCCTCGAATCCTCCTCGGCGCTGTAAAGAAATGACATCTCGTACGCCCGCTCGAAGGCGTCCAGTTTACCGTTTTTATCAAAGTCAAAAAGCTGATCAAGTCCGAACATTTCATCAATCCTCCATGAATTCAATATAATCTCTCTCATCTGAAAAGAGCACATAGGTGCCATTGACATAACCCATATATCCGCTCTCGGTCACATAACCTTTCATGGTGCGCCTCCTCTTTCGTGCCGCTTTGAAACTTTGCTGTCCTAAAACTCTTTACTGCTTTCCTGCTTTCGTATTCCGATGATTACGTAGTTCTTTTCCGCTTTCGTATTCTGATGATTACACCGCTCTTTCCTGCTTTCGTATTCAGTCATCACGCTGCGCTCTGCTGCTTTCGTATCCTGATGGTAATGCAGCGGCTTGCCGCTTTTGTATTCCGATAGTCATGAGGCGCTTTGCTGTTTTCGCATTCTGATTGTTGTTCAGTGCTTTTCTGTTTCTGCCTGCTCTGCATTCCGGTGGAGCACGGACGGCCGGCACAGTTTCGGCCAATCCTGATCATGCCTGTCACATAGAACAGAAGCTCCAGAACATAGGCGGAAGATGCAGCAAGGAAACCGGCCAGGAACAAGGCGATGCTTCCCTGCAGAACAGATGTGACAATGTAGATAAAAAGCAGTACTGTGCTGAACGGATGCATTTTCATGGTATTCTTCATTTTCGATTTCATCATTTATTACTCCTCCTCGCAGGATAATGAGACAGTCCGGTATGCCATTTTCAGGCTGCTACTTTGTTCTAAATGGCTTCCTGTTGCTTCTTCCGGTTCTTCCTGTTTCTTTATGAGAAAATTGTAAAATATATGGTGTCCGAAAAAACGGACTCATGAAGAAAGGCGGTTACGGTTAATTGTATTTTTAACTGCAAGTTTTTCTCTACAACTACTCTTGAAATCTGGCAGTTACTTTTGCAAACCTATATATAGTAAGGGACGGCAAAGCGGCAAACCGTTAATTGCATTGCGGAAATTGTATGGGTTAATTGGTTAATTACATTAGAAATTATATGGGTTAATTTCATTTGCATTGGGCTGTGTCATAAAAAAAACCGCCAGCTGTATATACAACTGGCGGCACACTCCTTGTAATTATTTACTGTCCTTTCCCCGGCGCAAACATCCTGTGTTCCTTCACAGTTTTTGCTTCTGCTAAAACACTTCAGGGTGTCGCTCTAATGAGCGGCATGTTCGGAAAGTATGAAAAACATTTCATGGATTGTCTACTGTTTCTTATATCCCGTCATCATTGTCAGACAAAAGCAGATAACCGTCATCCATGCAAAAAAACGATGCTTTTTCATTACGTTATTCCTCCTTGAATTTCCAGTAAAAAAATATTTCTCCTCGCGCTTAGTTAATCGCACTTAACTACTCAAGTTTAATTAGCCTAACACCTTGTGTCAAGTGCTGCCGACAATAAAAAGCTGTACGCTGAGCGTCCGTTCAGAAACAGGCCGCTCAAAAAAAGCAACCGTTACACGGCCTGATAAAGGCAATGTAACGGTTATTTTTATGTTATACTTGGTTGGCTTCCGGCGGAGAGTAAATCACAATCAGTTGTTGGTCTTGGGGTGCTCATTTTTCATATGCAGGGAAATGGCTGTTCCTGTGTAGAACTGCTTACCGCAGACAGGGCACTTATAACGGTCTGCTGCATCGCCCCCCGAGATTAATTTGAGATTTTCAGCTGAGATCTGGTCCATGCCGTTTATTTTCGCTTCTTCGTTCAGGTTCTTGTCGCTCATTTGAAACGCCTCCTTAAATGATTTATTTACATAGGGAACAGTCCCACTGTAATCACGGTCATTGTATCTTGGTTCCACTCCTTTATACGCAACAACCTGCATCTATGACAGTTCTGTCGGGTTTCATTTAGTCGGATTCCTCACTATCATGATTACCTGCAGACATATATATTATACATCAAAGCCGGTAACGCCACAATGCGAAGCAAATACGAAGCTTTTTGCTCATCAGCATTCGGTTACTATTCACAGTGTTTTTAATCCATTAATACATCATTAAAATAGTATTTCTATTTGACATAACTGCTGACTGTGATTTTGCCCCTGTTTAGGGGCT
>ONKG01000095.1 GCA_900318375.1 uncultured Lachnospiraceae bacterium
GCTTATGTCCGGATTTGCCCAATAGGAAATACCGGTCACCTCTTTGTATACTTCATCTGCCTTCTTTCGTTTCGTCCAGAAATCAGAATCGGTTTCCATGGCCGGCGTGGAGAAAGTAATACCATATCGGGAATAGCCCCAGTCCGCAAACGGAATGTTCGTAACCGGATCCATTTCCCCGCAGATATTGAAGATATTCTCATATGATTTCGGTTCTTTGTCGCGGACGGTCATCGGCGTCGCGAATGTGTAGGCAAATACGTTTTCCTGAGAGAAGGTATCCGAATCTGACAGAAGCGACGCAGTGATGTTGGAAACTGCCGCAGCCCTTGAGAATCCGGAGACCCAGATCTTCATCTTTCCCTTGAGGTGGTTCTCCGAAATATAGCCGAATACACGGTCATATACAAGGTGAGCAACACTGGAGAAACCGGTGGGATTCTTCCCTGTGCCGACGGACAGATTGGATTCCCACTCGTCCGCATATCCCTGTCCGCAGATTCCAACGGCGATCAGTTCAAAGGAGTCTTCCCCGTCACCGACCGTCTGATGTCCCATTACCGTGGAAACAGTATACTTACTGGGGTCTTTATCGTAATCGTCACTGCGCAGATCGGCAAACCCTGCCTGATCCAGAAAGGACCGCAGATTATAGTCTGCCGGCTGGCTTTTTTTGGAAAGCGGACTCTCCGGCCGGAATGCGGAAGTCGCCAGCCCCAGAGACAGCTTGGCCAGATCATGATTGTAAACGCGTGCGTCATTCCTGAACCAGGAGCTGTTGAAAGGAACATGCAGAGAGTGATCCTCCCCCGTTGTCTTCGTATAAAAAACATCCACCAGGTCTATGGTCTCGTCCGATACTTCATCTGCATAAACCAGAGCAGCATGATTCAGAAAGAGTACTATAATAAGGCTCCAGATCAGTATTCTTTTCATAGTCATCACTTATGTATTTCCAAAACCAGCTTTTCTATAAGGCGGTTAACTGTTTCCGGTGCATCTGTATTGGAATTATGGCCCGCTCCTGCAATCCACTCAATCGGGATCCCTGTTCTTTTATGCCATGCTTTATTATATCTTATACAGGAACCGGCATGGTCTTTTTCACCGCAGATCAGCAGAGCCGGACATTTAATCTCGTAAGGAAGATCCGCCTCCATCGCCTCTGCCAGCATCTTAAATCCATGGCCTGAGATTTTGGCATATCTTTCCTGGTCCCCGTCATAGGTCATCATGATTTTATGCATGAGTTTCCTTCCATATGCAGTCTCGGCAACACCTTTTGTGCCGGACTTCAACAGAGCTTTCCAGGGATAATAACGATAGACCGGCTCCATTCTCTTCAGTAACCAGATCTCAGCGGCAGTTACATATTCCCGCTGCAGCGGTGCGGAATCAATGGAGACAAATCCTTTCAGTTTCTCAGGGAACAGCCGGGCATATGCCTGCCCCACATATCCGCCCATCGACTGGCCGATAATGACCGGTTGATCAAATCCTTCCCGGGTCAATATGTCATCCAGCCACCGGGCCTTATCCATCAGATCGAAATCGAATGTAAAAGGCCATGAAGAAGCATGACCCGGTGCATCCCAGACAAAGACCGGATATTTTCCCTCAAAATATCTAATCTGCTTGATAAACAGCCTGTGATCTGCCGTGAGTCCCGGAAGAAACACCAATTGAGGGGAGTTCTTTTCTGCAGCTCTATCCACCCAGTAATGAATACAGCCGCACGACGTTTCATGTGTCCTCTTAATCATATTTCATCTCCATGGGCAGGTGTCCGAAAACATGAAGGGCCTTCTGGCACCTTTTATTCACCTTTTAAATACTATAAAAATCCGACCCGGGGACATGATCCTGAACTCCTGTTTCCTGCCTAAATTCGTCGAGAAACTGCTCCAGGAAAGCATGCCTTTTTTCCGCCATCTGTTTTCCTGTTTCCGTGTTCATAAGAGCCTTCAGCCGCAGCAGCTTATCGTAAAAATGCTGCAGGGATTCCCGCATGGCTCTTCCGTGTTCACCGCCATAGGCAAATGTCCTCGCGATCCCGACAGCGCCCATGGCGTCCAGACGGTCCGCGTCCTGTACAATTTTCCCCTCCAGGGTAAGGGGAGCCCGTCCTTTGTTGCGGCTGAATGATACTGAATTGATCACCCGGCAGATCCTGCCGATTGTTTCCTGCGGAACCTGATTGCGCGCCAGAAAAGCTCTGGCATTTTCATTGTCCTGTGTAAAAAACAGTTTACGGTCATCCGCATCATGGAGCAGAGCTGCCAGCGCGACGATCAAAGAATCACAATCCCGCTCGTTTTCCGCAATCAGAAGCGCATTCCTGTAGACGCGCAGAGTATGGCCTGCATCATGTCCGCCGGCGTTGGTCCGGAACAGTTCTTCAATATAATGGATTGTGTTTTCAATAATCTTTTCATTCATTGATATACTGCACCGCCTTTTCCGATCGGGCCGTTTTCTATTGCTCCTTTTTCTTTCGGACCCTATCCGATCACGCCTTATCCGATCACGCCTTATCCGATTATGCCTTATTCGATCGTAACTTTATTTAATCGTACCTTTTCTCCCGCCCTTTTTCAATGTCTCCGTTTTTATTCGAACCTGTAGATCTCACAGTTTCCGACCTTATAGGCCGCGAACTCTTCGTTGGTCAGATCCTGATACCATGATTTTACAAAGCGGACGATTCCGTTGTGCGCGACCAGGACATAAGTCCTTTCATCTTCCTTGAGTTCATCCAGAAGATTGTATACGCGCTGGGCAACGCGGAACATGGATTCGCCGCTGCCGAAAGAATTGATAAAGCACTGCTTTGCCTTGAAAAATCCCTCGCTGTTCCGCGGACTTGTGCCCTCCCAGATTCCGAAGTTCTGTTCGACAAGACGGGGCTCAAAGCGGACGGGGGTACCCGTGATCTCCGAGATATGCCTTGCGGTATCCGCTGCCCGCATCAGCGGGGAGCACAGGATTTCATCCGCTCTATAGCCCAGTTCCAGAAATTTCTTTCCCGTTATAATCGCCTGTTCATGACCCTTTTCCGTCAGGGGGACATCCGTGGCTCCGCAGATCTTATCCTCCACGTTCCATTGGGATTCTCCATGCCTGATAAAATATATATGACCCATGTATATCCTCCGCTCTTTCCTGTGACCGTCTTATGCTGCAGTCATTTTCCAATGTAACAATTACTTCACCGTTCTTCCTGTTCCGGTTCTTATGTTTTTCGTTTTATCTTACTCCATTTTTGCTCCCTTGTAAAAAACAGCATGCACCTGACGGGACAGACTGCCCGGAAAGCGAGATAACGGGCGTTTTCGCATAAGTTCCCGGTAAAAGCGTAACTTTCCTGCACCAGTCTGCGTTATTTTTCATAACAGGAACCATGAAAAAATCCGACACAGCAGACTTTTTCTAAACGCGTTGCGATCGTTTCAAATGGAGGAAATGGAACATGAAAGAGAACTGGAACAGGCTTTGCGCCGGTCTTCTGGTCATTATCCTGCTGTCCGCATGCGGGAAAGGAACAGGACAACAGCCTGCTCAGACCAGCCCCGGAGCAGGATCCACAGATGCAAAGCAGACAGAGGCTGTATCCGCAGGCAGCATGACAGAGGCACAACAGGCAGAGGGCTCCTCAGCAGAAAACTCAGCGGCACAGCAGACAGATTCTGCCTCCGCATCGGCCACTGGGGAAAAGGACCCGGGAGCAGATGTGGCAGCTGCCGCCGCGACAAATGACCAAACATCGGCAGAAACACAGTATTCACTGGAAGAGGTTTTTCAGAATCATGACAGCTTCACAGACGATCTGAGTAAATGGAACTCGAAGGCAAATCGCAAGTACCGCAGCGCCTGGCTGACAAATCTGACTCCCGAAGAGGAACAGGCTGTCATCGATTCCATGAATACTGCATTCCTGGACGCAGTTCTGGAACTTGCTTATGAACGACTTGAGAATCCGGAAAATTCCGATTACAGAAGCCGCTGTCTGGCAGTGCTTCTGCAGCGTGAAATGATTTCCAGAGAGACAGCAGACAGATTTCTGCTGGCCAGTTCCTTATATGCGGATAACCTGGCGGATGATCTGTGGGAAGAAATCGATCAAACCATCGAAACAATAAAAAAAGAGGATCCGGATCTGTTCCCGGAACCTGAAGATGTTATGCTCTATGAGGATGAAATGGATGCGAGTGCGGCGTCTGCGGGCATTGAGGAAGGATCCGCAATGGATGCAGAGCCGGCAGCATCTGAGTCCTCAGAATCCTCCGAGGCAATGAACCAAGCTCCGGAAAGAACAAAAGATGAAGCATCCGGTATGACACCGGCAGATGCGACTGAAGAACATACTGCGGATCAGGGCGGAACTGCGGAACCCAACACTGCCGAGTACAATACCATCCGGGAAAATCCCTTCAAATCGACTGCGTCGTCCCCCCTCTCCACTTTTTCCATCGACGTGGATACAGCAGGATATACGAAACTGAAATACGATATTCTCGATGGTTTCCAGATTGAAAAAGACGAGGTCAAGATTGAGGAGCTGATCAACTATTTTAATTACGATTACAGCGGGGACCGCGTCGGGGAGGAACCCTTCACCGTCTCTACAGAATACACCTGCTGCCCCTGGAATCCCGAACACAGACTAGTCCGGATCGGGATCCGGGCGGACGACCGGCAGGAAAAGCCTGCCACCAACTTCGTGCTCGTAACCGATATCTCCGGTTCCATGATGCTGATCAACAAGCTTCCCCTGGCGCTCAGCGCCTATGCGGACATGCTGGACGGATTCGATGAGAAAGATACCATCTCGCTCATGTACTACGCTTCCGGCCAGGGCATCGTCCTGGAAAATACCAGCTGCGACAAAAAAGATGAGATATACAGGGGGCTGGCCTCTCTCCTTTTTAAAGCCGGCGGCGGCACCCACGGATCACTGGGTCTACAGACAGCCTATGAGATGGCGGAGAAAAGCTATATCGAGAACGGTGTCAACCGTGTCCTGATTGCGACAGACGGTGATTTCAATATAGGCGCCACCAGTGAAGGCGCCCTCAAGGACATCGTGGAATCCGGCAGACAGAAAGGCGTCTATCTGACCATCCTGGGCTACGGCTCCGAAAACCTCAAAGACAACAAGATGGAAGTCATGGCGGAAAACGGCAACGGCAACTATCACTATATCGGTGACATGACAGATGCGGAGAAGGCTCTTGTGCAGGAAAGCGCCTCCACCCTCATTCCCATGGCAGACGACGTCAAGATCCAGGTCGAGTTTAACCCTGCCCTCGTGCAGGAATACCGCCTGATCGGCTATGAAAGCCGGATCCTGAATGCGGAAGACTTCAACAACGACAAGGTGGACGCCGGAGACGTCGGTGCCGGAAAGACCGTGACCGCTCTCTACGAGCTGGTACCGGCCGGCCAAAAACACGAAACCGATGTTCCGGACCTGAAATACAGCAATACTGAAAGCACCGGTGATACCGGTGAACTGTGCACGGTCTCCATCCGCTACAAGGAAATCAACAGCGGAAAGACCGGATCGGAAAGCAAGCTTGTGGAGAAGCCTGTCCTGGCGGAAGACTATCACGAAATCCCGGATGACAACACCGCTCTCGCCATCTCCCTTGCCGAAGCCGGCATGGTCATCCGCGACAGCGAATACAAAGGTTCTGCTACGCTGACCAGCGCAAGAGCCATTGCCGGAGCTGTGGCTGCAGACACTGAATCCGACCTGGCCCGTTCCTGGGCGGACCTTCTCCGGACACTGATCGAACAGTCAGAATAATGTAAACCTTTCACAGCAGAGTAATAACAGAGCGTTAACAGAGCAATCAGCGGGCATGCCCGTCGTAAAACAATACAAGCCCCCGGCACTTCCAGACAGGAGTGCCGGGGGCTCTTCATTTTTAAGATTGTTTTTCCAATTCTGCTTCAAACAGATTGATTAGAATCGCAATGCTAAACATCGTAGTATTTGTTTTTCCTGCTCCATTTTTGGCCCCTTGTAAAAGCGAAGTTTCCCGCTTCAGGCCCCTTCTATGTAATGGTATTATTCAGTTGTCATTTTGGCAGACGCATCTTCCGAAATGCTTATCTGCAGTAGATCTCAATTGCCCGGGAGGCAAATTCAGCCGTGCCTTTGCCGCCCATCTTGTCGATATTTGTTGTGAAATCGCCTCCGCCTCCATACATCATTCCAAGGCCGCCGAGAATCTCCTTCGTGCAGGTATACATATGCTCTGTAATATAATCCTGCAGTTTCTTTACCATCTCCTGCGCTTCCTCAGATGCGGGATCTGTATTCCGGATCTGTCCGAATTCTCCAAAAATATCAATCATTCCCTGGTGGATCTTCAGGTTGTCTTCTTTTGTCCGGCCTTTGGATTTCTCTTCATATTCCTTATAAGCCGGCGTTGTACCCCAGGCAGCTTTCGCCTGCGCGGCATACTCGTCTATTTTTCTTGTATCAAATGCATCAAATTTCAATGGCTTCACCCCTATCGCTTTTATTCCTAAGGCAAGGTCGATCAGGTTCTCAATGTGCTCCTTCTTAAGCTTCAGGAGCTCGATCTGCTGCTCCAGGGCCTTACTCCTGTCAAAATCCGGACTGCTGATGATCTCCTTAATATCCTTCAGAGGAAATTCCAGTTCTCTGAAGAGAAGAATCTGCTGCAGGGTCTCCAGTGCCGTATTGTCATACAGCCGGTAGCCTGCTTCTGTATAGTTTGCCGGATGAAGCAGCCCGATCTTGTCGTAATACTGCAGGGTGCGTATACTCACGCCTGTCAGTTTACTTACTTCGTTAACTGTCATCATAATTCATCACTCCCTCGCCTTTAGTAATGTCACTATAAACTATGACGTAGCGTAGGGGTCAATACTTTCCGGGAGATTTTTTGAAAAATATGCAAAAATCAATTCACAGGAGGCTTCAAATTTTATCCAACTCCATTTTTGGCCCCTTGTAAAAGTTATCAATTTTCGATAAGTTTTTCGACAACATGTTGAAAATGCTTACCTTCGTTTCCATCATTCTTGCGATCTGGCGAGACCTGAATGATAAGTAAACAAAGATAAGCACCGAACAAAGGGGACGGGAGCCGGTAGCTCCCTCCCCGCTTCCAATATACCACGTTAGGTCAATAAAATGAAGAAAAAAGATTCCAGCACAGCCATTTATATCGCCATGTTCGTTCTGATCTATCTGGTTTTATCCTACTCCATTTTTGGCCCTTTGTAAAAGTCAAGCGTCCTATCGGTCAGTTCTTTCAGTTCCATGGGTTCTCTCCATCAAAAAACCACCCCGCGCGGGGTGGCTCTACTGCGCTATCTCAGTACTGCAATATTATTCAAAAACAGCATCTTTCCCAATGTATTCTCCCTATAATGCAGAACTTCTTATTATCTTTCTTCCTACCTATAATACTCCCAGCTGGATAAATAACTACCATTATAAACCAATTCCCTTCGTATTAGAACTAATTTCTTCCCCTCGTTCATAATCAGCTTTTAGTTCTTGATACACTTTAAATTTTTTTCTAAGATCATATGCCAAATCAGCAGCAAGTACTATTGAAGCTACTCCGAATAAATTAGAAGCTGTTGGGTCAGTACCTATTAGAGGCATAATAAATGGCGAGCCTACTCCAATAGCAGCGAGAGTAGCTGCACAAACACTAGCTCTCATCATTTCCGTTTTCATTGTTTCCAGTTTCCCTTTTATTGTAACTTCTTTTAATTCTTCATCATCTTGAAAAGTATCAACATTTTGTAAATTTTCATCATTATTCATTTTGCAATTCCTCCCATACTTTTTTATTATACATATCTATCAATGGTTCATTAGAATAACCACTAAATATAACTTTTTTTACATCTTCAAATTCAAAAAGTTTAAAACCTCCTGTTGCTGATACGTTGATTCGTCACTAAACTGATCAAACCAATTGTCGCCATTCTGCTCTTTTAGCTGTCTTTACAAGACACCATTGAAAAGTGGCACT
>ONKG01000131.1 GCA_900318375.1 uncultured Lachnospiraceae bacterium
TGAGACAGAGACCGTTGAGGTCGGTGTTGTCTCCGTCATGTACTCCCGCTTCATCACAAGCTGGATCCGCATCCTGCTCGCAGTCGTCTTCTCCTTCGGCATGTACGCTGCATAATAACAGTTCCTGCATCGTCATTACCACCCCGATAACCATTACTTCCCGGGGAAACAGTTTTGCAATGCAATTGTGATATGCAATAGGAGTGTAGATCAGGCAGAAGGTCCGAAGCACTGCTGCAATTGTTTTAACAAGCCCCCCTGTAGAAGTGAATCCCTTTCTGTATCTGGTTAAACTCCCGTACCGGGTGAAACGGTCTCCCGCCTTTCACCCGGTACGGTTTTTGTTTGTCATAAGAGATTCCGCGTATATCAAAATATGTATCTCAAATAACATCTGAAAAAACAGAGAAGAGGCAGTTCTGCAGTCCTCTGCCGTCCCGGCCGGAAATATACAGCTGCTCAACTCTCAGCCGGTAATGACTACTCTTCCGACGCCTTGAAATTGTATATCGGCTTCAATATGTCAATAATGTCTACGGTCTCTCCGATCACGCCGATGATATCCTCCAGCGACTTGTACGCCATAGGCGCCTCGTCAAGGGTAGAGGCATTTACAGAAGTCGTGTAAATTCCCTTCATGCTCTCACGGTACTCCTCCAGGCTGAGCTTCTCCTTCGCGGCGCGTCTGGACAGAACCCTTCCCGCTCCATGAGGCGCGGAGAAGTTCCATTCCGGGTTGCCCTTACCGACAGCAAGTACGCTTCCGTCACGCATGTTGATCGGAATCAATACCTTCTCTCCCGCGTGAGCAGCAATGGCTCCCTTGCGCAGGATCATCTCTTCTGTATCAATGTAGTTGTGGATCGTGTGAAAAGCCTCTTCTCCGGCGAGGCCCGCGCATTCCAGCAGGATTTCCGCCATCAATTCACGGCTGCGGCGGGCAAATTCCTGACAGATTCTGACGTCGTGCATGTAGTCCTCAAAGTCCTGACCGAAGAGCCAGCAGAGATCCTCGGGTGTATCCATCCCGGCTTTTTTCTTTCTTGACGCAATTTCCTTGAGTGCAGCCGGAATATCCTTTGTACGTCCCTGCTCCTTGAATGTGCGGATCACTTCTTCACGCTCACGATCAAATCTGTCTGCTGCAGTTCCTCTGTGCAGACCGATGGCAAGCTTCTGATAGTGCTTTGCAGCCTGGAGTCCGAGATTGCGGCTTCCGCTGTGAACCACCAGATACTTTGTGCCGTCAGCAGCCTCATCGATCTCGATGAAATGATTGCCTCCCCCGAGAGTTCCAAGGCTCCTCTCCAGACGATCTGTATCCCGGAGAATGTCATAGCAGCGGAGCTGCCGCAGGTCAAAAAATCCCCTGCGCTGATCCCAGACATTAAGGCCTGAAGGAATAAAGTGTGCCGCCTCGTCCACCTTTTCAAAGTTGATTTCTGTATCACCCAGTCTGACAGTGTACATACCGCATCCGATATCCACGCCTACCACATTAGGGACCACCTTATCTGTTACTGTCATAGTTGTTCCGATCGTGCAGCCGGCCCCGGCATGTACGTCCGGCATAATCCGGATTCTGCTGCCCTCTGTAAAATCATAATCACACATGCGGCGGATCTGATCGATCGCTTCCTGCTCCACCACAGAGGCATAGCAGATTGCTGTGTTTATTTTTCCCTTTATCTCAAACATTTCTTTCTCTTCTCTCTTTTTTTTGATTTGCCGCCAGGGTCTGAAAAACAGGCGGCATAGGATATTGTTCGGAAAATCCCCGCCCTATACTAAAGGATAACATAAGCAAACAGGATTTTCATTAAGCAGCAAGTCTGTCCATGGATCAGCAAAAGCTGTACAGGCTTTTGAAAAGTTTTAAAAAAAGCTGCGGGTTTGAAAAGTCAAAAAAAACAATGGGATTGAAAATTTAAAAAACTGCAGAGGTTTCAAAATCACGCCCTCTGCAGCATTTTATTTTTTCATCAGCTGCCTGCTTTTTCAGGCTAGTTGACGAGCCGTTCAGTTTGCCGGATGTCATGCCACTGTGATGGCGTCATAACGCCCGGAGTTGATAATCTTCTCCATAGCCTCGACCGGATTCATACCGACCGTCTGCATAACCTGACGGAACACAGCGGCGGACTGGCCGCTTGCCAGCTGGACTCCCTTGCGGTTCTTGTCCGCGTGGAAGACATCATGCCGGCTGTTCACGTTCCAGAAGATGATGTTGGGAATAATGTAGCCGTTCATACGGTACATCTCCTCCATCATCTCATAGAAGGACCAGTCGCGGTCACCGCAGTAGTCGATTTCCATATCGGAAATAACGATCAGGGACTTGGGCATCTCTTCCTGCGGAACATGGTTCCGGATGGCAATCTCCAGCACATGCTCGAAGGCGGCCCGAAGGTTGGTGCTGCCGGACCAATCGTTCATGTTAATGCTGTCGATCTTCTGTGCCAGTGTCTCCCCTCGGAGCACCTGAATTCCGGATGTGCCGGAGAAGGACATGAACATGTTGTGGTAAGCGCCCCGGTTACGCTCCGCAAAATAGACTGCCAGGCCGACGGATGTCGCCATAGGTCTGCCTGTCATGGAACCGGAGGTATCCGCAATGACAAGGGCATTTGTGCCGGGCTCCACATAATCCGGAAGCTGGCGCCACTGCGCCTCAAGCGCAGGGTCCATGTTCAGAGTGGATGCAGAGAAATAGCAGCCCAGCCGGGGCGCGACCTTCTCCACAATGTCGTAAGGATAGAGGGTTCCCGCATGAATCTTCTCCCGGCCGGAGACAGCGCGGTTCACAAACTGCTCATAGCGCTCGCCGTCGTGTCTGCGGAAAGCATCGCGATAGATCATCATGGCACGGGAAGGAACCTCCGGATACCGGATCTCATCCCAGCGACCCTCTGTCATCAGTGTCTCGATGACGCCGATTCTTCGGCGAAGCGCACGCACGATACGCTTAAAATCATATACAGAGTAGCCGAGCTTCCGCGCAGTCAGGATACCGAGTTCTCTGGTCTTCGCGGAAGAAGCATCTGCTGTCTTGATCCACTTGGCAAGCAGGGATACCGCCTTTCCCTTCTCCAGGCTGCGGCGGTCCTCCTCAAACTGGATCTTCATGGCCGCCCACATCTCCTCCTCAAGAGGAGTGCCGATCAGGCAATAGAGGTCGTCGTAACGGCCGTAGACGCCGATCAGATCCAGGTTGGGGCGAAGCGCCTCCGGATGCATCTGCGCCATATAGCGCATGATCGTACGGAAAGTCTCCCGCTCTCCCAGTCCGCCCCGGATGTCGCGGGCATAAAATGCGATCTTTGTCGCAAACAGAGGATCCATCCGGTAGGCCTCGGAGAAGAGACGCTCAATACGGGCCTGGTCTGCGCCGCGGAGCGCTCCGATCACGCCGAACAGATCAAGCCGGGCATCGCTGGTGGAGTTCAGTGCGACTGCTCCGTTTTCTGTTCTTACATATACACTTTCCTTTCTTGCTGCCTTTGCAAATAAACCGAACATCTCTACCTCCTTTCTATAGATTTATTGTCACAGAACCCGCGGGAAACACACTTGCTGTATTTCAGCGGATTCGAAGACTCTGTTACAGTTCATGACCCTTCATCTGCGGTTTCCCGCAGTTTCCTGCCGGAATAGCAGGAAATATCGAAGTTCTGGCTTCCTTGATCATTCTTTGCTGTAAGGGCCACAATAATTGGTTTCTTGTCTAAATAAATAGATTTCTGATCAAAAGCTTAATCTTTCCAAATTTTTGACCGCCCGCCGGCGAGTTGGATTCGAACCAACGACTTCCCGCTTAGAAGGCGAAGGATTGCTGTTAAAATCCCGGTCAGGATCTATTTTATGGAGCTCTTCCATCTGAGCTGTCGCCGGCATAAAAACTAATCTGCACACACCTGCCCCCGGACAGTTTCCGTGCTTCATCTGTAGTCAGAATACATCCGTTTTTCTCCTCTGTCATTCAACTCATAGTATAAGTTTTGCACTGTTTTCAGGGTTCGCCGTGAATCCAGTCAGCAGGAGCACAGCGCCCCTGTCCGGCACTGCCTCCCTGCGGGATGCTATGCCGGACAATTTTTTCATGCATTTCTTTTGACTTTTCCAAGCCTTCCTTCTGACTTTTTCGTGCATTTCTTTAACGTTCTTTTTTCCACAGCGCGGAAAAACGCTGAACAAATGGATTTCCGCGTTGGCGGAATTCGCGGAATTAAAGCAGAGGCCTTTTTTTACTATCATTCAATCATCAAAAGAAAACAGACACACAGCAAAAGCAAAACAAAAGCAGGAAAAAGCAATCATTCATAACTCAAAAAAGTTTAAGGAGGAGTAAAAAATGGCAGACTGGTTAAACCTTGAAGGCAAAGTTGTTATCGTTACAGGCGGCGCTTCCGGAATCGGAAATCACGTTGTCACCACCCTGAAGGACGCAGGCGCGACACCCGTCATCGCGGACATCTCCGTTGAGACCGGCGAAGAGAGAGACGGCATCTTCTGCACAAAGTGCGATGTCACAAATAAAGAGAGCGTCGAGGCCATGGTCGCAGCAGTCGTTGACAAGTACGGCAAGCTCGATGCGATCGTCAACAACGCAGGCGTCAACCTTCCCCGCCTCCTGGTCGATGTCCAGGGCGAGAAACCCCAGTACGAGCTGGACGAGAAATCCTTCAACATCATGTTCAACATCAACGTCAAGGGCCTGATGTACTGCGCACAGGCAGCCGCGAAGCAGATGCTCAAGCAGGGCGGCGGCGTCATCATCAACATGT
>ONKG01000068.1 GCA_900318375.1 uncultured Lachnospiraceae bacterium
ATGGAAACCGATTCTGATTTCTGGACGAAACGAAAGAAGGCAGATGAAGTATACAAAGAGGTGACCGGTATTTCCTATTGGGCAAATCCGGACATAAGCAGCCAGCTGAGGGTGCTGATCGACTGTCTTTTGCACATCTGTCCGGATGTGGAAACCTATCATAAGCGAGGATCTCCCGGGGTTCCTTCCTTCTTTTTACAGCAGGGATCCTGATCGTTCTGAACACTGCGCGGGGAAATAATTTCTTTTTGCACTTTGGCTCCGCTGCCCTGCATTATATTGCGGTGTGCATGGTGGCCAGTGCGGGAAGCGGGTTTACCTTGCCGTCGGTCGCGTCGGAATATGCCTCTGGCCCTGAGGAAAAACCGGCTTGATCAGACAGCTGTAAATTTTCCCCCCTCATGTTCAGAAATTCCGACTATGCCTGCCCTCATGTTCGAACATTCCGACTATGCCTGCCCTCATGTTCGGACATTCCGACTATGCCCGCCCTCATGTTCGGACATTCCGACTATGCCTGCCCTCATGTCCGGATATTCCGACTATGTCTGCACGCTGACGCGCTCAGGCAAAAGATCCCCTGCTGTCAAGGCGCGCCCTGCGCCGTACAACCGGGGGGCGCGAATAGTGCGCGAAAAGCACACCGGATTTCAGGCGGGATGAAACATCTTGAAAGATAGAGTAATGTATTTCTCCTTTAACAAATGAAAAGATGTTACAATATCCTTGTAATATTGTGATTTATGCAGCAGAAGCAATAGAGGAGTATCAATAATGATGAAAAAGGAATTTTTATCTGTCCTGCTTATCGGCATTTTTTGTCTGTCTTTGACCGCATGCGGAGGGGGCAGTGTCAAAACGTCGCAGGAAGACAGCAGTTTTGAGAAGAAAATGCTGAATATAGAGGACGATAAAGCGGCAGATTCCGGCGAAGAAGCGGAAGATGAGGAAGACTATCAGATGGAGATTCCTGATGCCATTGCAGACATCAGTCCGGAAGACGATGAGGCATTAACGGGTGTATTGACGGAAGACTCTTATACCAATGAATATTTCGGGCTTAAGCTTAACAAGGCCGAGGGAGGTAAGATCAAAAGCCTGATGGATCCAGGTACTGACCTTATGCCCCTGAGCGAGACCTATACTGAAGGAATCGGCAGTATCAGTATTGAATCCAGGGATGCGGATGGCAATGCCTATGTATCTATGAATGTTTCCGCTCTTTCTTCCAAAGAACAGGGAAAGGACGGAGAAGTCCTGGCAATGGAACAGTTTGAACTGGAACAAAGTTTAAATACTGCAATGGATTACGAGGCTGATTGTTCTTTTGAAACAATTAATATAGCCGGAGAGGAATACCCTGCATATGTAGAGATTTCTGACAGTGAAGAGGGAAGGAAAAAGGCTGCAACAATTTATATCGTCAAGGGTGAGTTCAAAAACGTTATAACTGTTTATGCTCCGGAGGATAAATTTGATGAAATGCTCCAGCTGATTGAGAAAAACTGATTACTAACTGTTTACTATTTTGACGGATTCCATTTACTGGTTCAGGCTGGGCAGGAAACCAATCCATTTTTTAAGAGAGGATAAAAAAATGAAATCCATATTGATCAAGGACACTACAAGGGAAGAGCGGCAGCAGATCGTCCACCAGGCGCTGTGGGGCGCGTGCGGCATCGACTGCGAGTTCTGTTCCGGCTGTGACAACCGCGGCGGGGGCCGCATTGAGAGCATCTACCAGCCCTATATCGATGGCTTAAAGGAAATCCGGGAAATCAATGCGGAGTACAACGCACCGTTTGTCCGGTGACAAAGAAAATGCAGCAGAAAAGCGCCTGTTTTCAAGGATCCGCGGGAATTCCTGAAAGCAGGCGCTTTCTTTGTTTTCGGACACAGGCTGTGGGACTGCTGACCTGATGCGATGATAATAATTAAAGGTTTCAGGGACTATTACCGCGAATGTTGTGATATTCTTTTATTGAGAGTTGAGGAGCACCTCATGGTCGGATGGAATACTTTTTAACGAACCAGTTGTACAATCAGGGAGGGAGAATCATTCATGCGTATTTTGAAAAAAATAATAGTATTGATCCTGGCTGTTCTGCTTCTTCCGGTCTTGTCCCATGCATCGGCAGACAGCGTTTTCATCCGTATCGACAGAGATGATCCGAATGCCTGGAAGGAAGAACTCGCCAACGTGCGCTTTCTGCAGGAGGAGGGCATGTCGGGGAGCGCGCAGTTTTCCGAGACACAGTTTCATGATCTGGCAGAAAAACTCAGGGAGCAATCGGAAGATGTCTGGATCGTCGACTGCCGCCTGGAGAGCCACGGCCTCATCAATGGCATTGCTGTCTCCTGGTGCGGTGTGGATAATGGAGCCAACCTCGGGAAAACTGTGGAAGCGGTGGAAGCGGAGGAGAAAGCTCTTTCCTGCCTGACAGGCACAACGATTACGGCATACACAGCAGAGAACGACCGGCCGTCGGAAGGCATGGAGATTTCTGTGAAGAAATGGGAGACCGAGCGGGCGCTGGCGGAGTCTGAAGACATGAACTACTTACGTCTGGCCTGTCCCGATCATGGCTGGCCTCCCGCCGATGTGATCGATTCCTTCATTGAGTTTGCAGGAAATCTGGAGGGAGACGCATGGCTTCATTTTCACTGTCAGGCCGGATCCGGACGAACCGGAGCCTTTATGACCATCTATGAGATGATGCAGAAGGCCGGGACACCTGTGGAGGAGATTCTGCAGCATCAGGCTGATACCGGAAGCGGAAACCTGGTGGACCGCTCTGCACCGGAGAAGAGCCATGCTCAAAAAGAGCGCTGTGTGCTGGCAAGGGCAGTGTACCAATACATCTGCGCAAACAAAGAATCCGGCTATACATTGAAATGGAGTGACTGGCTCAAAGCGCATTCCCGTACAGTTACCATGAAGGTCGGTGACCGGCTCGATGGAGAAGGATTCAGCTCCGATCAGCTTGTCGTGAGTGATGCGCTCGAGGCCATAGCCCCCGGTCAGGCGACGGTGCTGGCCGGTGAAGAGGTTTATTTCATCACTGTTTATCAGCCTTGAATCTATCAGCGATGAATTAATCAGCGATGAATTTATCAGCCTTGAATCTATCGGCCTTGAATCTGTCAGCCTTGAATCTTTCAGTATTGAATCCATCAGCTTTGAATCTATCGGCTTTGAATCCATCAGCTTTGAAAAAGGAAGGAGGTTTCAACCATGATTGGAGAAATGCTCAGGAGTACCGTCGGATGGCCTGCCGGAGTATACTGGTGAGAAAAGACATCGTCAACGGGAAATCCGTGAAGGCGGTTTCCCGTTGACCAGAGGAGAGATCCGCCAGCTAGCGGATCCATTTGTCCGAGACGGTCGGTTTGTCGTATCCCCAGTCTTCGTCCACCGCGTGCACGACCATTTGAAAGCCGTTCTTCTTGAGCACGTTGGCCGATGCCTGGTTTTCGACCATGGTGCTGGCAGTGATGATCTCAATATCTGTCTCGTCATAGAGATATTCAATCATCATTCCCAGGGCTTCTTTCGCGATTCCTTTTCCCCAGTATCGCTCCAGCAGCCTGTAGCCCACACTGATTTTGTGGATGGGATCCCGATAACCGTACATTTCTGCCAGACCGCAGAATTCATCTCCCAGGAACACGCCCAGAATGATGGATTCTTTCCAGCATTCATCATAAAGATGGTCGATCACATACCCGATATCCGGATATTTTTGCTCGAACAGGAATGTGGGCAGGTACCTATAGATGCGGGGACTGTCCACCAGTTCCTGAAGGCCGGACCGATCTGCACGGGTCAGACGCTTTAATGTGAGCCTCTTCCCTTTTAGATATGGTATTTCAGAAAATAACTTCTTTTTTGCGGTATTGTTTCCGCATGATCCGGCGGATTCACCTGTCTGTTTCGCCATAATGCAATCTCCTTTTGAGAATAACATCTGCAGACCAAGTATAACACAAACTTAAGAAGCAAAAGAGCCGTGTATGTTATATGGTTTGTTTTTTCTTGGTTATAGTGAGCGAAGCGTTTGCGGGCTTGCCGGCATGGAACCTTGCATCCCGGCCGAAAACCACAACAGATCGAAAAACGCGATTGATGGAGGAAATCAAAAATGGATATAGAAATTCTACTTGCCCTGCAGAATTTCCGAAACGGAGGCGGCGCTTTCCTGACCGGCTGGGTATTGGAGAGACGGTTCGTCGGTTTCTCTACTGACGTCCCTATGATCACCAGAGTAAGCCGGGCTGCAGAGGGACTGCTGGGATATTACATCGTAAGCCTGATATTTGTTCCCCTGATAAAAAACGGGATTCCGGGTCCCGCCGGGACAGTCACATCCTGTTTTGTGCAGATCTTGTATGTGTCTTTTATCTTTCCATGGTGCCTGAAGTATCTTGAGAAGCCTGCTGCAGAGCTTTCAAAGTAAAAGAAATAAGCAAAAGAGAACATAGGAAAGCCCCTGCCGTTTAATCTCGGCAGGGGCTTTTGTAATGACAAGAGGCTCTGCAGACATCATGATCCGGGATGAGTGAGGAAAAAGAAAACAATATTGTTGACACAGTGTCAGATAAGACATATAATACAATTGTTGACATGGTGTCAATAAAGCCGCGTCCGGAATCAGGAGGAAAGGATAATGATCAAAGGAACGCCTGAGCTTATAGCAGAAAGAAGAGAAGAGATTGTCAATGCCTGCGAACAGCTCTATCAGACTATGGGTTTCAAGGAGATTACGCTCAAGGAAATCGGAAAAGTGACTTCTTTCTCACGTCCGACCATTTATAACTATTTCCAGACCAGGGAAGAAATTTTCCTCGCTCTGTTTGAGCGGGAATATGACCGCTGGAATGAAGAGCTTGAGATGATCATCGAAGAGAACGAACGGCTGACAAGAAGACAGGTCGCTGAAAAAATTGCGCATTCGCTGGAAAACAGGGAACAGCTCTTAAAACTCCTGTCCATGAATAATTATGACATGGAGGCAAACAGCCGGCAGGAATTACTGACGAGTTTTAAGACCGCCTACGGGAAGTCCATGAGCAATATGGGCAGTATTCTCGACAAGTTCTGTCCGGAGATGAGTGCTGATGATAAGCAGAACTTTATTTATGTATTTTATCCCTTCATGTTCGGCATTTATCCTTACTCTGCGGTGACGGACAAACAAAAGGAGGCAATGAAAGAAGCCTGTGTAGATTATGTATATCAATCCGTTTATGAGATAACTTTCAGATGCCTTGCAAGGCTGCTGGATGTTAATTAGGCGGCTGACGGCATAATTGATGTCGTGACGGGTGTGCGCGGAATACTGTGGTTGTATTCGGAAAGAGAGAAAAAATGAAATACACAAAGCTTGGTAATTCAGACTTGAATGTGTCACGTATCTGCATGGGATGTATGGGTTTTGGCGACTCAGGCAGAGGCCAGCACAGCTGGACGATCGATGAGGAGCATACCAGGGAGATCATTAAACGGGGACTGGAGCTGGGCGTCAATTTTTATGATACAGCTATAGCCTATCAGAGCGGTACCAGTGAGCAGTATGTCGGCAGGGCGCTGCGGGATTTTGCAAAGCGTGAGGATGTCGTCCTCGCAACAAAATTTCTTCCCCGGACGCAGGAAGAGATCGAGAGAGGGATCAGCGGACAGCAGCACATAGAGAACATGATCAACACAAGCCTGCAGAACCTGGGAATGGATTACGTGGATCTCTATATCTATCATATGTGGGACTGGAACACACCCATCTACGATATTCAGGATGGTCTGAACCGCATAGTGAAGGCAGGCAAGGCAAGATATATCGGCATTTCCAATTGTTTTGCCTGGCAGCTCGCCAAGGCAAACGCCATGGCTGAAAAGGAAGGCTTTGCAAAGTTTGTTTCCATCCAGGGCCACTACAACCTGATCTTCCGTGAGGAAGAACGGGAAATGGTTCCCTATTGTCAGGAGGAAAATATCGCGCTCACTCCCTACAGCGCACTGGCAAGCGGACGTCTTTCCAGAAAACCGGGAGAAGGCGCGACAAAGCGGGCGGCAGAGGACAGCTACGCTAAGTTCAAATATGACGCGACTGCGGACCAGGATAATCTGATCATCGGCCGCGTTGCGGAACTTGCAGAAAAGCATGGCGTGACCATGACGGAGGTTTCTCTGGCATGGCTGCTCACAAAAGTGACATCGCCTGTTGTCGGCGCAACAAAGTTCCACCATATCGAAGGCGCGGCAAAGGCAGTTGATCTGGAGCTGACCGGAGAGGAGCTTACCTATCTGGAAGAGCTCTATGTGCCCCACCCCCTTGCCGGCGTGATGGCACAGAACAAGCCTGCAAACGCCAAGGAGAAACATGTCTGGTCAACAGGAGACCAGAAAATCTCTTCTAAAGCAGGGAAAGACTGATAAAAAGCTGAGAAATAAGAAGCAGATTCGCGCCTTCGACAGGACGTGAACCGCATCTGCTCCGGCGAGGACCTTGTTTGTGACCAGGAGGTTTAACCATAAGTATGAAAAAAAGGATCGTCGATGTCTGTATGACTGTTCTCCTGCTCTGTCTCATGGCTTATCAGGTGACCGGTGAGCAGGCACATGAGTGGATCGGTATTGGGATGACGGTGCTTGTCATCGTCCATCAGATTTTAAACAGAAGATGGTACGGCGCGATTTTAAAGGGCAGGTACACCGCATATCGGTTTTTGTCAATGGCAGTGAATTTACTGCTGCTCCTGTCATTTGCCCTGACGGCCTTCAGCGGAATGTCGATGAGCGGACATGCGTTGCCCTTCCTGTACGGTGTGATGGACGTCTCTTTGGCCAGGAAAATACATCTTTCCATGTCACACTGGTCCTTTGTCCTGATGGGACTGCATCTTGGCATGCATGTTCCCCTGATGGCTGCAAAGAGGAAGCTGTCGGACAGAAAGAAAACTTTGCTTTCCGCCATCTTTTGCTGCATAGCCGGAATCGGACTCTTTCTCTTTCTTCGAAACGGGATGCCGGACTATCTGTTCTTCCGGGTCCTGTTTGCTTTCCTGGATTATGAGAAGCCGGCCGTACTGGTCTTTCTGGAGAACATCCTGATGCTGCTGTTCTGGGCTTTCGCCGGCGCTCAGGGCGCCCTGCTTTTCAGAAAATCCTACGGAAAAGAGAGTGAAAAAAAGAATCCCCTGCTTCCGGCTGTCTTCGTGATGGCAGCAGTGATCCTTGGCCTGGTGCTGAATATGGTATTTCCCTCCGCAAACGGGCAGGGCTTTGGAGGCGGCAGCTGGAGTGCTCCGCAGGAGACAAATACAACAGATACTGCAAAAGAGGACGCGGCAAATGCTGCTCCTGAGGGGCAGGCCGGACAGGCATCGGACACAAGCGCACAGCAGGATCCTGCAGAACGGGGTTCTGCGGACCAGACAGGGATTACAGCGCAAGGTGGGCATCCATCCCCATGCCCATCGCTTCCTTCCTGGAGGAATATGACTTCGCGGGAAAACGGATCATACCTTTCTGCTCCCACGGCGGCGGAAGGTTCGGACAGAGCCTGACAGCGATTGCCAAGCTTGCGCCGGATGCGGTGATGGGCGAGGGGCTGTCGGTTCACTATTCAGGAAACTCAGGAACCTCGGATGAGATCGCTTCCTGGCTGGATGCCAATGGGATCAAACATTGAGACGGAGGTGATGCACAGTGAAAATAACGATTCTTTCAGGAAGCCCCAATCGAAAAGGCTCTACGAATATACTTGCGGAGGAATTTAAGCGGGGCGCGGAGGAAGCAGGGCATACATGTGAAGTGATCGACGTATGTCATGCCGATCTTCATCCATGCACCGGATGTGTTCACTGCGGATACGAGGGACCCTGTGTGCAGAAAGATGACATGGAGCAGATCCGCAGAAAGATTCTGCGATCGGACATGATCGTCTTTGCAACACCCCTCTATTACTACGGAATGAGCGCACAGATGAAAACGGTGGTTGACCGCTTCTGCGCCTTTAACAGCAGTCTGAACAGCAGACATCTCAAGTCCGCGCTTCTGACAGTTGCCTGGAATGCGGACGACTGGACATTCGACGCTCTTACAGCGCATTACAAGACTCTGGTGCGTTATATCAATTTTGAGGATATGGGAATGGTCCTTGGCTATGGCTGCGGAACACCGGCCATGACGAGAAGGAGCAGCTATCCTGAGAAGGCCTACAGACTTGGGAAAAGCCTGTAAGGAAAAGATTTGCAGGAAAGAGATTTGCAAAAAATGATTTACAGGAAAAAGATTTGCAAGAAAAAGGAGGTATTTATGAAAAAGAAATTGCTGTCCACGAGTGTAGTACTGGTCAGTTTACTCTTCGGACTCACGGGCTGCGGAAACAGTTCTGCCGCAAGCGGACAGGATTCGGCGACGCCCCAGGAAACTGTTGCGGAGGCACCTGAAGCAGAAGCTTCGGAAGAAGGGGAAAAAACAGAAGAAAGGGCAGACAGCCTTGCGACGGAAGAGGCTGCGCAGGTGAGCACAGAGCAGGAAAGTGCCGTCACGGACAATGACACCACTGCTGCTGCAGCATCGGAAGACAGAGGCAGTGCTTCCAGGAGCAATACTCTGGTGGTCTATTTCAGCAGAGTAGGCAACACGGATTTTCAGGAGACTGTTGACGCGGATTCCAGCGCAAGTATCAGGATCGATGAAAATGGCCCTATGGGAAATGCGGGTCAGATTGCAGCCTGGATTGCAGATGCATCAGGCGCCGAAACGATGGAGATTCTGACAGAGGAGACCTATCCGGCAGACTACAATGAGACGGTCAGTCAGGCAAAACAGGAGCAGAGTGTTGGATTCAGACCGCTCCTGAAGGCCGATGAGAAGGCAGTGGAGGAGTATAGCACGATCTATCTGGTCTTCCCCAACTGGTGGGGCGACCTGCCCATGCCTGTCTATTCCTTCCTGGATGCACACGATCTCACAGGAAAGACAGTTAACGTCTTCGTCACACACGAAGGCAGCGGCTTCTCCAATACCGTAGGTACGATCGAGGAACTGGAACCCGGCGCGGAGGTCCGGCAGGGACTTGCGGTACAGGGAGGAAGCGTAACGGACGAAGAGCAGAATATCAGACAGTGGGTAAATGATAATCGGAACTGATCGCCTTCTCTATTTCTTCGACCACTAAAATATCCGCGGGGAGCCAGTTCACCTGGCGCAGATCGTTCAGGGGAAGCCATCTGGCAGCTTCATGTTCCAGAAGCGTCAGGTGTCCTTCCCTGACCCGGCACCAGTAGCACGCCATGGATAAGTGAAATTCCGGATAATCATATTCTACGGTAGTGAGATACTGACCTACGGAAATGTCCGCAGAAAGCTCTTCGCGGATTTCCCTTGCCAATGCCTGCTCCGGTGTTTCCCCGGGCTCGACCTTTCCGCCCGGAAATTCCCACCAGTCCTTGTAGCTGCCATATCCCCGCTGGGTTGCAAGGACGACAGGTGCCTGATTCTCTTTTCGGGATTGTATTATTGCTGCAACTACTTTTATTGTCTTCATAAGCCTTTCTGTGGTATAATTGCATTTGTGATATATGTCCAAATCCTTCCGGATTGCAGATGTTTTTTCAGCAATTCATAAAACATTATAGCGCACTGGCGCGCAATATCAATTTCGCGGTATTGTCGCGGAGCTGAATGCGGAGAATTTTTGTAAACATGATATTCAATTTCAGTCTGACCGGCAGGAAGGTGGTTTTAAGAATGAAAAAATCAAAAAAAAGACTGACATTTGCCAAAGCTGATACAGGAATAGCTGACTTTTCAGGTCTTACAGCGTGCAGTTTGACAGGACAGGATCCTGCCGAAACGGTTTACGATCCCTCGCAGGGAGAGAAATACGAACCGGTTGAAGAAGTACCGCAGGAGGTATATGGACCGCCTATAGAATCAAGATTTAATCCTCCAGAAGAGGTAATACAGGATGTATACGGACCGCCTATAGGATCAAGATTGGATCCTCCAGAAGAGGTAATACAGGATATATACGGACCGCCTATAGGATCAAGATTGGATCTTCCAGAAGAGGTAATACAGGATATATATGGACCGCCGGTCAGTGACAGATATAACCCGGAAGATGAAGAAAGAGAAATAGTATATGGTCCTCCCCTCTGGGAGTATCCCGGAGACTTACTCGAATAGGGAATGATACAGATGATTGGAAGAAGGATATGTCTTCTGCAGAAAAGATCATCAGTACCGAATATCTGTACCATTTAGATTTGTACCCGGAGGAATCTGATTCGAGGAGGCCCCTTGACAAAGGAAGAAATATACACTCTCAAAAAACGACATTCTGAGCAGCTTGCAGCATATCGTGAAAGTCTCTATGCCCATCCTCAGCTTCGTCAGCTTTTTTTTGAACTGACTCTGAAGTGCAATGAAGCATGCTTCCACTGCGGGAGTTCGTGCGGGTCGGCGCGCCCCGACGGAATGCCGGCAGAAAAATATAAAGATGTTCTCGACGAGGTCAGGAACAACTTTGATATCAGCAGGATGATGCTCTGCATCACGGGCGGGGAGCCGCTGCTGCGTCCGGACTTTTTTGACATCCTGGGCTATGCCGATCAGATCGGCTATACATGGGGGATGACCAGCAACGCTACCCTGATCACGCCCTCTGCGGCGAGAAGACTCTATGAGACAGGGATGGCAACAATCTCTGTTTCGATTGACGGCCTGGAAAAAACGCATGACAGTCTTCGCGGCCTTTCCGGCGGTTACCGTCTGGCAATGGCAGGCATCGAGAACCTGCTGGTAGAAAGGGATAAGCACAGATCGGAAAAAGGCAAAAAGAAACCTTTCCGGGCGATTCAGGTAACGACTGTCATCAACCATGAGAATATCCGCGAACTGGACCAATTGTACCAAATATTCGAAGGCATAGATATTGACTCCTGGCGGGTGATCGGGCTTGAGCCGATCGGGCGTGCCCTGCTTCGCCCGGAACTGATGCTCACGCCTGACGACCAGCGCCGGCTCTTTTCCTTTATTTATGAAAAACGCAGCGAACAGATGCCGGTCACATACGGCTGCAGCCACTTTGTGGGATTCGACTATGAACACGAAGTCCGTGACTGGTATTTTCTCTGCAATGCAGGAATCTACACCGCGAGCGTCATGGCAAACGGCGATGTCGGAGCCTGCCTTGATATTGAGCGGACTCCGCGTACCATCCAGGGTAATATTTTCGAGACATCTTTCACACAGATCTGGAATGACCGTTTTGAAATCTTCCGGCAGCCCCTTTCAGGGCTGTGTGAGGATTGCAGAGGCTGCGCTTATGAGAGGTATTGCGCCGGAGGAGCCCATCATAGTTATGATTATGAAAATAACAGGCAGAGAATCTGCCTGAAGGGCACTCTGTTCGATTAGGAGATCAGCAGATTATCAGATTAGAAAAATGGGATTAGGAAGGAGACTCCGGGACAGGAGTCTCTTTTTCATAGCTTTCCGCAGCATGCTCTGCCGTTTTCCGGATTGCTTCTCCATGTCCGGTCAGAGCCGCAAAAGGCGCAAACTGGGCTGCCCGTTCTTCCATGGACATCTGCGGATGCTTGCTGGAAACAGGATGGGGAAGGTTGATGATATCTTCGTACTGGTCAGTCATTTTTTGTCTGGTCCTTTTTCAATTTTCCGGGGGTAAGCCTTATGCCCGTCGATGCTCTGATCAGGTGCTGCCTTTTGCTCACGGTGCTCTGATCGTCCTAAGCCGTATGTCCGCCTCTATGCTCTGATCAGGTGCTGCCTTTTGCTCACGGTGCTCTGATTGTCCTATGCCTTATGTCCGCCGATGCTCTGATTTCGTTCCTGCATGGTGGCTCCCTCCTGCAGGCTTGTGCCTTTTAAGATCGCGTTTTTGCCGTACTTCCTGCGGATTTCCAGCATTGCTTCCTGCAGTCTGCGTTCTTTTTCAAAAGCTGCCTTTTCACGCTTTTTCTTCTCTTCCAGCGCTTCATAATCCGTAAAAAGATCCATCTGCTGCCAGCTCCCGGCTTCCCCGCTTACCAGGTCTTCTCCATTGTCCGGGTTTATTCCGGTATCTGCTGCCCTGCTTTCCGCCCTGTCAAATCCGGGATCATTCTTAAATTGATTGATCCCTGGATTTCTCTTATCCGGATATGCGGAAGGACTCCCCTCCCTTACTGCTCTCTTTTTTATCTCTGCTTCCTCAACGACATGGTTGGTCGTAAGGAATACTCTGCGGATCAGGAGGTCCGGATCGACGATGCGGTCATACAGACCCAGCACCGCGTCGGTGATGATTCTGGAGGAAGAAGTAAAACGACCCAGATTGACCGTGCCATGGGCAGGCTTGGGTGCCATCCTTCCGTACCAGTCCTTTTTGACAGGACCCTTGTATCTTTCGCGGATGACGGGATCGGTCAGGTTCTCGTTGTCATAGACCACGGTCAGAACCATCTGATCGGCTGTCAGGCGCTTTTCGACCAGATCCAGTGCCGCAGCGTCCGCCATTTCGAGCACCACGATCCGGGCTTTTTCAAAATCATAGGGGCACGGCAGGACCTGTCCGGCACTGAAAGACCGGTTCTCAGGTTTGTAGGCCTTGATGTAATCAATCGTGCAGGGCTCCCAGCCCCATGCATGGTCAATGAGAAGTTCAGCGTTGACCCCGAACAGCTTATAGAGAAGGTCCTCATCCTTCAGGGAACAGCGCGCGACATCCCCCATGGTAAACATACCGTAGCGCGCGAGTTTTTTTGCCGTTCCCTTTCCGACCCGCCAGAAATCCGTGATCGGCCTGTGGCCCCAGAGTTTTCGGCGGTAACTCATCTCGTCCAGCTCGGCGATCCGCACACCGTCGGCATCCGGTGCGGTATGTTTGGCCTCGATGTCCATGGCGATCTTGCACAAATAGAGGTTCGGACCGATTCCCGCAGTGGCCGTGATCCCCGTTTCCTTCAAGACTGCCCGGATCATTTCCATGGCGAGCTCGTGAGCGGTCTTCCTGTACAGGGGGAGATATTTTGTCACGTCCATCAGGACTTCGTCAATGGAATAGACATGGATGTCCTCCGGCGCAATATAGCGGAGGTAGACCTGATAGATTTTCGTGCTGTATTCGATGTAATGAGCCATACGGGGAACAGCTATAATATAGTCCGCCTTCAGCGTCGGATCGGCAGCAAGTTCCGGCGCCGACCGGGAACTGCCGGAAAACAGCTTGTCTGCAGAAGCCGAAAACAGGCTGTCTACAGTAGCCGCACTGTCCTGAACCTGTTTTTCTCCTGAAACAGTGATCCGCCTGCTCCGCTCCCGGTTCACTTCCTTCATTCGCTGTACGACTTCGAAGAGCCGCGGGCGGCCGGGGATGCCGTAGGCCTTCATGGAGGGGGAAACAGCAAGACAGATCGTTTTCAGGGTGCGCGAAGCATCCGCCACGACAAGATTTGTTGTCAGCGGATCAAGTTTTCTGTCTATGCATTCCACGGAAGCATAGAAGGACTTCAGGTCGATCGCGATATAAGTGTGCTCCTGCTGTGTCATCTCATTCTCTCCACGTCTTTGCGGCCAGGCATCTGATTGTCCGGGGATCTGTGCAGTCCCCCAACATGTGCAGTCCGCTTTCCAGGACAATCCAATACCATCATAGACAAACTGATTCTCTTTTACAAGGGAATGAAAATGGACAAAATCTAAGATCTTGCTGTATATGAAAAACGCTGTTGTGCAGACCTGCCTGACCCGCGGGCTGCAGCTGTAAACTCCTGAGTGCGTTAACACTCCTGCTATAAAAGCCCTGCTTTAAAACTGACGGAGAGAGAATGATTCCGCTTTACAAACTCCGGAATGATTATTACAATGAGTAATCAATGACTGGACAGTGAAAAGTTCTCATCGTCAATTACATCTTAAAAATTGAATATTAGTTGCTAATACAAGCGAGTGTTCCGCTTGCATGATATACTTCTCTT
>ONKG01000076.1 GCA_900318375.1 uncultured Lachnospiraceae bacterium
TCTTCGCAAACAACCACAATAGCGGAATGCCAATGGCTTTTCAATTGTTATTTGTTATTTGGTGGAGTGAAGTCACCCACCCAAGCTACAGAAGACTCCTTTTTTGTCATTTCATAGCCAAAAAGCCGATATTTTTAGAAGTTTCCGGAAAGCAAATGGTAAAATCGGGACTATTGGGACCCTATTGGGACCATTGGGACCCATTGAGACCCTATTGGGACCTGAGGCTGGACCTGAAACCTATGGGACTATATGAGGAGACTATGAGGCCTATGAGGCTGAGTCCTGTGACCTATGGGACTATATGAGGAGACTATGAGGGCCTATGAGGTGGAACTGTCCACTGGATGATAATTTGCCAAATCACCATATGGTGGCAGATGCTCATTATTTGCATTATTTGTCACAACGCACGGAACATGCAATAATGAGGCAAATGAATGTAGTATGTATCTCGGCTGGGACGCCGGGTGACGCTCTAGCGACCGGCGGCCGCTTCGCGGCAAAGGTCACGCATGCTCGAAAAAAGCGGAGCGACTGAGACGGCTCAAGTGGGAAAGGTCACCACTGCGCGGTCGCTGCAGCAGCGACCGGCGCCCGCTTCGCGGCAAAGGTCATACATGCTCGAAAAAAGCGGAGCGACTGAGACGGCTCAAACGGCAAAGGTCACCACTGTGCGGTCGCTCCAGCAGCGACCGGCGGGCGCTTCGCGGCAAAGGTCACTGCTGCGCACCGAATCGCTCCGGCATGCGTGAAATCGCGAGAAATATTGTAGAAATTTCTGGAAATCATAGATACTAACAGGCATTTTTCAAAAGTGTATAAAAAGGAGTTCGCTCATGATTTTACAGACAGGAAACCGCACGGATCTTCCTGCTTTTTATTCCGAATGGCTGGCAAACCGGATTCGTGAAGGGTATGTGCTGGTCCGCAATCCTTTTAATCCGGTCTCTGTGACCAGATACAGGATTGACCCGTCGGTTGTGGATCTGATCGTCTTCTGCACGAAAAATCCAACACCGATGCTGGAACATATGGGGCTGCTGAAGCCTTTCAGACAGTACTGGTTCGTGACAATTACGCCCTATGGGAAGGATATAGAGCCGAATGTACCGGACAAGGATTTGGTGATCGACAGCTTCCACAGGCTCTGCGGATTCGTGGGACCGGACAACATATGCTGGCGCTATGATCCGGTCCTCATTGATAAGAACTGGACAGTGCAGCGCCATATCGAAGCCTTCTCTGTCATGTGCAGGAAACTGGACGGGTATACTCATACCTGCGTGATCAGTTATATTGACCTGTATGAAAAAGTACTCCGCAACTTTCCCGAAGTCCGGAGTGTTCCTTTTGATACACAGCTGGAGCTCACGAAAGCCTTTGTAAAGATCGCAGCAGAGCATCATATGATTATCAAGCCCTGCGGCGAGGATCCGAGGCTGTCATCTGTCGGGGCAGATTGTTCGGGATGTATGACACAGCAGGTTTTTGAACAGGCTATAGGGGAGAATCTGATCCTTCCGCCCAATCCCGGGAACCGCAAAGAGTGTGCCTGCTACATCACAAACGATATTGGACAGTACAATACCTGCGGCCACCTGTGCCGCTACTGCTACGCCAATGCCGATCGGGAAACAGTGCGCAGGAATATGCGCCTGCATGATCCTTTCTCCCCTCTCCTGGTAGGGAATCTTCGGGCAGAAGACAAGATTCATGAGGCAAAGCAGAAAAGCTGGATCGACATGCAGATGAGACTTTTTTAATCTCTTTAATCTTTCTGATCCATTTAATCTTTCTGATCTATTCTGAGTCACGAGGGACGGTTCTGAAAAACTCATTGCACGCAATGAGTTTTTCAGAACCGTCCCTCGTGACTCATTTCCTGTGTGTAAAGCAAGGTAAAATGGGGCAGGAAGAAGCCTCCCTTTTGCACCGTCCCCGGTGTCCCGGGAAAAACGCGTAAAGATAGTTATCGCGACAGTGATTTGCTACAATGATACCTGAAGATAAATCAGGAGGCCGGACCCGTTTTCCAAATTGCGAAAGTTGGCTCGGATCCCGAAAGTAGGGTATAATGAATTATCGTATTTTCAGCACTATTTGAATGTTTTTTAGATTTTTTAGATAAAGAAGGGATGATGCGCTTTGAAGAAAATCCTGTCTTTTGTATTGTCTATATTGCTGATCCTGCAGATCCTGCCATATCCTGCTGCCGCCGGTGAGGAAGCTGTTTCCGATGAGAATCGCATTGTCCTGACGATCGGTGACAACAGCACGCGTTCCGGGCCCCGCTTTAATGAGGATCTGGGCCTGTGGCAGTATCTGGCGGATCTGGTGGGTGTGGAAATCCGGTACGTTTATCTGACGGATGAGGAGTACACGGCCGGATTGGCCAGCGGTGACCTGCCGGATATTGTCGCAACCAGCAAGAATCTCTCCCGAATTCTGGAAAACGGCGTTGCTCTGAATGTCGATCCCTATCTGGAGAAGCATTGCCCGAATTTCCTTCAGGGGGATGCGCGGCTGACTTATGATGTGTTCAAGCAGCTGGGGAATGAGGGAGATGGATTCTATTTCTTTCCGACCAAGATTGGATATAACGGTGTCGGATTTGACAATGAGACCAGTGCACGCGGTTATGTTGTCCGCTGGGATTATTACAAAGAGCTGGGTTACCCGCCCATCAACAATGAGGATGATTATCTGAATGTACTCCTGCAGATGCACAAGAATCACCCTTTCACGGAGGATGGTTATCCCACTTATCTGTACGGGACAGACAGCTTCAGCGGTTATGATACCGCTTTCCGCAACGAACTGAGTCTCGATTATTGGGCGCCGTACAAGTATCAGAACAATATGTTCACAAATGAAGTCTACGACGGATATACTGATCCGGCCCATTCCATGTGGTGGGCATGCATGGAATGGGAAAATAAGCTTTACCGGGCAGGTAAGGCAGACGGCTCTTATGATTTGGAGCTCTTCACCCAGACCCTTGAGCAATTCAATGCCAAATGTGCCCGCGGCCAGTATCTGGGGCGGCACAGCGTCAATACGAATTTTTATAAAGAAAGTGTCAAAAAAGATCCTGACTCGCTTGCGGGATACAATATCGTTCCGACTGCCCCCGCCAATTACTATACCAATGTTTATCAGCTGCTGGGGAACGGCCCCGGCTATATGTGGTTCATTTCAGCCAACAGTCCGCACAAGGAAGAAGCGCTGAAGCTCTTCAATTTCATGTACGACCCTGATTTCGTGCGGGAGCTTACCCTTGGCCGGAGGGGAGAGACCTGGGACTACGATGAGAACGGCGTTCCCCGAATGAATGAATACGGCCAGCAGCAGCTGGATGCCTACAAGGCAGGCAGTACTGACCCGGATAACTATTTTGTCCAATGGGGAAGCTTTGATAAAATGCCGAGCAACTGGCCCCTCCTACGCGATAACTCGACCCACCCGGACGGATATTTAGTAGATTTTGCCACGATCACTCGTGAATACGAAGCGGCTACCATGACTAATAACATCTCCCGGGACATCTGTGAGCATTATGGGGTAGAACTTCCTACAGATGCTTTCTATAATGCCGGCGGACTGGATTTTCGTAATGACTGCGGAGAGGCAATCTCTTCCTGCCTAAGCGGCCTTAACCAGAATCAGCTCCGTATCCTCTCGGATGCGGAAGCGCTCCTTCAAGACGTCGAGGTGGACCTGATCCTTGCGGAAACGGATGAAGAATGGGAGGCGATCCGTGACGAAACGATCCGGAAGCTGGTTGATATGGGCGAACCCGAAGTATTTAAATCTTATCAGAAAATGTGGAACGAGGCAGCAGATGTCATAGTCCCCATGGTCCGGGAAATACAGATTCGAAACGGAGTAAAGCCCTATACGCCTGAACAATACGCTGGTCACGGAAACGGAATAGAGGATAACGCTGATCAGGGAAACGGAACGGAGGATACCACCCCCGCGCAGGAAGAAAACCAAAAGAATGAAGCCGGTACGGAGGTACAATAGCCATGAAGCAAAAGCTGCAATCACTCCGGATCCGCATGCTGCTGCCGGTGATCACCATGTCAGTATTCGTTGTCGCAATGCTGACTACTTTGTTTTCCCGCGCCTACATCAATATGATCATGCAGCAGGAGCAGGAAGTAAACGCCGCCGGCTTTGACACGATTTCCCGGTCGATCACACCGATCATCGATTCATCTATCAGTGCGGTCAAGAGCATCATGACGGATAACCGGGTGGCAGGCTACACAAGACTGCAGTATTCCTCCGAAGAGGCTCTGATTCACGCCAGGATCGATTGCCGGGATTATCTGCGGTCAGAAATCTCACGAAACGAGGCAATCTACGGCCTGCTTTTCATGCGGCAGGACGGAAGCCTCTTCGGCACACTTCCGGAAGGAAATTTTTTTCTGGATGATCCGCAGGATAACCCGCTTCCTGAAGCCATAAAAGCACAGATTCTGAATGTTCCGCGCGGGCAGACGGTCTGGGCAGGTCCTGTTTCCGGAGCTGTCCTGTATGGGTTTGAAAATGAAAAAACACCGCAGAACATCATGATTGCCGCCTGGAAATCCGTGGACGTTCTTTACGGTGAGTGCTACGTCATGATACTGATGGACGGGTCCATTTTTGAAGATCTGTTTGCCAAAATGCAGGACGGAAAAAGTACCTGGTATATCTTTACAGAAGATCAGACAGCAATCTATCACACGGGGCAGAATGAATGTCAGAACCCGGACAGGCTCATCAGCCAGAGCAACAGCGGGACCGTCTTTAACAATGAAGACGGTATTCCGGTATGTACATTTTCCATGGAAATGACAGCCCCTCCCTGGGAACTTGTCCGCGAGGTTTCCATGGAAAGCTATGAGCAGGTGATCCGCCGCGTCCGCAGCGCGGTCTGCCTGACCGGCGCAGTAGTGTTGTTGATTGCCCTGGCCATCTACCGGCTGTGGCTGAAAAAGTTCATGGGTCAGTTCAACCTGCTGCTGAAAGGAATCGTCCGAATGGGACAAGGGGAACTGAAGCCCATAGAGTCCGCTCCCTTCACGATCGGGGAATTTGAGATCATGCAGCAGGAGATCAACCGGACCAGCCTTGCCCTGAACCATCAAATGGATACGATCCGGCGGATGGAGCGGGAGCAGATGGAACAGGAAAATCTGCTCAAAGAGAAAGAGCGTCTGGCAAAGGAACTGATCACAGCCAGGCATATCCAGAGCAGCGTGCTGCCGCATATTTTCCCGCCTTTCCCGGATCGGAAAGAAATCAACCTGTTCGCTTCCATGGATCCGGCAAGGGACGTTGGAGGAGATTTTTACGATTTCTTCTTTATCGACGAGGATCATCTGTGCCTGGTGATCGCAGATGTAAGCGGCAAGGGTATCCCCGCAGCCCTGTTTATGATGTTTGCCAAGAGAATTATTGAAGATTACGCAAGAACGGAACACGGTGCGGACAGGATTCTTGAAAAGACCAACGAATCGCTCTGTGACAACAATCAGGCAGAGATGTTTGTAACCGTCTGGCTGGGTATTCTTGAAATATCCACAGGAAGGCTGACCGCCGCAAATGCGGGACACGAATATCCGGCCATCAGAAAAAAAGGCGGTCCTTTCGAGCTTTATAAGGACAAACATGGTTTCGTCATAGGCGGAATGGATGGTGTTCCTTATACTGAGTACAGTCTGCAGATGAATCCCGGCGACAAGATCTTTGTCTATACAGATGGTGTTCCGGAAGCGACTGCCGCCAACGAAGAACTGTTCGGCACGGATCGAATGATTGACGCTCTGAATTCCTGCGCGGAAGGCAGACCTGAGGACATTCTCCACGGAGTGCGACGTGCTGTAGATGCTTTCGTCGGTGATGCCGAACAGTTTGACGACCTGACAATGATGTGCCTGGAATATCTTGGCCCGAAATGACAGCAGCAAGTCTTACAACATGATTTACAGCATGACTTGCAGCATGACTTAGAAGAACGAGTTGACTTAGAAAAACGAGTCAACGGATGTGGTATAGTCCATCCTTTGGCTCGTTTCTTTCTCTCTTTCTCTGCTTCTTTCTCTGTTTCTTTCCTACGTCTTTCCCTGTCTCTTTCCTGCCTCTCTCCTGCCTCTTTCTCTCTTTCTCTGCTTCTCTCTCTGTTTCTTTCCTGCCTCTTTCCCTGCCTCTCTCCTGTCTCTTTCTCTCTTTCTCTGCTTCTTTCTCTGTTTCTTTCCTGCCTCTTCTCTGTCTTTTTCTCTGTTTTTTTCTTTGTTTTTTTTCCAGTTATCCGACAGGTCTATTGATCAAAAGGGAAGACCTCCGTCCACGGTTTCCCAGCCTTCCCCGAAAAAGCTGTCTGCAGTATTGTATTCCCCGCCGTAAGAATCCATATCCGGAAGATTTGCCAAAAGCGAGGACAGGGCAGGATCGTCAAGCTCATTTCCAGGTGCGGGATCCGTTCTGTCAATCCGGTTCATCTGATCGATCCGGTTCAGCGGATCCGCCCTGTCGATCTGGTTCATCCGGTTCATCTGCTTCATCGGATCCGTTCTGTCAATCTGGTTTATCCGGTCCGTCCGGCCCGCTTCCTGCTGTGATCGTTCGCCCTTTCTTTTCTCCTTTTTCTCCTCTTTGTGCACCTTTCGTTCCTGCTTTTTCCGGGCGCGCATTTCCTCTGTATCTGTAAGGATATCACGGAAATGATCGATCAGAAAACGCTGTGCCTGTTCATTGAACCAGATGCGATAGTACAGGTTGGATCCAATCCCGGCTCGTTCCGTATAAATACCGATCCCGGCTCCTTTTTCCGTGGGGACGGAGGACTCCTTCCCTATTTCCGCCACCATGCGCTTCTCCAGATAGCCTTTTTCCCGGAGCCAATTGTTTATGTGGACCGCAGCGATATTGGGCACTTCCACCTCATCAGTAGACAGCTCACTGATCTGCTTGAGAAAATACGAAATCTGCTGGTCCTGGCGGTATTGGAACTCCTTCAGAACCTCATAGGGAAAGGACTGCGCAATGGATACTTTGGGTTCCTGGCTCCTTCCGGGGGCTTTTCCGACAATACCCCCCTGGCTCCGGACATCCTGCAAGATCTCACTGATAAACTGCAGACAGCGGTTTACGTTGGGATTTGTCAGGACCTCATTTTCCGGAGCGACACGGTTTGTGACCGGATTCCTGCCGGAAGTCATTCTATTGATATACTGGATCGCGACATCCAGACGCTTAACATCATAACTTGCCATATCCGCCTTTCCTTTCTGGTCATAATCTGATCATAAATGGTAATCAATCATGCATGATCTGACTATACCGATGAACTTCCCCCCGGTGACCCAGCGATAATCTGTAAGAATAGTATAGTCTTTTTGCTCAAAAAGATAAATGGAAATCCGGCGGGAAAAGGCGGTGAGGCTTTGAGGCTTTGAGATGACTTTCAGGGTGGCTGCTTTCTGGCGGATATGCGGTTATTAATGCCTGGTTATCAATAAGCTGCTTACATAATCTTTTCGATCGATTTACAGAAATGCTCCGTTGCAGACCTGAATTACCTGTCCTTTGACATGTTTTCCCATATCAGATGCAAGGAAAAGGCAGGCATTGGCCTGATCGATCGGATCACATTCCGGTCCAGGGAAATAGACAAAATGCTTACTGTATTCCAGCATCTTTGCGCCGCCGGGCTGTTCACCCGCTTTGTTGGCAAGGTGGGCCGGTGTGACAGTTGCTCCCGGTGCTACTGCATTGATCCGGATATTTGTGTCGATCAGCCGCATGGCAACGTTTTTTGTCAGCGTATTGATCGCGCCTTTAGATGATGTATAGGATGCTCCGCAAAAAGGTCTGTCACCGTTTACCGAAGAGATGTTGATGATACATCCTTCATTCTTCGGAAGAAAAACCTTCAGTGACTCACGGATAAAGCGGAAGGGGCCAAAAACATTTGTCTGGTAGACATGCTCCAGCCACTCATCATCTGTTTCATCGATCATCTTCTGCTCGCCGATTGCCGCGTTGTTGATGACTATATCAAGGTCTCCATAGATATCCAGTGCCGTATGGATGACCTTCTTTACATCGTCCAGGTTTTTATTGTCTGCGACAACACCAGTCACATCAAGACCCTGGGCGCGAATACTCTGTACTGCATTGTCCAGTTTTTCCTGTCCTCTTGCGGTCATAACGACCTTTGCGCCTTCTTTTGCAAAAAGTTCAGCCATGGTATATCCCATTCCGTAACTTGCTCCGGAAACAATAGCTACTTTTCCATCCAGCATTTTTGCCTTCATTTTCTCATCCTCCTCTTATGGGTCGATCGTTTTCAGTCTATTAGTTGGTCTGTTGACTATCAATCAGCCAACCAGTCAGGTATCAGTCTGCCGGCCAGTCAGCTGTTAATCAGATCACTGCTCCGCAAGTTCGATGCGGACATCATAGGATCCTTCCAGGGCGGCAATCTCACTCAGAGGAGTTGTGATCACGCCGATATTCACCTGATATCCATACTGCTCCGATACATCTTCATCCTCGAAGAGGATTGTAAAGTAGGGGGCATCGATCGCGTAATCAATATCTCCGTTCAGCCAGCCGTAATGTACCTCATCCTCCTTATAAGGCAGATCCTCTGTGATCCCGCAGAAATCATGTGAATATCTGTTTACATGCTGCGTTATAGGGAGCTTTTCGATCAGGGCCTGCGCTGTCTCGCTGTCGTTGAGTACGCCGGTAATCAGAGTATCTCCAAAGTACATATTGATTTTTGTGCCGCCCTCCATGGGAATCCTTGTGGGCATGGACTTGTCCTCTGTCTGCATCTGCGCACCATCTTTAGCGACACGTTTTTCTGCTGCTCCCTGCTGAACATCTTCTGTCTGCGCGGTCTCTTCCCCCGAAGCTGTCATTTGGGCTCCGGCTGCCTGCTCTGCACCGGCGGTCTCATCCGCCTGATCCTGTTCTGCTTCTGTCGTCTCTTCTGTCTGTTCCTTTTCAGCTGCTGTTGTCACTGTTCCTGAAGATGTGTTCCCGCAGCCCGCAAGCCACATGCATGCCATACTCACCAGGATTATCGAAATTGCTCTTTTTTTCATATCTCCTTTTCTCTCCTTTTCTCTCCTTTTCTCTCCTTTTACAAATCAAAGATTTTACGAGATGTTTTACTTTTGCTTTTGCTTTTGCTTTTGCTTTTGCTTTTGCTTTTGCTTTTGGAGAGATTATACCTGTGAAAATCAGAAATATCCAATATCTATGTTGAATGTTTAATTATTCTAAAATAGAATATCTATGAGGAGGTGTTTTTTATGGAAATACGTGTACTGAGATATTTTCTGGAAACTGCCCGGGAGGGGAATATGACCCGGGCTGCCCAGCGTCTGTTCATCTCCCAGCCCACCATGTCAAAGCAGCTGAAAGAACTGGAGAAGGAACTTGGGACAAAGCTTTTTGTCAGGACCAATTACAGCATCCGATTGACAGAAGCCGGTATGCTGCTCAGGGAACGGGCTGAAGATATTGTGTCATTGGTGGATAAAACAGAGGCGGAGTTCAAGGCTCTGGAAGAGATCAACAGCGGAGAAATCTATGTCGGCGCGCCGGAATCCGAATCCATGCGGCTCTTTGCGGAAGTGGTCTGCAGATTACAGCAGACGTACCCGAAAATCCGATGCAATATTTACAGCGGCAACGTGCAGGATGTCTGCGAGAAGCTTGATAAAGGCCTGCTTGATTTTGCCATTGTCATGAACTATGTTGACCTCATGAAGTACAATTATCTACCCATGTCTACAAAAGACAAATGGGGTGTCGTCATGAGGCAGGATGATCCGCTGGCCGAAAGAAAATCTTTCTCCGTATCAGATTTGAAAGGACTTCCGCTGATCTGTTCAAAGCAGTGGGTGGACCAGGAGTTTCCTCAGTGGTTTCAGTCTGATCTGGGAGATGTGAATATTGTCGCCACTTATAATCTTCCTTTTAACGGTGCCGTCATGGCAAAGGCAGGGATGGGATATGCCCTGATGCTGGACAACCTGGTAAACACAAGCGCAGGAAGCGGTATCCTCTTCCGTCCGCTTCTGAACGTGCCGGACGCAGAGATGTATGTCATATGGAGAAAATACCAGGTTTTTACTCCCATAGCAGAGCTTCTGCTGAATGAACTGCAGGCCAGCTTCAGATAGCTTCAGATGATCAGGGGCTGCTTGTCCCGAGACTGTTACTGTACAGACCCACCTGAAAGGAGACAAAGAAGGAGACAAAGAACCGTTCCCTGTCTCCCTGAAAGGTTACAAAGAACCGTCCCCTGTCTCCTCAATGAGTTATTCAGAACCGTCCCTTGTGACTCATGTGACTTGTGAAACGGGACAGTCAGAAGCGTCCCTCGTGTCCCACTGTCTTGCTTTCCACGCGGACTCTGCCGCGGTGGATGCTGTCTTTGAAGAATTCTTTGACTGAGCAGCCGGCGCGTCCGGAGGAGGCGCAGGCGCAGGCACATGCGCAGCTGGAGGCGCAGGCACAGCTGGAAGCACAGGCACAGCTTGAGGCACAGGAAGAATGGGACCTGTGGCTGCCCCCGGAGCTTCTGCTGCTGCCGGAGGAGCGGGGAACCGGCACGTTAATCACATTCACCTGAATATAGGTATTGGGGTGGCTGCCGTATCTATAGGTGCCGTTTCTGGTATAGGACTCCGGCTTCTCCAGATCCTTTTCCTCAACGATTTCCTTGCTCTTGATCATACTGCGTCCGCAGTAGGCACAGTTGTCCTTGCCTTCTTCGCGTCCTGCACCGCAGCCGGGGCAGAATTCGTAATACTCGATCTTGGTGCGTGTGATTTTTTTGCGGTATTGGGGGCTGCCAGTGTCACTGCCGAAACCAAACCCATCGGCAATCCAGCGAACGAATTTGATGAAGATCATAATCGGCAGCACAACGAATGCAAACATCGCAATCAGCACGCCAATGAGGATATATATTTCGTCCGCGGTGCTATAGGTATCTGTGTAATCGTCATCATATGTATCTACGTCCCAGAAGTCATCTTCGCCGTCAACTGCCTGGCGGTCGGGAGCAAAACCAAAGGCGTCATTGGGGTAAGCCACTGTCATGGAATAGCGTTCACCCGGCTGAAGGCTCGAGGAGAAGACGAGGTAACCGTCTTCTATATTGCATTCGGGCTGCCAGGCGCCGGCTTTGTCCTCGTTCCAGCGAATGGTCAGGTCTTTGACCTCCATTCCGTCAAACCAGGCCGGTGTGAAGGCAAAGACGGTTTCTCCTTCGACAAAGCGGTCAATCTGGTACATGTGGTCCTGGACAAAAGAGAATTCGAAGCTTGCGGTTTCATTCTGGTAATAACTGCGGTCCAGGTAGATTTCAAGGGACTTCCCTTTGTCCTCGATATGGTCTATGTTATCTCCCAGTGCAGTGATCTCAGAGTGGTGGGAATTCGGCATGCCTATGTCCACCCATTCCAGGGGGCCGTATTGCTCATCGTCCAGCACCTTCCAGTCTATATGGTAGGTCATCTGCAGGGAGGCGTCCTCCTGTACATCCACGGTAATCTCAAAGTGCTCGATTTCGTCTGTGGGCTCGTCTGCCCTCACTGTCATTGTAAAGGGAGCCAAAAAGCAGAGACTGAAAACCATCAGTACGGCTGTCAGAAGCAGGATCAGACGTTTTACTGATGCGTGGTTTTTTCCGGAATGCATTCGCTGTAAAGCTGTTTTCCGGAGAGTGGTTTTCTGTAAGGCTGTTTTCTGTACTGTTGTTTTCTGTACAGGTGTTTTCTGCAGAGCAGTTTTCTGTAAGGCTGTTTCCTGCATAGGTGTTTCCTGTCTCATCAGCAATACCTCCCCGGTGGAAAGACCTTTGTGCCTTACCGGCAATGAACTGTCAGAGGATATCCCTTTTTTTCTCATCATCAGCAATACCTCCTCAGGGGGCATTCGCCGGTCAGCTGTGCGGAAAAGTCCCGGCGCTTCCGGCAGGTTTCACTGTCCCAGATATCTTTCCAGTCATCGGTGAGCATGTTACCCAGGGGCTGATCGGAAAGCCAGCTCTGGCAGGGCACCGCATTTCCTCCGGGAGTGACGGCCATGTTAGAGAGGCAGGCTCCGCAGGAAGGGGATGGAATATTCATTTCGTGAAGCCTCACACAACTGTTATGAAGTGACCTCTGTCAAGACGTAGATTTTGTGTTCAACAAACTTTTATCAAGACCGTCACATTTGCACATTTGTTTGATCTGTCAGCATCT
>ONKG01000116.1 GCA_900318375.1 uncultured Lachnospiraceae bacterium
CACCGCCGAGGGCTGGTATTCCTGCATATACTTCTGGGTGTCTCTCTTTGACTTTTCCTTTGCCATCTACCTGGGCATCTCTGATGTATACCGGGAGATTGCCAGGTCCACCCATGAGCAGCTGTTCACTCTCCCTCTTTCCAGAAGGCAGATCGTGACGGCCAAAGCTGTAGCAGGGATATGGAACCTTCTGTTCCTCTCCTTGTTCAGCGGCCTGTGCAATTACCTGACCGCTGCCTTACCCCTGGGCGGGATTTCCCTGAGGGATATCCTGTGCACGACTCTGGGCCTGTTTTTGACAGCCCTGGTCCTTTTCTTTCTCGCCTTATGGGTCGCTGCCTTCTCCAGAACCTACCCCTCGGCCATCCGCCGAGGCACTGGAATGATTTTGTTCTTTTTCGCTCTATACATGGTCATAGAGTTGTATCACCTCCCCTTCTTATGGCTATTCACTCCCTTGGAGTATTTCGAGGTGAACCGCGTCCTGGCAGAGGGCTTATCCATTCCCGGCCTGTTGGTCAGCGCCTTCCTGATAGTGCTCTCCCTCCTTTCCTCTCCTCAGGGCTGGGAGGCAAGGGACCTGTGAGAGGCACCCTGGCATCCTCTTTTCTTCCTTTGGGGGAAGCATGAGGGGTGCTCTAGCGAACGTTCCAAGATGATGCTACCCTTCGAACATAGAACTCCTGGCGCAGAAGCAGGCAGTAACGCTTGGTCTCTCTTCGAGCTTTGCATGAAGGTTGTTGGAACGCCCTACGAAGGCTGTTTAACAACCTTCATGTCAGCTAAGTGGTGAAAGATGAGAGGGGAGAGGTGAAAGGTGGTAAGCGCACGGTGGAGCATCCTGTACATCATTCCAACTGAATTGTGATAGAATCTTTTCTTCAACATATTCAATGGGATCCTCTGAGCATATAGCATCTTCTATTATTTTATTAAGCAACTTGCTTATCTCCATATTTGACATATCATTCATCAATTATATTGAAGAACATTTATTGGATGAAAAAGTGATTGACGAAGCAATGAAAAGAGTCAGCGTTTCGGAACTACATTTAAAAAATGTTTTTTTCTTTCTAACAGGTATGTCTATCAATGAATATGTTAAAAACCGAAGATTGTCTGAGGCAAACTATGATTTGCTTCATGGCAAAAAAAAAACTGGTGTGGTTTCTTACCCTCCGAGATTTCAAGGAGAGGGGAACATAAAGTGTTTCCCAAATTTAATTTCATAGTAAAAGTAAGCGGAGGAAACAGCGTGGAATGCAGAATTATTGAAAAACCGGCATTTAATTTTGTCGGTGTAAGTAAACGAGTACCGATGCAGTTTGAAGGAGTTAATAACGCAATTGTGGATCTTGCAAACAGCATCACGCAGGAACAAAGAGAAGAAATGCATCGTCTGCAAAATATGGAACCGTTTGAAGTTGTCAATGTTTCCTATAATTCAGACACAGAGTTTAAGAAAGAAGAAGGTTATCTGACACATTTGATTGGTGTTTTGACAACAGAAAAAGAAATCGGTGCAGGTTTAGAAACTTTGCCAATGAAAGCAGGAACATGGGCGGTATTTCCAAATGAAGGAGAGTTTCCGTCCACACTTCAAAATACAATGGCAAGAATTTATGCAGAATGGTTTATGACAGCGGATTATGAGCTGGCAGAATCCCTTTCGTTTTCGTTTACAAAAATGAATCCTGATAGACAAGGACATGCGTATAGCGAGATATGGATTCCTGTAGTGAAAAAAGAACGATAAGAAACGGACAATCCTATAAAAAAAGAAATATTATTTCAGTTAGATATCGCGTGGCAGTTGTTTGAATATCATTGCCATAACCTAAGCGAAGAAGAAGCAATGTGGTGTAAAACGAACCAAGGTTTGCAAATAAGAAAAGTAAATGGTGTATGCTATTTCGCAGGAAAGAAATATACTAATTGATAACGAAGTACAGAGGATACTTCAAGCTAGTATGGATAAAGGGGAGATTGCGAAAATGAATGTGAAAGATACATCCTATTTATTGCAAGCCTCCGTTCTAGGAGTAGTGATGCTCTGGCTTCACAAACAAGATCAATCGTTAAAGAAACTTACTGAACAGTGTATTGATCAGATTATCGGGATAAATCATGGAGAGGAAGGAGAAAAAGAAGATGCAAGGTAATTTAAAAATAAATACGATACGTTTAAACATAAATAATATCAACGTTCAATGCTATGCAGCTGGTGATACAGGCCCGCCTGTTATTCTTTTACATGGTGCAGGCGTAGATTCCGCACGTATTTCATGGGGCGAAATAATAGAGCCTTTATCTGAAACAAATCGTGTATTTGCCCCGGACTTACCTGGGTATGGAAAGAGTGACAAACCTGATATAGAATATTCCCTTTCATTTTATGTGGAATTTTTGAAACAATTCATGCAAACCCTGGATTTTGATCAAGCTAGTTTGATTGGTTTGTCGCTTGGCGGAGGAATATCTCTCAAGTTTGCGTTGGAATATCCAACACGGGTAGAAAAATTAATATTAGTAGACGCGTGGGGAATTTTTAACAAACTGCCATATCACCGTCTATCCTATTGGTATACCAAAACCTTCTTCAATGAACTATCTTATAAATTATCTAGTAAAAGCAGGGCGTTTGTGAAATGGACATTGTTAAATAGCTTGTTTGGAGATTCAAACAAGTTATCAGAAGAACTTGTGGATGAAGTACAGGAGGCTCTAAAGGCTCCCGATGCGGGTAAAGCATTTATTTCATTTCAGAGAAGTGAAATTACAAAGACAGGTCTTCGTACGAATTTAGCGGGCAGATTTTCTGAAATAAAAAATTCTACATTAATAGTACATGGTACAGATGATTCAAGTGTCCCAGTTAAATATGCGAAACAAGCACATGATGGTATCCAAGGATCGGAAATATATTTGATGGAAGGATGCAAACATTGGCCTCAAAAAGAGAGACCAGATGAATTTTCCAAGGTTATAAAAAGCTTTTTATCGAAAGACTATTCTTGAGTCTTTTAATACTCAATATTCTTACGTGTTTCCAGATTTATAGAAATATCTTTGGACAGAACATTTAGGAGACCAGCAATGGAGTGTAACGAGTTTGGAAGACTGATGTTTGATGGAAAAATCGTATAATGCAAAGACGGTGATGGGCTTATTCCGTATTGGCAAGGTGTGACGGAGGAAGGTCTCGAGAAGTTTGTAAGAGATTATGCTGAGCGCGGAACAGAAGGCTTCGCCGATTTCATAATTTGTCAGAACGGAGAAGTCCTGGAAACAATAGGGGACTATTGTAAAAGGATGAACATTGAGATCAAATGAAAAGGCCATAGTCTGTATTAATTTTGAAACGAGGTATATATGACCGGAGTAATAGAGGAAGTGAGGCCCTTGGAAGGATTCGTTCTTGAAGCAGTATTCACCGGGGGCGAGATACGCCATTATGACTGCAGGGCGCTCATAGAAAGGTATTCGGCATTTCGGGCGATGGAACAAGATCCAGAGATTTTCCTGCACCCGAGGATTGAAAGCGGTGGATATGGAGTTGTATGGACAGATGAGCTCGACGTAGCGAGTGAAGAAATCTGGGATAATGGTATGGCGGTGATTCGGTAAGATCACCGCTTTTTGCATTTATGCGAAAATCACAAAAATGGCCACTTTCGGATTTTCGGTTCCTCAACCTATTTTATCGTAAGCGTATAACTTAATGTGTCTTATATTTTATAGCCAGCCTCTTCTATAATGGTCTCTGCTTAAGAAACCTGTTGAGGAGGTACGCTATGGATAAAAAGATAAATGATGTCCGGCGCGATCAGTGGCGCAGGATAGTATCTGAGTGTCTCAGCCGGGATCCAGGGCTCTCAAAAGCCCAGTGGTGTAAAGACAATGGCATCAGGATCCGAAGTTTCATGTACTGGCAGCGCAAGTTCCGGCTCGAAGCCGTAGAACAGATGGACAACAGACAGAACACCCTGCCGTCGCGTGCGGCCGGGACCTGTCTCCCGGCTTTTGCTGATGTCACTGAACAGATCGAAGCCCTGCAGGCAGATCCGGCGGCATCCCTCCAAAGTCCTGGGGCGAGTCCTGCCGCACAGGAGCTGATGATCCAGACCGGTCCATACCGGATCTATGTAAATGGGTCTGTGCAGGTAGCTACCCTGGAAAAAGTACTCCGTGTGATCAGCCATGCTTAAGGAAGGGACAGGTTTCTCCCGCGTCATCATATGCTGCGGGCGGGTCGATCTCCGCAAAGGGATACCGGGCCTCAGCGCTTATGTCAGGCTGAACTACGGGCTGGATGCGGCAGAAAAAGGCACGCTCTTCCTTTTCTGCGGCAACCGTACAAACTGTATTAAAGGATTATTGTTCGAAGGTGACGGGATGCTGCTCCTGACCAAGAAGCTTTTCGCAGGCAACCGTTTCCAGTGGCCGCGTACACCTGATGAAGCCAGGGAACTTACGCCAGAACAATTCCGCCGCCTTATGGACGGCTTTGCCATTGAGGGTTCCATAAAGGAGATCTATACAAAACAGCAGGATGCCGGGGACGGCAAGGTCCGGGAGCAGGACAGCCCTTCACCCGGCCGGCCCCATCATCCGCAGGCTGCAAAGTGACATTAATCTAATATTAATGTCACTTTAATGTTTGACATATCCTCTTACAAGTGATATAATAATACTATCAAATGTAACGAGGAGGCCTGAAGATGGCGATCATCAAACAATACCATAAAGATACCGATACGACGTATGTCTATGAGTCCATCAGCTACTGGGACGAAGAAAAAAAGCAGTCACGCTCGAAACGCCGCGTGATCGGCAAACTGGACCCGGTGACCGGCGAGATCGTCCCCACCGGAAAGCGCGGTCGCAAGTCGAAAAATGCCGGGCCTGAAGGGGACAGCGCGGAACTGGCCCGTCTGTACGAAGAGAGCCAGGCCAGGATCCGGGAGCTCTCCCTTGAGACCGCCCGGAAGGATGCTGAGATCTCCTCCCTCCGGAAGGAGATACAGGACCTGAAAGAGGCAGCTGCCCGGGCCGACAGATGCCTTGCCCAGTGCAGGGATATCCTGGCAGGGCACATGCCCCGCTCCTGAGGAGGGGCTTTGAGGGCGGAACTGGAAAAACTGAACAGCGGGCTTGATGCCATGAGCAGGGAGGAACTGATCCTCTCTATTCGTCGTCTCATGGAAGAATGTTCCGAAAAGGACGCCCAGCTGGAGATCAATTCCGCCGCCTCGACCGAGATGTCCGTCCAGTACCAGCAGATCAGGGACGAGAACGCCGCCCTCAAAAAAGAGAACCGGGAACTCCTGCGCCAGAACCGGAAGCTCACGGAAGAGCTCCGGAGGACGAAAAATGACCTGTACGGCCGTAAGAGCGAACAGTCTTCCGGGATCGAGGACGCGGTCCTGGACGAAAGCCCTGCTGACCCCCTGGAAGAGACGCCTGATGAGGAAGTACCCGCTCCTGGTCCGGAAAGATCCACCCAGCCGAAGACCGCCTCCGGATCCCGGGGGAAAAAGTCTCCCGGAAAAAGGGAACAGGACCTGAGCGGCCTTCCGACCAGGACTTCCTATGAGATCGATGTCGAAGCACTGGACAGGGAATACGGGGAAGGGAACTGGAGGATCGCATTCTGGCGGAAAGAGGATACCCTTGAATCCGCCCATACCGTCCAGTACCATAAACGCACTTTCCGCCCGGTCATCTCTGTCGGGCTGGAGCATGAGCTTGTATGCCCTTATGCCTGCGGGAAGATCCTGCCCGGCTCCCTGGCGAGCCCGTCCCTGGCCGCTGAAATGATGTACCAGAAAGTCGTACAGTGCGTGCCTTCCTACAGGATGGAAGCGGATCTCTTCCGGAGCGGCATCCCGGTCTCCCGCCAGACGATAACCGGATGGATCAACCGTTTCAGCCATGAATTCTTTGCCATCGTATCGGGATATATGGGCGCGCTCCTGTGCCAGCGTGCGTACAGCCAATGTGATGAGACCTTCTATGAGGTCATCCGGGACGGACGGAAGGCCGGGGCAAAGAGCTTTATGTGGACGCACACTACTTCAGAACTGGATCCCGGATATCCGATCATCGTCTACCGTTTTGAGCTGACACGGTCTGCGGAGCATCTGCGCCGCTTTTACGGAGATGCCGGGTTTGCCGGGAACATCACCAGTGATGCCTATAGTGCCTACGGGACCCTTGAAAAGGAATATCCGGACATACAGGGATCTGGATGTTTCATGCATGCAAGGCGCCGCTTCTATTACGCGGCCATGCTCAGCGGCGCCGGCAGAAAAGGCGGGGGACCGGTCCGGGACCTTCCGGAGGTCAGGGCCCTGTCCATGATCGATGAGATCTATGATGCGGACCGCCCCCTGAAGGCCATGCCGCCGGAAGAGCGCCTGCAGCTCCGGCAGTCTGAAGTAAAGAAAAGGGTGGACGCGTTCTTCAGTTATATCAGGACACTTGATGCCGATGACCCGTCATACAGCGATAAGATGAAAGACGCCATACAGTATTCCCTGAACCAGGAGGAAAAGCTGCGCAGGTTCCTTGAGGATCCGATGATCCCGGCTGACAATGGATTTGCGGAACGCTGTATCAAACCCTTCACAACGGCAAGACGCAACTGGCTCTTCAGCTGCTCCATCGAAGGAGCTGAAGCTGCGGCGATCCTTTTCACACTGATCGAAACAGCGAAAGCCAACCAGGCGCACCCTTATTACTATCTGAAATACCTGCTGGAGACACTTCCCGGCCAGAAGGTCAGTAAAACAAACTCTTTCCTCGACGACTGTATGCCCTGGTCAGACGCCTACAGGACTTATGAGTCTGACGAGAAGAAGGCCGCCCTGCGTTTCTTTGAGGACCAGTGTCCTCCCGAGCGTCCCAGGACGCCCCGCAGGAAAAACCGGAGTGCATAAGGCGGTGGCACAATGGATCTGTGGTATGACAGAAAAGGAATACCTTTTGTGTCATAGATGCAAAGTGCATTGACACTATTGGCACTGCAGAGTGAAAACAGATGGTGGCCACATGTGAACGAAGTCCAGTCACAACCCGTCATACTGGAAAGGGAACCGGTGCTGCAAAGGCAGAACCTTTGCGCACCCATTATAGACGATGCAGGGTATGGCTTATAGACACATCAAGTTTTACGCTTACAGTTATTCAGCATAACCTATTTATTATCATTAATCCATGTGTAATAGAATTATGGTTATTTATTGAAACTGGTATCATGATGTTATCAATATTTGCTATTGTTAATTCTTTTAAATATTTTGATTTAT
>ONKG01000043.1 GCA_900318375.1 uncultured Lachnospiraceae bacterium
GGGGAAATACCTGCGCCAGCTCCGCCTGAGCAAAGCGAAGCAGCTGCTTCTGTCCACCCCTATGAAGGTTGAAAAGATCGGGGAACTGTGCGGTTTTCGTGAAATGAGCTATTTCGCAAAAGTGTTCCGCGCCGAGTACGGCTCTGCCCCTCTCACCTATAGAAAGGAACACGGGACACCGTCACAATAAACAGCCCTGGCATCATGCCTGTTAAGCAGCTTCCGACGCTGCTGCAGAATGCTGCTTTTGAGGGGAGCCATTATCAGGTGAATGAAAGCAGGCAGAATTCCGTAATGAACCGGCGGTTTTTTTCCGGGCTTATATCGTTTTCAGCCGCACTTTCCAGTCAGATTTTCAGCATGGATTCAGCGCCCGGATCCGGATCATTCAGTATCGGATTTGCCTCCTTATAATTATTACGAAAAAAACACACATTTTTTTTCTTTTAATGTTACAATGTATTTGTTCCTTACAGGACACTGCAATGTTTTATATTATTGATTCGGAGGTTATGTTTATGAAAAAGAGACTTGTCGCATATCTGCTGGTTTCTGTTCTCGCTGTTGCTGTCTTTGCAGGCTGCAGCAAGAAGGACAAAGGCGATGGTGCTGACGCTGCTGCCACAGGCGATGCCGCTGTAGTCGAAGAAGCTGCTGACGATGCAGTCGAGGAAGCTGCTGATGCAGTCGAGGAAGCTGCTGATGCAGTCGATACTGCTGCCGAAGCTGCTGTTGAGGATGCTGCAGATGCCGCTACAATCAGTGCGGACGATGCTGCCGCAATCGCTGATGACGGCGCTGCCGACGAAGATGCTGTTACCGAGTTCGTAGATGAAGAAGAGAAGGCTGAAGGCGAGGATGCAGAGGCAGCCAAGGATGAGGAGACACCTGCAGAAGGTGATTACCTTGTTGTTGATCCCGGAACCGAGTACACTGTCCGTTATGGCGGATATGTCTATTCCTCTCCCGAAGAGATCGATGACAACATCATCTACGTTGCCAACCCCGGCGATCACCTGAACATTGTCGAGCGTCTTGACAATTTCTGGTACAAGGTTACCTATTACATCGCAGGCGAAGGTATCGAGCACACCGGTTATATCCAGATTCAGTAATATACTGTGATCACTCCTGCCGTCTGAGGCGGGTATGGATATGATGATTTCTCTTTCCGTTTCCCCGTTTTCCGGAAACGGGAAAGAAACCGCTCCTGATATTGCAGATTAAAAAGAGCTGCCAAACCATTGGTTGTTGAAATGGTTTGGCAGCTTTTTTATATTGTGTGTTTAACATCGTGTACTGCTGCAGGTAAAGTAGAGAATCTGGTAATGTCTGCCGGTCTCCTTCAGAAAACGCATTGCGCCTTCCATCTTCTCATCGTCAAGGTTTGTGAATGGATCGTCCAGAATGAGCGGCGGCTTTTCTCTCCGGTCCGGAGGATACATTGCGTCCGCAAGGGCAGTGCGCAGGCAGATTCCTGCAAGATCCCTCCATCCGGTGCTAAGCCGGACAGCGTCTCTTTGCTTTCCTCTCTCCTCAACAGTCACATTGGAATCAGCGTCCACATAGACCCCCGATGCCGAATATCCCGTGATCATCTCCCAGTATCTGCAGAAATAAATGCGGATGGGGTCCGCATAGCGGGCAGTCAGTGATTCCCTGGCTTTCTGCAGAAGATCGGAAGCCATGATGATATGACGATAATCCGCCATATCCTTTTCCCTCTGCTCCCGGAGGTCCTTCAATTCCTCCAGCATGGCATCCCTTTCCTCGCGTTCCTCCGAAAGCTCTGCCATCCGCCTTTCCGCATCCACAGCCTGCGCGCGGCACCTGAGTATTTCCTCGTGCGCCTGTTCCCTTCGCTGCCGCAGCGTTTCTATATTCTGTTTCGGCTTGCGCTCCTTTTCCCGTATCAGTTTCCGCTCTTCCTTCCGGTTTGTCTCTCCGTGGTTTTCTTCCTGTATCCGGCCGGCAGCAGCTCCCGCAGGATCGAACTCATCAAGGTCCAGGCCGGAACGACGCAGTTCTTCTTCAAAGAGTCGGAGTTCTTCCCCTGCCTCTCTCAGCAGAGCCTGCGCATCCTCACAGTCATCTGCGGCGTCACGAATGGATGTCAGCTGCGAATGCAGGTCCTTTTGAGGTTTCAATCCCAGGTCTTTCAAAAAACGAAGGATCGGCCTTCTGACCTCTGCCCAGTCCGCATGTGTCTTTTCCACTTTCCGCTCTTTCTTCTCCAGATATAAATACTCATCATAAGAAAAATCGGTTTCTTCCCCCTGCAGAGCGCTGTCGACAGAACCTCTTTCTTCCCGGTCCGGCCGGCTCTGACTGTCAGCGCTGCCTGTCCGCGTTCCCGGGGATTTCTGCCTGGCCTGATCAAGATGACCTGATGTATTTCCTGCCTGTTTCGAATGTTGAAATCCGGCTGCAGTCGAACGGTTTACAGCACCGATTACGGTCAGCCCCGCACCTGCTGTGATTAATAAAAGGGACAGAATCACTGCCGCCAGAAGGGGAATTCCCTTCAAGGCATTCATACCGACTGTCATCAGAAGGAGCGCTGCGCCGGCAAGAAAGAGTGCGATTCCGCCAAAAAACTTCCATCTATGTTCTATTGCCGCAGGTACTCTTTTTTCTCCTGCCCCCCTGTTTCTCCCTGCAGTAGCCTGTCTTTTATTTCCGGAATCTGCGTGACTGCCTTCTGCGGACAGTCCTTTTTCTCCGTATCCTATATGCTGACCGAACTCAGTCGGCTTGCTCTCAGACCGGCTGTTCTCCGACAGTCCGTTTTCTCCCTGACCAGAGACTTCCGCAAAGCGTTCTTCAAGGTATGTCAGGCGCTCCTGCTCCTCCCCGGTGAGCATCTCTGTCTGCATTCGAGCTTCCAGGCGTTCCATCTCCCGGCAGTTCTGCAAAAGCGCATCCACTTCGGCTCGCGTCGGCACGGGTCCGGGAAAATATGAACAGACCCTCTGCAGTTCATCGCGCCGCCGCGCATTAGCCCTATACAGCTGCCGCCAGATCTGCTGTTTCGCCATAAGGCTTTGACCAGCTCTTTCCCTGCGCGCAGCCTCGGCTTCTTCCTCTTCCATGGAAGCAATCGTATTTGCAAGGCGCACCCGTTCCGCGTCCAAGGCTCCCTTTTTCTCTTCCAGATCTTTCAGTTCCCGGGTGCATTTTATAATGCGTTCCTCCAGATCGGCGGATGCCGCGGTCCTTTGCTCCAGCTGCCTGATCTTTACGTCCATGCGGTTGATCTTTCCGGTTGTCCGGTCCGGAGTCAGGCCGTTCGCGGCATCTTTGAGCCGCTTCTGTGCACCCTCGTAGCTTTCCATATCTCCTGCGTTTTCAGCAAGGTCCGCGACCAGGGCATTTATATCATCTGTCGTCTCAGTCACACAATCCTGCTGCGAGGTAAATACAGTCCTCAGAAAAGACTCCCTGTCCAGCATAAACAACTCTTTGCCGACATTTTTCGAATAATCAAAGGACGGAAGATTTGTTTCGAAATCACGAAGGTCAAACTCATCCTGAGCTTCCCTGTCGCCGAAAATGCGTGTCATTTCATATGCTCTGCCGCCCGCCTCAAAAACAAGCTGTCCGCCGAAGACTCCACCCTGCCAGGGTCGGTACGCCGCACGGGCATTGCGCATAAATGCAGCATTTGCGCCAAAAGACGCTCTCCCTGTTTTTCCTTTTCCGGGAAGACCGTAAAACATCGCAAGGAGAAAGGCTGCGAAAGTACTCTTTCCCCAGCCGTTCTCCTTGCAGATCACATTGACCTCATCCGAAAATACATAGTCAAAATCATGCAGACGTCCGAAGTTTTCCACATGACAGGAAATAAGTTTCATCGCCAGTTCCTGCTGAAATACATATACTTGTCGTTAAAATGTTTCCCGGAGAGCTCAGCGGGCGGGGGACACATTTCCGGAGGTTCGAGCGGGATCGGTTCTATACTGTCGAGTCCTTTTGTATCCAGCGCATAGCGCCACTCTTTTCCCACTTCACTGGAATCTCTGGCATTGCGGGACCAGCATAGAAAAAACATATCTCTTCTGTCAATTTCCGCTTTGACAGCCTTCTCCCAGTTTGTACCGCTACGCAGACTTTCCACATCCACAAAAAGCTTTAAATCCGGTCTTACCTTCTTTATTCCCTGTATAATGAGCATGACATCATGGCGGTCCATATGTGCGTAGGACATAAACGCAGACAGAATATCTCTCCTCTCAAAGTAAATCCGCTCTGCTGCCGGGCTGTTGCATTTTGCAACCAGTCTGAGTTTGGTCGCAATTACACCTTCTATGTATACAGAGGCTATAAAGGAAATGTCCCGTTTCCTGTAATCCTCCGGCACCGGTACGAGAAAACTGAATCTGAGATAATCGCCTCTCCAGATTCTCGTTTCTATATTATCTTTGATTTCAAGGTCCGGAGAATAAAGAACAATTTTAATCTGGGACCTGTTTTTTACATAGATCCGTTCTGAATCGGTTTGTCTTACATCCCCTTCATATTCGCGGAGAATCCTGTCAACGACCGTCTTGAACTCTTTTGTATACATGGCAATATTGACAATGCCGGTCTCTCCCCTCATAAACTTTTCAGGTGCCAGTACAGAAAAATTCACAGCGTCGATTTCGGGGACCTCTGTTGGCGGATTCCCTTCCCCGGGAACCTCTGCCGGAGATTTTCCCTTTCGTGTAGAATTCTCAGTTCCCGGCAGCCGGCTTCCGCATCTTGAACACCAGACAGCTCCTGTTTCCGGTTCAAACATAGTCCCGCAGCATCCGCAGAATCTTGCCTTTCTGATCTTTGGCTGACCGTCAAATGTCTTCTTCGCTCCTTTCGGAAACAAATCTCTTTTCGCAGGCGCTTTTTCCCCATAGGAGGGTGCTGCTGAAGGCATTGCTGACGAAGGCCTGTATCCATAAGAATCCCTTCTATATTCTGCCGGGGCTTCTTCCCAATGCATGCCGTATCCATAGGCATCCTTTTCCCGAGGTCGTGCACAGCCGTCGCCGTACTCTTCCCAACACCCCGGGTATTCATAGCAGTTCTCTTTCCGGCTGCCTGCATACTCGTATGAAGAACTGTCATATCCAAAAGAAGCCTCGTCGTACGAACAGCCAGCAGCCGAATCATTCCCCTGTCCTGAATAATCTGCTCCTGAAGTTCCCCATCCGCCGGATGGTGATCCCTCCGCCGTATGATATCCTCCATAACTATTGGCGGACATGGATTCCCCGTCCTCATGATGCAGCGCAGAATACTGCGTGTTCTGCATGCTGTACTGCCGTCCGTTTTCAGTCCGTTTCGCAGTCTCGTTTTCTTTTGACTTTTTTATAAGCAGTAATACAATTGCGGCAAGCAGAACCGCCAGCAAAAGTAAAATAACTGTCACAATAAGGAAAATATTCATAGCCGCCACGGTTTCTCCGAAAATTCAGTTTAAGGTCTTTCGAACTGTTGTGGATTCAGTCGGGATGCATTGATCCATGCCGACAGGTTCGCCGCTTTTTTTTATTCTATCCCCACCAGATATTCTGTCATTTTAATATTATCGCGGTCGATTCCGCGGATATCTGACGGTTCTTTGTCCGGACTGACCTGCTGCAGCAGGTAACCGTAGATTCGCTGCATGCCTGTCGGGAATGGTTTCATCTCTCCCAGCTGGTCCCATGCGCACAGGAAGGGGTGCAGTTTTGCCAGATAGAGCTGGTGCCTCGTGCATCCTCGCTGAATGTAAGCCTGCATCTGAGCCGGGCTCGCCGGCATCCAGCCGCGTGAGAGCATGGAGCGGCACCATCTGTCGTGCTCCTGCATGGAGAGAATCTCGAGACGTCTGCCGGCAGTCTGCTCCCTGAGGCGTCCCTTTTTCTCATTTGTCCTGCGGCCAGCGCCCACTTCACCGGAAAGGTCCCGGTCCTCGGCACGCAGCCATCTGCCAAATTGGTCTGCAAGCCTTTTCTGAGAGACACCCGCCTTGTAACTGTGCCAGTCGGGGAAGGTGACCCCAGCAGAGAAAAGACGGTAATTGAGGGCAAGCGCATTGATGCCGGAGCTGTCGCGGTTATAACTGCGAGAGAAATAATCGTGAAGCGCACTGCGAAGGTTTTCCCCGGGCTGTTCCTCTTCTTTTCCGCGGATTCCATAATAAGTAAGATGTGTGGCTCTTGTGCGCCGCTCCAGACGTCCGTGGATAAGTTCCCGGTATGAAAACAGCTGTCTTCGGGATCCGAAGCACTGGATGTCATAATTGTTGTACCAGTCAAATCCCGCTTCCTCCGCGCCGACGGAAAGAGTGCGGAACTGTTCCGCGCGCTCTTCTCTTCCGCAGTATGCCGCTATAAAGGGGAGTCTGACAAAGGAGGGATCTGTTTTCAGATACCACTCGCGCAGGAACATTGACAGAGTAAGATTTCTTTCCTCCTCCTCTGTATAGACGATCAGGTAGTCCGCTGCCTGCAGGGTCATGGAAAGTTCCTTCTCTTCCGAAGACCATTCCTGATTGGGGGTGACAGACAGAAGTTCCTGCATGCGGCGCGACTCCGGGCGCATCTTGACGAAAACAGGTCTTGCCGCCGTAACTCCCGGGACAGGCTCACACAGGCCGGGGCAGTCTGTCAGGAACTGCTCCTCCAGCTCGTCAGCGTTTTCTCCGATGACAGTCAGCGAAAACGGAATCTCGCTGATCTGTGCCGCCGCGATCGCGTCCTTGCAGAGGCGGACGATCCCCGGATGGTCACCGAAAACAACCGTATCCATACGGGAGGAATATCCCTTCAGGCAGGGTATGAAGAGCGGCAGCCGGTCCAGAAGCCAGGCCGACGCCATCTGGTCAGGATCACACAGATACAAAGGAATATAGAAGTCTCCCATCCTCGTGCATGCACTGTCCAGAACCGGCGCGCAGGATGCTCCGCGTCCGCAGACATACACCTGCAGACGGTCGGAAAGAAAATAAAACAGTCTGTCTGTGTCAGCACTGTCCTTCTCCGTCCGTGCACCATCTTCGGACCGGTCCGCAGCCATGACACCGGTCTGCGCGTGCAGCTTCGTCGCTGTACGCAGCACTTCCAGCGCGTCATACATGTTTTTCCGTTCATTTTCGTCCAGCGCCATCAGAAGAATCTCCGGAAGTTCGAGAAGATTTTCTTCCGCTGTATATTGTTCCACGATTTCCCGCAGCACCTGTGCCATGGACTTCCGCACACAAATCTGAACGGAATACTTTTCCGCGGGGAGGGATTTTGCAAAATAGAGATTTCTCTCGCCGTCCGAATTGAGAAGGCAGATCCCTTCTTTTTTCACTGTCTTCTCTCCGGAGGCAGTTTTCTCATCGCCCGCATAGGTAATCTTCACTTCTTCCGGGGCGTCCTTTTTGTCCGCAGAGACCTCATTGCCTGCCTCTTCCTCTTCCCTGCCGGATGCCCCTGCATCCGTTCCGGGTATTCCCCACTGCAGGCGGTTCAGAAGCGCTGCCGCGTCCCTGCTGCCGCCGCGGGCGGCGGTCTCCAGCCAGAATACAGGGTCTGTCATGACACCGGATACAGTCCCTCTGCCGCTCAAAAACTCCGCAAGCCCTGCGGAATGATTTCGTCCTCTTTCTTCCAGAATCTTTCCCAGCATAAACTGGCATTGCGCGTCACCGGCGGACAGGTTGTCCAGGCAGGCGCCCTCCAGATAATAGCGAAGAGCCTCGTCCAGGTCTTTTTCAACTCCCGGAAGAACATCTCCTGTATAAAATGCATTTCCCAGCATCCTCTGACAGGCAGTGTCTTTTCTGCGGGCTCCCTCTCTGAGAATATCCGCAGCCTTCCCGCCCTTTCCCGCCTGCAGACGCAGCATGGCCAGAGGATAAAACGCGGGGACATAACCGTATCCGGCGCTGTCTTCCAGATACTCCGCCGCAGTTTCCTCATTAGCGCTGCAGCCGTCCCCGTGAAGAAACATCTCTCCGATCCGGTACTGCAGGAGCGCCAGAAGTTCCTGTTCGGACGGGTCCAGTTTTTTCACTCCCGTGCCGCCTCCCAGCATACGCACCGCCTTGCGGTAACTCTCGAGCGCATCCTTTCGAAGGCCGTCCGCGTAGAGGATTTCACCCGTCCTTGCAAACTCCTGCGGCTGTGTATAATCCTTTTCGGCGAGATCTCTGTCCATCAGATGCCAGCAGGCCAGGACAGACTCGTATTTTTCCTCGGTAAATTCATTCATCCCGGCAGCGAGCAGCAGGACTGTCAAAACCCGCTGGGGTGCGGCGGAACTCATCGACATGAGCTGACGGGCCCTGTCGCCGTCCCGGACAAACAGGGCATTGTTTTTCCCCAGCTCATCCAGCAGTTCCTTCCAGACTTCCGGGTCCAGGGCAGGCTGTCCTTCCGGACACAGGAAGGCTCTGCATTTTTCTGCCATTTCCTGCACAAACTGAATGGGATTCTCCGAAAAAAGCTGTTCAACCCGGGCCCGTATCCTGCCGCCGTTTTCCTGTCCGTGGAGGAACCAGGAGTAATAGGATGCGGAAGAAAGCCCCCGCAGGTATTCACCGATCCGGGCCGGAAATACTTTCTCCACCTTTTCCTCACGCTGGAAAGTAAAGCGGCCTTCCGCGGAACGCAGGATCTTCTGATCCTCAATCTTTTCAAAGATCATGTTGACCGTAAACGGAGCTATTCTGCTCCTTGTTCCTTGTTTTTTTCCTGCCATCTTTTATGTCCTCACTATGGGATTACGGTTCTCATTCTCTGTCTTTTCGGCGCTCTTTTCTCCTTCAGGATTCCAGCCGCCGGGCCGCCGTCTCATTCTCTGTCTTCCGGGTCTTTCTCCTCAGGCAGTATCCTGCGTCCCTTTTCCTTCAGCTCTGTATGGCTGTAAATATCGCTGATATAAATATGCACTCCGCCCTCTGTATCAGTGTCTTCAAGCATGAGCCTGTTCTCCTGCTCATTATACCCCAGCACATGAAGGATCCTGCCGGTCACTTCTTCTGTGTCCGTGTCCACCCTGAAAAGTGTATGATGAAACAGAGCATAGATCTTTCCCTTGTCCGCCTTTGTCAGATAAAGCCTCTCCGAAACGGCATTCCCGTCGGAAACAGATTCCTCCGGATCAAGCAGAATCCTGCTGTCCTGACTGCAGAGCCAGAGGCCTTCTTTGCCTTCTTCCGTCCAGAAGAGTGTATTGCCCAGCCAGGCCGCCGCAGTGATCCGATCTCCGGCTCCTGTTATCTTTTCCTTGTCCTCATCTTTTTTATCGGTGACAAGAATACTCTCTTCGTCAAACAACTCCGCGGATTTCTTTCCGTTTTCACTCTCGACAATATATTCCATACTCAGGCAGTCCCTGACAGGGTCGTCCTCTGACGGTATGTAAGCCGTCCGCTCTCCCGTCACAGCATCAAATGCGGCCGTCTCCCCGTCAGCATTGGCAATGACAAAGAATGAGTCGACACAAACACAGGCCTTTTCACCCAGGAAAATATCTCCCTTTTCTCCCCCGGTTTCCAGAATCAGCATATCCTCATCGGCCAGGCCGCCGCGGAATGCGAGAATCCGGGTATTCGCATCGTTTTGTCCCTTGCTTCCATATTCTGCCAGAATCGTATCTCCCAGGCGTTCCGCCTTCTTTATGTTGGCGGGAATAATCGTGACCCAACGCTGCATTTCGGCATTGTCAAGGCAGAAGGCGGAAACGGTCCCGTCCTCAAGAACAGCGAGGAGCGCCGGCCTGCCGTCCAGCGTCTTCTCCGCAATCGTGCCGCGGATAAAACCGGGAAAATCAGCCGTGAACAGCTTTTTCCCCGTGTCCTGATCATAAATCTCTGCCTTGGTCCCGGCACACAGGACTGCCGCCTCCCGGGAATCTCCGGGAATTGTCTCACCTGCTGTAAGCTGCGGATCTATATTCCGGGCACAGTCGGATTCCTCTTCCCAAAGTATCTGCCCCGAACGATAGTCGGCTGCCCGAAGGACAAGTTCTCCCTCCTCCGGGAATGCACCGCTCCAGATTTCCCCGCCCTCACAGAGCCTCTCCTGGGGACGTCCCTCATAGATTACAGCGAGGATCTTTGTGTCCGGGCAGACACGGTAAGCCAGGATTTCCTGCCCCCGCACTGCGATTGTGATCTCCTGTGTCCGCAGGTCCAGAGCACAGAGCAGATTCTCCTCTATGCGGTTTACTCTGCAGAGCCCGCGGAGAAAAAGACAGTCTCCGTCAGGTGACAGCATGACTTTTTTCTGATCTTCGAGCCGGCCGAAAGAGATGTCCGCATTTTCGTCTTTTTTCCCTGCTTCCTTTTCATGATTCTGCCGACTGTCCGTGTTGTATCGCTCCTCTGCCTTTTCCGAAAGGTTATCGACAGATAACACTGCAGGGGCCCGATCACTGCCGTCTTCAAAAACCAGCAGATCTGTTCCGTGCATTCCATAAGCCCAGACCACTGTTCTGCCGCCGGCGCAGTCCATTGGCATAAGAGAATAATAGTCTGTCTCCTCAAATGCCCGCTTTTTCCGTCCGTTCGTAAGATCAATTTCCTCGAGTCTGCTGCCTTTTGCCCAGATCAGTGAATGTTCAGTAAACAACAATCTGTTGGGAATATCGTTCGTTTTTTTGCGGGATTCATTTTCTATCCCGGAATTTTCCGTACTCCCGTCGGCTGTCTCCATATTCTCATCGGATTGGTCCGTATTCCCGTCGGCAGTCTCTATGTTCTCATCGGATTGGTCCGTATTTCCGTCGGAATTATCCTCTCCCGTTTTTGCAGCTTCAGCGTCCTGCCTGATATGACCATCTTCTGCCGGGCCGGCTTCCGTGTCCACCCTGCTCCCGTCAGACTCCCTGCCCGGAGCGCCTGTGTCGCTGGATGCAGGCTGCATTATTTCACTGTTTTCGTTTTCGATTTCCCCCTCTGCTGTGGAGTCGTAAATCAGTTCTCCGGTATCTGTATTCCAGATTCTCAGTTCCGTGTCCGTTTCTTTTCCGGAAGAAACCGCAAGGAAGGAGCCGGCTTCTGTTTCCGCCGATTTCCAGGCGCGGATTTCCTCGCCGGCATCAAATTCCCCCGTCTGCGTCAGCAGGCAGCTCTCCGCTGTCTGGTAGGCACCGGTCGCCTGCTGCAGAGCGTAAACGGCATCGTCAGACACCGGGCGCTTTTCCCCTTCATCCGGTACGCCGCCCATGGCATAGCGGATCGCGTCAAAGCGCTCTCCCCGCGCAAGAGCTTCTGTCGATAATTTCGACAAAAGCTGCGAATCTTCAATCTGCTGGGCGCGGAAGGCTCTTCTGACTCTTATGCCGGAAATGGCAAAAAATACAGAGACAACCGTGATCAGCAGAACAGCCGCCGAGACGATGGACGCGATCATCATGGTGCGCTTTTTCTCTCTCCGCCTGGTCCGGTTTACCAGTTCATCATAAGTACAGCCCACCAGAGCTGAAATCAGACGGGGCAGTTCCACCCGCACAGCCTGACGCATATCTCCCCTGAAATCACAGGCGACCGGCTCCCGGGGAGCACCCGCCGCATTCCTGAACAGCGCTTCGTATACCCTCTCGGGATCACCTGAAGAAAGGACCGGCAGAATCCTGTCCGATCCGTGGTGAAGCAGAAAGTATTCAATTTCCTCCGGCACCCAGCGGGACTGCGCCGCCTCAGGAGAACAGATTACGATCAGGAACTCACTGTCATCCAGCTCCCTCTGCAGTTCCTCCGTCAGGTCCGTCCGCGCGCCCAGGTCAGTCTTGTCCCGGAATATCCTGCCCAGCTGTCTCTTTCTTCCCGCAGCCCGGATGCCTCGCGGAATACGGAATTGTTCCAGGTTCCTCTGCACCGTTTTCGCCACTTCCGCATCATGCGGCACATGCCTGTAGGAAATAAATGCTTTGTTCTTATACATGATCCACCGTCCGCCCGCTTTTCTGAATTGTACAAACAAAAATTAACGAATCTATCCGATTAAAAGTATTCGCCTTGAAATTAATTTTCCTGTTTCAAATATTAACATACTTTTTTTTATAATACTATACAAACAAAGGCCTGTATATTATCGCGTTACAGCTTTATAGTATCCGGACCCGGTGCGCAGATCACAGTCCGGGCCCGCCCGGAACGCGGAATATTTTCTGTTTTTTGTTAACACCTCGATGTCTTTGTTAAGGATAGAAGCATTTTTTGTTAATACACACACCTTTATACTGACATCAACAAAGGACAGCAGTACCGCCTGCTTCCCAGGATTCCCGCAGAAGATTTTTCTTTCTAATGTATGATCAGGAGGCACCTCATGTACGATCCTCATCCGATAGAAGGCGACACCTTTTTTATTTCTCCCGAACTCACCGTTCTCACAGAAGATATCTCCGAGAGCATCCACGATGTCTGGGGACGGAAGCGCCTGGATCAGGGCTGGGTATGGGGTTCGGAACGCAACGACAGTCTTCATACAAATCCCAGACTGGTTCCCTACAGCGAACTGAGCGAGCTGGAAAAAGATGATGACAGATGCCTCGTCCTCGAGACGATCCGGCTGATCCTCAGCAACGGTTATACAATCGAGAAAAGAGGTTTTTGATTAAACCATAGACCGATCCGGCTGAATTCCTTTTTAAAGCACAGAGAGAAGCTTATGCAGTATCTTCGTTTCCGGTCACACACTGACCGGCAGATCTTCTCACTGTCCGGTTCCGCAATCTCCTCAGTGCGGGACACTGTACCGGGAAGGGATATCAATGTCGCTGATGTGCGGTTCTACTATACGTACGGTCAGAACACCCGGACGGATAAACACCTAATTTGACGGAAGCACTTACCGATATGACGGCTTTTAGCCGCGCGCAGACATTGGTATCCCTTCCCGGTACAATGACCTGAAAACCGCCTGCCCCTGCAGGCACAGCACAAAAAAGGAGATTTCGCTATATGTACAATCCTTCTCCGGTCGATACCGGAACGATTTATCTCTCACCGGAACTGACAAATCTCACAGAAAAAATATCCGAAAACATTCATGATGTCTGGGGGCGCAGGCGTATGGATGAAGGATGGACCTGGGGTCCCGAACGGGACGAGAAGAAAATGACTTCTCCCTGCCTGATTTCCTACGACGAACTCCCTGAAAGTGAAAAAGACTACGACCGGAGCATGGTTCTGGAGACCATCAAGCTTGTCATTGCTCTGGGTTACAGCATTGAAAAAGTTCCTGTCACAGGTGACGCAGAATAATCCCCCATCATCTGCCATAGTGACAACGTATCAGAAAATCCCCGGAAAGCCTGACCGAAAAAAATCAGCAGGCAATCCGGGGATATTTTTTTGATATTCTATGATGTTTTATGTCCGCCGGTCCGCCCTTTTTCTTGCATAAATCTCCTTCCCCGCCTATGATGAATGCAGCGCGCCTGAACCGGGCAGCAGGAATACGTTACCATACATGCCCCTCTAACGGTATGATGCTGAAATCAAAAACATCAAAGTATATAAATGTAATATTTGCTGCCGCACATCGGGCTTTTCAAATTGATCGATCAGAATATAAAAGAAAAAAATCGAGAAGAGCAGGAGATCCTTTATGAAAAGAAAAACGACCGGAAACAGCACCTGTTTTTCCGGAAATGAACATCGGAAAACATCCGCAGGGAAAACATCTGTAAAAAGAAATACCGTGATCCGCCTTGCAGGTGTATTGCTGTCTCTGCTTCTGCTGACAGCAGGCTGCAGCCCCACTTCCGACGCGGACAGCTCCCGGACTGCCCGATCCGGTTCTTCTGCCGAAGAAAAGGATACCGGAAAGGCCCTTGAAAAGTCAGACATGGCGTCAACAATAAAAGCTGCCGATGCCTCAGAAAGCACGTCGGCCCCTGTTCCGGGCTCACCAGCTTCTGCCGCGGATACCCCGGCTGCATCGGCTGCCGCAGCGACAGGATCCGCCTCGACGCAAGACACGACTGCTTCGGCTGCTGCGGCAGGGGATTCCGCTTCATCGGAAGCACCCTCCGCCCAAAACAGTTCAGAGCCGGCGGAGCCCCGGAAGCTGAAATATATCGATGCATGGGACGAGTGGCACACAATGGAAGTCGATCCCGGGGTCGAGGCGATCCAGTACGACCCTGAGAAGTTTCTCCCCTCCGGAGAAAACCCTCAGTGGATCACCTATACAGGAGACCTTGAATGCCTGCAGGGGATCGATGTCTCCGAACACCAGGGAATCATTGACTGGCAGGCTGTCGCTGCAGCCGGTTACCGCTTCGCCTTCATCCGCACAGGCTTCAGAGGATACGGGGACGCCGGCACCCTGGTGGAGGACTCCATGGCTGTGGAAAACCTGCAGAAAGCAAAAGAAGCAGGCCTGGAAGTGGGTGCCTATTTCTTTTCCCAGGCTCTGAATGAAGAAGAGGCCGAAGAGGAGGCCGCCCTCGCGGTCAGCGTCATTGAACGGTCGGGGGTCGAGCTGGATCTGCCTCTGATCTACGACCCGGAGCTCATCAGAGATGACCATGGCCGGGCAAATGAAATCACCAGGGAGCAGGTCGCTCTCAATACAGCAGCCTTCTGCAGGGCAGTCGAGTCCTCCCCGGCCTGCAAGGCAGATATCTATTCCAACCTGCCCTGGGAGCATCACTACTTCGACACAGATACAATGAACACTTATGACATCTGGTACGCGGATTATGAGCCGCAGCCCCAGACCCCCTACCATTTCACCTGGTGGCAGTACACCAACGAAGGAAAGGTTCCCGGCATCGAAGGCGATGTCGATCTCAATCTCTGGCTCCGGTAAGCCATGTGCGCCTTCCATTACAGCAGTTCTTCTCCGTCCATAGCCCTGAATCCGCAGCGGATCACAGCTGTCTTTTCCTCAGGAGAGATCGATGGATCCTTCATGCACAGGCGGACAAACTCGCCGCGCAGTGACTCATCGTAAAAATAATCCTCGATATTGATCCGAAGGGTCGTCGCATCCCGCAGGCGGGCAAAAAAGAAGGCTTCCTCCAGGCCCGGGCGAAGATAATCAATGTCTTTTTCGCAGTCCACATCAAGTTCCCCGCAGAGGATCACATCCGCCATATCCCGCTTTCTGCATCCCGCAGCGAGCACAGCATCTTCCAGCAGATCTTTCATCTGCGCTGTCGTCAGGCATCCCGTCACATCGACCTGCAGTGAATAAAGGGTTCGCTGTGCAAAAGGAATAAAGCGGTCTTCCATCAGGCCCGTTCTCTCATCGATATCCAGAAGCACAAAACCGTGGGGGCCGCATTCATCAAAACCGCGTCCTTCGAGACATCCCGGATAACAGTATATTCCCCGACTGTCCAGGGGGGCTTTTTTATACGCATGGATATGTCCAAGCGCAAGATAATCAATCCCTCTGCCGCGCAGGGCAGACAGGCTGACAGAGCCGGCGTAGTCCGCGCTTTTTTTGTTTTTTACAAATCGGCCTGCCGTCTCCTGTCCGTGGAGCATCACTATATTAAAGTGATCGGGGTCAATCTGAAGAAGCGAAGGGGCAGCCGCACTGTTTTCATCTGTCAGCTCCATGCCGGTGATCGCGATTCTCCTGCTCTTCCCCTCGTAATACGTCTTCCAGCGGTTTCCGAACAGAAACAGATTGGGCGGGACGTCTTTCGTTTCCGCGGCGGCAGCTCCCAGGCAGTCACCGAGGTCATGATTGCCGCGCAGATAATAGAAACGGATCTGCGGATGTTCTTTGATTACGGAAAGGACCGTATTCCGGGCAAGAGCAGAGACCGTATCCCTGTCAAAAAGATCCCCCGCGATCAGCACAGCTTCCACACCGTTTTCTGCGGCGTATCCGGTCAGGCGCTCGAAATTGCGCAGCAGCTCATCCCGCCGCCGCTTCGCCCGGTCTCTGTCCAGATGGGTATGCAGTTTTGAATCCAGGTGCAGGTCCGCACAGTGAATCAGCCTCATAAATACCCTTTCCTATAAACCGCTTGTCAGAGCGGTGCCCCAATGTGATCAGGGGAGGTTTGACCGTCCTGCGGCACAAGCCTCTGAGATTAAAATATCAGCGCATCAGCGTGATTTTTCAGCTTCCCTGCATGCGCGCCAGTACAAAATGTCCGTCTCCTGATCCTCTCCGGGAATCTCTTTAAAGAAGCAGACGACAAAGGGCAGGCAGACGAGTGTAGTCAGCATGTCCGACCACATCTGGGCGCTCTGGATTCCCCGGATCCCAATAAAACGGGGCAGTATGATCAGGATCGGCACATAAAAAAGACCGCTCCTGAGTGTCGCGAGGAAGGAGGCCTCCCGGCTTCTTCCGACACTCTGGAACATCATATTCGCGCACACACTGAAGGCCTGGAAAAAGACCGCAACACACTGGAAACGCAGCGCCACGGCTCCGATCTCGACAACCCTGGGATCATCCCGGAAGATATGGACAACAGCCTCCGGAACGATCATGCCGAGAACTCCCAGTGTACCCAGAATCACTGTTCCCATCTGAACTGTAAAGAAAAACGCCTTCCTCAGACGGGCATATTTTCTGGCGCCGTAATTGAAGGCCGAGACCGGCTGGAAACCCTGTCCGATTCCGATCATCGCGGACCCGATAAACATGGTGATACGGCCGACGATAGACATGGCGGCAATTGCAGCGTCCCCGTATGGCATGGCACAATTGTTGAGTGTCATGGTCGAAATACTGTTCAGCATCTGGCGTATAAGACTTGGGAAACCGACCCTTATGATCCGCAGCAGATCCCTGATATCCCTGGAAAAATTCCGGATGGATAATCTGCTGATTGTTTTTCTGGTCAGAAACATATACAGCAGAATGCCGAAACTGACATACTGGGAAATGGCCGTTGAAAGACCGGCACCGTCGATCCCCAGCCCCAGTCCGAACATCAGAATCGGATCGCCGATCATGTTCAGTACACCGCCGGAGACAAGACCGGCCATGGCCAGGACCGCCTTTCCTTCGTACCGCATGACATTGTTGAGGACACAGCTGCACATCAGGGCCGGACCCGAGATCAGAATGTATGTCGCATAGTTGCTGGAAAAAGGCAGAATCGTATCCGTGCTCCCCATCAGACGCATCAGAGGATTGAGAAAAACAAAGCAGCAGGCAGACAAAATAATGCTGAATCCCGCCGCCGTAAAAAATGCTGTGGACAGAAGACGGTCCGCCATCTTCCGTTCTCCCCTGCCGAGGTGGATACTGATCTGGCTTCCGGCTCCGTGGCCCAGCATAAAGCCGAAGGCCTGGATAATGGACTGCACACCCAGCACGATACCGATCGCCGCGCTTGCGCTCGTTCCCAGCTTTCCTACAAAATAGGCGTCCACCAGGTTGTAGATCATGGTGACCATCATACTGATGATCGTGGGTATTGCCAGTGACGGAATCAGTTTTCCGACAGGTGTCAGTACCAGCTTTTCATATTGGAGGCGTTCTTTTTCATTCATTTTATGATCTTCCAATCTGCCGTCACAGATCCTCTTGAACGATCTGTCTCTGTTATCTCTATATCTTTTTTTAACTCGGCTTTCTATCCCCGGGTTTCTATTTCCCGGAATCCATTGCAGAGAACCGATCACTTTCTCCGCAGTTCATAAAGGTCACTTCTCCGGTGAGCGAGAAGAGGCAGTTCCTGCCTCACTTTGTCCACATAGTCAAGGTCGAGTTCCACGATGCGGATGCCTTCCTTTTCATCCATCTGCGTAAGGATCCTGCCCCAGGGATCAACAGCAATGGAATGTCCCCATGAAGTATAGCTGCTCTCCGGGTCACGGGCAGGTGCAGTTCCGATCACATAGCACTGGCTCTCCACAGCGCGCTGGCGGAACATGAGCTCCCAGTGAGCCGGCCCCGTGGTCATATTGAAAGCCGCGGGAACCAGGATGATCTTTGCGCCGTCCTGTGCCATGAGACGCGCCGTCTCCGGAAAGCGGAAGTCGTAACAGATACAGAGCCCGATTCTGCAGAACTCCGTATCAAAGCAGCCGATATAATCTCCCGCAGAGAGTGTGTCCGATTCTTTAAAGCACTGTCCGCCCTCGACATTGATATCAAACAGATGGGCTTTTCTGTGCTTTCCGATCTGCCTGCCGTCCCTGCCGAAGACATAAGCGGTATTATATACGCGGCTGCCGGGTCCGGACATCTCCGGTATGCTTCCTGCGGAAAGATAAATCCCGTATTTTGAGGCCAGCGCGGAGAGTTCCTGCCAGGACGGACCGCCCTGAGGCTCCGCATACAAAGGAAAATTACCTGTCTCATAGGGACAGGCAAACATCTCAGGCAAAGTCACCAGATCCGCCCCTTCTGTTTTTCCCGATGCAAGAATTTCCTCCAGCTGACGGATGTTTTTTTCTTTTTCGGCAAAAACCTTCGTCTGCAGGATGGCAGCTCTCAGTTTCATCTTCATTCCTCCTGTAACCCGTGCTTTACTCAGTCTTATCCGGATATCCTGTTCTGCCGCCAGTCCTCACTAAGCGCGGAATCTCCTCTCCCTTGCCAGACTAAGCGCGGAATCTCCTCTCCCTTGCCAGACGTTCATCGATCTTTCTCCCGATCCATTCATGAAGCCCCGTGGAAATATAGAAAAAGCCAAGCAGCATAATAATCTGCTGCAGCACAAAGAAAGCCGCAATCGCAATAATGACACCCACTGCTTTGGAGGCGGGACCGAAGGCACGCACCAGCAGCACAACAGCGATAAAACCAAAGCACAGCAGATACATGTAGGCACATAGCGAACCGATCTGCCCGATCATGCGGAGGATTTCCCGGCGGCCTTCCATTTTCGGCATGATCAGAGTAGAACCGTAAAACCAGTAAAGGACGAGCGCGATAATGCCTGTCCAGCGCGGCGGGTAATAGGAAATGATCGGCGCAGGCTTCTGAATCTGGAAGCGCAGCCTCCGCAGAATCAGGAGACTGAGCTGGCAGACAATAAATCCCTGCACGACGCCCATGAAGATCACTGAAACAATCAGCATTCGCAGCAGCGTATCCGGCTGCAGAACGCGGTCGAGGGCCTGCATCTGCTCCGGAGTCATATTAGTGCCGGCTTTTTCAATTGCCTGATGCATCATGGTCTGCATCATCTCAATGTCCTCCTGGAGATTAAATCCGAAAAGAGCCGCCAGGACGATGGTGCTCAGAAGGTTGGAGATCGTACTCAGCGCCATCACCAACAGCATGGTCTTATTCGAATCCCGCTTTGCATGCAGGCAGCTCCCGTAAACCACACCGATAAAGGACTGCGTGGCCGCGTAGAAGGCAGATGTGAAGATTCCGCAGAAAATGGAAATCAGCACGGTGCATACAAAGACCGGCAGACTGTCTTTCCAGCCGTACCGCGCCGAAAAAGCCACCATCGGAATCGGAAACAGAAAGAGAAAGGTCTCTTCCAGCATTCCGCCCGTCTGTCTGTTGAGAAGGAGCAGTACGCCGAAAACAGCTACAAGCAGTGCCCCGAATGTCAGTTTCTGTGTGTTTTCATTCATATATGAATCAACCTCTTTGCTCTGATTACAATTTAGTTCAAGATTCGCCCGCGAGTCCTGAGCGATGAAGCAGGTTTCCTTTTTATGAGCGTATCCCTTGGCCGAAGTCACGGGTATTATCCGGCTTTTCCGTGATCACCCTCCATGCCTGCAGCAGACGCTCCATTGTCCACGCAGCATTGGCCGGGCTGGTGGACGGGAGCACCACCGCTTTCGCACAGTCTCCGTAAATCTCACGCAGAGGCCCCTCCTGGTATTTTCGATACAGTTTCCCGGCCGTCTGGCCGTTGACATAAATCTGCCGGATCTGTGCGCAGTCCAGAATCTTCCGCAGATCGTTCGGCGCCGCGTTGCGGATGCTCGCGTCTGAAGATCCGTGAATCTCACAGGAAGCGATCACATCCCACACCGCGATCCCGTGTGAGAGCAGAAAATCTCTTCTTTCCTGCACTGTCTCCGGAAAGGGAGCCTCCAGCAGGATACTCAGAAGCTTCCAGAAACGATTCTGCGGATGCCCGTAAAAAAAGGCCATTTCCCGGGATTTCACAGACGGAAAACTTCCCAGTATCAATATCTTTGAATCCGCATTGTACAGCGGAGGAATCGGATGCCTGATCAACGCAGGTTCTCCCTTCTTTCATACATGCCGGAGCGCCTTAGTGCGCGGGTATCATCTGCAGAAATAATACGCCATCCCGCTTTTTTAAGCAACCTGCCAGTGCCTTCGTTGCTCTGCCTTCACCACTCCTCTGCGTCAGCCTTCTTGATCACTTCTCTCCATCAGCCCTTTTCATCACCCCTCTGCATCATCCCTCTGAATCAGTCCTTCATCACGCTTCATCACCTGTTCGAATGTTTTGTCACGTTTTATCGATAAATCTGTTATAATAACAATATTCAATACAAGTTACACCGGTGCTTGTCCCGGGTGTTCACTTAGACCTGGTCCGTTTGTGCCCGGTCTGCAAAATTCATTCACCGGCTGCGCGGAAAACTTTCCTTCCGGCACAGATTCAGGACTTGTCTGCGAGTCTTGCGCGCAGTTCCAACGAAAGCAGAGGATTCTGTTATGGAAAAACAGTGGTGGCACGGCAAAATCGCCTATCAGATTTATCCCAAAAGCTTCTATGATACAGACGGAGACGGAATCGGAGACCTTCCGGGCATTATCGAAAAACTCGACTATCTCAAGGATCTCGGCGTGGATATTGTATGGCTCTCCCCTGTCTATCGTTCACCGCTGGCGGATCAGGGCTATGATATCTCCGACTACTATGATATCGATCCCCGCTTCGGAACAATGGATGACATAGACCGCCTGCTCGCAGAGGCCAAAAAGAGAGACATGTATATTGTCATGGATCTGGTCGTGAATCACTGTTCCGACGAACACGAGTGGTTCAAAAAGGCATGCCTGGATCCGGAAGGCGAATACGGTCAGTATTTTTATCTGAAAAAACTGAAAAAAACCGCATCCTCCCCTGACGATGCATTCGCTGTCCGCTCCCCCGACGGCTATGTCCTCCCCTGCAACTGGCGCTCCTATTTCGGGGGACCGGTATGGGAAAAGCTGCCCGGTCATGAAGACTGGTTTTATCTGCATGTATTTCACAAAAAGCAGCCCGATCTCAACTGGGAAAACCCAAAGCTCCGTGAAGAAATCTACACCATGGTCAACTGGTGGCTGGATAAAGGGCTTGCAGGCTTCAGGATCGATGCCATAATCAACATCAAAAAGGCTCTTCCCTTTCAAAACTACGCGCCGGATCGGGAGGACGGCCTCTGCACCATCGGCCGCATGCTGCAGGATGCCCGCGGAGTGGGGGAGTTTCTGGGCGAACTGCGCGACAGAACCTTCGCTCCCCACCAGGCTTTCACTGTCGGTGAAGTCTTCAATGAAAAAGCGGAGGAACTTCCCGCCTTCATCGGTGATCACGGGTATTTTTCCTCCATGTTCGATTTTTCGGAGACTGTCTGGGGAAGCTCTCATGCCGGCTGGCACAAAAACAAAGGCATCACACCCGATGACTATAAAGGCTGCCTTTTTTCCACCCAGGATAAGGTCGGGGACATCGGCTTTCTCTCCAACATCATCGAAAACCACGATGAGCCCAGAGGGGTGAGTCGTTACATACCGCCGCAGGACATGAAGATCATGCCTGAAGAGATGCGCACAGCAGCAAAGAAAGCCCTCGCCACTGTCTATTTCTTTGTCCGCGGCCTGCCCTGGATCTACCAGGGACAGGAAATCGGCATGGAGAATGTCCCTATACGGAGCATCTCAGAGGTCGATGACATTGCCTCGATCGACGCCTGGAATGTAATGCTCCGGCAGGGTGTCTCTGAAAAAGATGCTCTGCTCGCACTAGAGCGCAACAGCCGCGACAATGCCCGGACTCCCTTCCAGTGGAGCGGCGCCCCCGGCGCCGGTTTTACCACCGGTACGCCCTGGCTGCGGCTCAATCCCGGCTATACCAAAATCAATCTGGCACAGCAGACAGGGGATCCCGCTTCAGTATATAACTATTACAAAAAGCTGATCCGCCTGCGCAAAGATTCAAGGTACAGCGGCACGATGATCTATGGAAGCTTTGAACCTTATCTGGCAGATCAGTCCAGGGTAATCGCTTACCAGCGCCGCTCCGGCGCACAGGCCATCCTGGTAGTCTCCAACTACACGAAGGAGACGCGGGCACTTCCCCTCCCTGCGCCGGTCAGGAAAGTCCTTCTCGACAATTGCGCGGACACCCCCGCCGGAGAACCCCTGCAGATCACAGATAAAAGCGTCGTTCTCTCAGGCTATCGCACACTGGTCCTGGAGCTGGATGTATAGGGGATTTCCGAATTGATCCTTCTACGCTGATTTTTGTCTGCTGTTTTTTTTCTGCTGCTTTTTCGCGGTTGGCTTTTTGCAGCTGATTATTGTCTGTTGCTTTTTCGCGGCTGACTTCTCGCAGCTGATTATTTTCGCGGTTGATTTCTGCCTCTTGATTTTGCTGGTTTTTCCCGCTTTTTTCGAGTCTTCTGTAGCTTGGGTGGGTGACTTCACTCCACCAAATAACAAATAACAATTGAAAAGCCATTGGCATTCCGCTATTGTGGTTGTTTGCG
>ONKG01000069.1 GCA_900318375.1 uncultured Lachnospiraceae bacterium
GTCAATGTCGCTCTGTCCGAAGTATGGGCAAAGGGCGGCGAAGGCGGCAAGGCTCTGGCACAGGAAGTCGTCCGTCTCTGCGAAGAGCCCAATGATTTCCGCCAGTCCTATCCTCTCGATGCCACTATCGAAGAGAAGCTCGACATGATCTGCAGGAAGATCTACCACGCAGACGGCGTGCAGCTGGTCGGCAACGCCATCAAACAGGTCAAACAGCTGACAGACCTCGGCTTCGCGGGACTGCCCATCTGCATGGCCAAGACCCAGTACTCCTTCTCCGACGATCCGGCTCTGCTCGGCGCTCCCAAGGGCTTCACTGTCTCCGTCCGCAACCTCAAGGTAAGTGCAGGCGCCGGCTTCATCGTTGCCCTGACCGGCGACATCATGACCATGCCCGGACTTCCCAAGGTCCCCGCTGCGGAGAGAATCGATGTCGACGAGAACGGTGTCATCAGCGGCCTGTTCTGATCAGAGAAACATGGCCGCCCTGTCACTTGATCGTCATCATAGTCAGATGGTTCCGATTGAAAAAAATCTCATCCTATAGGATAATGATTGTGCCTGCATCCGCCGCAAACAAATCGGCGGATACAGGCACATTTCTGTATCAACAATTGAAGCAGCACTTAAAGTAACAGGCAATTTTCAGTGAAAATTGCAGCAGCCCCGATATTCCGGCATTCAATGCCTGTTTCAGGAGATGGCAAAGCATGCAGAAGCTGCGCCCGCATGGTGAATATATGAAAATGATTGAAAAAACTGTCACTGCCTTTACCGAAGAACTTGCCTCCCCCGCTCCCGTACCGGGCGGCGGCGGTGCCAGCGCCCTGGCCGGCGCAATCGGCATCTCCCTCGGAGATATGGTCGGTGAACTGACTACAGGCAAGAAAAAATACGCGGATGTCGAGGAAGACATTCAGTCTCTGATGAAACGAGCCCAGGCTCTTCGGGTAAAACTCCTGGAATTCGTTGACGGAGACGCGGAAGCCTTTGCCCCTCTCGCAAAAGCCTATGGTATCCCCAAAGATGACCCCGGACGCGACGCTGTCATGGAGAGTGCCCTGCAGGTCGCCTGCAGTGTACCCATGGACATTTTGCGCGCCTGCGCCGAAGCAGTGGATATCATCGGGGAATTTGCCTCCAAGGGATCCCGCCTGGCCGTCTCCGACGCCGGCTGCGGCGCCATCCTCTGCAAAGCCGCCATGCAGGCCGCTTCGCTCAACATCTACATCAACACCAGATCCATGAAAGACCGCTCCAGCGCACAGGCACTGGAAGCGGAGGCAGATGCCCTGCTCGCAAAGTACACACAGAAAGCAGACGATCTCTACAATGCGGTTCTGACCGGAATCCGCAGCTGAAGCAGCTGAAACAGCCCCGGACTATCCGGAAACAGGCTGCAGCTGAAAACAGGACCGGGTTTCAAGACCCGCCGGCGGGCGGGCTCTATGTGCCTGTGTTTTGTATTATCCGTGCATAGTCTGTCTCATTGCTGACGCACAAGTCCGAAAGAAAGGAACTGTTTATGGCAAAAATACTCAAAGGCAAAGAAGTCGCAGACGCCCTGACCGCAAAAATGCAGCAGGACACCCGGTCTCTCATAGCAGCCGGCATCACCCCCACACTCTGCATCTTCCGGGTGGGAGAAAGGCCGGATGACCTGGCCTACGAGCGCGGGGCGGTGAAGAGAGCAGAGACTGTCGGCATCGCTGTCAAAAAAGTCATCCTTCCCGCCGACGTATCACAGGAAGTCTTTGACAAAACACTGCAGAGCCTCAATGAAGACGATTCCATCCACGGCATCCTGCTCTTCCGTCCTCTCCCGAAACATCTGGACAACGAGAAGGCGAGACAGATGCTCAGCCCCGCCAAGGATATCGACGGCTGTACCGACCTGTCCCTGGCAGGTGTTTTTACAAATACGAAGACAGGCTTCCCTCCCTGCACAGCACAGGCAGCCATGGAAATCCTTCACCACTTCAACATTCCGATCAGGGGCAGAAAAGCTGCCGTCATCGGACGATCCCTGGTCATAGGACGCCCTGTGGGCATGATGCTGATGCACGAAAACGCCACCGTCGTCAACTGCCACACGCGCACCCCTGACGTCCCTTCGATCACCCGGGAGGCTGACATCCTGATCGCCGCCTCCGGGCAGCTCCACAGCGTCACCAGAGACTACACCAATCCTCATCAGGTCGTCATTGATGTCGGCATCAACTGGGATGAAGAAAAAGGCGGCATCTCCGGAGACGTAGCTTTCGAAGATGTCGAGCCCTTCGTACAGGCGATCACTCCTGTCCCCGGAGGCGTCGGCAGCGTCACCTCCTGCGTCCTCATCGGACACGTGATCGAAGCAGCCGGAAGAACAGCACAAACAAAGTAGAAGCGGCCCTGCCGCTCACTGCTCCCGGCCGGCCCGTGTCCGCCCTCAGGCGGAAAACTTCATTACAGGGGCCGTGTCATAATAGGGCAGAAGCGGCCCTGCCGCTCTCTGCCCCCGGCCGGTCCGTGTCCGCCCTTAGGCGGAAATTTCATTACAGGGGCCGTGCTATAAAAAAGAAACCGGCAGATGCATTGCATTCTGCGCGGTCCCGGAAGGAAAAACGGTTATGAAAATTTGGATTGCCCGCCACGGGCAGACAGACCTCAATCACGCCAGACGCATGCAGGGACGGACCGACTGTCCTCTCAACAAAAAAGGCATATCCCAGGCCAGGCAGACCCGCGAAAAGATCGGCGGCATCCATTTTGACGCCGTCTATTCCAGCCCGCTTAAACGCGCGCAGCAGACGGGTTCCATCCTCGGCGGCGTTGACGTCTCCGAGCTCATCATAGACCCGCGCCTTATAGAGACTGATTTCGGAAAGTACGAGAAGCGCAAGTATTATCTGATGGGACCTGCTATGACCGCCTACTGGGCCATGCCCAAGATCTTCCCCGCTCCGCCCACTGTAGAGACGATTTCATCGATGAAGGAAAGGGCGGCCGATTTTCTGAAAGACCTGGAAAAACACGACTATGAAAATGTGCTTGTCGCCTGTCACGGCGGCATCATGCGCGCACTGTGCGGCTACCTCGACGAGGCACCGGACGGCCTTCACTGGGAGCGGGCCAAAAACTGTGAGACCCGCGTATACGAGTATAAGGACGGTAAGCATACCTTTTTAAAATCCTACAGTCTGGATAAATGATAAAAAAGATATCCCTGTCACATTTTTGTTTCGTTTCTCCCGTCAGTTCAGGCGCCCGGTGCGGACGGCAACATTCAAATGCGTTTGGAATATAAGGGCTGCATTCAAATACGTTTGGACTAAATTTGAAGATCCTCTCATCTCGCCCGGACAATTGCCTTCATGATCTCGCGGAATGCGGCAAACAGGACGCCTGCCACCGGCCACACGATCCAGGTCATATCCCAGCGCGATGTAACAAAACTCCAGGCCAGGTACACAGCCGTTGCGATCGCCCAGTAGACGCCGTCAAATTTCCCGGCCTTTTTATTGAGTCTGGTATAGTCGCCTTCCTCCAGCAGCCTGTCAAATCCCCCCTGCCTGGTACAGGTGAGGACAATCAGCTTGACGCCGGCGGCGATCATGACCAGAAGCAGCACCACTCCCAGGATCGGAAGCAGGTCGGTGTTGTTGGAGTATTTATCTGCCTGCGCGCCCAGAAGAGGCACTGCGGAAATAATGCACAGCATGACTCCGATGATCATCCGCCTGCTGTGCGTCTCCGCATAGGCATCCCTCCGCTCCTTCACCATTCCGTTCACACCGTATTCCGTGTCGATATCTATTTTTTCCAGATATTCATATTTCTTCCCGCGCATCCCCTCTCTGATGAACAATCCCACTGCGGCTGCGATCATGATCAGAAGGATTCCCGTTCCTGCAATCCCGGCTGCAGTGACATCCATCCGGATAAATCCTGCTTCGGCAAGACCTCCCAGCAGGATCAGAAGTACAGGGGACAGGATGCAGAGCATAACCCCTGTGGAGATCCACCGCGACGCGTTTTCATTGTACTTCAAAAAAGAAACCGCTTCCTCCATGGAAACACTTCTGACCGTCTCTTCGAGACCGTTGTCCACAGGCGCCAGTTCCAAAGCAGGCACCTCCTCGATCTCATCCCTGATCAGATAATCGGTGCTGACACCGAAGACTTCCGAGAGCTGCAGGATCTTCTTCATATCGGGAATCGCCTGTGCGCTCTCCCACTTGGATACCGACTGTCTGGACACTCCCAGTTTCTCTGCCAGGTCCTCCTGGGACCAGCCGTTTTTCTTTCTGTTCTCTATAATCTTGTCTGCAAGAATCATCGTCTTTTCCTCCGCTATTCTAAATACAGCTGCGCTTTCGCGCACTTCGTTTTCTGCTATGAATATACCTCTGAAGAGGGTTGCAGACCACCAACCGCGTTTGTCAATCTGTCAACCGGCGGTTGCAGCGGTTTCGTCCGGAAAGAGAAATCCCGTCCTGCCCCCCTGCTGTTCAGAATATCCTGATTTATTTTATACTGCCCACCGGATTTGTCCAGTCCTGCGTCTCCGGCACGATGGGCGCAGCTGCTGCATCCGCTTGTAAAAGCCTTTTTGTCCGCAGACAATCCGGCGTTCAGCGCAGGCCTCTGCCTGAAGACAGCACAGAATAAGCGGCTGCAATCTCCACCTTTCGATGGACATCACAGCCGCTGAGTGATCAGGCAGTCCGATTTTCCTTTCCCCGTACGATTACAGGCTGTTCTTCTCCGAGAACAGAGGCTTTTGTGAGGATACATTTTTTGACATTTTCCTCATCCGGAATATCAAACATGATGTTCTCCATTACATTTTCCATGATTGCTCTTAAGCCTCTCGCACCTGTATTCTTAAGCAGGGCGGTCTGCGCGATCTCCCTGAGTGCTTCCGGCTCAAATTCAAGTTCGACACCGTCGATCTCCAGGAGCTTCCGGTACTGTTTCACCAGAGCGTTCCTGGGTTCGGTCAAAATCCTTACCAGTGCTTCTTTGTTCAGTTCATCGAGGGTGACGAAGACGGGAAGTCTGCCGACAAATTCCGGTGTCAGACCGAATTTTATGAAATCCTGAGGTGTGAGCCCTCTGAGCTGTTCCGTGAGGGTCTTCTCCTTCTTCTCCTCGAATGCCTGACCGAAGCCGATGGCGTTTTTATTGTCTTTCTCAGCGAGGATTTTTTCAATACCGGCAAATGCGCCGCCGCAGATAAAGAGAATGTTGCTCGTATCGATCTGCAGCATTTCCTGCTGGGGGTGCTTACGTCCTCCCTGAGGGGGGACCGACGCCACAGTACCCTCCAGGATCTTTAACAGACCCTGCTGTACGCCCTCACCGGATACATCCCTTGTGATGGATCTGTTTTCTCCTTTTCTGGCGATCTTATCGATCTCATCAATGTAGATAATGCCCTTTTCTGCGCGTTTGATATCATTGTCTGCCGCTCTGATCAGCTTCAAGAGCACGTTTTCGACGTCTTCACCGACATAGCCGGCTTCTGTCAGCGTCGTGGCGTCAGCGATCGCGAACGGAACTCCCAGGATCTTAGCCAAAGACCGGGCGAGGTAGGTCTTGCCGGAACCGGTAGGTCCGACCATCAGGATATTGCTCTTCTCAAGATCAACATCCGGATTGTCACTGTAGTTGATCCTCTTGTAGTGGTTGTAAACAGCCACAGCGATGGACCTTTTGGCTCTGTCCTGCCCGATCACGTACTGATCCAGGAATTCCACGATCTCACGGGGCTTTTTCAGATCCTCTTCTTTCAGGAAGCAGCCCCGCTTTTTCTCCTCATCCGCCCGTCTGAGGCGGATCAGAATATCATTGGATGACTTGATGCAGTCCTCACAGATGATCGCGCCGCCGCCTCCGATGAACCGTTTGTTTGTCCCCGCCTTTGGTTTTCCGCAAAACAGGCATCTCTGGTCTTTTTCTGCCATTTCCGCCTCCTTTCTATCTGCGTCTGCCGACAGGCCTGCCCGGACGGCCTCCAAACGGCAGATTTCGATGATTTTCTGAGAAAAATTTCCGGAAAAAATTTCTACAGAAGTAAAAATAACATCTGTCCGGCGGAAATGCTATCTACCTCTGGTATAATGATGTTGAGGTCAAAAGGTGGTTAAGGGAACACCGTCTCGTCAAGTTGCACAAACGCCTTGGGCACGCTCTCGCTCTACCCTCGCTGGCAGCGGGACGAGACTCAGAGCCATTGGATACCTTTTGACCTTTACATCATATAATAGCAAAAGCAGCAGTTACTGACAGACGATGAATTCCAGACTTGCCCGCGAGTCCGGCACTATGAAGCCGGTTTCCTTTTTGCACGCGTATCCCGCAATCTGAAGTCACGGGTATTGCGCGATGACAAATAAACAAACGGAGGATTATGGTCGACACAAACAGAATATCCGGATTAATAAACAGTATGCGCCGGGAGGATGATCTCCCGCTTATTCCGGACATAAAGCCTTCCCCCGACTATAGTACCGGGGCGCTCATCAAAGGGCGATACAGGGTAATAGGACGTACCGGCGGATCAATGGGCGATGTATATCATTGTCTGGATACCCTGAGAAACTCAGATGTGGCTCTGAAAACGGTGATCAGTTCCGGAAGAAGGGATCACAGGAAAGTTTTTTCCTTCAAATCCGAGATAAACAGGCTCTTCCGCCTGCCGCCTCATCCAAATGTTCTGACCCTGCAGCGAATCGAATATATAGACGGGTATTATTATCTGGTGACAGAATGGACGGAGGGAAAAAACGGGAGCACTCTCCGTGACGGACTTCAATCGGATATATTTAAAGAGCACCTGTCTTCAGCAAAAGTATTAAACTATATGCAGCAGATCTGCTGCGGACTTGCCCATTGCCATAAGTATCTTTCGTCACCGGAATCCCCATATGTTTTCGGAGACCTCAAAGCGGAAAATGTCCTTATGGGGAAAGACGGTATCCTGAAGCTGGGGGATTTTTCTGACGGCTGCACACCGGGCTGCAGTGCCCCCGAACTGTTCAATGAGAAGAAGGGGGGCGATGAGAGAAGCGGCCTCTACGGCATGGCAAGGGTCTCCCTGGATCTTCTGAATTGTGTTTCGGACTATGGAAGCCCTCTGTATGAACAGCTGTGGGATGTCCTGGGGCGCTGTCTGCAGGAAGATCCCGCAGACAGGTATCCTTCTCTTTCCGCCCTTATGAATGTTCTGACCGGCCTGTCTTCCCTCCATAACCTCGAAAGCTATGACGAGAAAAAACATGCCGGGGCACCCTTCCTGGATCAATACAACCGTATTGCATCTGCCCTGAATATGGGACTGGCAGCCCGGATCTATGATCCGCTCAATGACCATGCTCTGATGAACGCCTTCTTTAGCCGGGGTACCTTCATGTCAATGGGCGATTATATGGAGGCAGTTTCTCCGAATGAGAAGAGGCTCTACAGAGCCAAGTCCCTGTTTTACTCGGGAAAGACAGAGCAGGCACTCGCGGAACTGGAAGGCAGACTGGGAGCATCTGAGCTTCTGCACTTCAGGGCCTATATCCTTTATACAAAAGGAAGAACTGAGAAAGGAAGTACTGAGAAAGGGTGCATCGAGGAGTCTGTGCACTGTCTGTTTGCGGCCATCCTGAAAGATGACCACCTTCCGTCTTATGACCTGCTCGCCGGAATCCTGCTCGAGTATCCTCTTTATCGGGCAGGATTCCGGCGGGAGTATGAATCACTGACCGACAGAGCCGTAAAAATCTGCAGAGATCATCCCACCGGATACCTGCCCTTTCAGGTCGTCGCCAAACTGTATATGCTGGAAAAGAATTACCGCATGGCTTCCAGTTACTTCAGGCGCAGCCTTCAGTTCGTGAACATTGAGTCAGAATGGCAGGTTCTGAATTATTATGCTTTGTGTGAGCGCGCTCTCGGCAATGTCCCGAATGCCTTGGAAATTGCGGACAGGGCGGCTGCGCTGAAAGAATCCGATCCTCACTTGTGCTGCCCGGCAGCCGGAACTGTACAGGAGACAGCCTGGACTGTATTAGAATAAGAGGCAGGCAGGACCGTGTAAGAAACTGCCGGCAGTCAGAACTGTGTCAGATACTGCCGCAAAGGAGGTACTATGGGCAAATATTTCGCTGAATTCTGCGAAAAAGCAGATCCCCATCTCTCAAAACTGGGGCCTCGGGAAGAAGTATTTACTGAAGTTTTTTCGTGGTATTTATGCGGAAAAAGAGGTAAAGAAGAGATTCTCGATAAAGCGCAGATTTCGAAATGGGCAGGCGGAAAGCCTGTCACCCGGAAAATCACCGATCAGGCGATCAATTCACCGGACGCCGCCGCGCAGGAATATGCCCGGGTGTTTGATTCCCTCTTATCTGCCCCCCTTGGAGACAATAAAAACAGGCATCAGAATGAAGACGAATCCATCAACATGCTCAACATAACAATGGATGAATTTCTGCAGACTTTTCCCTATGCGATTCCATTTAAAGATGTAAACCATAGTCTGGCAGAGGCCCTGACGACGGCACTTGTCTACGACGGAATCCACGAGGCGGATAAATACCGGATCGACCCCGGGATATACAACTCTATTTCCGGGAAACTGAAAGAATGTAAAGAAAAAAACGAATATTTCAGTGTAATGCATATTCTGGATATTCTGATGCGGCCGCCCATGAAGCTGCTTAAGGAAATGCTCAAAGCGGCCGGAAACGATCTGGAAAAGACGTGGGAAACCCGAATCGCGCAATACAGGAAAAATGCTCCCCCCAATAAATATACCGAAACTTCCCTGATCGATATAGAGCTTGTTGATCAGGCCAAGCTGCTGGCATACTTCAGGCCAATATACTCCTCCCGCACACATAATGCCATGGAAATAGATTTCTGCCGGGCGCTTGTAAGATGCGATGAGAATAAATCTTCTACCATCGAACGTCTGAAAAACGATCTCGGTGATCTGGCAGACTTTGATAAATGGGACGCGCTGGCGATCGAGTGCCGGAAGAGACTGCGCACCGGATAGAACCAATAAAAACCGGAAACCAGGGATTCGCCGCGCCCTGCTTTCCGGTTTCTTTCCAATTCAAGACTCGTCCGCGAGTCTTGCGCGATGAAGAATAAAATGAATTTTCAGGACTCTCGCGCGAGTCCCGTGCCCCGCGCCGGTGCGGGAAAATCAGCAGTCCTTTTCCAGATGCCAGATCTCATCATTGTACTGGCTGATCGTCCTGTCGGAGGAAAAATATCCTGCCATGGCAATATTGATGACCATCTTCCTTGCCCAGGACATCCTGTCCTCGTAGGCCTCCAGCGCTTTGTTCTTTACTTCGCAATAGCTTCTGAAATCGAGGAGGGCCATGAAATCATCCTGACCGGTCAGCTCATCATACAGCTGACGCAGAAGGTTTCTGTCACCAGCCCGGCACATCCTGTCACTGATCAGGAAGTCTGCCGCCGCGCGGATCCTCTCGTCTCCCGCGGCAAATTCTGAAGGGACATAGTCATGCTTTTCATAATGGGCTATGACCTGCTCAGAAGACTGGCCGAAGATAAAGATGTTGTCCTTTCCGACAAGCTCCGCAATCTCCACGTTGGCTCCGTCCATGGTGCCGATCGTGACTGCCCCGTTCAGCATCAGCTTCATATTGCCGGTACCGCTTGCCTCTTTTGATGACAAAGAAGCCTGTTCAGACATGTCTGCGGCGGGGAGAAGCTTCTCCGCCATGGAGACGTTGTAATTAGGCAGCATGACAACTTTCAGAAAGGAGTTTACCTCGGGATCGTCATTCACGACCCTGCTGAATACGAGTATCCCGTGAATGACATTTTTTGCAGCTGTATAGGCAGGGGCAGCCTTGCCCGCAAAAAATACGGTGACCGGTCTGCGGGGCAGATTTCCGGCTTTGATCTGCAGGTAGAAATCAACCGCCCACAGGAGATTGAGCTGAGGCCTTTTGTACAAATGTATCCTCTTTGCCTGAATATCATAGACGGAATCCGTATTTACTATGACCCCATACGTCTGATTGAGCCATTGGGCAAATTCCGTTTTTTTCTTTTTCTTGATGTCAATAACTTCCTGCAGGAAATCCGGATTCTCTGCCAGGGGAAGAAGCTTTTTGAGTTCTTCCGCGTCAGTCTTCCAACTCTCGCCGATTGCCCGGCTGATCAGGTACGCGAGCTCCGGATTGCACTTGATGAGCCATCTGCGGAAGGTGATGCCATTGGTCTTGCTGTTGAATCTGTCCGGGTAAATGGCATAGAAATTACGGAGTTCTTTTGTTTTGAGGATCTCTGTGTGCAGCCTGGCCACACCGTTCACGGAATGGCTGTAGTGGATGTCCAGATGCGCCATGTGAACAGTGTTGTTTTCGTCAATGATCCGCACAGAAGGATCACTGTATTTTTCTGTTACAGCATCATTCATCCGCCTGATGACAGGTACCAGGTGAGGGGCAGCAGACTCAATACAATACATGTGCCACTTCTCAGATGCTTCCGAAAGGGTCGTATGATTCGAAAAAGCACATACATCTGTGACAATCTGAAGCGCCTCCCTTTCATCGATCCCTTTCCGGGTCAGAAGGTAAACCAGTTCCGGGATGATCAGCGACGGGTGCGTGTCGTTGATCTGGATCGCTGCGTAATCCGCAAGGTCATGAAGATTACTGCCGCGTTCCGCACACTCATCCAGAATAAGCTGAGCGGCGTTGCTGACCAGAAAATATTCCTGGTACACCCGGAGCATCCGGCCTTCATCATCACTGTCATCCGGATACAGAAAAAGTGTGAGGTTCCCGGCAATATTCTTTTTATCAAAGCTGATGCCGCTTCCGATCAGCCTCTCTTCCACACTGTCCAGATCGAACAGACGGAGACGCCCGCTCTTGCTGCCGTAACCGGTAACATCGATCTCATACATGGTGGAGATAAGATCGAGATCACCGCACTTTACCTTATAGTGTCTGTCAGTCCTTCTCATCCAGGAGGACATTCCCCACTTGCGCCAGTAATCGGGGTTTTCCTGCTGCCGGTTATCCTCAAAAGACTGTTTGAACAGGCCGCAGCGGTAGGCTATCCCTATGCCGTCTGCCGGGAGGGCAAGCGCAGCAGCACTGTCAAGAAAGCAGACAGAAAGTCTGCCGAGACCGCCGTTCCCCAACGAGGGTTCATATTCGAACTCCTCGAGCTCGGTGATGTCCCTTCCCGCCTCTGTCAGTTCTGCCTTCACATCGTCAAACAGACCCAGGTTGATCAGATTGTTGCTGAGCAGCTTCCCGATCAGAAATTCCGCGCAAATGTAGTACAGCTTCTTTTTTCCGCTGTTATAGCCCCTGTCTATGCAGGCATCCCGAATAAGGGCCAGTACTGCGTTGAAGAGTTCCAGAATTGTACAGGAGCGAAGGTCTTTCCGGGTATAATCTTTAAGTCTTTTTTCAGTCATATTTTGTCTCCTTTTCATCGCGCTGCAGCTTTTCGGAAATCGCATGCAGCATTGATTCCGAGCGCCGGTCAACAATTTTTCTATATATTGCCCGTTTTCCCGCGATCGGGCAAAAAATAAGTTGTCACCGGTTGACAAAAATGCCTTTTCTTAACTGTCTTCCGCCGGGATCCCGGATTTACAAGCATGGATGGTCCGAAGCCCGCCCGCGATCCAGGCAGATATAAATGCAGAACTTTCATGAGCATTTGCAGAGATACGGAGGCTTCTCTTTTTCTGTTAAGATCAGACTTCCCTATACGCAGAAAAATCCTCCGCAGCAGTACTGACCATTGAAATCGGTACCATTGCGGAGGATTGTAAGGACGGTCACTATCATCAGAGAGCAGCGCGTATCGGTAAGTCATATCGGGAAATCCCTCAATGATTGTGTTTTAGTATTTTAAGACTCTTCTGATCCAAGCAGATTCCTCGAAACATACATATTCAGAGCAGCGCACACCAGCGCGGTCACAGAAATCCATAACACGATAACAACATTTTTTCGATTGGCTTTTTTGCTGATCTACTCTTCGAGTCTCTTATTGCCGAAGTATTCCGGACAATAACAATCCGGTGTCTCCAGATCAGGCATCCTTTATTGCAGCCATCCGTATCAATCTGCCAGATTCTTCTCCAGAAGAACAAGATCGACACCGGGGATTCCATTAAATTCAGTCGGAACAATCCCGATCTCTTTATATCTCATTTTTCCATACATGGCTCTCGCAGCTGTGTTCCTTGCATTCGTGTCGATTCTGAGTTCAGGAAGGTCATGCTCCTTTGCCCATCGCTCGTAAAACTCCACAAAGGCCCTGCCATACCCTTTTCCGGCGGCCTTCGGTGAAATGACAAGCGTGTGAAGGACACAGACAGAATCCGTTTCATGTTCCCAGGGCGCATTATAATAAACATCCACCTGAGTCCGGTTAATGATTGCTGCTCCGAGGACTTCCCCGTCTTCCAGCACAAACATGTCTCCGCGAAGTATGGACTCTTCCGCAGTCTTTCTGGTCGGATAAATACCCCTCATCCAGCCAATGGTCTTAAGTCCATTCTCTTCCGCAGTATGGATATCGTTGTAAATCATTTCTATAGAATCAAGATCTGTTCTTTCAGCTTCTCTGAAAAGCAATGTTTAGCACCTCATGCCCGCATTGGTTATCTCCCACAAAATCATCACGCAGGCCGTCTGATGACTCACGACCCGCCCGCGGGGATTATTCGATGATGCGAATTTCCTGTTTTCGAGCGCGTATCCCGCTAAGGAAGTCACGTGTTTTGCGCGATGAAGAATAAAAAGACGCCCCCGAAAGAGCGTCTTGTGAGGGGAGGGATTTCAGCCGCAAAACAATCTCGGTTCCAGACTTGAATTTCGCCGTAAGAAATCATCATGCCATATTTCTTACTTATTCAGCAGAAAATTCTTACTTATTCGGCAGATTTTTCATCTTCGCATAGTCAATGTCACAGAAGTGTCACAGGGTTCTGCACATGAGCAGTACAATCCGAGGCAATATCGCTCCCCCTTACTGCAGAAATCCCAAAACTCCCCTCAGCATAATTGACAACAATATCAGAGACTGCCTCCGGTATCGCAGCACCTTCGTGCATCAAAGGGCAGCAATTACCTCGACTTCACAGACCGCGCCTTTCGGGAGGGACTGAATCCCTACACATGACCTCGCGGGTTTTCCTGTAAAATACCGGGCATACACCTCATTAAAAGCCGCAAAATCATTAATATCCGTCAGAAAGCAAAGTGTTTTTACTGCGTTTTCCGGTTTCGATCCAGCCGCTTCAAGAATAGCTGTCAGATTCTTCATGACCTGCTCCGCCTGTTCTTCAATTGTCCCGCCGACAAGTTCTCCCGTTGCCGGGTCGAGAGCAATCTGCCCGGATGTGTAAACCATACCGTTAATCACAACTGCCTGAGAATACGGTCCGACAGCGGCAGGGGCTTTCTCTGTAAAAATCTTTTCCATGTTGTTCCTCCTTGCTATTAAAGTAACTCTTCCAAACATGCCGCTCCCGGGAGCGGCAGAGCAATGCGATCGCAGGACGTTTGCAGCCGCCCCGCGGCACAGATGTCCTGAGCAAAAAACGCTATCGAGCGTATTTTTTCACTTTTTATTATTTGCATTATACCATAAATTCCCTTTTTCCTGTAAAGCTACTCCATCTGCAGCTGAGCCCCGGTTAAGCCGGTTTCAGTGCGAAGGATGCGTGCCGGGCGCGCCCGCATCAAGTTCCCATGTTTTTCCCGCAATAAACACAGAAATCACCGCAAAAGCTGCAACCAAAGCTTCAACCAGCACCAGAGACACATTCTTTCCGGCCAAGATCGCCGCTGCGGCATCCACTATCAGATGAAGCAGAATAGTGATTGGATAAAGATATACCCGTTTTTTCTCCTTTGCTGCGAACCAGACAAGTACAGAAAAAGAAATCTGCACGATGATCGCAAGAATCCGCTCCACGCTCCCCAGCAGAAAATGCCAGGATGGAGTCGTAATAAGCGCTTGAACTGCCCCTTCAGCCTGCGTCAGCATTTCCCCTGAAAGCGGTCCGGTAAGCACAGATGTCCTCCCGGTGTTTATCAATACAGAATACAGGATATTGTTGATGGAAGTGATTCCCAGGATGATAAAGGCCTCCATTCCCCCGTGACCGGCACCGTACATCAGCGCATTTGCATCATTATTCTGTTTTTTCCGCAAGACTGTCTTAAAGGCGATGAATCTTCCGCTTTCCTCAAACAGGCCTGCCATAGCGCCGCCGTAAAGTCCGTATAACCAGATGTTCCCCATTATGACTGACCCGGCTTTCGAATTCAAAATGAATCGATGCGCAAACGACTCCAGCACAAAGGCGAATAAAATCATGACTCCGCATCCGATGAAAAACGGCTCAAGGTCTGCCTTTTTTGCCTTGCGAAAAAAGACACAAAGCCCGATCGGCAGTGCCGCGGAAACCACCAGGGAGATGCCCATGAAAAGGATTGATAAAACCGGAACTGTTTCTGCCATAATTCACTTCCTCCTTTCTCTCAGCAGATAAATCATTTATCCTTTCCCCGGATCTATGGATTTATGAGGAATACAGCTGCCGGATGCGCAGCCATCACGCATCTGTTCAGCGCCTCAGATATTCCGAAGATACCGGAAAATCAAAATACACATCCGGAAAAGGCTCATCCTTCAATGTGAAATGCCACCACTCACAGTCGATTGGTTCGAAGCCGTTCCGAAGCATGACCTGCCGGAGGATCATCCTGTTTTCATACTGTTCGTCCGTGATGCCCCGGTAATCCGGGTGCGAGACCTCGCTGAACAGATCAAAAGGTCCGCCCATATCCGCTTCTTTTCCCGTACGCATATCCAGGAGTGTCAGATCCACTGTACTGCCCCTGCTGTGACTGGACATACTGGCTATATACCCCTTGGAAAAAAGCTCCTGCTTTTCCAGGTCCGGATAAAAATAGGGTTTCATCCGCAGATCCAGATCCTCGATCCCCCACAGGACGAAATGCTTTACTGCCCTGGCAGGCCGGTAAGTATCGAAAATCTTCAGGCGGTAGCCCCGCACATTCATTTCATTGCTCACAGACTTTACTGCGCGGGCAGCCTCTTTTGTCAACAGGGCACAGGGCTCCTCGTATCCGTCAATGCGGTCCCCCACAAAATTGTAGGTCGAATAATAGCGGATTTCCTGAATGATCCCGGGCACATAATCAGCCAGCAGGACAAAATCCGAGGAATCCATAGTCACTTTTTGCTCAAAATCATAAGCCGTTTTAGATAATGCCATTTTCTTTCTCCATCATAAGATCATCAAGTTATATGATCCGGATATAAGGATTTGTAAAGTCGACCTGTCTATTCTATTTGATCAACACCCTGGTCTTTCAAACATAATTATAAATGCCAATATCACTGTAGCATCTTGGTGAAACAAGCGCAAGAAACGCATGCACGACAAAAAGAAGACAGAATCCTGTTCAGTATGGAGAAAGAAGCAGATTTGATGAAAAGGTGTTGAAAAGTGCGTGTAATAAGGATATTGTTAAATTAACAGTTTCTATATTAATAAAGAAATCAATGACAGACATTTTAACCCATGGCAGCCTGATATAGTAACTGTTCCTTGTTTAAACCGGTTACTGTAAAACAATTACAAGAAGGCCGTAAACGGTTTTGGCTGTCTGTCAGGAAAGAGGCAGACAGCAGCCGCGGAAATAGTCCCGAGACGGAAATGACCCGGGCAGCCGAATACTTCAGGTGGAACACAACAAAAGGAGGGTAGTATGAAGAAAATAAAAAGACTACTGGCTACTGTGCTGATCACATCTATGATGTTTTGTTCCAATGCAATCTCCTATGCATCCGAAGCGACTGCTGGAAACACGAATGAAGCAGCGCAGGAAACTGCACAAGAGGCTGAAGCGGAAACTGCAGAAAAGGCAGAGTCTGCGGATAAAGCTGAAACGGAGACTGCAAAAGAGGCAGAGAATGCGGATAAGACCGAAGCTGAGACTGCACAAAAGGCTGAGAGCGCAGATAAGACCGAAGCAGAGACTGCAAAAGAGGCAGAGAACGCGGATAAGACCGAAGCTGAGACTGCACAAGAAGCAGAGTCTGCGGATAAGTCTGAAGCAGAGACTGCAAAAGAGGCAGAAAACGCGGATATGGCAGAAGCAGAGTCTGCGGATAAGGCTGAAGCAGAGACTGCGAAAGAGGCAACGTCTGCGGATAAGGCCGAAGCAGAGACTGCGAAAGAGGCAGCGTCTGCGGATAAGGCCGAGGCCGAGAACGCAAAAGAGGCAGAGAACGCGGATACGGCAAAAACGGATTCCGAGGCATCAGCAGAGACGGCCGCAGAACAGACGGCCGCAGAAGAAACCTTCACCGCAGGCGAACTCACCTATAAGGGAACCGGCTACTCTGTCACCATGTCCTATGATGCGGACGCCAGGATTCCTGCTGACGCCGGGCTCAAAGTCAGAGAGATCAAAAAGGGGACTTCCGAATACGATTCTTATCTGAAAGGCGCCGAGGCGGCATCGGATAAGGGTGTAGCTGAAGCACGCTTTTTCGACATCACGATCTGGGCAAAGGGACAGGAAATCCAGCCGCAGAGCGCTGTCAGGGTGAGCGTCTCTTATAAGAAGGCAATCGAAGTGGCGGACGAAGGCGAAGTCACAGCCATGCACTTCGAAGACGGCTCCGGGAAAGCGGAGGTCCTGGATACGGACACCAACGATGGGAGTAAAGTGAGTGAGATCGCTTTCGACGCGGAGTCCTTCTCGGTCTACGGAATCGTATACACTGTCGATTTCACATATGAGGGCTTCACGTTCACCATGCCCGGCGAGGGAAGCGTGCTCCTCAGCATTCTGGCAGGAGAGCTGAACCTGTATGAAAAGGACTATGATAAAGCCTTTTCCATTGACAATGTGAACAAGGTGGAATTCACCGACTACGATCTGGTCAAGATAGACAAGCAGGCAGACGGCGACTGGCTGCTCACCAGTCTTGCGTCTTTTGAGAGCAAAGAAACTCTGACCGTCACAATGGAAGACGGCGTAAAGTTCTTGATCGACGTGACGGATCCTCCGGAAAACCAGACACAGATAAGTTCCGACCTCACAAATTTCCTGACAAAAGTTATCATTCAGGGAGCCACACAGAATTCTGACGGAAGATACGAAGTCAAACCGGGGACAGACTACAGCCTCATCGCCAATTTTGCCGAGAGCACGGAGTATCAGTTCCGGAACAATGCGGAGCTGACTTATCAGATGCCCCAGGGAATTGCAATCCTGAGTGAACAGACCGGCCCTCTCAAGATCAACATTGTCTATAAGGGCAGTACCTATGAGGTCGATGCGTCGTATCGCCTTACAACAGATGGGCAGCTGACCGTCAAGTTTGACGAGAGCGATCCGGATTACAGTAAACTGGTGTCTTCGACTAACGTCAGATTCCGATTCACATATAGCGCGCAGTTTGACGGCAGTTCTACTGAGATCAAATTCAATGATGTTGTGGAGCGCGATATCATATTTGACGAACCGGAACCCGGTCAGGCCTATGTCAGTAAAAATGCGCAGTATGACGAAAAAACAGGCAGGTTCACATACACCATTAAGGTCAATGCGACCGGCGATGTCACAAATGTCAATGTAAAGGACGTGCTCTCCGGGAATGCGCTGGTCTTTAATAATGATGTGCGTGTGTCAGGGAACAGCAGCGACTATACTGATAAGGGTGCGGCGAACGGGTTCGACTATACTTTCGATTCCATGAGGGAAGGCGAAGAGATCACAATCACATATTCCGCCAATGTGGATTTTTCCAAAGATACTGACAAAGACGGCAGGATCACTGCAGACCAGACTAAGAACACAGTCACAGTTGAGCCCGAGGGCGGCGAGCCTCACAAAGCAGAGTATCAGAGAGAGATCAGTTTCAAGACCACTTCAAAAGGCAAGGGAAATATAGCAGGCACAGATGAGAACGGGGATAAGATCATTGAGTGGGAGATCACTCATAATCCGCTGGCGGTCGCATCTGCAGCCGGTGATACTATAACGGACAGTATCGAAGCGGATTCCGCTTACTATATGACTTATTATGGCGACGGGCTCACCGTGAGTGTATATGACCGCAGCGGAAATCTTGTGCGCACAGATTATGTCAGCTTTGATCAGCTGACCGACTACAATGCTTCTTCCTGGACTTACACAATCCCGGAGTCTGACAGCTTCATGTATTACAGCTATGTGATAACCTATCAGACGATCGTCGATATGGAAAAGGTCAATGGCGGAGGAGCAGCGGTCACCCTCATTAATGACGCGAACGGTTCAGGAGAGTCAATTGTTGTGACCCCCGACTACCGGATTGGTGTCCGGAAAGACGTCGAGTCATTCTCCACTGAAGAGGTCAGCTGGATCTCCACGATCTCAGTGCCCGAAAACGGGCTTGCACAGGCCGTCGCAACGGATACGCTGCCTCATGTTTACCTGCATAACAGGTTCATTTATGACACCTATAAGGACGGTTCGCTTGAAATCACCGGCCTTGAAAACGGCGAGACTTATGATGTGACGTATTCTGCTGATAAGGTCGTCATCACTTTTTATAAGGATGCCGGCAAAACACAGACCGGTCTGCAGGCTGTCGAGGGCGGACACACGATCACAGTCAGACTTACAACAAAAGTCAATCAGGAATGGCTCGAAGCGGGCTATGATGGCGGTGAGACGGAACCCGACTGGACGACTTATCTGATGAACCACACGAATACATTTGGTTTGAATACAGTCACAGATACAGCCACAGTTGTCTTCGACAAGCCCGATATGAAAAAAAGCGCGGAAATCTTTAAAGATGAGCAGGGAAAAGTATCAAGGATCCTGTACTCGATCGTGCTTTCCGGCGTGTCTGACACACCTGTAAGCATCGAGGATACATTCGACACCAGCATTCTTGAAATCGATACGAGCATGAGCGGTGGATGGGATCATTTCAGGATTTGGGGAGGAAACCAGGACGTCCAGATCGCCGGGCACTTACCTGTCTCCTATTCGGAAACAGCAGAGGGTGTGCTGATCACAGCAAACTCTATTCCCATGCAGTCCAGCGGCAGCTATTATTCTCACTACAAGATCTCCTATTATCTAAAGCTCAGGGACGGCATTGACCTGGATCAGCTTGCAGTCGCCAACGGCGGGGAATATGATCTGGTCAATACAGCAACGTGGGACGGTCATGAAAGCACCTTCACTTATAAGACAGAATACGATTATCTGGATAAGCAGCTGCTCAATGAGGGTGAACTGGGCGGGACAAACCGCACAGCAAAATACCGGATCACCTTTAACCGTGCGCAGGCGGTGCTCAACGGCGGCGAACCGATGGAGATGACTGACACACTCAGTGCGAATCTGAGTATTGATTACGGTTCTATTTCCATCACAACGGTTCCGGAAAATGAGAAGGTATCGTATTCGCTCAGAGGCGGCGCCGACGGGGAAACAATCGCGACATATACAATACCGGATGCGGCAAAAGTGGTCATCGAATATGATGCACTGGTCGTCGGAAACGGACAGCAGACAATCGTCAACAAGGTCAGTATCAACGGGAAGGACGAGACTGTTGACAACACAAAAGAATATGGCAGCGCAAGTGAAGGTGAAGGCGCTGTCGCGAGCTTTAAGATCGTCAAAGTCGACGGTTATGATGCAGGCAAAAAACTACCCGGTGTAAAGTTCAGGCTTTTTTCTGAGAATGGTCTGTATTTTGACGACGATAATACAGTGAGCGAAGTGTTCCTCACTACCGATGAGAATGGCGAAGCAGTCATTGACGGCCAGATGAAGTCTATCATCTGCAGGAAGTTGAGGGACCGGATGATTACGGAAAGATCGGGTTCGATTACCTGGTCACCCTGACCAATGACATGGCATTGGTGGATTACCCTCACTTTATTTACTACTTCTCCGACAGCATGCAGATCAAGAACTGGCCGCTTGAGGGACTGGTCGTTGAAAAACAGGTCAGAAGTAAAGAGAAGGCGGATCTGGAAAGGTATTACAATTTCAGGGTTTCCATCCTGAAGGAAGACGGCACTGTCGATACGGACTACAACGAGAAAAATGGTGATGACCAGTTTGAAGACGGCGTCGTGGAATTCGAACTGAAGAACGGCGAACAGAAAATGTTCCGCGGCTTTGAGAGGGGAACGAAGTATAAAGTCGAAGAAATACTCACAGATGAAGACGGGAATAGATTCACCACTACTGTCTCCTACGATATTTTTGATGAAGAAGGAGGAGTGATTGAGCATAAGGAGAAGACCGGAACTTCCCACAGCGGCGAGCTGACCCAGGAGGATGAGACAATCGTATTTACCAACAATTGCGCGGCCGGAAGTGCAGTGCTGAGCGCAAAGAAGGCGGCAAACAACGATCTCGGAGACGCTGAGTTCCGATTCGAACTGCTTAATGCAGCCGGCGATGTCATTGAGACAAGCGATCCTGTAAAACAGGGTGAGACAGCGGCATTCACGCCAATCGAATATACGCAGAAAGACGTCGGTGAATACGTCTATACGATCAGGGAAGAGATCCCTGACGGCGTGGACGAAAACAACAAACTGAACGGCATCACGTATGATACGCATGAGAGGACCGTGACAGTGAAAGTTGAGGATGCCGGGGACGGCACACTGACTATCACCTATGATGGCGCCCCTTCTTTCCAGACAGAAGAATTCTCGAATACCTACGCGGCAGAGGGCAGGATCAGCCTGCATGCAGCCAAGGAATTCACAGGCCGCGACTGGACAGAGGACGACAAGTTTGAGTTCACTCTGGCAGCGGATCCTGAAAACCCTTCGAGAGCGATACTTCCGGAGAAAACGACAGCGACCGCGACAAAAGATGAGCAGACTGTGACCTTTGATGAGATCCGCTTCACAAAACCGGGTACCTATAAATTTACAATCACCGAATCCAAGGGAGACCTGAAAGGTGTCTCCTATGATACTGCTCCCAAGACGATCACTGTCGCCGTGACGGACAGCGGAGACGGGACGCTGACCGCGGTGCCGACTCCTGATACAGCGACGGTGACTGCTTATAATGTCTATAATGCGAACGGAGAAATCAGCCTGGGGGCAGAGAAA
>ONKG01000181.1 GCA_900318375.1 uncultured Lachnospiraceae bacterium
CACCAGGAATTTTATCCGGCCTGTCACGATGTGACTCTGTTTTCGGACAGCGCCCTGCTTTTAAACCGGGACTGGAAAAAGACCGCACGGGAAGTCTGGAATGTCCGGCCTGAGACCGCCGCAGATATCAAGGGGAAAAATCTGACGCTCGACTGGTATCGCGCCTTGTACCGGCGCAGAGGAGACCAGTACAAGTATCTCTATGCATGCTCAGTCCGGGATTACCTTTTGAGCGCCTTTTACAACGATGTGCGGAACAAAACCTATGAGACTGACAAACGGATGCAGCGGCTTTTTACACGACAGCTCCGACAAATGGTCCGTTCTCTCCAGAAACTGACACCCACCTTCGGAATCTATCTCTACGACTGGAGACGACCGGTCCTCTACCGGGGCGGAACCATCCATACCATGGTGCGCCAGCCCGAATTCTATCTCCATCGGAGGGGCATGCCCAGCATGGCGAAATGGCTGGCTGCTGCCGTGGACGGAGATATACAGAGCATAGGGCTCGAGCTGCTGGAAAAGAAAAAATAAAAATCCTGATCAGTGTGGAGGATCCCGAGATCACAGCTACGGAGAATTCAGAATACATTGCCGCCGTGACTACGCCAGCCTTATCGTCATAGTGACAGGGACACATTAATACAGACAAGTCGGAAGGATATGAAAATCAGAATCCCTCCGACTTGTCTTCTGTCCAGATTCTGCTAATATTTTGACCGATAACATGTGAATTCTTTAAGTTTTGCCATAAAATAACAGAAAACGTCATTTTTACATGTCAAATGCTTTATATTTTCTGTCCATAAGCCGCCTTATTTTCATATCTTCCGGATGCTACTACGTCATGAAATACATATAAATCATTAAACTATATACAAATATTTTAATATAATATGTATCCTTCACTGTTCAATGGAGATCACACCACATTTACCACAGCCGGGTGTAACGCGCACCCTCTATCCCATTGTACTGGGAATGCTTTTTTCATGATCTGATAGGCTCCATTCAGGTCAGCGTTTATCTTTGTCCCGTTTTCCGATATAAACATCCCGCGGCAGACGCGTCTTGCCCTGTTGTAGTACTCCCTGACAGGCTCTTCATTATCGATGAAGCTGGTACCGCTCGTATAGCTTTCTTCGGTCAGAATGACTGCTATACCTTTTTCTTCTGCTTTGTACCGGATCATCTCAATGAACCGTGTGAAGGGGATCTGGACAAAATGCTGGTTCTGTTTATGTGATAATGCGGATCTCTGTTTCCAGCCGTCATTCCTGCCGATGACGATCCTGCTGATGTCATTTTCCGAACAGAAATCCACGACCCTCCTGGATGCCTTGTGCATGTAGTCTTCAATCTTCCTGTTCCGTTTTTCCGTGAGGGTGTCCATCCTCCGGGAATAGTCCGCTTTGTTCATCCTTTTGCAGACCTCCCTGTAATGGCTTATCTTTTTATTGTAGTACTGGTTGATGGATTTCAGGGGGCGCCCGTTAATGGCGAAGGCAGGAAGGCCGGCATTGTTGCAGCAGGCCGCCAGGTTGTTGACACCGATGTCGATGCCCAGGCAGCGCCCCTTGTCCTCCTTTTTGTCAGGGACTTCTATATTGTAGACCAGCTCGATGACGATCCTGTTTTTGTGTGGGATCAGGCGGGCCTGTTGGAAGGAGCGGAAGTCTTCCCTCTTTGTGAAAGCAGGGGTGACTGTGAACCCGCCAAAGACCCTGGGAAAACAGAGCGTTCCTTTTTTCAGCCGGCAGTTCTGGCTGGTTAGAGTCAGCTGGAAAGCCCCGTCCTTTTTCAGATAACCGGGCATGCGGGGTTTTCCCCGGTACTTATCCTTGTGCTCTCTCCAGTCCCTGAGGCTGGCAAACCACGATTTCCAGTTCCGGTCGAGGATCCGGAGGGTCTGCTGTGCAGACTGCGCGGTCGGCATGGCGGCATAGTCCGGGTACTCCTTATCCGCCTTTAAGATCCTGTCGATCTCTTCGTACCTCAGCCACTTTCCTTCCTTTATGAAGGCCTGGCGGATCTCATAGTTCGCATGGTTGTACAGGTTCTTGGAAAGATGGCAGAGCTCATGCAGCATTTTATAGTATTTGTGGCGCTGCCTGATCATGTGCTTTTCCACCCGCTGGCAGATCGTTCCCATAAGCGGAGGCTCCTTAAAAGAAAAATCGAACGTTTGTACACCGCCCTCCGGCAGCCAAGGAAAATATACGATATTCAGGATCATTTCATGTTTTGTTCGACTGCTTCACCCTCTCCCTCAGGCTCCTGAAGTATTTCCCTGATCTTTTTTGCTTTCCTTCTGCTGTACAGCTTCATGGAATAACAGTGGAGCAGAGCGATGATCTCTTCAAATATCTCTTCGCTGTCCAGCTTTTGGGATCCGGTCTCGCTCATGACAATGATCTCACAATTATATTTTTGGAACAGATAATAAAACAGGTCGAAGCCGACACGCGAAAGACGGTCTTTGTATGTGATCACCACTTTTTCCACCCTCCCTGCTGTCACCTCATCAAGAAGCCGGAAAAAGTCCTTCCTTTTTTCAAAGCTGATCCCGCTGGCAATATCTGAATAAACGCAGGACACTTTGAAACCGTTTGAAAAACAGAACTGCTTCAGCATGGAGATCTGGTTCTCCAGGTCAGGCTTTTGCTTTGCTGTTGAGACTCTTGCATAAAGGCATGTTTTTCTCTCAACATTTTTGTTAAAGATGGCGTATACGTCATCGCTGTCATAATCATAATGGCCGTTTGGCAGCTTTCTCACATGTGCTGTTCGCAAACATATATGATGAAAACTACGCGTGCTGTCGCGCTTACACGCTCCCAGCCCGCTCCAACCACTCGGATTCCGCTCATTTTGCATGCCCTGGCATGCAAAATGGCTCCTTCCTCGTGTTTACGGACGCAACAGACCGCAGGCGGTCTGCGTCAAATGTCCGCAAATGCTCGAGCGAGCTCGGCATTTGCAGCCGCTTGACTCGCTGTTTTCATCATACTTTTTCCCGGCTGAACATGTACAGCGGGAGAACTATACTCCCTAAGGATTTTTTCAATTTGAAGATTCAAATTTTCCGGAAGGAACCGATGCTGTAAAGGATCAAGCCGGATGTAAAGATCCAGGTTCTGGTAGAATGAGGTGTTCTTACCTTTTCCCTGTGAAGCCGGTTCTTCGCTGACCCGGATCCTGACCTGAACACGCCGCTGTTCAAACAGGGGGATAACGATATAATACAGTCTGTCATCCTTGAAGGAAAGATATCCAAGTTCTTCCCCGGAAACGTCTTTCAAAAACAGGCGACGGCGGCGGAGTTCTGATGGATAAAGCAGATCGCCGGTCTTCGGCAGCTCCCTTCCGGTATGGGATGAGCGGGGGCCATATTCCAGCATGGCAGGAAGAAACCATATCCTGTTAGTGGGTCTCCCTGCGGAACCATCCCTGACTGTGATAACCTTTGCCAGTTCGTCCAGGGAAGACCGGACATCTATAAACTGCTGGGCAAGAAGATAGGTGAGCTCACCCAGTGCTCGTTGGCGGCGAGGATCATCTGCCTCTCTTTTTTGTGATGCATCCGCTTCCTTCAGAAGCTCTGATCCGCACTGATAAACACTCTTTAAAAACAGAGGGAACTCTTCATCCTGCGACCATAGATATTTTCCACGAGCGATCGTAAAAATGCCGATGGGCAGCCCCTCCGCATCCTCTGCCCTGCAGTAGATCTCACGCGGGTGATATGCATAGGGGTTGCAGGGTGCATCCCATTTTCCTGTAGATTGGGCTGTTTTCTTTTGGAAATCCTGCTCGTCGGAAGATGCACGCGCTTCCCGGGAATTCCTTGTTTTCCTCCAGGAACGCTGAAGGAGGTTATATGCCTGGTTGATTATTCTGGCGTCATGTGGGGTGGTAAATGGTGCAGACTGATGTTCCTGACTGTCTGTTTCACTTTCCCTGCAGGGCCAGTCAGAGCTCTGCACGGAACGCCTTCTCACTTTATCGGGATGTACTTGCACAATCAGCTCCCGGTATCTTGTACGAATATGCTCTGGTCCTGCATTTTCAGGCAGACCGAGAACACGATATGCTTCTGATTCCGTCAAGGTGATTCCTCCTGTATATCCCGATCTGTCGAGATTCCCAAAAACTCGAAGCTGTAATATAGATAGTTCCACAGCCATAGACTTTTGCTTCCTTAACAACTCTGTCAAGGAGCTCCGTTGCTATTCCCAATCTCCTATAATCGGGATCAGTATACATACTTGATAAGATACCCAATTTCCCTGAAGGGCAAGTAAAGTAGG
>ONKG01000070.1 GCA_900318375.1 uncultured Lachnospiraceae bacterium
ATTCTGTACATTTTTCACCATGGGTTTTCGTCAATTTGACAAATCCGGAATTCTGTCCAGTAAAACCTGCCAATGCCCTGACATCTGCCGGTATCGGCCGCTGCAAAAACATCCGGCTTTATATTTACTCTTCGCTGCTGCTCTCAGGTGCATCCGTCCTGACACGGTCCTCCAGCTTTTTAAAAACGGGACTGTAAATAAGAGCACAGACAAAGCCCGGCCCTGTCATCCCTGCCAGAATGAGAACCGGAATGAGCGGCTTGAAAAGCCAGGCCGCAAGCGGAAGCACAATAGATACAATTGTCATTGCGACTGTGCGGGGAAAGGATGCCGCCGCAAGAACCGCAGCGTTCCGCAGCGTCCCGAAAATCGTATTCCTGAAACGGGCAAGCAGCGGAAAAGCATAGAGGAATGCCATATAAGCATATACGCCGAAGGCGATCAGCAGATACCGGAACACCAGAGGCAGATGAAGCTCCAGACCCGCAGCGCCGCCGGTCAGCCGAAGATCCAGTATAAATACACTCAACAGGACCAGAAAAATCAGCCACATTCCGGTCGCCTGCAGAAAATTCTCTTTAAACGATTTGAAATAGCTGCGGACAATGTATCCTTCCTCATCCCTCGCCATTTTGAGCAGCACATAGTGCATTCCGGTCAGGGCTGCTCCTGCCGTAATAACAGGAATACAGCACAAAAGCACCAACAGATTCAAAATAACCAGATCAGCAACCTTGGAAAGTCCTTCCATCAAGGGACTTTCGGCATTGAAAATACGCATTATCGTCTTTTCTCCTGATGAAAAACTGCGAAAGCCGGTTTGTCAAATGTTAAAGCATAAATCCACCTTCGCGAAAGCCGAATAGTCAAATGTAAAAAGCATAAATCCACCTTCGCGAAAGCCGGATTGTCATATGCCAAGGCCGGAATCTCCGGCCGGCAGATTTCAGAAATTATTCAGTATCTCTTCCGCAGCTTTATTTTTCGCTTTGTCAGCCGCTTCTTCGATCTTCTCATCAGCCTTTTCCGTGACCTCTTTTGTCACCTGATCCGCCACATCGGAAGCTTGGTCTCTGACTTTGTCTACGGCATCCTGTCCGCCGATCTCCTCTGCCTTGTCACGAAAACCGTCCACAGCCTTATCGATCTTCTCACGGTTCTCTTTCCGGTTAATAAAACTCCAGGCATTCTTTACGAGCATTTCAGGTGAAATACCCAGATCGTCCATGGTCCTGATTGCCTCGCGCAGTTTTTCCTTCTCTCTGTCCTTATCAAACTCGGCGAGATCTATCTCCGGCAGCCTTTTCCTGATCTTGTCCCAGACATTGTCCCGGACATCCGCATACTCTGTTTCCTGCCGGAATCCTGTCGAATCAACATCAGACTGCGTGCGGGCAGCACCTGCAGCCGCCGCCCCGGCCGGGACCGCAGTCACAATCGCTGTTATGATCACACACAGAAACCTCGATGAAATACGAGAGGCCTTATTATTCTTTTTCATATACTTTTTTTATTTCCTGATTTCCTGCTTCTTGAGCTTTTCTTTTTACAGGCAGTCTGCTCTGCCGACAGACCTGCAAGCTCACAACGTTCCTTCTTATGGACGTACACGCATCCATTTCCGGGCGGACGCAATGAGCCATGCCGACAGGCTCGCAAACGCTTCGCTTTTTGCTCGCTGTCGCGGCATTCGCCGTATGTGTCCGCCCATAAGAAGGCACTTTTGTGAGCAAGCTCACAACGTTCCTTCTTATGGACGTACACGCATGGCTCATTGCTTGAGCGCAAACTCCTGGCAGAGGGCTGTATACCTTGCCTGTTCCTTTTCCTTGATGGCCTTAGAGAGGTCATTCATACAGTGATGGATCACGTCTGCATCCTTAAGCGCCTCGTCCATGGGACTATCCACGACCAGCTTGTCATCGTGATGGTAAATAGCCGAACAGATCAGATCTGTCTCTTCTTCATTTGTCAGTCCAAGCTCGCCGAGGATCTCCCTGGCAAGTCCGGCGCCCTTGTGGGCATGATCATCGTAGGAGCCGGTCTTGTAGGCATGCAGATCATGCAGCATAGCCGCCATCGACAGAAGTTCCGCATCCAGTCCGCGCTTTTGCGCGATGATGGTTGCTGCCAGAGAGACTCCGTACAAATGCGCAATGGCGCCTGTACGCTTATCAGCATTTTCCATGCGATTGATTTCCGCATCCACATATTTTCTCAGTTCTTTCAGTTTTCCCATGGCAGCTCCTTTCATTTTTTCTTATTTGAAGATGGGACACGTGGTAGTTCCGCGTGTCCCATATCATCAGTACTCAGATTAGTATAAGCCTTGTCGGCTGTCGGACAGGCAAAGCACACTCAGCTGCAAAAATCAGCCGGTCAGCCGATCTCACTGCCGGCGGGAATGTCCTTGCCGGTTTCGGGAGTCATAAGGGCCAGGCTTCCGTCGGGAGCTTCCGCGCAGAGGATCATGCCCTCGGACACAAGGCCTGCAAGCTTTGCGGGCTTGAGGTTGGTGATGACCATGACCTTCTTACCCACCATTTCCTCAGGTGTATAGTATTTGCGGATTCCGGAGACAATCTGACGAACTTCAGCGCCGATCTTGACCTGAGAGCAGAGAAGCTTTTTGGACTTCTTGACTGCCTCACAGGCGATGACCTCACCCACCTGGAACTGGCACTTGGCAAAGTCGTCGATCGTGACTTCGGGCTTCTTCTCGACTTCCGGAACGGCCACCTCGGCCTTCTCCTCTGTGACGCCTTCCTTTGCTGCCGCCTCGGCCGCATCTGCTGCCGCTTCCGCCGCTGCAGCTGCGCGCTGCTTCTCCATGATGACTTCGACCTTCTTCATCACTTCCTTGGTATCAAGGCGGGCAAAGAGGATCTCGGGCTTGTCGGTGACGTGGAACTCTCCCCCATCCGCACCGAAAGTGCCCAGGGTCTCGAAATCACGGATCTTTGTGCCGAGCATCTGAACAGTCTTTTCGGCAGTCTCGGGCATGAAGGGTGCCAGCAGGGAAACGCCCATGGTGATGCCTTCCACGAGGTTGTAAAGAACAGTGGAGAGACGCTCCTTCTTTGCCTCTTCGCGGCCCAAGATCCAGGGCTCGGTCTCATCGATGTATTTGTTCAGGCGCTTGAAGATTGTGAAGATCTCTGTCAGGGCGTCCGCTGCGCGGAGCTCGTCCATCTTCTTCTCCACCTTCTCATAGCCTGCTGTGACCAGAGCCTTGAGATCCTCGTCGAAGGCCTTTGCCTTCTCAGCTTCCTCGTCGGTCAGACCTGCATAAGAGCCGGTATCCTTTACAGTGCCGCCAAGATACTTATTGCTCATGGCGATAGTCCTGTTTACAAGGTTTCCGAGTGTATTGGCCAGATCGGAGTTGATCCTCTCTGCAACGAGTTCCCAGGTGATCACGCCGTCGTTCTCATAGGGCATCTCATGTACGACAAAATAGCGGACTGCGTCCACGCCGAAGATATCCACAAGATCATCCGCATAAATGACATTGCCCTTGGTCTTGGACATTTTCTCGCCGCCCTGCAGGAGCCAGGGATGACCGAAGACCTGTTTGGGAAGCTCCACACCGAGAGCCATCAGGAAGATAGGCCAGTAGATGGTGTGGAAACGAACGATGTCCTTGCCGATCAGGTGCAGATCAGCGGGCCAGTACTTGTCGAAAAGCGGATCACTGTTGCCGTCCGCATCGTATCCCAGGCCGGTGATATAGTTGCTCAGCGCATCGAGCCATACATAGACGACATGACCGGGAGCGAAGTCCACCGGAATTCCCCATGTGAAGGAGGAACGGGAGACACACAGATCCTGCAGTCCGGGCAGCAGGAAGTTATTCATCATCTCGTTTTTACGGGAAACGGGCTGTATGAATTCGGGATGTGTATTGATGTGCTCAATGAGTCTGTCCGCATATTTTTTCATGCGGAAAAAGTATGCGTCCTCCTGAGCCTCATGGACCTGGCTGCCGCAGACAGGGCACTTGCCCTCCTCCTCGATCTGGGAAGCTGTATAGAATGCCTCGCACTCCTGGCAGTACATGCCGCTGTAGTGTCCGAGATAGATATCGCCCTGGTCGTAGAGCTTCTTAAATATCTTCTGGATCTGACGCTCGTGATCCGGATCCGTCGTGCGGATGAAACGGTCATAGGAAGTTCCCACAAGATCCCAGAGACGTTTGATCTCGCCTGCGACCTCATCGACAAACTCCTTGGGGCTCTTGCCGGCGCGTGCCGCCCTGGACTCGATCTTCTGGCCGTGCTCATCGGAGCCTGTCATAAAACGGACATCGAAGCCGTCCGCTCTCTTATAACGAGCAATACAGTCCGCGAGAATGATCTCATAAGTATTGCCGATGTGAGGCTTGCCGGATGTATAGGCAATCGCCGTTGTGATGTAGTATTTTCCTTTATCTTGCATATCTATATTCCTCCCTCTTCGGCAGCACCTGTTTCATCTGTGCACTTACCGAAATAATATTTTATCTTACCAGCAGAGCACTTCGGCCCCTTTCTCAGTGACCAGAACCTGGATCTCCCACTGGGCGGAGGGTAAACACTCCCCAGCCATAGTTACTCACCAGCAGAGCACTTCGGCTCCCTTCTCAGTGACCAGAACCTGGATTTCCCACTGGGCGGAGGGTTTTCCGTCCTGCGTGTAGATGGTCCAGCCGTTTTCTTCATCCTGGAAAATTCTGTCAGTTCCCATATTTACCATGGGTTCAATAGTAAAGACCATGCCGGGCACCATGAGCATTTCTGTACCGGGTTCGGAGACATAACTCACGTAGGGATCTTCGTGGAATTCCAGTCCGATACCGTGGCCTCCGATCTCACGGACAACGGTATAGCCGTTTTTGACGGCATGTGCATGAACTTTGCTGCCCATATCTCCCAGATAAGTCCAGGGAATCACATTTTCAAGTCCGATCTGCACACACTCTTTGGTGACATCCACAAGGCGTTTCTTTTCCGGAGAAACATTGCCGATGCAGAACATTCGCGAAGAATCGGAAAAATAGCCGTTCAGGATCGTCGAGCAGTCGACATTTATGATATCACCGTCTTTCAGGATATGCTTTGTATCGGGAATTCCGTGGCAAACTTCTTCATTAATGGACGTGCATACGCTTTTAGGAAAACCGTTATAGTGAAGAGGGGCAGGGATACCGCCCATGTTCACGGTCGTCTCATAAACGATACGATCGATATCTTCTGTGGGCATACCGGCACCGATCTGCTTTGTGACCGCATCAAGGCAGGCCATATTGATCTCCGCGCTCTTTTTGATGCCGTCCACATGCTCCTGTGTCTTGAGCAGGCTTCGATCCGGAACGATTGCGCCTGCGATCTGGAACTGCCTGAGCTTTTCATCAAAGCGCATATGGCAGGCTTTATATTTGCGTCCGCTCCCGCACCAGCACGGATCATTGCGTTCTATCTTATGCTTTCCGATATGAACCATTGTATGACTTTCCTCTCTGCTGAATCATTAATCTATTGCACTGTAACTGTTTTGTCATTATTCCAGAGTACCGGATCCAAGAATCACTTGCAGATCAGGTAATCTCTGCGGATTCTGCCGGATTAATAATCTGATTATTACAGCCAACTTATAGAATACCATTTTCACGCCCAACCGTCTACTATCGTTTTTCTCAGTGCAAGTTTTTCTCAGTGTACCTTTTCTCAGTGTACCTCAGTGTAAGAAAGAAAATATCAGATGCAGTAAATTTCAGGGAGGCAGATAATATCAGAAAATATCCTTAAACGGGCCGTGTCATATTAAAAAGAACCGGGATGATCCCGGCTCTTTTTATCATGCTATTAGTCTTCATCTTCCCAGGCCGGGAGGTCATCTTCCTGTGCAGGATTGTCCATCTCGAGAGCGCTGTCGATCAGACGGATCATTTCCCAGGCTGATCGGAAAGACACAGTTTTATTCTTCTCGACCCAGGTCAGCCGTCCCTGCATACTGCTGTTTTTTCTCTGGTTAACTCTTATGATAAAAGAACCTATATCGCCGTGCCTGTCAAGAAGTTCCCTGTCTTTCATGACCTTTTCCTTTTTCATCGTCCGGCTCTTACTGCACAGCCTGATTCTGGCCTGAGCCTTCGTTTTGTTGTAACCGTTTTTTACCAGGTCCGCAAATGATCGTGTCTTCGTTGACGGAAAAGGAAAACGTATGCTGTCAAAGAATAATTCCATCCCGAATAAAAGCTGGTCAGTATTCTCAAAAGGGACGTAATCCCTGCTGTAACTGTGATAAAACCGGCCCCGGATATTATGCCCGTTCTTTTTATCGGCACACAAGACAATCCCATTGGGTGCGCCGATATAGATCTGTGTGTCATTCATAGAATGCAGCATACCCCCTATCCTCATCCTGCCTGCATCATATGAGCGGCCTCATGGTTGGCTGGATCATCAGCCTGTTCCATCATTTTCTTCTTTTTTCAATTCTTCTTTTTTCTTCATGGCTTCGGCAAGAAGTCTTTCCCTCTCGAGTTCTTCCTCCCGCTCATACCGGAGCTCGTCGCGGAAACGTCCTCCGAGAATGTTGAGCAGGGCGCCGCAGGCTGCGAAGCATACCATGCAGATTCGTCCGAAAGTACTGCCGAACAATATCAGAAGCTGTCCCAGAATCGGGATGTGCCGAACCACAATTCCTATCAGGTCATCATAAGGGACATTATTCATGTCTTCTGCTTCATTGGCATCGCCTTTTGTCACAAAGGTACCTTCAACGACCTTATTTTCCTTCACGCGGTGCATGATGACACTGTCACCGCTTTTAAATGCGATGATATCTCCCGATTTGATATCAGCCGGATCTGTATCTTTGACATAAATGATGCTGCCGATCGGAATCGTCGGTTCCATCGATCCACTGACAACATTATAGACATCATAGCCCATAAAATTGGGAACAGTGAGCGGAAGGGCAGCCGCTATAACCACCAGGAGCATCAGTGTACCGATCAGACTGCAGAAAGCAGGTACATAAATCAAAAGCCCCGGCTTTTTCTTCGGCACATTTGCGTTACTGCCGGTTTTTCCCTTATTATTTTTCTCTGAATGCTTGTCTGCCATTATCTCAAATCTGCCTGTCTTCTATCAATCCTGCGGCCTGCACTCCATCGTCTGCATGGCTTTTTTAAAATAGCCATATCGGTTATGACAAAATTCCCCGCAGCCGCCGGCTGCGGGGAATCTGCTGACTTTTACCGGATCCTTCAAATATTTAGATTTCTGTCCAATGCAATATTGCGAAACATGACGTGATCTGTTCCTGCATGTTTTGAGCATAGACCCGGACCACATGCAGAAGATCCGTTAAAATAATGATCGCTTTATTCCATATTCCTTTTTAAGAAGAACCAGAAGCCTCCTGCAACGACAAGCACAATCAAAGCACCGATTACAATCTTGGCAGGAGAAGCGCTCGATTTACGAACTACACCTTCTGTCTCATTATTGACAATCTCTTTCTCTGTGTTGTCAGCAGGCTCGACTTTACTATCTTCATCCCCTGCCACATACTCAACGAGAGGTGTCTCGGTCTCGTCAACATTGACAATTTCCACCGGGCCGTTGGCACGGGTATTTACCGTACCGGTATTTGCTGCCACAGTGCCTGTCGGTGCAGTACCGGTACCTGTTCCTGTACCTGTTCCTGCTGCAGTTCCGGTGCCGGTGCCGGTACCAGCTGCTGTGCCGGTGCCGGTTCCTGTTCCCGCCGCAGCTCCGGTGCCGGTTCCAGTACCTGTCCCGGTTCCGGCGCCCGTGGAAGTACCTGTACCTGTGGAGGAGCCGCCTGTTCCGACAGAACTGCCTGCGCCGGTAGAGGAAGTGCCGATCGAGCCGCCGACTCCGCTAGCAGTCCCGGTTGCGCCCTGTGTCGTCACACCATCGCTGTTTGCGCCGGTGCCGCCCTGCGTCGTTGTTCCGGAACCATCCTTACCTGTTGTTCCCTCGGTCTTGGTCGAATTGCTGGAAGTCGTGACTGACTGGTCACTGACATAATAGAATGTCCAGTTATTCTTGGTTGCATCTTTCTGAAGCGTGCCTGTCATTTTCTTATACTGAGGAATATAGCCTTCAATATACAGATATGCTACAGCGGGCTGATCTCCTACATTGCCGTGATAAGTCTCAGGTTTATGCAGGACCTTGTTTGTTCCTACCTCGACATAATTGATAGTATATTCTACGTCGCTTCCCCTAATGCCATAGGAAACCACCAGGTCAATATCGCGGTCGACAGTAAAATCACCGGCCTTATAATTCACGTTGGTGTTGTTGTCCCTGCCGCTCTCGCGCATGCCCGTGACATAATATTTGTATTGATATTCATCCTTGACTGCTGCCTGGTTCAGGCAGTCAAAATCATTGCGTCCCCACTGATAGCCGGCTTCCACTTCCTTTATGAACGGGTCTTCACTGCCGTCTATAGTTCCTTTGTCACCGGGGAAAATGCGCACCGTATAGGCGTATGGCTCATCATCAGAAGACGTTTCTGCCGCCAGGGCAGGCAGTGCAAGCGCAGCGATCATGCAGATGGCAATCAGCACAGCTCCGACCCGCATCAAAAGATTTCTGCGTTCCTTTCTGTTCATCCTGCTCATGCTTTGCCTCCTCTCTGTCTGCGTCTCTCACGCATTCCATAGAATGCAAGGAGAAGAAGAGCCAATCCGCTGACACCTGCCGCGATCAGATAGGGGATATAATTTGTGTAATCTCCGGTCTTTACCACCTTGGTCCTTGTTGAACTCTTACCGCCTGATTTTTTCTTTGTTCCGGGCTTGTCCGGCTTATCCGGTTCAACCGGCGGTTCTTCTTTGCGGGGTTTGCGAAGTTCTACCGCAAATTGCATCTGCAGCTCTGCCAGGGTATCCTGATAATCATTGCCCTGTGTCTCACCATCCAGCGCCACCCGGAGTGTCAGGACACCGCCTTGGTCTTTGGCCAATGTGTCAAGATAGAACCATTCCTCCAGGGCATCCGTTGCTTCATGGAGACCTTCGCCGGCTTTGCTAACATTCTCGCCCCCGACCAGATCACTGGAAAAGATAGTCTTCTCTTCACCGGACGAATTGCTTTTATATTTCAGGATGTAGGTATATGCACCGCCTGCAAGAGCAGCGGCTTCTCTGGTATCCTCAAGAGTCTTGAGGACTTCGTTTGTCATATACCAGTCCACCGTCGTCGGATGCTCGTTCTTGACATTGATCGCAATGTCTGTGTAGTCGCCGGGCTGCATGCCCGCAAACTGGTTGTACATATCGGAGGTCTTGAAATTACTCTCCATTTTTTCATTCGGTTTAAATGTTACATGATACTCATTGAGTGCAGGCACCAGATCCGCCATTGCCGTAATTGCCATACAAAAAGCAAGTGCAATGGCTGTTACTGCGGGCAGGAGTATTTTTTTCGTACTTTTACGATTTTTCATTTATAAAAGTCCTCCTTTCCCGTCAGTTAAGAGACAGCGTGCCGTTCGAGATCGTGACATCACGTCCCCAGGCACTTTTGATTGCATCTTCTGCATTGTGGTCCTGCACTGCATCTACAGTCGCTTCCACACAGAACTGCCAGCCGTCATATCTGTATGTCATCGTGATGGTTTTGCCATCATCCGACTCGGTCCTCTTCATATACCGTGCAATAGAAGGATCAATTCTGATCGTATCGGTAAGCGGTGTGGCTGTTGTGTCCTCACCTGCTTTCAGAAGCTTATTGTAGTAATAAATCTGTCTTTCTTCTGTCTCCGCGCTGTTTTCAGTATCAAGGATCCAGTCGCTGTCCAGGTTGGGGAATGTAAATTGGATCGTGGCGGGGGAAAGATCCTGTGTGGTCAGCCCTTTTTCATCAGAATCAGTTTCATCTGCCGCCTCTACTTTTGAGCCGTCCGGTCTGATCCAGTACTTGTACAATGTAATACGGACATACTGGTCAATTGTACCGGTGTTTTTGCAGCTGATCTCTTCGGGATACACCTTGCCGGGAACCAGTTCTTCGCCTTCTCCAAGCATGCCTTCCAGAAGAACGCCTATGTGTTCATCACCGGGGGTTTCCGTCCACTCGTCCTGAGATTCACGGACATAATCACGGTAGGCGACGATTTCTGCCTCCTCATCACCTGCATCCTTCTCCATCAGCGATACGCCGATGCCATACATTTCCACATGCCCCTTATAGATTTCTGAAAAATACTTAAGGGCTGCCCATGCGCTGCCGATGGTCGAGAAGGCCAGAAGCCCTGCCGCAAGCACAAACAAAACAAGTGTCCCCCTGGTTGAGGTGATCCATTTCTTCAGATTCTTCATCAGTTATCACCTCCCAGATCAGTGCTCTTCCGAGTTGTCTTAACTTCTCTTGTCCAGTCAGCGTCAATCGGAGCTATAGGATTGCCGTCATCGTCATACTGGACCTGAGTGGATTCATAGATAATGATAACATTGAAGGTCGTGCCGTCCTCGGCATTCTCCGGGGTCTTCCCTTCATTGATCAAAGCCTTAAGCTCATCCCCTCTGTCGGAAAGTCTCGCAGGTATCGGATTACCGTCACTGTCCTTCCCGGGTTCCAGTGTGAAGTTGTAATACATCCAGTCTCCATCCGCTGTCCAGTTCTGACTATTCTCAAATGTGACATCGTAATCTGCGCAGAACGCACGCGCACGGAGATAGACAGGCTCAGAGTCTGCGGATATTTCGATATCCAGTGTCTTTTCCCACTGCTGGAACTTTTCGTCAATATGCTCTTCATGTCCCAGATTGAGGAGCACACCGCCTCTGGCTCTTGCATAGGTAGTGAAATATGCCCATGCGGTTCCCATCGCAGCGCTCATGACCAGCATGATCGCGATCGCGGTATACAGTCCTGTACGGATCTTCCGGCTTCTTTTTATCTTCGAAACCGAATCAGATCCTTCCGGTTTTTTCTGCCCCTGACGGAGGGCATCCCAACTCCTTACTTCTTCCATATGCTTATCCATATGTAATTGCCCTCCTGTTGCTTAATTATTATTATTCGGATTCAACTGTTGAATCGGATTCTGTATGGATTCCTCTGTGTCGTCTGCAACCTGGGTCGAACCCTCCCAACCGTCTTTCTCTGTATAAGAGAACCTGTTGGTGACAGAACCGCCGCCGGGCTCTCTGTCTTCGTATTCGTTCTCAAACTCCACGCCGACATTCTGATCTGCCAGAATTGTTGCATCCTTATCTGTGTCTGTCGAATAGACTCTGCCGGAATATGCTTCTTTCACCACTACATAGCTGTCAACGGGAAGGTCCTTAATCAGCACACTCTTGCTGCCGTAGGAATCAAAGACGATTGAGACGTAATCGTGAAGGATAACATTCTCTGAACCTTCTTTTTCATATGCTGTCACTTCAAAAATAAAGGTCGCCGGGTCTTTAATGATCCTGGCATTTCCGACTTCTTTCTCACGCTGTGCGTAGTCAACCAGAGTCTTTGTGATCTCAAGACTTCCCACCCGGACTTCCTGAGAAGGTTTCAGGGTCACGGCATATTCTCCGGATGCGTCGTAAATCCAATCTCCGGGGTTTGCGGTATTGACCACACCCGAATCGTCCTTCTTCTTGGTCGGCAGCGAAACCAGTTCAGGCGCAAACTTGTATCGATAGGTAGGAGAATCTGCAATCGTGACGGTCCCGTCGGCTGCAGCAGCCGCATACTTTTCAGGATCATTATTTCCATCAGCGTCTGTGCTGTGAGCAATAATGAGATACAGTCCTGCATCCAGACCTTCAATCTTTTCTCCGGCCTTGTTTCCTGTCGATTTCAGAGAAGCATCGATTGCATCTGCAGCCGCGGAGGGATCCCACTCCGTCTCTCCATCCGGTGCTGTACCAAGCACGATGTCCGCAGCCTGCTGTGCAGCGGTTTTCCATCCTTCACTGTCGATATTCTTATCAATCGTGATGGAAGAAAACGGCTCTGTCATTGCCCAGTCATAGGTATCATAGCCTGTAACCGGAGCCGCATCCGCAACGCGGTAGAGATCGATCACCACATTTGCCTTGGCCAGATCTTCCGCAAGCATTGCATTGCCGGGGTTGACAGTCAGGCTACAGTTCTGATTCAGATCGATCGCATGTGCGGACCTGAGGCCAAGCGGCACGGAAAGCACCATGAGTACTGCTGCCAGTAGTATTGCCACAGGCTGCCATCTGACGCCTGCCGTCCGACGATGCCGGACGTTTCTTTCATCTTTCATGGATACATTCCCTCCTCTGTCTTTTCTGTTGCTTTATGCCATTATCTTTTTTTCTGAAATAACTGTCAGTCTTTTCTGCCGCAGTCATCCGGCAGGCCTGCTCTGTCCGGTCCATGGGTTCTACTCCTCTCCCGGAGTATCCTGGCTGCCGGCTGCGTCTTCCTCTGCCATCTGTTCGATCACACCCTTAAGTTCCGACTTTGAGCGATGCCTTTTGCGCTTTCTGTTCCAGTTGCTGGTGGAAACCAGCAGAATAATCAGAAGGATGAAGAGAATCGGTGCCGCGACGAGCGGTGCCACGATCACAGGCTCAAAACGCATTGCGTCCGCAGTGATACGTGTCGCGTCTGTATTGTCATTATCCACACGGTGCCCGCGTACCAGCAGTCGGTGTGTGTTGACACCGTAGGGTGTACAGGTGATCAGTGTGACATAATCCTGATTGGGATCGATCTCAAGATCCTGCATCTCCTGGGGGAGCACAATGCGGATCTGATCGACCTCATACGTCAGTGTACGGTCCAGCATCTGAAGCAGGAACTTATCGCCTTCCTGCAGCTGGTCAATATCTGTAAACAGTTTGGCGGACGGCAGACCTCTGTGTCCGGATACAGCCGCGTGCGTTCCCTCGCCGCCGATCGGGAAGGATGTACCTTCTATATGTCCGATCGCAATCTGCAGAATCGTCTCATCCGTACCATGATAAATCGGAAGCGAAACCTTGATGCTCGGAATATCTATATATCCCATGATTCCGGTTCCGGTGACATCCAGAATACTGTTGTAGGTTTTCTTTTCTTCATCTGTGAGCATGAAGCGCCCTGGTTTTCCCTTCAGGTATTCGTTAAAGGCTTCCGCCTCCGCCCACATGCGGTCGAACTCCTCTTTGTCCATGTTCGCGACCTGCGCTGTATATCCCGCGATCGCGCGCGTCTGATGGAAGGAGTTCCACCAGTCACTGAAAGACGGATATGCAATCAGACCGAATCCCACGACAAGGGCCAGTGTCAGTAATATATTGCTGAGTTTTCTTCCCATCTTATTCCTGCGACTTACTCTATACCCGACCGTGCTGTCAGCCCGCCGGACATTAAACAATAGCCCGAAAACAAATACTAATCCGAGCATACATCCTTGACAATTGCATTATAAGCACATGATAACTATATCATGATACTATATCAATAGTATTTAATCATAAACGGCGTCAAAGATACCGTCAATAGTAGTACAGAAATAGTTTTTTCTTTTAAACAAGCCCCCGATCGGGAGAGTACTGTTACACATGCTGCGGAATCCGCACCTCTTTCTATAATCGGGTTTTCGACACTTCAAATTTTAACAAATTCATAGAAACCGCATAGTACCGCCACCTGGCGGTATTTTTTTGTCAAATTTTCTATATTTATTAGTT
>ONKG01000072.1 GCA_900318375.1 uncultured Lachnospiraceae bacterium
GGCAGGCGGTCATTTCATCCAAAAGGAGGATGTAAATGGACGATTCAAGACTTGTGAAGCTCCGGGAGGAGCTTGAGAAAGCCCGGAAGAAGCGGGATGACTGGGAGGCCAAGGTGAAGGACCTGGAACGCAGGTACAACGAGGCCGAGAAGGTCTATGTTTACGGCATTTTCCAGACCGCAAATATGACCCCGGAACAGCTGGCGGACCTGATCCGATCCAAGGGGATCCTTCCGCAGATCCCGGGCGGCTATGCAACTGAAAACGATGACAGCAAAACCTATGAGAAGGAGGATCCTGAAGAATGATGAAAAAGAAACTGACTGCGCTGGTCGCGGTCCTGCTGGTATGCCTGCTGCTGTTCCCGACGGCGGCGTTTGCCTATGCGCCGGATGAAGAGAGCACTCCGGTGGAAACCCAGACGGCCCAGAGCGCGGATGTGCCGGAGACCGAAAACATTGACGAACAGGAAGATGAGTCAGAAAACGACGAAGACGATGCACTTCCCTTTGATACCGATGTCCTGACCACCCTGCTTGCAGGTATGGATGAGGAACTGCTCGAAATGCTGAAGGAGCATCCGAAGCTGATCGCCATGCTTCTGCCGACGCTGCATGTCACGGTAAGAGAAGGCTCTGTGACCATATCGATTGATAAGCAGGAACAGGAAGATCCCGGCAGGACCGGGACTGTTACCACCCAGGGCGGCAACCTGAATGTCCGGACCGGCCCGAGCACCGGCTACGATATCATCACCCAGCTGATCAACGGTTCCAACGTAAAGGTCCTCGGTGAAAAGGACGGCTGGTACCAGATCGAGATCCCGGCGAGATATGGCTATGTCTGCGGTGAATACCTGAGGGTCAATGACATCCCCTCCACCCAGACAGACGACGGTTATTCCTTTGATATCGACCAGGCCACGATCCTAAGTTTCCTGGAACTTTTCCAGGGCATGGTGCAGCCTGCGGAGACCCAGACCGTTCACGGGCTCACTCCCTCCGGAAACCTGACCCTGGTGGATGACTTCGGGGAAAGGAACGGCGAAGGCCAGCAGTTCGTTACCCTGGTCACGAAGAACGGCAACTACTTCTACCTGATCATCGACCGTGATGAGAAGGGCGAGGAAACCGTCCACTTCCTGAACCTGGTGGATGAGCGTGACCTCTTTGCCCTGATGGAGGATGATGAGAAGGCCGCCTATGAGTCGCAACTTGCCGCTGAACAAGCGGCCCGTGAGGCTGCTGAAAAGGCTGCAGCAGAAGCCGCGTCCCAGACCGGCGAATCCGAGACCCAGAAGCCGGAAGACGAACCTGCCAAGGAGACGAAGAAGACCAATATCGCCCCGATCCTGATCATCATTGTCCTGATGGCTGCAGGTGGCGGTGCCTGGTTCTTCATGCAGACGAAGAAGAAAAAGCAGGCCTCTGCTCCGGATCCCGATGCGGATTACACCGATGAGGATGAGGAGGATTACGGCGCCGGGACTGAGGAATCCGTTGATTATATCGAGGATCCCTACGAGGACGAGATCCTGGATGATACGAATGAATCAGCTGATGGCAGCGAGGAGGACGTGTAATGGTGATCGAGATGACGCCGCAGCAACTGCGGGATTATATCCGTTTCATGCCGGATGACGAGGTGCTGAAGATCACCATCGAGTTCAGGGAGGACAGCCATGAGCGAGACGACAGAGACCGGGACGAAGCGGTATAAGCTGAAAGAAGTCTGCATCCGCCTGGCTGAGGGGCATCCGCTTTATTCGGATGTCCCTCTTTCCTCCCCGACAGCGGCGCTGGATGTGATGCGCAGGGAGCTTTCCCAGTATGACCGGGAGGTCCTATGCGTAGTGAACCTCAACAACAAGCTGAAGCCCATCAATTTCAACATCGTCAGCATGGGCAGCATCAACGGATCCATTGCGGCGATCCCCAACATCCTGAAGTCCGGTATCCTCTCGAACGCTTACGGCTTCCTGTTGCTGCACAACCATCCCAGCGGCGATGTGACGCCTTCCAAAGAAGATATCCAAACTACGAGGCGGTGCATTGAGGCCGGGAAGATCATGGATATCCCCTGCCTGGACCATGTGATCGTAGGCGGCAGCAACGGCAGTTTTTTAAGTCTCCGGGAGTCCGGAATGGTAGATTTCACCAGCGATAAGATCTCAATGACTGCGGAGCAGATCCTACGGGTCAGCGAGAATAAAACAATGTATGTCGGCGAAAAAGCCGGGAAAGGAGCCAGTGAAATGGCAGACGAGATTAAAAGAGATGTGCAGGTGCCGGATTTTGTTCAGGAAGCTGAAGCGATGCTGGCAAAAGAAGACGCCGTGCAGAAGCGTGACGAAGTAACGATCAAGTTCGGCAAGGGCCTGGCAGAACCCTTCACTTCGAAGGATGGGAAGGAGTTCATGAGGATCATGATCCCGAACCAGGATCCGGCGGACAAAACACCGTGGGCAAGCTTTGTGCTCCCTGCCAAAGCCGTCCACGAAAACCAGTACGGCAAGGGCCTCTGGGCCAAGATCCCCGCTGATGGCACGACAGTGGTCACAAAGCCTAATCTTATTGGTCAGGACGAAGCCGGAAAGAACATCTGGGAGGATGTGAAGACTCAGGTCCCGAACAGGGATTTAAAGACGATGGTCGAGGCCTACAAGACCAGAGAGCCGAAAGCCAAGGAAGCCCAGCACCGTGCTTCTGCCAGAGATCAGCTGAACGCCCTGGTGAAGGAAACGGCCGTGAAGGTCGCTGCGGACAAGCCCAAGGCCAAAACCAAATCCAAAAAAGGCCCGGAACTGTAATTCCGGAAGAGGCAGTGAAAGCTGCCTCGTACATATAAAACGGGAAAATAATTATCTTGTTGTTTGAACAACATACAGTCAAAGATAACAACATTATACTTTCCTTGAAGACAATCGAAAGGAGATTATCGACATGGCAAAGAAGCTTGATCTTACGAAATCTGTTTATGAACTGACTCAGGAATATCCTGAGCTGATCGATATAATGGCGGAACTCGGGTTTACCGAGATCACAAAGAAGCCGGTCCTTCATTCGGTGGGAAAGATCATGACGATCCCTAAAGGAGCCAAGATGAAAAATATCCCGATGATGGATGTGGTAACCACATTCATGTCAAAGGGATTCGAGCTGGTCGGCGAGATGCCGGATATGACTGCTCCCTCGGGAGCCGCGGATGAAAAGCCTCAGACGGCGGCTGATCCTAAAGACCGTACCGGGCAGCTGAAGGCTTATCTTCGCCGCCTGGGTGATGGGGAAGATCTGGAGGCTGTACGTACTGACTTCGTCCGTGAATTTGGCGAAGTCGAGGCGTCCGAAATTATGAAGGCGGAGCAGGAACTTCTGAAGGAAGGCACACCGCTTTCAGAGGTACAGCGGCTGTGCGACGTGCATTCCGCGCTGTTCCACGGAGCGACGAAAGAAGAAAGGATCGCGAATGCGGAAAAAGAAGTTGAGGCGTCTCTTCTTCGCAAAAAGGCCGCAGCAGAGCTGAAAAAGCGGGACTCCTATCCGAAGAAGGACTATACGGATAAGAATGCCCGTGCTGCGGCAATGGAAGAGATCACTGGCCATCCGCTGTATACACTGACAAAAGAAAACAATGTCCTGACAAATCTGCTTGCCAGATTTAGGGAATCCCGGGACGAGGCTTTGATCCCGGAAATCCGCGGACTGTCTACCCACTATGCAAAGAAGGGCGATCTGCTGTATCCCGTGCTGAAGGTAAGGTATGGCGTGTCCGGGCCGTCCGATGTGATGTGGACGGTAGATGATGAGATCCGTGATGAGCTTGGCGCACTGGCAAAGGAATTCGATCATAATGATGCATGGAATGCCCGTCTGGATGCGGTGCTGAAGCGTGCTGAAGAGATGATCTACAAGGAACAGAACATTCTTTTCCCCATCTGCGCGGTAAATTTCTCAGAGGAAGAATGGTACGGCATTTATCATGACTCCAAGGATTACGATGTCTGTTTCGGTGTGTCTCAGGAAACCTGGGATGCGGCTGAGAATGCACAGACCCTCAAGACGATTGGTGCTGACGATGAGATCGTCCTGCCCGGCGGTCATATGACGCTTGAACAGCTGACGGCTCTTCTGAACACGATTCCGATGGAGATCACCTTCATTGACGCCGACAGCATCAACCGCTTCTTTAATGAAGGTCCGAAGGTATTCAAACGTCCCGGAATGGCATTGGGCCGTGAAGTCTTCTCCTGCCATCCGCCGAAGATCGAGCCGATGGTCCGCCAGATCATCGACGATTTCCGGAATAAACGCCGTGACGAGGTTCTTGTCTGGATGGAAAAAGGCGGCAGGACAATGCTGGTGAAGTACATGGCTGTCCGCGATAAAGCCGGAAACTACCTGGGCACTGTCGAACTGGTCCAGGACATGGAATTCGCCAAGGAACATTTTCTTGGAGGTAAAGCATGAAATATCTGAGTAAAGAGGAATTTGACCGTGTCAATATGTTCGGCGCAGGTCAACCGAACAACGATTTCTCGCAATACTTCAAGGGAGCATCGTTTCTGTCGCCGATGGTACTGCCAAATGAAGAGATGCCTCTGTTCATCAGCAACGTGACCTTTGAACCTGGATGCCGAAACTGCTGGCATATCCACACTTCGGATGGAACCGGAGGACAGCAGATCCTGATCTGTACTGCAGGCGAAGGCTGGTATGTGGAGGAGGGAAAAACGCCTGTTGAATTGAAAGAAGGCGTTACAGTTGTGATTCCCGCAAATGTCAGACACTGGCATGGCGCAAAGAAAGACAGCTGGTTCTCCCACATCTCCATCGCAGCGCCGGGTGTTCATACCGATACCGTATGGCTTGATCACGTGACAGATGAAGAATACGAGAAACTTGATTCATGTTGTTGAGGTATAGGGCTGTTCCCGAAAAGCCGGAAACTACCCGAGCACCGTCATGCGGGTTCAGGATATGGAATTTTAAATAAAAAAAAGCGCTCTGCCGATATATTGTTGGCAGGGCGCTTTGTTAATCGCAATGGGACAGATCAGGTTTCATTTACTACGACTTCTGCGCCTTCAGGAACCCAGTCCATGCTTCCGAGCTTTTTTGATTTCAACACGATTTTTTTCAGATTTGGGCAGTCTGCGAATGCGTCATCCGTGATATGTTCAACGTTTTCAGGGATCGTGATCTCTTCCAGTGAGGTGCAGAAGCGAAATGCTTTTTCCCAGATCGCCCAGACTGTTGTCGGAATTACGACCTTTTTCATGGCGTAATTGCCATAACAGGCGCTGTTATTGATCTCCGTAATTCCTTCCGGGATCACGAGCTCTGTGATAGTTTCGTTGCCTGCCACGGCGGCATACTCAAGCTGGTCAAAGCCGGAAGGGATAGTGAGTTCTTTCAGCTTCGTACAATTGCAAATGGATTCGCTGCCAAGCCATTTTAAGGTTTTGGGCAGCGTGAGATGCTCAAGACTCTTACAGCAGAAAAACTCGTATCCGGGGATCACATCCACGCCTTCCGGGATATGCATCTCTCTGAGCCTTTCGCAGAATTCAAAATCGCCGCCGCCAAGCCGTTTAAGCCCATCGGGGATCTCTATAAGGTGAAGATAGACCGCGTAAGAGAAGCAGTCTTCCTGAAGGGCCTCAACCGTTTTCGGGATCCTGTATTTTCTTCGGCGGCTGCCGGGTGGATACTTGATGAGCTCCTTCATATCTTTGGTGAACAGCACACCGTCAACGCTTGCAAAGTGCAGATTATCCGGATGAACGTCGATTCGCTTCAGCGATTTTCCCTCCGAGCTGATGCAGAACGCCATACGCCCGATCTCTTTGACGTTGGTCGGAATAATAAGGCTTTCCAGCGAATAGCAGTCCTGAAATGCCCATTCGCCGATCGTTTCCAGCGACTCGGGCAGGCGGATCTCCTTTAAAGAACGACAGCCGTAGAAAGCACTTTCTTCAATGCGCAGCACGCCTTCCGGGATGATCACGGACCGGAGGTTTTCGCAATAGCTGAAAATATGGTCCGGTATGATTTTCGTTCCTGCTTCAAATTCAGCCGACACGACTTTTTCCGCCTGACCGTAAAACTGGCTTCGTGTGCTGTTGGTCAATAAAAAATCTTTGCCGATAAAAAGGTGCCCCTCATCCGACAGGTTCCAGGAATTGCTTTTTATCCTTTTCTCCAACCACTGCTTCAACACAGAGGCGTTGTTGTACTGTCCGCTTTTTGCAGCATACAGCAGAGTCATATTGCCGCTTTGGAGTTTTTCCCTGCACTGGTCAGCAAATATCTGTGCGGCTGGATTGCCATCCAACTCTTGCCGGTAACGCTCTGTGAACTCTTCATATCGTTCCGGGGTGTGGGCAAACCATTTTCTCAGCTCCGCCGTTGGAGCGATATCCTTCCTCCACAGGTCTATGGCAGCCGTTTCTTTCCGGATTCCTCTTGGCCAGAGCCTGTCGACAAGGATCCGGAACCCATCTGCAGGTTTTGCCGGCTCATAAATACGTTTACACAGAATCTCATTCATGGCGTGCAGCCTCACTCAGTGTAAATTCGTTCCGGTGATAAGTGATCAGCCCGTCTTTCTGCATCTTGGAGAGTTCATTGGACATAGCACTGCGGTCTACCGCAAGGTAGTCTGCAAGCTGCTGACGATCAAACGGGATCGTGAAATGAACACTTCCCTGTTCCAGGGCCTGCTCAGAAAGATAGGAAAGCAGCCTCTCCCGCAGAGATTTTGACGCGGTATGCAGCATACGGGTGGAAAGACTTAAGTTTTTCTGGGCGGAGATCCGGAGCAGGTTTTGAATGATGCGGGTATGAAAGGCGCATCCGCGCTGGCAGGTAGTGAGCATGTTACGCATATTCAGGAACAAAACCTCTGTCTCCTCACAGGCAACGATATCGCAGATCAGTTCCTTGCCTGGAATTGCGGCATAGTTCTCTCCAAAGACCTGTCCCTTTCCGACGTGGCCGAAAATATGGCTGTTTCCCCAGTAGAAGTTCACAACGATGTTTACGCTGCCGGAAAGAACCAGCCCGATCTCCGTGATGGATGATCCGGAACGAAAGACCGTTTCGTCTTTTTTATATGTTTTCTCCCGTGCGTTCAGGCAGGAAAGCATCTCCCTGATCTCATCTTCTCTGATGCCGTGAAACAAAGGCGTATTGGAAAGAAAAAAAGTATTCATGAAAAACTCCTTTTGTTGTTGCAACAACATACAGGTTGCTTAGATTATAATACGATATAGCTGTAAAATCAAGAGCAAGGAGGACATTCTCATGGAAACTACATATGTCAACGAAAAAACTCTGATCGGTGAGATCGTAAACAACTATCCCGAAACCGCCGAAGTCCTTTTCGGCATCGGCATGCACTGCCTCGGCTGCCCGGCTTCTCAGGCGGAGAGCCTGGAAGACGCCTGCGCTGTACATGGGATTGAGCCTGCTCCGGTCGTAAAGGCTATTAACGAAAAGATCGCGGCAGGCAGAAAGTGAGAACACGATGAGTGCATTTTTAGGGCCGATCCACTTCTGGCTGTACAATAAGATCGGCAAACAGGAAGAACTGACGAAAGCCATTGCCGCATACGCCGAGGAAAAAGCCTGGATCGAGAATCAGAAGAAGTATACAAAGGATCTTCCTGCCCTGGAAGACGTCATTGATGAAAGCAACATCCATGGCTGGCTGCAGGGACAGATCCATGATACAGAGACAAGGTATGCGGGCCTGATCAGCACCGTTCTTACGGATGCGCGGTCAGAGGAGATCTGCGGAATCGCATTTGATTTTGGACAGAAATATTCTCTGAAAGCCGGCACGACTCCCAAAGAAGCCTATAGCATTTTTGAGGATTTCTTTGTCAACGGCATGCCATGTGACAGAGTAAATGCTGTTGTTTCGGAGTCTGAAGAGGAACTGTCCTGGATGATGACGCAGGATATCCATGCACAGTATTGGAAAGATGACTCTGCGTCCTATTACCTGCTTCGCAATGCAGTAATGCGCGGGATGCTGGAAGGGACCGGGCTTGGACTTAAGACCGGCGACAACAAGCACTATACGATCGAAAGAAAGTAATGTTATGAAAGAAAAAGCCGGGGTAGTTTTCTCCATTGCAAAAGGCAATCCGCCTGTTCCGGGCTGCACGATCTCAAAAGCCGTACATAGTGGGGCGAATGATATCATCTATTTTTCAATGGCAAAAACCACAGACATCAGCGCGGAGATCTATCCATACTACAAACTGATCATTGTGGCGGACGGCAGCATGGAGATTTACGGGAATGGCGGATTCTCAAAAATGCTGCATACCGGCGAATGCATGATAACACCGACAGACACCCCGATGGGTATGAGAACCTCGGAAGGCGCTGTCTATACGGAAATCTCGATCAGGAGGGATGATACAATGAACGATTCAATCAAAGCAGGTGAAGTTTTCAAACTGGCGGAGCTCGTCCCCTATGTGGAGGGCAAGATCGTCAACATGGACGTCGTGCATAACGACAAGATGAAGTTCGTCGTGATGGCCTTCGATGAAGGAACCGGCCTTTCCGAGCATGCCGCCCCCGGCGAGGCACTGATCTTCGCACTGGATGGAGAGGGTGTGATCGGCTATGAGGGAAAGGATCATCCCATCAAGACCGGAGAAAATTTCCACTTCGCAAAGGCAGGACTGCACTCTGTAAAAGCAGTAAAGAAGTTCAAAATGGCGTTGCTTCTGACGCTGGAATAAGAGAGAAAGAGAGGATGCGACAATGAAGTATTTTGTAAATGACGCATGCATCGGCTGCGGCCTGTGCACAGGCACCTGCCCGGAAGTGTTCTCCATGAGCGATGCCGGGGTTGCGGTTGCTGTTGAAACAGAAGTTCCGGAAGGGGCTCTTGAAAGCGCTGCGGAAGCCAAAGACGGCTGCCCGGTCGGTGCAATCGAAGAAGCATAAGGAGGAAGTGCAAATGGATACTCAAATGTTTTGCTTTCAGTGTGAACAGACGGCAGGCGGCAAGGGCTGCACGAAAGCCGGTGTCTGCGGAAAGAAATCGGATATTGCAGGACTGCAGGATCAGCTGACCGGTGCCCTTATCGGGCTTGCCCGTGCAACGGACGGCAATACCCAGCCGACAGATAATACATATAAGCTGCTGATCAAGGGACTTTTCACCACCATCACCAACGTGAACTTCAATGAGGTTACTCTCAAGGCCCTGATCGACGAAGTACATGCGGAGAAGGAAAGCCTTGTCCCCAATTGCTCCACCTGCGGTTCACCCTGCGGAAGGAACAACGACTACGATATGACGCAGGTCTGGGACGCTGACGAGGATATCCGCAGCCTGAAATCCTTGATCCTGTTCGGTATCCGCGGTATGGCTGCCTATGCCTATCATGCCGGTGTTCTCGGATATTCCGATCAGCGCGTCAACGAGTTCATTGCCAAGGCACTGTTTGCCATCGGTGAAGACTGGGGCATGGATGAACTCCTTCCAATCGTTCTTGAGGTCGGCGAGGTCAACTTTGCCTGCATGGAGATGCTGGATAAGGCAAATACCGAAACCTACGGAAATCCCGTTCCCGCAACTGTACCTCTCATGGTAGAGAAAGGCCCGTTTATCGTCATCACCGGTCATGATCTGTACGATCTGAAGCAGCTCCTGGAGCAGACCAAAGATAAAGGCATCAACATTTATACCCATGGCGAGATGCTTCCGGCTCACGGTTATCCTGAGTTAAAGAAGTATCCCCATCTCAAGGGCAACTTCGGTACAGCATGGCAGAATCAACAGAAGGAATTTGCGAATCTTCCCGCGCCGATCCTGTTCACTACCAATTGCCTGATGCCTCCGAAGGACAGCTATAAAGACCGTGTGTTCACCACAGAGGTGGTCTCCTATCCCGAGATCGTCCACATCGGCGAAGACAAGGACTTTACCCCGGTGATCGAAAAGGCTCTTGAGCTTGGCGGCTTTGAGGAGGACACTCAATTCACCGGCATTAACGGCGGCACCACTGTCACCACCGGCTTCAGCCACAGCACAATCCTCGGTGTTGCGGATACAGTTATCGATGCTGTCAAGAGTGGTGCGATAAAGCACTTCTTCCTGGTCGGCGGCTGTGACGGGGCAAGACCCGGACGCAACTACTACACGGAGCTGGTCAAGAAAGCTCCTGCCGATACCGTCATCCTGACCCTCGCCTGCGGCAAGTACCGCTTCAACGATCTGGATATCGGCACTATCGGCGGGCTGCCGCGTATCATGGACATGGGCCAGTGCAATGATGCTTTCGGTGCGGTCAAGGTCGCTGTTGCCCTTGCTGAAGCCTTTGGCTGTGGTGTAAACGATCTGCCGCTGTCCATCATTCTCTCCTGGTACGAGCAGAAAGCAGTCTGCGTACTCCTGACCCTGCTGTATCTGGGCATTAGGAACATGCGGCTTGGCCCCACACTGCCTGCATTCGTTTCGCCGAACGTCCTGAACTATCTGGTCGAGCATTACAATATTGCTCCGACCACCACACCGGAAGAAGACCTGAAGGCTTTTCTGGGATAACGCCAATTTGATTTACTCAGTATTACATAGCGCCAAGGATCACAAGTCCTTGGCGCTATTATTTTGCCCATTTTTGAAGAAGGAGGATGCACGAAATGAAACTTGTTATTGCCGAGAAGCCCAGTGTAGCTCAGTCCCTGGCCAGGGTGATCGGCGCAGACAAACGCTGGGACGGCTACCTGGAAGGCGGCGGATACCTGGTCAGCTGGTGTGTCGGCCATCTGGTGGAGCTTTCCGCGCCGGAACGCTATGATGAACGCTTTGCCAAATGGCGGCTTGAAGACCTTCCGATCCTGCCGGAACGCTGGCTGTATGAAGTCTCTCAGGGCACCAAGAAACAGTACCAGATTCTGAAGTCCCTGATGGAGAGATCTGATGTCACAAGCCTTGTCTGTGCCACTGATGCCGGGCGTGAAGGCGAACTGATCTTCCGCCTGGTCTACAATCAGGCCCGATGTAAGAAACCCTTTGAACGGCTGTGGATCTCCAGCATGGAAGACGCAGCCATCCGGGAAGGCTTTGAAAAGCTGAAGCCGGGAACCCGATACGATGCCTTGTACGAGGCAGCCCTTTGCCGGGAGCGTGCTGACTGGATCGTCGGAATGAACGCCACCCGGCTTTTTTCATGCCTGTACGGCCAGACGCTAGCGGTGGGCCGTGTGATGACGCCGACACTGGCCATGGTGGTTATGCGGGACGCTCAGATTGCCGCTTTCAAGCCGGAACCGTTCTGGACCGTCCAGCTGAAAGCCGGAGACCTTGCTGTGTCCAGCCGACGTTTTTCGCCAAAAAACGACGCCGAGGCAGTCCTTCAGGAGTGCCAGGCTGCCGGAGAAGTCGTAATCGAAGCTGTTGAGACGAAAGAAAAGCTGGAAAAGCCGCCGCTCCTGTATGACCTGACGAGCTTACAGAGAGATGCGAACCGTATTCTCGGTTTTACTGCCCAGCAGACGCTGGATCACACTCAGAGCCTTTATGAAAAGAAGTTAGTCACTTATCCCCGTACCGACAGCCGGTATCTTACTGACGATATGCAGGAGATGCTGCCGGATCTGATCACCGCAGTCGCAGGAAAATTCAAATACAGCGGCAGTGCGCTTCGCAGCGAACCGGTCCGTCCTGCAAGCATTTTCAACAGCAGCAAAGTCAGCGATCATCACGCCATTATTCCGACAAAGACGATGGCGGAAAGCGATTTCAGTGGGTTATCCCTGGGAGAAATGGCAGTTCTGCAGCTGATTTCCGCAAGGCTTCTCTGTGCGGCGGCTGAGGATTACCGATATGCGGAATCGACCGTAAAAGTTAGCTGTGGAGCCGAGGAATTCACCCGGAAAGGCAGGACTGATCTGCAGCTTGGCTGGAAGGCTATCTGGCAGCATTTCTATCCGGATAAGAAGAAGGATGAGGATTCCATCGGCCAGATCCCGGGCCAGGGAAACCGGCTTCATATCGATACTGCAGCACTCAAAGAGGGCAAGACCTCACCGAGCAAGCATTTTACGGAAGACACCCTTCTCTCCTCGATGGAAACAGCCGGTGCCGATGAGATGCCGGAGGAGGCGGAACGCAAGGGCCTCGGTACTCCGGCAACCCGCGCCGCCACCATCGAAAAGCTGGTGCAGCGCGGCTTTATCGAGCGTAAAGGCGACAGGAAGACCAGGTACCTGATTGCCACGGACAAAGGAAATGCCCTGATCACCGTCATGCCGGAGCAGATCCAGTCGCCTTCCATGACTGCCGAATGGGAGCAGAAGCTCCTGGGCATCGAGCGCGGCGAATACGATGCTGCGGATTTTATGGACGGGATCGCCGGGATGATCGCCGGGCTTGTGACAACCTATGAAAAAGCGAAAGGAGCAGATGCGCTTATGAGCAGAAACAAAGTGATCGGCACCTGTCCCCACTGCGGGTCCGAGGTGCTGGAAAAACAGAAAGGCTGGTTCTGCAGCAACAGTGAATGCCGGTTCATCCTCTGGAAGGACAATGCCTATTTCACGAAAATCGGGAAACGCCTGACCTCCCAGATCGTGGAGAAGCTGCTGAAGGATGGCCGCGCCAGGCTAAAGGACTGCAAGAGCCAGAAGACCGGCAAGACCTATAACGCGGATATCCTGCTTTCCACGGAAGCGGACGGCAGGCCGCAGTTCTCCATGGTGTTTGAGAACCGAAAAGGAGGCGGCAGCGATGGCGGGAAAAACTTTCGATAAGGATCGCCCCTCCCAGTTCGATAAGGTCAAGGAGATCACCGACAAGCTGGAAGCCGGTATCCAGGCCCTCTTTGAGAGCGAGGCTTTTAAGAACTATCTGAAAACGCTCTCCAAGTTCCATGACTATTCCCTGAACAACACCATCCTGATTGCTATGCAGAAGCCGGACGCCACGCTGGTTGCCGGTTACACTGCCTGGCAGAAGAACTTCGGCAGGCAGGTACAGAAGGGCGAGACCGGTATCCGGATCCTCGCCCCGACGCCCTATAAGAAGCAGATGGAGGTGGACCGGCTCGATCCTGTCACCCAAAAGCCGGTTCTGAATCCGGACGGCAGCACGGCCAAAGATATGAAGGAGATCATGGTTCCGGCGTTCAAAGTCGTGAACGTCTTTGATGTCAGCCAGACGGACGGAAAGCCCCTTCCCACCATCGGCGTGGATGAGCTCTCCGGCAACGTCACGAACTATGAGATGTTCTTCGAAGCCCTGAAACGGGCCTGCCCGGTTCCTGTCGGCTTTGAGGATATCCCTTCCGGGGCAAAGGGCTACTACCACACGGTTGATCAACGGATCGCCCTGCAGGAAGGTATGAGCCAGGTCCAGACGGTCAAGACAATGATTCACGAGATGGCCCACCAG
>ONKG01000074.1 GCA_900318375.1 uncultured Lachnospiraceae bacterium
TTCATGGACACAGAGACATTCGACCAGATTTCGCTTGGTAAGGATATTGTCGGCGACAACATGAAGTTCGTCAAAGAGAACGACATGGTCAAGGTCAATTCCTACAACAATACTCCCTTCGCGATTGAGCCCCCCATGTTTGTCGAGCTGGAGATCACAGAAACCGAGCCCGGCTTCAAGGGCAACACCGCTACCGGCGCAACCAAGCCCGCGATTGTTGAGACCGGCGCTCAGGTCAGTGTTCCGCTGTTCTGCAATATCGGCGACAAGATCAAGATCGACACCAGGTCCGGCGAGTATCTTTCCAGAGCATAAGCAGTTCCAGGAGCTGGAAACTGCCTTCAGATCAACTGAAGGCCGCTGATTGTTTATGCCCCCGAGGATTATTTGTAAAATCAGAAAAGGCAATGAGTACATAATGGCTCATTGCCTTTTCTTTTTTTTACTCCAGGCAATGAGTATAAAACTGCAGACGGAGGAAAATTCAGATGGACGGAAAACAGAATAATAAAAAGAACACAAAGATGCGCGAAAAAGAATATTATGAACTGCTGCGCAGGGAACTGGAACAGCGGGCAGGCGAGAATGTGGACGTATCCTTCCGGGAAGTCCGCAAGAATAACGGCGTATATAAAAAGGCCTGTACGGTGCGGTTTAATGATGCCCAGGTTGCGCCGACAGTGTATCTGGAGCCCTATTATGATCATTACCTGCACGGGGAGGCGGTTGCGGAGTCGGCAGATAATATATTGAAATACTGCAGATGCAAGACACCGGGTATTACCTTCCCCGATGATTTTTTCAGGGACTACGGGACAGTGAAGGGGCGGCTGGGCATCAAGCTGATCGGGAAAAAGCAGAATGAGACCTTTTTGCAGGATGTCCCTTATATGGATTTTGAAGATATGGCCGGCATTTTTTACTATCTTCTGGAAAATTCCACTTTCGGAAACGGGATGATCGTCCTGCGCAATATGGATATGGAGCGCTGGGGACTGACTGTGGATCAGCTCTATAAGGATGCGCTGGAAAACTGTCCGCGCATGCTGCCGCCGGTTCTGCGTTCTCTATCGGACGTGCTGGACGTTCTGCAGCCCGCCGGGGAGGACGAGCTCTATCTGCTCACGAATGACTCCGCCCTGTACGGGGCAGCTGTCATTCTTTATCCGGGTATGCTGCAGGAAGCGGCGGATTATATTGGAAGAGATTATTTCGTCCTGCCCAGTTCGGTCCACGAGGTCATTCTGCTGCCGGACCGGGGGGAGGATCCCCGGGAACTGATACAGATTGTATCGGAAATCAATCACACACAAGTGGCGGAAGAGGAGATCCTGCTTGATGCAGTATATAAATACACCTCCGGGGATGATTTCATCCGCAGGCTGGTGTGATCATCTGTCAGTCGGTGATATGTCCGCCAGCCGGCCAAATATCCATCAGCTGATGGAATGATCCATCGGCCGGTGCACGATCCAAAGGAATGTTTGATCCGGGAAAAAGAACAGTGTAAAAATATCTTTCACCCTGCCTATGAATTTTGTATATATTTTCTGTTTGGATTTTATTTACTTTTTTTGTCTGACGTAATAGAATGTTAGTGTTTATTTCCAAAATATTTGCAGGCTGAAAGGTCTGCGGCTATAAATCTGTGATGAGGAAAGTAGGACAGCGGAAGTCCCAGAGAAGGGCGCCTGCTGTGCGGTTTCAGTTATGTCGGCTGCCTGCCCTTCGGCCGGGCGGATCGTCATTTTCATGAAATGATGCACTGCGGTTCTGGAAGCGCCCCGTCGGAAACTGCCTGAAGACCACCTCGGAGAGGCTCTAATCAAGCCCGGTGACTCCGTTACAGTCCTAAAAAAGTGGCGGCAGAAGATTTTGCAATTTGTTTGTATTTATTTGCGAATCTGCCGCAAGCAGGGTGGAACCGCGTTGAATAAACGTCCCTCGCAAGCAACTGTATATGCTGTGCGGGGGATTTTTCTATGCACAGTGATAAATTTGTCACAATCGGAATTGGAGCTTGAAAGCAGAAAGTATGACAGCGCACAATGTTTTTCTTTGCGCATGTTTACAAGCACGAGATCATGTCAGCAGGAGCAATTCCGAAAAAAGGAGGAAGTATGGCAAGCGAACAGTATCTGGAAGTCTATCGTCACTCTCTGTCCCATATTCTGGCAAAGGCCGTTTTTGAGATCTTCGGCAAAGAGAATGTCCAGTACGCGATCGGACCGCAGATTGCGGACGGTTTCTACTATGATTTCATCCTGCCCAGGCAGGTGAACAAAGACGATTTCAAGATGATCGAGAACAAGATGCGCGAGATTCTCAAGCGCCGTGAGGACTGGACCGAGAAGGAGATGTCCCGCGCAGAGGCGCTGGAGCTTTTCCGGGGCCAGAAGTTCAAGACCGAGCTGATCGAGGATCTTCCCGAGGATGAGCGTATCACTGTTTATTATACCGGCGAAGATTTCGTGGATCTCTGCCGCGGACCTCATGTGGCAAATTCCCAGGAACTCATGGGGGCTGCCTTTGAGATCAGGAGTGTCTCCGGAGCCTACTGGCGCGGCGATGAGCACCGTGATTCCCTGCAGAGAATCTATGCCTACGCATTCCCGGACAAGCAGGCCCTCAAGGCTCACAAGGCCCTGATCAAAGAGGCCATGGAGCGCGACCACAAGAAACTGGGTCCCCAGCTCGACCTGTTCATGTTCGACGAGACCGCACAGGGCATGCCTTACTGGCTCCCCCGCGGCTGGAGAGTTTTCAATACTCTGCTTGAGTACTGGAGAGGCATCCACGATCTGCACGGCTATCAGGAGATTTCCGCACCCATCATCAATAATAAGAAGCTCTGGCTGATCAGCGGCCACTGGGCACACTATGTAAACAACATGTTCATTATCCCCGGCAAGGACGGTACCATTGAGGCGGACGACACCATGGCTGCAAAGCCCATGAACTGCCCCAACGCCATGATGGCTTACAAGCGCAGAGTGCATTCCTACCGCGATCTGCCCATCCGCTATTCCGAGACCGACGTCGTGCACAGAAAAGAGAAGACCGGTCAGCTCAACGGCCTCTTCCGTGTCCAGATGTTCCGTCAGGACGATGACCACACCTTCGTCATGGAAAGCCAGATCGAAGACGAGATTAAAGACGTTCTGGGCATCGCCGACGAGATTTACCAGACCTTCGGCCTGTCCTACCGCGCAGAACTGTCCACACGCCCCGAGGACTTCATGGGCGACATCGAGCTCTGGAATGAAGCGGAGGCTTCCCTCAAGAAGATCCTGGACGGTATGTACGGCGAGGGCAACTATGAGATCAACGAAGGCGACGGCGCTTTCTACGGTCCCAAGATCGACCTGCAGATCAAGGACGCCCTGGGCCGCGAGTGGCAGTGCGGCACTGTGCAGCTCGACTTCCAGCTGCCCAGGAACTTTGAACTCACCTACACCGCCAACGATGGTTCCGAGAGAGTTCCCGTGGTCATCCACCGTGCCCTGTTCGGTTCCCTGGAGCGCTTCATCGGTATCCTGATCGAGCACTTCAAGGGCGCATTCCCCTTCTGGCTCTCTCCTTATCAGGTGGGTATCGTTCCCATCCGCACAGAGCACAATGAGTATGCGAAGAAGGTGGCTGGAAAACTGACTGCCAATCGGATCCGCTTTGAGGCTGACTACTCCGACAAGAACATGAAGGAGAAGATCAAATACTACAAGAACTTCAAGACTCCCTATGTCGTCATCATCGGCGATAAGGAAGCCGAGGAAGGAACTGTTTCCCTCAACCTGCGCGGCTCCAACCGCCAGCTCAACAACATTCCCCTCGACACCTTCATCGAAATGTGCCTGAAGATGAATGCGGAGCACAGCCTGGAACTGATCGACAGCCTGTGATTATTGCGAACTAATATGCATGCACGGAAGGCTGTGCCCTGTTTGGAAGAGTACGGCTTTTAGATAAATGATCGTTACTATTCACGGTCTCCGCTTTCGAGGTGTTTTTGCATGGGTTTTTCATGCAAAGACCCGAGTAAAACGGCGTTTGCCCATGCTTGAAGAGTATTTGGAATGGGCAAACGCAAGTTGCTGTCACAGTTCCGAAGGGACTGTGAATAGTAATAAATAATCTGTAAATTCAAGCGTTTTTATGGGAAAATATTGACTTTCGAAATTTTTTCCCATATTGTTGTGAAGACTACTGTACTGTCTGCAAAATGCCGGTAAAAGATTCTACCGGCGGATGGAGGATCGCAGCGAATGACACCTGACAAAATCAAAGAACTGAAGCTTTTTGCGAACAAGGGACGGATGTACATCGTCAAAGAGACGCATGAGGCCAAATCCGGACATCCCGGCGGAAGCCTCTCCTCTATGGACTACATGACGTATCTCTACAATTGTGAGATACGGATCGATCCTGAGAATCCCATGGATCCCGACCGCGACCGCTTTGTCCTGTCCAAGGGACACTGCGCCCCCGGCCTGTATGCCGTGCTGGCAATGAAGGGCTTTTTCCCGGAAGAAGATCTGATGACGATCAGAAAGATCGGTTCTTATCTGCAGGGACATCCCAACATGAATACCACCCCGGGCGTGGAGTTTTCCACCGGTTCCCTGGGACAGGGATATTCCGCGGCCTGCGGCATGGCCAACGCTGCCAAAAATGTTCTGAAAAAAGATATCAATGTCTACGCCCTGCTGGGCGACGGCGAGATCGAGGAAGGCCTTGTGTGGGAAGCTTCCGAGTATGCCGCCCACTATAAGCTGGACAACCTCTGCATCGCAGTGGATGTCAACGGCCTGCAGATCGACGGCTGGACCAAAGATGTCATGAACATGGAGCCTATCGATGAGAAGTTTGCTTCCTTCGGCTTCAATGTCGTCAAGTGCGACGGAAATGATTACAATGAGCTTGAGAGAGCTTTTGCTGCTTTCCACGCCGCAAAGGGCAGCGGAAAGCCCACTGTCATCCTGATGAAGGCTGTGAAGGGCCTCGGTGTCTCCTACATGGAGAATGTGGCAGACTGGCACGGCAAGGGACCCAATGATGCAGAGTGCGCACAGGCGCTCGAAGAGCTTGAAGCAACCCGCAGAAAGCTTGAGGCAGAGGGACCTGAGGTTTCCCCGAAAGCGGAGACCGTGTTTGAAGCCGGAAAAGAGGAGGAATGATCGCATGGCAGAAGTGAAAAAAATCGCAACCAGAGAAAGCTACGGAAAAGCTCTTGTCGAACTCGGCGCGATTGACCCCAGAGTCGTAGCGATCGACGCGGACCTCGCCGGTTCCACCAAGACAGGAATGTTCAAAAAAGCATATCCCGACAGACATTTCAACTGCGGTATCGCGGAATGCAATGTAATGGGAACAGCGGCAGGCATGGCTGCCATGGGTCTGATTCCCTTCGCATCCAGCTTTGCCATGTTCGCGACCGGACGTGCCTATGAGATCATCCGCAATTCCATCGGATATACGAGACTCAATGTCAAGATCTGCGCCTCCCACGGCGGCATCTCCGTCGGTGAAGACGGCGCCTCCCATCAGTGCTGCGAAGACTTTGCGCTTATGCGGGTCATCCCCGGCATGCTGGTCATGTCTCCCGCGGATGATGTCGAAGCCCGCCAGATGGTCAAGGCAGCCTACGAGTACGACGGCCCTGTCTACATCCGCCTGGGCCGCGCTGCCATCCCTGTATTCCACGACGAGGATAATTATAAATTCGAGATCGGCAAGGCCGAGATCCTTCATGAAGGAACCGATATCTGCATCATATCCAACGGTGTTCTGACCTACGAGGCCCTCAAGGCAGCAGAGACCCTCGAAAAAGAAGGCATCCACGCCCGCGTCCTCAATATGGGCACCATCAAGCCCATTGACAAGGAAGCTGTCATTGCAGCCGCCAAAGAGTGCGGCGGCAAAATCATCACTGCTGAGGAGCACAGCGTTGTCGGAGGCCTCGGAGAGGCTGTCTGCGCCGTCCTCGCCGAGAACTATCCCGCCCGCGTACGCCGCATCGGCCTTCAGGATGTCTTCGGCTACTCCGGCCCCATGGCCCAGCTCATGGTCGAATTCGGCCTCGACGAGACCAACATCGTCAAGACCGTCAAAGAATTCCTCGCGGAATAAGACACGAGAGAGTCACGAATGAGTCGTGAATGAGTCACGAGGGACGGTTCTGAAAAACTCATTGCGCGCAATGAGTTTTTCGGAACCGTCCCTTTCGACTCACCTTTCGACTCAGAACCGTCTCTTTTAACTCCATAGATTCCTATAAAGGGGATTCTTAAGGAGAAGATTTCTGAGGAGGAGATCCCTATGCATAAAAAAAGCACCTCGATTTGAGGTGCTTTTTTATATGACTTATATGGCAGTGAATTTACACACCTCTTGCTGATCTTGTACCGGTGACATGTGACATGGACAGGCAGACCTGTCTTAACCCGTATGAATCCGGACAGGCAGCGTCCGGTGACGCCTTCAGGGAAGAACAGTATCCCTGCTCATCATTTCACATCGGCGACGACATCGGATACCGGGATTTTTTTGTCGATCAGGCCGTTTTCATACATCCAGTCGATGTTTTCCTGCCAGGTCTGTTCGGTCTGGCTCAGGAAAGGAGCATCTTCCGTCTCCATGAGAGGAATAAGTGTCTCACAGGACTTTTTCTCCACAGTGGGAGAGAGGGGGAAGTTCTCTTCATTCTGATTGTTGAGCAGGATCTGCAGGCAGGCGTCAGGATCAGCCTGAAAATCATCAAATCCCTTTTCGCAGGCGCGCAGGAAACCTGCCAGCACTTCAGGCTCATTTTCGATCATCGTATCGTTGGCCAGGAAGACGGCTTCATAATAGTTGGGGATCCCGTACTCATTGACCAGGAAATAGTTGACGTCAAAGCCTTCCTCTTCCAATTGGGGCACTTCGTGGTTGACCAGGCAGCCGATTGTCGCATCGACCCGATCCGTAGTCATGGAGCTCATAAGATCAAAGTCGACATTGACGAGCTCCACGTTGTCTGGATCCTGGCCGCTTGCCTTCATCATGGAATGAACCAGAGCCTCGCTCAGAGCAGTTCCTGAATAGCCGACCTTTTTGCCCGCCAGGTCTTTGGGAGAAGTGATATTCTTATCCGCAAGAGACAGGATCACGTTCAGGGGTGACTGTACAACTGCCCCGATCGATTTTATGTGGACGTCCTGGTTGGCCACTGCCTGGATGATGTCCTGCTGATAGTAGAGACCGATCTCGGCTTTTCCGGCTGCCACCAGAGTGAGTGCATCATTTACGTTGGCAGGGAAACGAATCTTGACATCCAGTCCCTCGTCCGCGAAATATCCGCGCTCGATCGCGGTATAAAGGAAGGCGTGCAGGGCATTGGGATACCAGTCAAGGACCACATTCATCTCCCTGAGTTCCCCTGAATCCTTTGCATTCTCCTGTCCGGCATTTTCTGCCCCTGTGGAAGCGTCCGCCGCCCCTTCTGCCGATTCCTTCTCATTTGAGGCAGCAGCACCCTGTCCGGAATTCCCTCCGCAGCCGGCGCAGAGCAAGGCGCACATACAGACGCACAGCATTGCTGCTGTCAGTGCATTGAGCAGGGACTTCTTTTGATGTTTCCTTGTTTTCATACTTTCAGCTAAGACCTCCTGTAAAAAAAATAATGTATAATTCAAGACCCGCATGCAGGTCTTGCGCGACGAAGAAAAAACAAGACCTTCCGTACTTGTAATATTCTGAGATTACCGCTTATGGGATCTATTCATTCCTCCAGCTGATGACCCGCTTCTCAATGACAGAGACGACTGCCGTCATCAGCATGGCCGCGACAGACAGCAGCAGGATGGGCGCAAAAACACCTGCTCCGTCCAGCTGGGTCATCATACGGCGGCTGAAGTATCCCAGACCGCTCTGGGCTCCCAGCCACTCTCCGATGGCCGCTCCGATCACAGAGAGCGGGACAGCCATTTTGAGCGCTGAAAAAAAGAAGGGGAGGACGGCGGGGAGTTTGAGTTTGAAAAACATCTGCCGGGTATCCGCCCCCATGCAGAACATCAGGTCTTTCATCTCAGTCCTGATGGAGCGGAAGCCGTCAAAGACTGTGATCGTGATCGGAAAAAAGGTTATCAGAACTGTGACAAGTACCTTGCTCCAGATTGTATAGCCGAACCAGAGTACAAATAGAGGGGCCAGCGCTGTGGTAGGGATCGTCTGAGAGGCGATCACAAGCGGATACAGCGCTTTTTCCGCAATGGGACTTGCGTCCATCAGAATGGCCAGCGCCATCCCCAGTACTATGGATATAATGAGCCCGATGGCCACTACAGATATTGTGGCAGGCAGATGTGCCGTAAAAAGCGGCTTGCGCAGAACCCACAGTTTCTGCACAACCTGTATGGGTGAAGGCAGGATATAGGCTGCTTTCATTCCCATGGCAGCCATCTGCCAGACCATAAGGAAGGCAAAGACCAGAATCGCGGCAGGCAGGTTAGCCCGGTTTGCATTTCCAGAAGACATTTCTCCTCCTCTTTTTCTCTTTTTATACTCCGGCCTTGAGAGGCAGATCGATCACAGCCTTTCTGAGTTTGCCGATCAGATTCTCTTTCATATCCTGTATCTCAGGCTTTTTCAGGTCTTCGATCGACCGCGACGCGCCGAGCGGAATCTCAACGGATGTCAGGGAAGTGATCGGACTCCTTTCCGCAACGAGAACACGGCCGGATAGAAAGATTGCTTCTTCTACATCATGTGTGATAAAAAGGACTGTTTTCCGCTCCCTTGCCCACTGCTCCAGAAGCCATTCACGCATCTCGATGCGTGTCAGATAATCCAGTGCCGAAAAGGGCTCATCCAAAAGCAGCAGGTCAGCACCGGTCAGGAGTGTCCTGGCAAATGCCGCACGCTGGCGCATGCCTCCCGAAAGCTCAGAGGGACGCTTGTCCCCTTTTCCGGCAAGTCCCACATCCTCCAGCGCTTTCTGCGCTCTCCTGTGCTGTTCTTCTTTGGAAAGACCACCCTGAAGTTCCATCGGGAGATAGAGGTTTTCCTCTACCGTCCTCCAGGGAAAAAGAAGATCCTGCTGAGGCATGTATCCGCAGACAGGTACCTTCTCCCCGCTTTTCTCGGCTTTCCCGACTTTCCCCTTCATCTCACCGGCATCCCTCCGCTTGTTTTTCCCTTCGGGACCTGCCCCAGGCTTTCCTGCGTTTCCTGCGACCCTTCTCCCGGCCACAAGGATCTCCCCCTTCTCCGGTTCGAGAAGGCGGTTGATCAGCCTGAAGATCGTACTCTTACCGCAGCCGGAAGCCCCTATGATGGAGATGAATTCTCCCCTGTCCACATGAAAACTCAGGTGATCGATGATTGGTTTTTCTTCCACAGGGAACTGAAAGACCACATCTTTAAAGTCCAGCATTTTCGATTACCCCCGGATTTCCCATGCCATATCCCAGAAAGACATTTCATAGCGGGAACAAATATGGAAAATCTCCTCCAGATGCCTGAGCTGTTGCTCATTCATATTTTCACACAGACGTTCTGTCAGTGCGATCAGTTCCTCATTTGCCTCATGATATTCTTCACACGCATAACCTGTGACCCACTCTCCGTAGAAGGGATGCCTGTCCGCCTCCGGATATTTTTCCAGCATCCTGCGGGCAATGTGCTCATAGCTCAGGGCACAGGAAAGAATCGAGACCGCGATCTCCGCCGGGCCCTCCTCATAACCTACCTGCAGCATGTAGGCAGTGTAGGAACGGTTGTCCAGAGCCGTCTGTGCTCTTTCCGCATCGGCAAGACTGATCCCCAGGCGGGCCATATACCCTCGGTGGATATCCATCTCCCCGTCCAGGATCTGCTTGACATAGCCCGCGAACAGACGCATGCTCTCCAGATCCCCGGCTTTGGCCACCCCAAGGGCGAACACCTTTGCGTACTCGATCAGATACAGATAATCCTGTACCATATAGAAGCGGAATTTCTCCTGGTCCAGGGTCCCATCTGCAATCCCCTGTACAAAAGGATGCTCCAGATATGCATCCCAAAGATCTCTGCTGCTATCCAGCAGACGCTGCGTTACTTTTCTCTGCTCATTCATTTCCTGCTCCTTTTCTATTCCATTACTCTTATTTATCTTATTTGTTTCATTTATCTCATTTATCTCATGTATCTCTTTTATCTTACTTATCTCTTTGATCCCATTTACTTCAGTGAAAAATCCCCTTATCCGAATACTCTTCACAAAAAAACAGGTCCCTTCAAACGAAGGAACCTGCTGCTTCTGAACCGCTTTTGTGCTGAACATAAATATGTATGCACTGCCTGTGTACAGCCGGCTTACAGTTGAGTCTGTATCCGGATGTATTCGCTTGATTCCTACGCCGGCATTATCCGGATCAGGTTCCATGGTATCAGAGATCAATTACTCTGTCTCAGCCGGGATGACCCAGCCCCCAAAACGATAACGAATATATAAATATTAATTTATGACCTGTAAACTGTCAACCTCAAAAAACCTGTCCGCACATAATCTCAAAAACATGTCCGCGTATGGTCTCAAAAAAATCTTTCCGCATATGGCCTGTGCCGCAGTGATCTGTGTCACATCGATTGAGCCGCAGACCATACAGCTGTACTGGCTGTACTGAACAGGCGGCAGGAAGATTACAGCTTCAGGCCGGTGAGAAGGGTATAAGCCTCTTCATACTTGGCGATGGTCTTGTCGATGACATCCTGAGGAAGCTTGTAATCGCTGTCGGGATTGGCTTTGAGCCAGTCGCGGACAAACTGCTTGTCGAAGGAAGGCTGGCCGTGGCCGGGCTCATAGCCTTCTGCAGGCCAGAAGCGGCTGCTGTCGGGCGTGAGCATCTCATCGCCCAGGACAACATTTCCATTCTCATCGAGACCGAACTCAAACTTGGTGTCGGCGATGATGATGCCGCGGGTCCTTGCGTACTCCGCACACTTCTTATAGAGAGCGATGGTGCAGTCGCGGAGCTTTTCGGCATATTCCTGTCCCTTGCCGGGAAAGGCTTTCTCCAGGACATCGATGCTATGCTCGAAGCTGATGTTCTCGTCGTGATCGCCGATCTCTGCCTTTGTGCTGGGGGTATAGATAGGCTCAGGGAGCTGATCGCATTCCTTCAGACCCTGGGGAAGCTGAATGCCGCATACCGTGCCGTTCTTCTTGTAGCTCTCCCAGCCGCTGCCGGTGATGTAGCCTCGGACGATGCACTCGATGGGAAGCATGTTGAGCTTCTTGCACATCATGCTGTTGCCGTCAAAGCGGTCCTGACGGAAAAACTCAGGCATATCGGAGACGTCGGTGCTGATCATGTGGTTGGGAAGGATGTCCTTTGTATAATCAAACCAGAAGCGGGACATCTGGGTCAGGACGGTGCCCTTTTTTGTAATCTTGTTTTTCAGAATCACGTCAAAAGCGGAAATGCGGTCGGTTGCCACCATGATCAGGCTGTCGCCGACATCGTAAATCTCGCGGACCTTGCCTTCCTTGACGGGGGTGTATTCTTTCATTGTGCCTTAAACTCCTTTCGAACTTATACAAATTGTATCTGTGCGCTTTGCAGGCAGATACTGTACTTTCAATGCAATATCGACATTGTAGCACAGATTTCTTTTGTGTGTGAAAAAAACCGGAAAAACAGCATAAAAAACAAGAAAAAAAGGAGACGGTTTGGAGACAGGTTTGGAGACAGGAGACGGTTCTTTGTCTCCAAACCGTCTCCTGTCTCCAACTGTCTCTCCATAAAAAGGACCGGGCAGAAGTGCAAAACACTCTGTCCGGTCCCGGTTATTCTATTTAGTTATGGTCAGTATATCCGGATTTGACAGTCAAACTCCGCTTCTGTTATCTGTGTACATTATTCCTGTCAGTTATCCCTGGGCGTTCAGGTCATAGTCCACGTAGCAGACGTGGGTCTCGAGGAATTCTTCAAGGCCGAGTTCGCCGTCATCGCCGCCCAGGCCGGACTGGCGGACACCCGCATGGAAGCCCTGGAAGGCCTCGAAGTGCTCGCGGTTGACATAGGTCTCACCGTAGTGCAGCTCGTTGAGGGCGCGCATGATGGTATCCCAGTTGGTGGAATAGATGGAAGAGGTCAGACCGAAGATGCAGTCGTTGGCTTTCTCGATCACCTCGTCAAAGGTCTTAAAGGTCGTGATCGGCAGGACGGGTCCGAAAATCTCCTCGGTCATGATCCTGGAGCCGTGCTCGCAGCCGGTGATGACGGTGGGCTCATAGAAATAGCCCTTGCCGTTTACGGTTGCGGGATGTCCGCCGCAGCATACAGTCGCGCCGTCCGCAATGGCGCTCTTGACCAGCTCGTCCACGTGCTGCTGCTGTGCCTTGTTGACCATGGGGCCCATGTCGAAGGCACCTTCCAGAGGATTGCCGTAAGTGGTCTTCTCAAAGCGGGCTACGATCTTCTTGACAAATTCATCGTAAATGCCTTCCTGCACATAGATGCGCTCTGCGCAGTTGCAGGCCTGGCCTGTGTTGATGATACGGGAATTGTAGACATGCTCGATGGTCTCATCCAGCTTGCAGTCGTTCATGACGATGACCGGAGCCTTGCCGCCCAGTTCCAGAGAGACCTTTGTGACATTGGCGGCGGCTCTCTCCATGATCTTCTTGCCGGCTGCCGTGGATCCCGTCATGGAGACCATCTGTACTTTGGGGCTGGAGGCAAGCATATCGCCCACAACGGCGCCGGATCCGGTGATCACATTGATGACGCCCTTGGGAAGAGAGCTCTTCTCGACCAGCTTGGCGAACTCATAGCAGCCGTTGGGGGAGTCGCTGGAGGGTTTGAGCACGACCGTGCAGCCCGCCATCAGGACCGGAGCCACTTTGCGGCCGATGAGGAAGAGCGGGAAGTTCCAGGGCATGATGCCCGCCACGACGCCCAGAGGCATCTTATACATGAAAATATTCTCATTGGGGCGGTCGGAGGGGATGATCTGTCCCTTGATATGACGCGCCATTTCCGCGAAATAATTGAGATATTCGGTCAGCCAGCCGGCCTCGTCCATGGACTGTGCCAGAGGCTTGCCCATCTCTTCCGAGTTGGTCCTTGCGAACAGCTCCCGGTTGTCGGCGACCAGCTGTGCCAGCTCGCGTACGTAGCCGGCACGTACGATGGGAGGCGTTTTGGCCCACTCTTTCTGTGCGGCGGCTGCGGCATCGATCGCCGCTTCAACATCTGCCGCTGTCGCCTTGGGAACCTCGGAGATCACTTCCTCCGTCGCGGGGTTGATGACCTGCAGCATTTCGCGGTCTCCGTTCGGGATGAATTCGCCATTGATAAACAACTCGTACGTTCTCATGATTACCTCCCATTCTTAAAAAAACAAAAACCCTCCGCCTGCAGGCCCG
>ONKG01000075.1 GCA_900318375.1 uncultured Lachnospiraceae bacterium
AATGCAGCAGGGGCGAAAGCCGCTGCTGCATGGGTAAAAAAACGTTTAATTTTTGTTGGGATTATTTTTATCTATTTTCAGGTGGGCCTGAACAGTAACGAAAATTCCTTACAGTTCCAGCCTGCCTGAAACGCTTTCTTGCGTGCGCTTTTCACGTAATACCCAGGATGATCGGCGCTGACACATATGCAAAGCAAGTGTGCAGCCCTGTCAAAGCATATTGTCAGCACTGAGCCTGATCAGCGGCGCACGCAGCATTACAGTGCCGCTCCGTAGAAAAGCCCCCGCGCCGCTTAAAATGCGGTGCGAGAGGCCTTTTCTTCTTATAGATTTATATAATTTGTAAGCTAATGTATATAATCTGATGCGGAGACAGAGAACCGTCCCTTGTCTCCTTTAATCTCTCGGAGACAGAGAACCGTCCCCTGTCTCTTTTGTCATGGATTATTTGCAGTGATTGAAAGCTGCGAATCCCGGATATACGGCGCTGTCGCCCAGGGCTTCCTCGATGCGGAGCAGCTGGTTGTACTTGGCCACACGCTCGGATCTGGAGGGAGCGCCGGTCTTGATCTGGCAGGTGTTGAGAGCGACTGCCAGGTCGGCGATGGTAGTGTCTTCCGTCTCGCCGGAACGGTGGGAGGTAACAGCGGTCATACCGGCCTTGTGAGCCATCTTGATGGCCTCAAGGGTTTCGGAAACGGAACCGATCTGGTTGAGTTTGATGAGGATGGAGTTGCCCGCGCCGAGCTCGATACCCTTTTTCAGTCTCTCGGTGTTGGTGACGAACAGGTCGTCGCCGACCAGCTGGACCTTGCCGCCGAGCTGTCTGGTCATCTCTACCCAGCCTTCCCAGTCTTCCTCATCCAGACCATCTTCGATGGAGTAGATGGGATACTTTTCGATCAGGCTTGCCCAGTGGGCGATCAGCTCTGCGCTGGTGAAATCCTTGCCGGACTTGGGCTGATGATAGAAGCCTTTGCCCTTGGGGCTCTTCCACTCGGAAGCAGCAGCGTCCATAGCCAGGACGAAGTCCTTGCCGGGCTCATAGCCTGCGGCCTTGATGGCCTCGATGATGAGGTCGATCGCGCCTTCATCGCCTTCGGGCTTATTGGGAGCGAAACCGCCCTCATCGCCTACTGCAGTGACGTCGCCGGCAGCTTTGAGGATCTTCTGCAGGGCATGGAAGACTTCTGTGCACTGGCGAAGGCCTTCTTTGAAGCAGCATGCGCCTACAGGCATGATCATAAACTCCTGCGTATCCACGGAGCTGTCCGCATGTGCGCCGCCATTGAGGATATTCATCATGGGGACGGGAAGCTTATTGGCCTGAAGGCCGCCGAAGAAGCGGTAAAGCGGAATATCCAGAGCTGCTGCGGCAGCTTTGGAAGCGGCGATGGAAACTGCCAGAATCGCGTTTGCGCCGAGGTTGGATTTGTCCTTGGTGCCGTCGAGGTCGATCATAGCCTTGTCGACTGCGTAGATGTCGGAGGCGTCGATGCCAACCAGGGCGGGAGCGATCTTCTCGTTGATATTGGCAACGGCTTTGGAAACGCCCTTGCCGCCGAATCTGGACTTGTCGCCGTCACGAAGCTCAAGAGCCTCGAACTCGCCGGTGGATGCGCCGCTGGGAGCCGCGCCTCTGCCGATTGTACCGTCAGCGAGATAAACCTCAGCCTCTACGGTAGGGTTGCCGCGGGAGTCAATAATTTCACGGCCGATAACTTTTTCAATCTGTAAATAATCCATAGCTTTCCTTTCTTTTTCTGGAGACACAACGGAAATATCGCTTCGAAGCAATCACCATTTTAGCAATTTTCATATGGAATAGCAATATTGTCAGCGTATTTTTTAGTCATGACTAACTCTTTTTTTAAAATAATACAGCGTGAAAAGTTTTTACAGTTCTGCAGACCTTTTCACGCTGTGCCGGTTCACCTTTTATCTCTGCCTGATCAGGCTTCGACCAGACCGAGCTCGACGTTGAGGTATCTTTCGACTTCCTTGCCGTCCAGGCCGTGGACCATGCAGGCCTCAGTGAGAGATTCCATCTGAGAAGCCGGGCAGCTGACACAGCCCATGCCGCAGTTCATCAGAAGATAGACGGCATCCGGATACTTTGAAATGATATCAGCGATGAGCATATCACTGGTAATGGGCTCTTTCGCAGTCGCGGTGTTTTCCATGGTTAATTTCCTCCTTAAAATACTTATCAAAGCTGTAAGTGACAGCAAAATAAACTACTGATTGGCCAACTGTCAATCACCTACAATTCTTACAGGTAAATGTAAATTTTACAGGGTTGCCTTGTGTCTGTCAAGAGATTAAATCGTTACGGGTACAGACCCTCCGGAAACCGCCGGAAGCAGCTTAAATCCCGTTCCCGAGGACGATCAGATAATACAGGTAATACAATCCCGAGACAAAATGAGCGATGAGCAGCAGTCCGCTCAGGATAAAAAAGAAAAGGGAGAGCGCTTTTTTTGCACCGCCTTCAGGGAAGCTGCATCTCCAGGCGGCATAGTCGCGGATGCTGATAAACCAGAGCAGGTAGACCGCCAGAATATAGCCCCAGTTGAAATTGCCGTGCGTCATGCGGGAGCCGCCCTCAGCCAGGAGGAATTTCTCCCCCATACCGACAAGAAGCATGATCCAGGCAAAGGCATCCGTCCAGTCAAATGTCCGGCGCACTATACTGCACAGTCCGACAAAGAGGGGAAAGGCCAGCACCAGCAGGGTGGAAAAAGCAATGTTGTCCGTGTTCAAGCCGGCGACTTTGAAGGGCGCAAACACGACGCCTGCGGATTCTTCATTGGTGCTGCCGTAGAAGGCCGAGATAAACTGCATGCCCATCAGCGCCACAGACGGTACACAGCAGAGTAAAAGCTGCATTCCCAGCGGGAAATTTCTGAACCGGTATACAAAGAGCCACAGGAACATCAAAAGGAAGATGGCCGGATAAAAAATCTGCACAAAACTGGGTTTTGAGAGATTCGAGAGCAGCAGGAGCAGAGCAAGCAGGAATCCCTTCCAGACGCGCAGGCCCTGTCCCTTCCGGAAGCCGCCCCTCTGCACGCGCACACATTCACCCATCACAAGGACAAAGATGAGCAGGGCGATGGGGCGGACCATGATGGTGGTCGGATTATGCCAGGGATTGGGAGAACCCTGCCCCAGATAGGGCTTATCATTGAACCAGGGCACAAAGATGGCACTGGAAAGACTCAGGAACCAGGTAAAAACCGCCGTTCCGATCAAAGAGAGGCCGCTGGCGGATCCGGGAGAGGCTGCCGCGGATGCCTTCACGGAGAGATTGACCGCCGTGTCACGGGCAGTGATCGCTCCTTTTCCCACTGCGCGGTAAAGAAAATGCGCCGCGGTCAGATAGGTCAGCGCACACAGACCGCCGGACACAAGGCCTGCTGCCCGCTGCGCGTCCACTCCGCAGATCTTCATCGCGATCCGCACCAGAATATGCCATACCGGTTCGGGATGCTCCTTGAGCATCTGCACAGGATCGCTCCAGTCCAGTTCCCCGGCGATTCTTACATGGATTCCATAATCGACCGAAACATAACTCACCTTATAAGCTGCGTAAAAGACCGCCGCCGCGCCGGCCAGCAGAATCAATATCCCGATCAGGATCGACAGAAAACTCTCGTCTCTGCCCTCACTTCGTCTGCTCATTCTCCAGTTCCTTTCTGTTGATTCCCTGTCACTCTCTGACGGCAGGGAGTTCTCTTTCTGTGCAAAAAAACTCCCGGCATCTCTACCCTCAGACAGGACTTTTTCAGCTTATTTAAGTATACACGTAAAACGCCAAAAGTCTATGCGCGCATGCCTGTCCCCGGAGTGCGTTCACTCCAGTCCTTTGGCTTTGGCGATCACTGCATAAATGAAAAAGGCCGCCATATTGCAGAGGACAATGCTGGCTCCCGTGGGGGTCGCATACAGATAGGAGATTACAAGTCCCAGCATCAGGCAGACGACCGAGACAATCGCCGCGCTGATCATGACACTGCGGAAGGTACGGCACAGGCGCATGGATGTCATGGCCGGAAAGACCACCAGGCTGGAGATCAGAAGGGACCCCATCATACGCATGCCGATGACGATCACGAGCGCGGTCAGGATGGCGATCAGCGAATTGTAGGTGCCTGCCGGAATACCGGTTGCCTGTGTGAAGTTCTCATCAAAAGTCACCGCGAAAATCCGATGGTAGAAAAAGATGAAGAGGGCCAGCACAAACGCGGACACAAGGACTGTGATCCACACATCACTTCCCGACATACTCAGGATACTTCCGAACAGATAATTGTAGACATCTGTGTTCATGCCGGTGGTCATGGAGACAACAGTGACGCCCATTGCCAGAGCGCCGGTGGAAATCAGCGCGATGGCGGAGTCGCCCTTGACATGGCTGGTCTCGCGCAGGCGCAGCAGGAAAAATGCCGCCGCGACCACCACCGGAATTGCCACCAGCAGCGGCGCCGCGTTCATCGCGGACGCAATAGCCAGCGCGCCGAAACCGACGTGGGACAGACCGTCACCGATCATGGAATAGCGCTTGAGCACCAGTGTGACCCCCAGCATAGCTGCGCACAGGGCAATCAGGGCGCCCACCAGAAGCGCCCTCACCATGAAGGGATAGGAAAACATCTCTATAACTAAATACAACAATTTTCAGCCCTCTTTCTGATCATGCCGCTCAGCGGTCCTGGTCTCTTCATGTGGCCCGGTATTCCGGTCTTCTTTCTGATCATGCCGCTCAGCGGTCCCGGTCTCTTCATGTGCCCCGGTATTCCGGCCCTCTTTCGCTGTCTCCGGGCTGACAGCCGGGACCGAAGCCTGACTTTGACTTTCCGGACCTGCAGAATGTTCTTTTTTCAGGCGCCGGGAGGATTTCTTTCCGGAATGCACCTTTACGCGGCTCTCGGTCTCGGTCGGCTCCGCTTCTTCGCGGGGCGCCGCCCGTCCGACACGGTTGGGAAAATCATGCTTCCACATAGGAACCGCTCTGTCTCCCAGGAAATCGTGATAGACCGCGCTGCGGCGGTATTCCTTCTGTGTGCCGAAAAACAGCTGTCCCTCCTGGCCCAGGTGCAGGATATGGGAGGCATACTTCAGAGATGCGTCGATATCGTGGGAGACCATGATGACCGTCAGGCCGGCAGTCTCATTGATCCTGGCGATCTGCGCATACAGGCTACGGGTCGCGACAGGATCAAGTCCCGACACCGGCTCGTCCAGAAGGATCAGCTTCTGTGCCGCGCACATAGCCCGCGCCAAAAGCACACGCTGCTGCTGCCCGCCGGACAGATCCCGGTAGCATTGATCCTGCAGCTCGAGGATCTCCAGGGCCTCCATATTTTCCCTGGCACGCTCTTTTTCCGCACGGGTATAAAAAGGCCGCAGTCCCATTCTGTTCAGACATCCGGAGAGAATAACCTCCCTCACACTTGCAGGGAAATCCTTCTGAATCTGGGTCTGCTGGGGAAGGTAGCCGATTTCCGTGGCCCGCAGTCCCTCGCCCAGCTCCACCTTGCCGGCGGATGGCTTTTTCAGACGAAGCAGGCCCTTGATCAGAGTGCTCTTGCCGGCGCCGTTTTCACCGATAATACAAAGATAATTTCCTTCCTCAACGGTGAAGTTCAGGTCTCTGACCACCGTGACACCATCATAGGCAAAGGACAGATTTTCACATTTCAGTAAGCTCATCTGCTTTCCTTCTGCCGTCTTTTTTGCGGCAAATCCTTTAATCTATTATTGCAGCATATCCCCCCTCAAAGGGGCCTGTCTGTATTCTTGCGTCTCAGGTGAGTCTGAAGCAATCTATTCTTCAGGCACACCAAGTGCTGTGCGCAGCGCCTCCAGATTCTTTGTCATGAGGGACAGGCATGTCTCCCCCGAATCGAACTCATCCCGGGTCACGTTGTGACAGGAATGAAGCTGCAGAACCTTTACTTCAGGGATCTCCATCTCCGGATTCCCGGTAGCCGCCGAATCCCCAGCAGCTGCCGGATCTGCGGATGCCGCCGCACCCATGGAAGCCTTTGAGTCCTCAGATGTGCCCCCCGCCTGCTTGGCTGCATTTTTTTTCATCCTGACCTGCGCGGCCTCACTGATTGCCCGCGCAATGTATCCATTGGAAAACTCAATCTGAAAAACAACCGGAAGCCGCTCTTCCGCAGCCTTATCGATCAAAAAAGCAATGGTCGCAGCACTGGGCTCCGACTCGGCTGAGCAGCCGGAAAAGGCCGCATAGCAGGTCAGGTCAAGCTCCTCTGCCAGATAGCGGAAGGGGAAGCGGTCACCGAACAGGATCGTCCTGCGCCCGGCTTTTGCCGCCGCCTCCAGGTACTGCTGATCCAGTTCCTCAAATGCCTCCCGACAGGCATTTCCGTTTGCCTGATATGTCCTGGCATTGGCAGGGTCCGCGCTGCAGAACTCCTCTGTCAGCGCCTGAATCAGCGTCACACAGTTTTTCGGAGAAGTCCAGACATGTTCATCCGGCTCTCCGCCGTGAACATGGGTGTGCCCGCCGGTGATTGTCATGGTCTCCGACACGTGATCCCGCTCTTCTTCTGCTTCGTGATCATGGTCTCCTTCGGATTCATGATCATGGTCCTCTTGGGATTCATGATCATGATCTGCTTCCGTTTCATGACCGTGATCTTCTTCCATTTCATGATCATGAGTCTCTTCGGATTCCTCTTCAGTTCCGTGCTCATGGTCATGGTCTCCCTTTTCAGGCATCATGCCCTCCAGGCTCTCTTCTTCATAAGTTTCCACCAGATCCAGCAGGCGGACTGCGTGAGGGCCTCTGTCCTTCTCGCCGAGGGATGCCAGAATATTTTCCACCCAGACATCATTTTCGCCGCCGGTATAGATAAACAGGCCGCTGTTCTGGATCATCTTGATGTCCTGGGGCGTAGGCTCATAGGAGTGGATCTCCTCGCCGGGCTTGAGCAGCATATATACGTCCGCTTTGTCACCCGCGATCTGCCTGGCAAAATCATATTGGGGAAAGATTGTCGCGACGACCTGCAGACGGGATTCTGCCTCTCCTCTTTCCCGGCCGGAAATCTGACCGGGGATATTTCTGCCGCATCCGGAAAGCATCAGGGAGAGGAGCAGAAAGGCGCAGACCGCCTTGCTGAATAAACTCTTTTTTTTCATATCTTCTCTTTTTATTTGAAGCCGCAGTCTCACGTCAGCAAACCTCTGAACAAAAAATAATAGTGCATCGACATTATTCCCGGTTCTTACAGTCTCCGCAGATCCCATACAGCACCGTCTGTACATTATCCATCCGGAATCCGCTCCGCTCCTCCAGAAGATGTGCCATTTCCGCAATCTCGCTCCTGTCGATATGCAGGATTCTCCCGCATTTTTCACATTTGCAATGAATGAAGCGCGCATGTCCGTGCTGTGCGCCGATATATTCAAAACATGCCGCGCTCCCGCTGTCGACAACGTATTTGCGCATCTGTCCGTCCGCCACCATTTTCTCCAGATTGCGGTAGATTGTCGCTACGCCCATACTGCTGCCGGCTGCGCGGAAATGATCATGGATCTCATTGACCGTCACATGCTCGCCCTCTCTGGTCTGCAGATAGGCGATCAGCGCGTCCCTGTTTTTCGTTTTATACTGCATTCCGCCTTTTACGGACATCTCTTTTCCTCCTATATATGAAAATGATTCTCATTTTCTCGGCTTTTGCATTATACCGCACCGCGGACAGTTGTCAATAGATTTGTTTCCTGTCAAAGCGTTTTAGCATATGCGCAGTATATACTGCAACGGCCGTGCGACCTGCAGGCCGGGTTTCAGACGGGTCTGCACAGCAGCATATATTTCCTTATATTTATTTACATCTTTTTCCTGACCGTGGAAATTTTCTGTATTAACTTTCCTTTCTGTGTCTTTATAATTAGATTAGTGACGAAATACTGTCGTAGTTGAAAAGACGGAGCGTAACTGATAGGGGGGATCTTAGTGAAAAAGCTATTTACTGACAACAGGGCGGCAGGAATTCTGCGTATGCTGGGCACCAAATCCGGTCTGACGGTAGCCGTTATGGCCGAACAGCTGAGTGTCAGCGAGCGCACGATCCGCAATGATATCAAACAGCTGAATGACGACCTCAAAGGCAGCGCCTCTATTGAAGGAATACAGGGACGATACAGTCTCAGGATTTTCGATCCTGTAGCTTATAAGAAAATATTTGAAGAAATCTGCGACACCGACGGTGTTTTCGATACTCCCCGGGGAAGACAGAATTATGTGTTCGGCGAGCTCATGCGGGCAGACGAGCCCCTTCTGACAGACGAACTGGCCTACGAAATGAATGTAGGCAGAACTACCCTGGTCAGCGATCTGAAAAAGCTCCGTGAAGAGCTGGATGCCTGGAATATCAAGATTGTCGGAAAAACCAGCAAAGGCATGATCCTGCACGGAAACGAGCTGGATATCCGCTCCTATGTCCTGGAAAACTGCTTCGATGCCATCTACAGCGATTACCCCCTCGATGAAGACATCCGTGAGATGATCCGGGAGGAACTGGCGAAAAAAGCATTCGAAAAACAGGTAGGCTTCCAGTTCCAGCGCTATCTGCTCCTGGTGATCGACCGCTTCCTGACAGGACATTTTATCGGTCCCCTGACAGATGCCTACTATAATCTGACTGCAAACGGAGAGTTTTCCCGCATCAACGAACTGCTGGACAAAATCGGCGCCTACCTGCATGTGGAGTTTCCCATAGAGGAAAAGATTTTTGCCTTCCTTCCAATCGCCGGTATGCGGACCCCCGCAGATCTGGGTTCCGTGAAAGAAATGGAGCTGGACGAGACCATCTTCCCTCTCTCGGAAAAGATCATGGCACAGATCCGGGAAGAGCTGGACATCGCCATCAATCCCCGTGATTTTGCCCAGGAATTCGCCTATCACCTGATGTTTATGATGAACCGCCTGCGCTTCAAGATCCGCCAGCCCAATTCCATGCTGGAGGAACTCAGGACCAAATTCCCGCTCGCCTATGAGATGTCCGGCATCGCAGCCCGTGTCATCGAGCGCGAGGAGGGGCTGAAGGTCAATGAAGACGAGCGCGGTCATCTCGCCTCCTATTTCGGCGTCTTCCTGGAGGAAAACAATCTGGGACAGCAGCGGCCCTTCCGCATCACTGTCATCTGCGGCACAGGCCGCGTGACTTCCCGCCTGATCAGCGTGCAGCTGCGCAAGATCATGGACAGTCAGGTGCAGATCCGCACCATGTCCGACGCCGCAGCCACCAAAGGAGAGCTGGACAGCTGCGATGTCATCCTGACAACCGTCGAGCTTCCCTTTAAACCCGACAAGCCCGTCATCCGCATCCGCGAGATTTTTGATGAGAAGGAACTCAAACACAAGCTGGAAAAGGTCCGCTACTGGGATCAGGTCGAGATGCCCATCCTCGACGACAACCAGTACATCATGAGCAGCCTCCTGGACGAGGACCGCGTATTCTTCTTTGAAAAGGGCCGCTCCTACATTGATGCCCTGAACGAAATGATTGAAATCCTGACCGATGAGGGCCAGATTGACGAGGGCTTCGGAGAGCGCCTCTTCGAGCGCGAGGAAAAGGGCACCATGGTCTTTGACAACGGCGTCGCAATTCCCCACGGAATCCAGAAAGCCAATGACCGCATGCTTCTCGCCGTCGGCATCTTCGAAGAAGCCACCGAGCACAAAGGACATCCCGTCCGCATCATTTTCTTCATGGCACTCCCCGAGCAGTCCGACGCGGACGATATGCTGATGATCCGGGTCTACGACGAACTCCTGGAAATCTCCCGCGACACAGATATGCTCGACGCCATCGTGCGCACGCAGACCTGGCCCGAGCTCATGCGGGTTCTGTACAAAAAGGCATAAACATCTCATCGTCCGCAGCTGACAGCATGGCGTGTTCGACCTTATATCGTCGTCTATATTGTGATAATGTCTATATTGTGATAAAGAGAAAAAAACAGGGTGTGATTCTGTAACTGCTGCAGAATCACACCCTGTTTTTTCATTTCATTTCAGCCTGCCGGTGTATATGTTATACTTACAAAAAGCAATACAGAAATCCTGATTGTCCTTAAAAAGAAGATGTGCCCGGATCCCTGACCGAATGCATGAATCTTGACGTCAGGCTCGCAATAAGGAGGTTTTCCATGTTCATCGCCGACGGAATCCAGAATATCATCAGTGCGGGGACGCAGCAGCTCATCCTGTGGATCTCGCAGGTTCTGCCGCAGGTCTTCCTCTTTCTGATCCTGCTCAATGCGATCACCCGCATGATCGGGCAGGCGCGCGTCGAGCGGCTGGCTCTCCGGTGCGGCTCCAACCCCTTTTTGCGCTATCTGGTACTTCCTTTTCTCTCCGCAGTCGTTCTGGGCAATCCCATGGCAGTCTCCATGGGCCGATACCTTCCCGAAGAATATAAACCTGCCTTTTTTGCCTCTGTGAGTTACCACTGCCACACCAACAGCGGCATTTTTCAGCATATCAATCCCGCGGAGCTTTTCCTCTGGCTCGGGATTGCCAACGGCGTCCTGGCCCGCGGACTGAATGTCTTTCCCCTGGCTTTCCGCTACATGTGCGCAGGACTGCTCGCCAATTTTATTTCCGGCTACGTCACTGAGATCCTGACCCGGAAACTGGAAAAGAAAGGCCGTGTCCATCTCTCTACTCATGTGCATCTGCCGGAATCCGAACCAGTTTCCGGGAGTATTCCCAAGGATTCCCCGAAAGCAGAAATTGAGAACATGGCCATCCCCCCTCTCTCAGAAGAAACTGAAAATACGGGCAGCATCCCTGTCCCGGAAAAGCCTGCTGCTTCCAGCCCGACAGCGGATTCCTCTTTTTACGAGGGAACAGAATTCTCCGCCAGTTCCTACCGCACCATTACCATCACACGGGGCGACGGAGGTTACGGCGGCCCTCTGACCATCACGCCTACAGAGGAAAGGCACACCGTCCTCTATATGACCGGGGGCGGCATGGAACCGGAACCTCTTGCAAAAATTCTTGCCCTGTCGGGCATGAAAGCAGTCAACGGAAACCTGGAGACCTGCCCGGATGAGGATGTGGCCCTCGCCATCATCGACTGCGGCGGAACCCTTCGCTGCGGGATCTATCCCAGCAAAGGGATCCCGACTGCCAACCTGCTCGCAACGGGAAAGAGCGGTCCCCTGGCCAAATATATGACAAAGGATCTCTATGTCTCAGCAGTCACTTCTGCCCAGATTGCTTGTCCGGAATATTCAGCACAGTCCGAGGCAGCAACAGCACCTTCCAGGGAAACCGCCTCTGCCGATCTCACAAGAGACGATTCCTGTCATTCCCTGACTGCCGAAAAAGCGATTGCAGATTCCCTGCCAAATGAACCGGATGTGTCCGCCATACAGCCCGGCTCACAGCAGGAGCAAGATATTTCCTCTGAAAAGAGCCCTTTCCCCATGCACAGGGGACAGAAGTGGCTGATTCCCGTGACATCCATCAGCAAAGTGGTCAGCATTTTCCACCAGTCAGCCCGGGACGCTGTCAAAACCTGTCTGGAGATCATCCTTCCCTTTATGGGTTTTGCCGCCCTCTTTATCGGAATCTGCCGCGGTTCCGGTCTGACGGAATTTATCGCAGGTCTCATAAAGCCTATGGGCGGAAGTCTCCCCGGCCTTTTCATTACCGGCATCATCTGCTCCATTCCCGGACTCAGCGCCATCCTGGGGGCCGGCGCTGTCGCCGCCCAGATGTTTGCAACCGTGATCGGGGATCTGATCCAGTCGGGCGGAATCGCACCTGCCATGGCACTTCCCGCCCTCTTTGCCATCAACTGCCAGTGTGCCTGCGACTTTATTCCCGTTGGACTGGGCATGATGGAGGCAAAGCCCGAAACCATGCAGCTGGGCATCCCCGCTGTCACTCTCTCCCGCTTCGCGACCGGGTGGATCCGGATCCTGATCGCTGTTTTCTTCAGCATGGGTCTCTATGCCTGAAATCTTCCTTTATATATAGATATAAAGAGTGCCCTGTATAAAGGAGCAAAAGCTATCTCTGCAGCAAGTGCTGACGCCCTTGCTGCGGTGTTTTTGTATAAAGCAGACTGCCTCCGCCAAGAGAGTAAAAGTCACTTCATTTCCACTGACAGGGAAATACACTGCATTAAATAGTTTTCTTTTTTCAGGTATCATCAAATCATCAAAGGAACGGAAATAAAACCTGAAAAAAGGTTTACAGAAGCAAAAATTACGTAATTAAAAGTTTAAGAAAATCAAAAAGGACAAACATCATTAATCAGGAGGAAATCAGAATGAAGGTCGTTTATGAAAATCAGGTCAAGGCTGCAGGCGAGTGCGTAGAAGAGTTCAAGGATGCAGGAATGTTCATCATCTTCGGCGAGAATGCTCCCGATGAGATCAAGGATTACTGCTACAGCGTCAGCGTAAATCCCATCAACGGTGAGATCGCTCCCGGACAGTACGTCGTAATCGACGGTGCGGAATTCAAGATCACCTGCGTCGGCTACGAAGCCCCCATCACCCTCAAGGGTCTGGGCCACTGCACATTCAACTTCAGCGGCGCAACAGAAGCCGAGCTTCCCGGCACCATCTATGTCGAGGCAAAGCCCATG
>ONKG01000078.1 GCA_900318375.1 uncultured Lachnospiraceae bacterium
AGCGAAACCGGAGTTGGTTGTGAAGATCTTAGCGCCGTTGATTACATAGAAGTCGCCATCCTTCTCAGCGGTGGTGACAGCGCCTGCAACGTCAGATCCGGCATTGGGCTCGGTCAGGCCGAAGCAGCCGATCTTGCTGCCGTCTGCCAGAGGGCGAAGCCATTTTTCTTTCTGCTCGGGAGTTGCAAACTCTTCGATGCTGGAAGCGCAGAGAGAAGTGTGAACGGAAAGAGTGATGCTGGTGCTGGCATCAACTTTGGAAATCTCTTCCATCATCAGAGCATAGGTCAGAACGTCCATGCCTGCGCCGCCGATTTCATCCGAGAAAGGGATGCCGAAGAAGCCAAGCTCCTTCATCTCTGCGATGATGTCCATGTTCATCTCTTCTTTTTCGTCCATTTCCTCGGCTACCTTGGCAACCTTGTCCTGAGCGAATTTACGGAAAAGTTCCTGCATCTCGAGCTGGTCTTCTGTCAACTTGAAGCTTACCATATCATGCCTCCTCATAAAAAGGTGTTGTCAGGATTTAAACTGCTCCTGACTGAAAATGTTCTTGTGATAATTAGCATACTAACTAATTGCTCAAAAAGCAATACTCAATGTTAATTTTTTGCCAAAATTAATTACAAAATTTCATGCCGTTTTTTGTGCAAAATGCAATTGCCCGCAGCTATATGTGCGGGCAATTGGAATGATATGGTCATTTATCTTACAATACACAAAACAAATAGGCGGGAGCGCCGGGGCTGAATAGGGAGCGCCGGGGCTGAACAGGGGCATGGAATAAACAGGTGCAGGGGATAAAAAGGGGAATGCAGGCCTATTCCGAGGAACCGGCGCGCAGCATCTGGTAACCGATACCGATATGGGTCTCGATCAGGTTGAGACCCGGCTGTGCTGCACGCAGTTTTTTTCTGAGCGAAGTCATGTAGACACGCAGAGAGACGATATCTGTTTCCACACCGCCTCCCCAGATCCGGTCGATGATGAAGGAATGTGTCAGCACCTTTCCGGCATTCGCGGCCAGAAGTGACAGAAGACGATACTCGATGGCGGTCAGATGGACTTCGGTCCCTGCGACCGTCACAAGCCGCGAGGCGTAATCAATGGTCAGGTCACCGTTTGTGAAAACAGAACTCTCCTCATCTATGTTCGCCAGATACTGCATCCTGCGTTGGGCAGCCCGGATCCGCGCAAGCAGCTCTTCAATGGAAAAAGGCTTGGTCAGATAGTCATCCGCGCCGCTGTCCAGAGCCAGGATCTTGTCGCTGTCCTCCCCGCGGGCGCTGATGATGATGATCACGGCAGAAGACCAGGAACGGACCGTCCGGATGACCTCGATCCCGTCAATATCGGGCAGCCCCAGATCCAGAAGGATCAGGCCGGGATGATGCGAGGCACACAGGGAAACAGCCTCATTGCCGGACGATGCCGCAATATAGGAATAGTGATTGATTTTCAGCGTTGTGGTGATCAGGTTGAGGACCGAACGATCATCCTCTACGACTAATATTTTCAAATCATTCATTCTTTTTCTTTGACCCCTTGTCCATAAGTCGTTTGTGTCACACAGCCATGGAACGGATGTGTGAATTGGAACGGATGTGTGAGTAAAAAGATTGCTGTCACGATCCGGCCGCTTGTTTTGATCAAGCCTGCTGTAAAATATGGCTGTAAATTTGCAATAAAGCTGCAGTAATTCTGCGTTCTATTATAAACTGTCAGCTCCTTCTTCGTCATCCATTTCCGCGGAGATCAGGTTGACGGCAGGCAGGCGGAAGCGGAAGACGGCACCGGTCGGTTCATTGTCAAGGACCATAATGTCGCCATTATGTGCCCTGAGAATCTCCGCGCAGAGATTCAGGCCGATTCCCATGGAACGATAGCTGTCTGTGAGACTCTTTTTTCCGTTGTAGAAGAGATCAAATACATAGGGTTTGTCTTCATCGTCAACACCGGGCCCGTTATCAGCCACATCCACGATGATCTGATCATCGGACCGCCTCAGACGCACATGGATCTCGGAACCGGGCGGCGTGTATTTTACAGCATTGTTCAGCAGGTTGATCAGGACCTGCATGATGAGCTTGGGCTCCATTTCCGCAAAAAAGATCTGGTCCTCGGAACCCTCTGTTTCAAAGCTGATCTGATGTTTCTGTTGAGCCGCGAAATACCGCATACACTCCTCGATGACATCCTCCATGTTTTCAATCGTCCTGCGGATCCCGACACCGCTCTCAAGCCTTGTCATGGCCAGAATGTTTTCAAACTGGTTGTTGAGCCAGCTGGCGTCTTCCATGATATCATCATAGATTTTGTCCCGGTCCTCGCGGGGAAGATCCTCTTCATAGCTGCGCAGGTTGCAGGCGTTTCCGTAGATCGAGGTAAGGGGTGTGCGCAGATCGTGGGAGATGGAGCGCAGCAGACCTGCCCGCAGGCGTTCATTCTCTGCCCGGATCTCAGCCTTTCTCTGTTCCTGGGCCATGCGTTCATTTTCCAGTGCCATGGTACATTCATGGATGATCGACAAAAGGATCGTGCTCTCAAATTCCGTAAGAGAATGTCCCGCCATATTGATGCCGATCACACCGTACTGGTTTTCTCCCGAGTACAGGCTCAGATAGCGGCCGCTGCAATCATTGAAATAGGGGGTGTAAGCTCCGGCGTTGTGGCTGTTTTTCATTGCCCAGTGAACGGCTTCCAGCTCCGGCTCCAGTTCTTTGAGGGTGATCGTTTTTTCTCCGGCGGGAAAGATACGCACTCCGCCGGCTTCCTGCTCCGGGAGGGCAATGACCCCGCTTTCTGCCTCTTCGGGCGGAAAATAGACGATCACGCGATTCAGAAGGTGGACCAGCTGTCTGCAGGTGGTGCTGATGATTTCAGCGGAATCGGCCGTACTCTCAAGCTGATTGGAGGTGTCCAGGAGGACCTTGGCCTGGTAGGCGTTCTCCGCGGAAACCCGCGCGATGTTTTTCATACGTACGGCAACAGTACCTGTGATCAGCGCGGCAACGACAGTCACCAGGTAGGTCATCATGTACTCCGAATTGTACACCAGCAGAGTAAACCGCGGTTCAATGAAGAGAAAATTGAAGAGCAGTACATAAAGGACGGCTGCCAGCGTGCCGTAGATCCGGCTCGAAGTCATCACAGACGTGATCAGTACTCCCAGAATATAGATCGTTATGATATTCGAGTTGCTGAAACGCGACATGTAAAACCAGTAGGAGAGGAATGTGGCCACTGCCATCACAACGAGCACCAGAAGAAGATCGCGGATATTCCAGGAAGGACGCCCTGACAGGTTTTTTTTCATGGTCTTGGGATAGGCCGAAGACACCGGGTCGGGGACGATATGGATATCGACTGTGGGCAGGTAGCTGAGCAGCTTTTCATTGAGCGCGGGTTTTGTCCATATGAAAAAAGAGGGAGGACTGTATCCCACAAAAAGATCTGTCACGCCCTCTCTTCGCGCAAATTCGGCGATCGCCAGAGCAATATCTGTACCCTGGACCGTGTGGACCTCAAAGCCTAAATCTATGGCGTACTGGATATTTTCACGCAGCAGGGAATCCTCGTCCGCCTCGCGCCCGGAAATGCCGACATATAGAGCGACAGGCGCCCTGTCTGTTACGGCAGCATGCTGCATTGCCGCAGATTTTTCTTTTTGGGCACTAAAAAAACCCTCTCCAGCGTTCTGCGAGCCTGAAGGCATTCCCGAAAGATCGATGTCAGCAACAGCATTTGATATTCCGGGGAAAGCCATTCGGGCGGCAGTGCGGATGACCCGCTTACAGCTGGGAGAGGGAGAGAGGCAGACCATGACAGAAGGGCGCAGACCGTTTCTGCTTTTTCCGCCCGTTTCATCAATATGATTATGCCTGATCATTGAACGTAACATACAGAGACCACTACACTTTCACGGAAAGACAACTGTGTTCTCCGCCTACTCCTTCTGGAAATTTTTATTAGCATACGGATTCGCTGTAGGGATCTCACTGGAAAAGTCTCTGCGTGACTTTTTCTTCTTCAGTGTCTTCTCTGCGTCATGATCCAGAAAATTGAGAAAATGTATATCCAGAGAAGATATCTGGGTTTCTTCCTCACTTGGGACCGGATCGGAGGATCCTTGATAGCGGCCGTGAGCAGATTTTTTCTTTGCGTATCGGCGGAGTGCTTTTGCAATCATATAATACACCACAATGCCGTATAATGCGAATCCGATTATTACGGCGATATTTTCTGCGATTAACGTGAAGACTCTGCTCATGATCATTTCCTCCAATAAACAGCAGGACCTGCATCCAAAGATGAAATTTGATTCGGATATCTTTTCGTATCCCTTTCGAATGCAGTATTAAAGGATTTTCTGAATATCTTCCGATTTCCCCAGAACCATCATGGTCTGACCGCTGTGGAGCACAGTGTTGTAACGGACATCCATATTGATTTCGGGGAGGGGGTGTTCGTCATCCGATTTACCGGAGGAAATCACTTTACTGCCGTACGGATTGCGGACACCCAGGATATTGATGTGATATTTTCTTCGGACATCGAGTTCATCGATCCTCTTGCCGCTCCATCTGGCAGGTACTTTGATTTCATAGACACCGTAGCCGTCAGAGAGATCGACGTAATTGGAGATGCTTTCCGAACTGAAACGGATTGCAGTCCAAAAGCCCAGTTCCCTCTCGGGAAAGACAACATAGGAGGCACCGTTGCGAAGCAGGAATCTTTCCTGCCTGTGGCTTGTTGCCCTGGAGATGATCTTTTTGGCGCCGAGCTCATCCAGTGTGAAGGTTGTCTGCAGGGAGCTGAGGAAATCATCGCCGATCGCGACGATACAGAAATCAAAATTGTGGACTCCCAGAGTACTCATGAAACCCTTCTCTGTGCTGTCTCCGATTCTTGCGTCTGAAACATACGGCATGATCTGATTGATCCGGTCCTCATGCTGATCTACGACCATGACGTCATGGCCAAGTTCATGTAGCTTCATAGCACTGTAGCGGCCATACCTTCCCGCTCCGACAATCAATACACTCTTTGACATTATTGAAACCCTCCGCTTATACGCAGTGTTTTAGCTGAGTTTTTCCGCCGGATGCTTTTCCGCCGGATCCGGCATTTTTGCCGGCGGGAACATATACGGCAGATGCAGCATTTTTTGCTCGATGGAAACATATACGATGGATCCGGCTTTTTTGTCCGCGTAAACATATACGACGGATGCTGCTTTTTTGTCCGACGGAAACTTATCCGACGGATATTTTTTCCACCGGCATCAGTCCGTGATTGAAGCGGGCAGACGTGGCGAAGGAATATCCCAGTGTAAGTCCGCCTACCCGTCCGAAAAACATAAATGAGATCAGCATTGCCTTGGAAAAAGCTCCCAGTCCGGTTGTGATTCCCGTCGTCAGTCCCACAGTCCCCAGTGCAGAGGCACATTCAAACATGGACTTGAGGATGGGAAGACCCTCAATTGACGAGAGGAGTACGGAGCCTGCCAGGAGAAGGAAAATATAAAGTGTGAGCAGAGCCATCGCGTTCTGGATCGCGTCGCTCTCAATCCTCCTGCGGAAGCAGTTGACGTGCTGCTTGCGCTGCAGGAAGGTTCCCGAGGCAAGGAAAAGGACTGCCATCGTCGTCACCTTCAGACCGCCGGCTGTGGATCCCGGTGCGCCGCCGATCATCATCAGCATGATCGTGATCAGCAGACCGCTTTCGCTCATCTGCCCGTAATCGGCAGTATTAAAACCGGCAGTACGCGGCGTGACACTCTGAAAGAGTGAGAGAAGAAGACGCTCATTCCATGGATATCCCCTGAATTCCACAAAGAAAAAATAAAGGGCGGGGAGCAGGATGAGTGCTGCGGTTGACACCAGAATGATCTTGGTCTGCAGACGCAGTCTCTTCACGTGGAAAAGATTGTTGAGGAGATCGCTCCAGGTCAGAAAACCAAGACCGCCCAGAATGATCAGCAGCATGATGATGACATTGACTGCCGCATTGGAGGAAAAAGCCGTCAGCGAGGAAAACTGTTCCTGAACACCCATCAGATCAAATCCCGCATTGCAGAAGGCGGAAATGGAATGGAAGACCGCAAAACCAAGCCCTTTTACAAATCCGAATTTCCCTGCAAAAACAGGAAGCAGACACAGGGCTCCGACTCCCTCAATACAGAAAGTTCCCCCAATGAGAAACTTCATGAATTTCACGACCGACCCAAGTTCCGGCGCCGAGACCGCATCCTGGACCGCCAGCCTGGGAAGCAGACCAATCTGCGCCCCTGTCAGCGTCATGATGGCGGCAGCCATGGTCACCACCCCCAGACCGCCGACCTGGATCAGGGCCAGAATCACGATCCGCCCGAACATAGTCCACTTGGTCGCCGTGTCAAAAACAACCAGTCCGGTCACACAGGCTGCCGATGTGGATGTGAAGAGTGCATTTAAAAAACTGACCGGTTCATCACCCTTTGAGGCAAAGGGGAGACAGAGCAAAAATGCCCCGGCCAGGATCATCAGAAAAAAGCTAACCAGGATCATCCGAAAGGATGTCAGATGCCCCCTGATTGCGTTCCGTGCCTTTGCCATATAGACCTCCTGTGATCATCCGGAACTTTTGCTTACCGCTGACTGCAGGGACCGCCTTCTGCCTGTTACTTTAAAATATGTTCCTATTATCAATGCAAAGGCGTTAAAAAGGGGTTAAAGAAAGACAGCCTGACATTAAAATTGCATTAAAATGAGTCACGGGGGACGGTTCCGAAAAACTCATTGCACGCAATGAGTTTTTCGGAACCGTCCCCCGTGACTCATTTTACAAAACCTGCGGGCGGGTCATAAATTACAGTATTTCTTTTCCTGACGTTTGGGACAGTCAGAACCATCCCTCGTGTCCCATTAATCCTTCATTACCAGTCGGAATCCCAGTCTGTGTCTCCTGAATCCCAGTCAGAGGAGTCCCAGTCAGAGTCAGAGTCATTATCACTGCTGCGGGCTTCCTCCCAGTCGGAGTAATAGTCGGTATCCTTAAAGTCCGTCGTGCCGGAGTCGTAGTCATAGTAGGACGAATCGAAATAATCGTCCGCGTTTTCTGTCAGGTCGTCCGGCACAGAATAGGCATAATGCCAGTCCTCGGATGTATCGTCAAAGTAGTACCAGGTGTCATCCAGACTGTAGTAGTGAGTATTGTTGTACTGGTAATAGCCGTTTTGGAATTTGTTGCCGGATGTCGCCAAAAAAGAGATAACGCCGACGATCGCCGCGCCGTAAACAATGCCTTTGACCAGTCCGTTTCGCTGCTTGCGCTTGACGGATTCGACAGCCTTTCCCTTCTGGCGCTCCACATAGTGAGCCTTCTGATTAAGAATCTCATCCTGCAGCCGCTCGTAGAGCTCGTTGACTGCGTAGGCTTCGTCTACACCGCGATAGCGCACAGCGCGCTCGCCGTTGGCCTTGTTTTTGTAGACGACGAATTCGCCGGTGTCGTCCTTATAAATACCGAAAGCCCGGGGCTGTTTGTAATCCACACCGACAAAGAAACGGGTTCTTTCCGGTGTCAGACCGTTCTGCTCGCAATAAGCCTTCAGTTCCTCGATCGTCTTGGGAACCGAGTCGGAAGTCCTGTGGACATGGTCGTTGGGCGCCCCGCAGTTGGGACACTTCTCCACAGAATCATCAAAATACTGTCCGCAATAGGAACACTTTACTTTCATTTGGATGCCTCATATTATAGTTGTCTTTGTGATTTTTGCGTTCCGGTGTAATGCTTTGATACTGATAAAAAAATACTCCGGAATCTATTCTTTTTCAAGCCCTGTACAGGATTGTTTACGAGAAGTATTATCAGGCATCCCGACTCCGGGTTACTGGGGACAGCCAGAACCGTCCTTTCATGACTTGCTTTCTCTCTCCCCACATCGCGTCTCAATGTAAACTGTCTTGTTTTTCATTCCTCCGGATCAGCGATCCGCAAGGTGAAATAATCCTTGTCAAAATCGATGGCACCCTCATTTTTCAGAGCGGTGAGTTCCCGGGACATTGCACTTCGATTGACGCACAGATACTCCGCCATTTCCGTGCGCCGCAGGGGCAGACGGAAAGTGGATTTTCCCTGCCGCTGTGCTTCTATCGACAGGAAAGCAAGGATTTTTTCCCGCACGGATCCCTGTGAGGAGACTTCGATCCGTTCCATAAGTCTGCGGTTTTTCACACTGATCATGGCAAACATGTTCTTTGACAGCTGATGGTGGAAAGGACAGGAATTCGTGCAGGGGTGCAGGATTCTGTTCGCCGGCAGAAAAAGGATTAGAGAGGGGGAGGCTGTAACGAAGGCGATTCCTTCGCGCTCGGGAGAGACGTCGCTGAAGGAAAAGGCCTCCCCGAAAACATCCCCTGTTTTCATATAGGAAAGCAGAGTGCGGTTTCCCCATATATCTTCCTTATACATATTCACACTGCCTTCGATGACAGTTCCCACATTCCCGGTCAGATCTCCTTCCAGCCGTATGCGGCAGTCTTTTGTGTACTCACGAATCCGACATCCAAGACAATCGAAGAGCAGAGTACAGTCTGACGGGCTGATTTCATCAAAAAGAGGCAGAGTGGAAATATCGGTGATATGTGCTTTAGGCATGACATAATCCTTTCATCATAAATAATTGCGGGCACCTGCCCGCGGCAGCCTATATGTACAGATCTATACATGTCTATACATGGGATATGAAGATTTTTATATGTGCAAATATTATATTGTGCATAGGGAATTCCCTTAAAAACAGTTAGTCATTTCGGCCGAATTATTTCCATTATACATGGAAATGTTGCGTGTGCAACATCAATCTCCTCCAAAATATAGTAAAATTATACAATATATGCGGAGAAGCATAGTGGTTAGTTTATATAAACTGACGAATCATCAATAAATCCGCATTCTTTAATGCATTATTTGCATGAATGAAATGGCAGAGACATGTACACAGAATACGGAAAAACTCCCTCGAAGCTGCTCCCGGAGCGGCATATTCGAAAAGATCGGAAAGAAAGGAAGGAGCATATGCAAAAAGTACAATCGACCTGCAATTTCTGCGCGATCGACTGTAATCTCGACTTCTATGTGGAGGACGGACGCATCGTTCGCACAGTGCCGACGAAAGGCTATCCCGTCAACGACGGCTTCAGCTGCATCAAAGGCCTTTCGCTCAGTAAACAGCAGACCACGGTAAAACCGGGTGCGCTTCCCAAGATCCGTCAGGAGGATGGCTCCATGAAGGAAGTCAGCTGGGACCAGGCTTTCAAACATGTGGCGGACAAGATCAAAGACCTGCAGGCAAAATACGGCAGGGAGAGCGTCGCCGGCATCAGTACCGGCCAGCTTACTCTGGAGGAGTTTGCCATCTTCGGCCATGTCATGCGCAACTATCTGCAGACCAACGTCGACGGCAACACCCGTCTGTGCATGGCCTCCGCGGCAGTCGCCCACAAGGGAACCTATGGCTATGACGCTCCCGGCTACACATTAAAGGATCTCGAGCTCTCCGACACCCTGATCTTCATCGGCTCCAACCCTGTCGTCGCCCATCCCATCATCTGGGGCCGCGTGCGTCAGAACCAGGCGCCCGGACACAAGATCATCGTCATCGATCCCCGCAGATCCGAGACAGCCATGAACGCGGACTATCACTATGAGATCCGTCCCCGTTCCGACCTGAACCTCATGTATACCCTGGCCAATATCCTGATCGAAAAGGACTGGATCGACCACGAATTTATCGAGGCCCACACCAACAAGTTCGACGAGTTCAAGGAATTCGTCAAGGCCTTCCCGATCTCCCGCGGCGCTGAAGCCACCGGCATCAGCGAAGACCGCATCATGGAACTGGCGGAAATGATCCACAAGGGCAAGGCCGTATCCTTCTGGTGGACCATGGGCGTCAACCAGGGCTATGAGGCTGTCACGACCGCCCGCGCCATCATGAACCTGGCCCTCATGACCGGCAACATCGGCAAGCCCGGCACCGGCGGCAACTCCATCACCGGACAGTGCAACGCCATGGGCTCCCGCCTCTTCTCCAACACCACCTGCCTGTTCGGCGGCGGCGACTTCACGGATGAAGCGGAGAGCAAACGGATCGCCGACATCATCGGCATCGACCCCGACCTCATGGCTAAGAAACCCACGATTCCCTATAACAAGATCGTCGAGGGCATCAATGCCGGTGAGATCAAGGGCCTGTGGATCCTCTGCACCAACCCCCGCCACAGCTGGACCAACAACGAGACCTTCGCGTCGGCGACCAAGAAGCTGGAACTCTTTGTTGTACAGGATATCTATGACAACATCGAGAGCGCAGAAGACATGACCGTCTACTTCCCTGTTGTTCCCGGAATCAAGAAAGCCGGCCAGTACATCAACCTGGAGCGACGCATGTCCGCCATGCGCCCCGTCCTGCCCCGCGGCGAGAACGAGATTTCCGACTACGAGTGCATCCTGGGCGTCGGCAAAGCTTTGGGCATGGGCAGCGCCATCGAGCGCTGGGAGACCGCAGAGGATTGCTTCAACCTTCTGCGTGATGTCTCCAGAGGCAGACCCTGCGACTTCTCCGGCGTCAAGTGGGACGAGCTTCCGGGCACTCATGGCCGCCAGTGGCCTTATCCCGAAGGCCGCGAGGAGGAGTTTGCCGCAGACGAGCGCAGACTCTACGAGGACGGCGTTTTCTACACACCCAACGGAAAGGCCAATTTCCTCTTTGAGGAGCCGCTTCCCAACCCCTATGTCCAGAACGAAGAGTTCCCGCTCATCTACAACACCGGCCGCGGAACCGTCGGACAGTGGCACACCCAGAGCCGCACCAAGGAAGTCAAGTTCGTCGAAGACGTCTCCCTCAAGAAGGCTTACCTCTACATGAACACGAAGATGGCCAAAGAGAACGACATCCACGAGATGGATCAGGTCCGCGTCTACTCCGTCAACGGAGAAAACGCTGTCTTCCACGTCAAGATCACCGACAACGTTCCATATGACCAGCTCTATGCGCCCATCCACTACATTGAGTGCAATAAGCTGACACCTTCCAGTTACGACAAATATTCCAGAGAGCCCAACTACAAGGGCGCGACCTGCCGTTTCGAGAAGGTCTGAACGGGACGTTACGAGAAGGTCTGAACAGACCCATATGAGAAGGTTTAAAAGGAACCTTACAACAAGGTCTGTACGGACCGTTAGAAAAAAGAGGAGGCCTGCGATATATGTATAGAATAAAGATCGACCGCAGCCGCTGCATCGGATGTCTCACCTGCGTGACCGCCTGTGTGGTCAGCCACGAGACCGAGAGCGGCGATGCGAGAAACCGCGTCGTCATCGACAGCGAGACCAGACCGGCGCCCATTTTCTGCCGGCACTGCAATCACCCCGAGTGCACCTACACCTGCATGACCGGCGCCATGAAAAAAGATCCCGAGACCGGCTACGTCACCTATGACAAAGAGCAGTGCGCAAGCTGCTACATGTGCGTGATGTCCTGTCCCTTCGGCATCCTGAAGCCCGACAGCATCCACTTCCGCGAGATCATGAAGTGCAACATGTGCGTCCACAGAAGCCCGGACGGCAAGACCGCCAATCCCATGTGCGTGGAAAAATGTCCCATGCACGCCATCACACTGGAGGAGGTTAACGAATGAAAAA
>ONKG01000085.1 GCA_900318375.1 uncultured Lachnospiraceae bacterium
CCGACGGCTCAGGAAAGTGTGATCTGTTCTTGAGTTCCTCGCCGTCGGTCAGCTGCCGAAAGCATCCATCTGAGGTTCACGCAAGGGCGGCGTACTGAGTCAATAACTATACTGGTGGGTAAGATTCAGCGCTTACTTACCCACCCAAGCTACAGAAGCGCCCGAATTTTACCATAAACTAAAAAAAGCCCACCACCCAAAGGTGATGAGCCACGATGCTCTGTTCAGACCACTCTGAACATTTTCTATGTAATAGTACCTGATTCCGTTTCCCCGGAAATCTTCTGCTGCTCTTCTCTTGCATCTCTGACCAATTCCATCCTGGCCATCTTCTCAGCGGCAAGCTGGAACCCGAATGGATTCTTCTGCAGGAAGTCATTTCTGAGCAGTTCCTAATTCATTTGATAATATCCATCATATTGGATCCCTTAGATTTCTTCAGGCTTTTCCATAAGGAACGTGGCCTTGACCACAATTTCTCCTATCTTTACCCGTCTTCACCTGCAAGCTGCCATTTCCCGATCGTCAGAGGAATCCCCTCCGAAATCTTGCTTTTCCCGGCGCCTTCCTCCGTGATTTCTACCACTTGCTCTCCAATCTTTTCATATTAGGATGACTCCTGGAGCTCCATCACCAGGATTCCATAAATAGAACAGTCCTCGTAAGTAGAATCCGGGTAAATAGCAAGAGCCCCGACAAAGCAAAGAATTCACATCATATCAGGTTCAGGAATAATCAGGCACTTTTAAAATCTATGTAGGAACTTCTCTGAGTAAAATCGCAGAAATGCAGTCTTTCTATTGATTCGCACATATGTTCGCGTATAATAGTGTGCAGGAACACACGTTCGGCTCGCATCCTGAACTATATTAAAATGTCTTTCCCCACCACCAAATAACAGCAATATCTGGAATGGCAGGAAACATGGTACCGAAACGGTACCTCTGTATATACTCTGGTTTCCGGCATCAAGCGTGACCGCCATATCATCCACTTAGGACTTGTTATTTGAACGCTTTTTGCTACCATTATACATGCCTATAGGAGTGCACTACGTTCAACATCGAATTTTACTCTACTGCCGATGGTGTTTCCGAATTATGGCATTTCCTCGATGACTTACAGAAAAAAGCTGTAACCAACAAGGATGCCCGGATCCAACACAAACAGATCATCCAGTACATACAGCTTCTGGAAGACCATGGAACACGGCTTGGTGAGCCAGTTACCAAACATCTGGAAGAAGATATATGGGAACTTTGGCCGGGAAGCAACAGAATTCTGTTCTTTTATCACAAAGACAACACTTTCATTCTGCTACATCAGTTCCGAAAGAAAACACAAAAGACACCCAGACGGGAAACCAGGAAGGCAACAGCCGAACGAGATGACTGGATTGTCAGAAAGGGGTGAGAAAAATGGCCACCTGGACAGATTACAAAAACCATGTCAGGGCTGAAAATCCTGAGATTGCAAAAGATATTGATGAGGCTGAAGCTATTTCCCAGATCGTAGGCACCATGATCGAACGGCGCCATGATCTTAATCTTTCACAGCGGGACCTCGCTGCCCTTTGCGGGCTGCCGCATTCCTCCGTAGCCAGGATCGAATCCGGCAAAAGCATACCGAATCTCAGCACACTCCTGAAGATCTTCCGCGAACTCGGTCTAAGTTTAGTTGCTGAAATAGGGCACGAAAAGGCACAGCCGCGGATTTAAAGGATTCCCGTCCAAAACAGGAAATATTTCTTGCTTTTCTGATGCACATACAAAGCCGGTGCATGCATCCTCCCATGGATCATGCCCCGGCTTTCTGAGTTAAATCGCAATCATCATCCCCCCCAGATTAGTTCAACTAATCACCAACCATTTATTTTCATTTGAAAATGTAGATAATTAATCTGACTGTTGATAATTCCACTGTATTTGCCCCGTTTCACTCCATATGTCGTTATCAAAGTTGTCTGTAAAGATTTATTACAATTCGTCATTCTTCTGAAAGCACTCCGGATATACCAAGTTTTTTCTTGATTTGCAGGATATGATCTTTACAGAGCTGTTCAAAGGTTAAACCTGTCCATGACCTTCGAGCCAGGTTGTCAATTGCATTGCTCCAGTAATGTTCATCCTCGCCGTAGTTATTCTTTATATAGCGGTAATAAAACGCCGTATAATAGTCAGACAGCTGATAAAGGGCATTTCTGTCTAAATCTCCCATTATTCTATACTTTTAGACAGGTATTTGCAATGCGGCATATGAAGCCGACTCCAATCCGGCGGGATTTGACCCGCCGGATGAAAAGCGCCTGGATTAAAAACAGAAGCCGACCGCTACACCGTGTACATCGTGGGCATAGTGGTCATCCCAGATGGATCCGTCGGAGTTGACATAATAGAAAAAGTTGTCACAGTTAATGGAAGCGGACCGCAACCACCACCTGGAAGGCTCGGAAACGCCGATATGCTGTTTTTGTCTGGAAGCATGATCCGGAAATGCCGTTAAATATTCCGTTCCTTTATCCTCTAAAGCGTTATTCGCTCCAAGTAGCTCTCTCCTGGACGGGATCCAGATCGTATCTACAGAAGAGATCGTCCCTTGATCAGAATAGGAGTAGGAATATTTTTTCACTTCACTGATATTCGATCGCACCGCCTTCGGGAACAAGGGAAGGATACTCTTCTGCAGCCATGCGCGCATATCCGACGCAGGCCAGCCGCCTTCATTCGTATACTCTTCATTCATGACATGTTCAGTATTCAGAAGATTCTTGGCGATCCAGGTCATATGGGCCTTGCCGCTGCCGTCCGCCAGTTCATCTGCATCGAAGGCAACAAGCTCCATTTCAATCACGCCTTCTTCCCCGAGATCAAGCTCTTTCGTATCCCCGATCTTGTATTTGTCAACATAGGTCCCGTCTTCTCCTGCGGCGATAATCTCCTCCCAGGAATCGGAGATCGGTCCGGGAGCACGATCATATTCTCCGGATACTGTATCTGCAGCATCAGAATCTGTGCTCGCAGAAGGTCCTGAAGATCCTCCTCTGCTTTGCACCACAACCAGTGCCGCCACCGCGATAATGAGCAGGAACACAATGACCATCACGGGTATATTATTCCTGCCTGAGCGCCTTTCCGCCTTCTGCGGTCGGCTATATGAAGATCTTTCCGGCGGCGGGGCAGCCGACGGTCTGACCTCCAGCCCTGATTGCCCCCTCTCCTGCTGCCTGTCCTGCATGGGCACAGCAGGTTCCAGGTCGCCGGGCGGCTTTATCCCGGGTTCCTGCCTGGCTCTCTCCTGCTCCTGGTTTTGCAGAGATGCATCCGGCGCCAGGGAGCCCTGCGGCCTTTTTGCGTATACCGGTACGGGCTTTTTCTCTGCCGTTTCCGTAAGCGCCAAAGCATCATAAAACTCCTTTGCGCTCTGGTAGCGGTCCGCGGGCTCCATCGCGCAGGCCCTGCGCACTACGGCATCCAAACGGCTGTCAATTGTCTCTCCCCCGACGGTTTTCCCGGTCAGGCTCGGAACAGGCACACCGTGCAGGCGCTGGTAATTGGCGCTGTCGATATCCTGTGTGGTATAGGACCCCTCTGCAGGAAGAAAGGGCATCCTGCCATTGTTCAGGAGCTGATAGAGGACAAGTCCAAGAGCGTAAATGTCCACTGTATTGTTGTAGGAGCGCCCCCGGAAGATCTCCGGTGCCATATAGGAGATCGTTCCGATGCCTGTCATGGTCTGCGCGACATGTACCGTATCCATGCGCTTTGAGGCACCGAAATCCCCCACCTTGTAATGGCCGAACCCATCCACGAACAGGTTTGCCGGCTTGATATCCCTGTGGATGATGCCCTTTTTCTCACAGTGCATCAGCGCGGTACAGATATCTCTACCCAGCTTGACTATCTCCCGGATGGAGGACAGGGTACCATGTCCATCCCGGCCCAGCAGGATCTCCTGAAGGCTGGTAAGCAGTTCCATCCGCACGAAGAGGCTATTGGTCGGTCCGTCCTTCTTGATAGAAAAGTCTTCTATAGCAACGATATTCGGTGCTCCGCGGAGCGCCTCCATGATCCGGATCTCACTAAGGAGCGCGTCAGGGATATCACTTTGACTTGCAGCTTCCGTTTCCCCGCCAGCCTGCCCCTTTGGAGGCAGGACCACTGCGGTCTCTTCACTGTCGACCTGAATGACCTTGAGGGCGGAATCCACGCGGATTCCGTGATTGTCCCTGTAGATCTGAAAAACATCACCGAAGGCACCTCCGCCCAGGCGCTTCGCGACATGCCACTCCGCCCACACGTCCCTGAGCTCCTCCTCGATGACCTTACATTTTATATCATATTTGCTGCTCATAATCTGCTATCCGTCCTTCCGATCCTCACACTGCTGTGTCGGAAGGGAGTCTTTCGAAGATTCCCTTGTCTATGCGGCACTCCTTTAAAAACTATTAAAAAGTATATCATATATCCGTTTTTCTATACATCCTGAAATACAAACGAAAAGAGGCCCGCCACCCGAAGGTGATGAGCCTGACCACAGCCATCTTTGTGCCCCAGTAAACCCTATCGTCCCCAATCCGGCGGCATTAGACCGGCCCCTGTCCGACGGGATTAGACCCGTCGGATGAAAAGCGCCTGGATTAAAAACAGAAGCCGACCACTACACCGCTATCATCGTAGGCAATGTTGGCATTCCAGACGGATCCGTCGCTGCCGACATCACAGAAAAAGCTGACACTGAAATTGGAAGCGGACCGCAACCACCACACGGAAGGCTCGGAAACGCCGATATGCTGTTTTTGTCTGGAAGCATGATCCGGAAATGCCGTTAAATATTCCGGTCCTTCATCCTCATAGGCGTTATCCACTCCAAACATCTCCCTACTGGATGGGATCCAGATCGTATCTGAAGAAGAGATCGTCCCATTATAAGAACAGGAGTAGGAGTATTTCTTCACTTCCCTGATGTTCGAGCGCACCGTCTCCGGGAACAGGGGAAGGATACTATCCCGCAGCCATGCGCGCATATCCGATGCCGGCCATCCGCCTTCATTCGTAAATTCTTCGTTCATGAAATGTTCCGTATTCAGTAGATCCTTTGCGATCCAGGTCATATGGGCCTTGCCGCTGCCGTCCGCCAGTTCATCTGCATCAAAGGCAACAAGCTCCATTTCGATCACGCCTTCTTCCCCGAGATCAAGCCCTTTCGTATCCCCGATCTGGTATTTATCAATATAGGTCCCATCTTCTCCTGCGGCGATGATCTCCTCCCAGGAGTCGGAGATCGGTCCGGGAGCACGATCATATTCTCCGGATACTGTATCTGCAGCTTCAGTATCCGAACTCGATCCATCCACCGTATCGTCTTCCCCTGAAACGTTTTCTTTATCTTCTTCGGATACGGTATCTGCAGCTTCAGTGTCGGAACCCGATCCATCCACTGTATCGTCTTTCTCTGAAACGTTTTCTTTGTCTTCTCCGGATACTGTATCTGCAGCTTCAGTATCCGAACTCGATCCATCCACTGTATCGTCTTCCTCTGAAACGTTTTGTTTATGCTCTTCTGTCTGCGAAGCAGCATCAGAATCTGTGCTCGCAGAAGGTCCTGAAGACCCTCCTCTGCTTAGCACCACAACCAGTGCCGCCACCGCAATGATGAGCAGGAGCACAATGACGATCACGGGTTTATTATTCCCGCCTGCGCGCCTTTCCTCCTTCTGCGGCCAGATATGTGAAGATCCGTCCCTATGCGGGCTGGTCGACCGCCTTGTTTCCTTCCCGGAATTCGACCGCCTGACTTTCTGCCCTGAATGCTTCCTCGTCTGCGGCAGGTCTTTCAGAGACACGACAGTTTCCGGGTCGTCGGAAGGCTCTGTTCCGATTTCCGTACGTGCCCCCTCCTGCTCCCGGTTTTGCAGAGATGCATCCGGCGCCAGGGAGCCCTGCGGTCTTTTTGCATATACCGGTATGGGCTTTTTCTCTTCTGTCTCCGTAAGTGCCAGGGCATCATAAAACTCCTTCGCGCTCTGGTAGCGGTCCGCGGGGTCCATCGCGCAGGCCCTGCGCACAACGGCGTCCAGTCTGCTGTCTATACGCTTGCCGCCGACACTTCTTCCGGTCAGGCTGGGAAGGGGAGTCCCGTGCAGGCGCCGGTAATTGGCGCTGTCGATATCCTGTGTCGTATAGGAATCCCCTTCCGGAAGAAAGGGCATCCTGCCGTTGTTCAAGAGCTGATAGAGGACAAGTCCGACTGCGTAGATGTCCACTGTATTGTTGTAGGAATGCCCCCGGAAGATCTCGGGTGCCATGTAAGAGATCGTCCCGATGCCGGTCATGGTCTGTGCGGCATGGATCGTATCCAGGCGCTTTGAAGCCCCGAAGTCCCCCACCTTATAATTGCCAAAGCTGTCTATGAACAGATTTGCCGGTTTGATGTCCCTGTGTATGATTCCCTTTCCTTCGCAATACATCAATGCAGTGCAGATATCCCTGCCAATCTTCAGGATCTCGGGAATGGTAAATGGTGTCCCCTTTCTTTGCCTCTCCGCCGTCACTTGCTGGAAACTGGTCAAAAGCTCCATCCGCACAAAAAGCGTAGTAGAAGACGCGTCCCTCTTTAAATGAAAATCCTCGATCGTAACGATATTCGGAGCGCCGCGAAGGGCTTCCATGATCTGGATCTCATTGCGGAACGTTGTGGGAATGTCCGGCTGTCCGCCCCGTTTTGAGAGATCACCGGCCTCCTGTGCAAAGGAGAACAATGCCCGTGTCTCCTCTGCGTCACTGATCTGGATCATCTTCAGGGCAGACGACTCCCGAATCCCGAAATTGTCTCTGTAAACCTCAAAAACATCGCCAAAAGCTCCTCCGCCCAGATGTTTTACAACATGCCACTGCGGCCAGAATGTCTTCAGCTCTTCCTCTATGATTTTGCATTTAATATCGTAGTTGTTCATAGCAGAATGTCCGTCCAGATATTGCGAATAGTGCAATGAGCGTAGTTGAAATATTTACTTTTCAACCCTACCACAGTTCACATCTTTTTTCTACGAAAAAAAAGCCCTCCACCCGAAGGTGAAGGGCCGCTGCTCTTCCGTTCAGATCACTCTGAACATTTTCTGTGTCATTTCACTCGATCTTGTCTCCCCGGAGACCTTCTCCTGCTCCTGCCGTACTTCTTCGACCACCTTCATCCTTGCCATCTCCGCAGCTGCATCCTCCAGACCCAGGTGCGTGTATACGTTCATCGTCACCCCTATCTCCGAGTGCCCCATGAGGTACTGTAGCGTCTTCGGATTCATCCCGGCCCTGGCCTGATTGCTGCAGTAAGTATGGCGGCAAACGTGAGGGGTGATGTTCGGCATCTGCACCCGGAAGATGTCGTTATACCGGCGAACCATACGATTGAAGCGGTGCTCCCAGTGCATCGCGACCAGTGGCAGGCCCTGGTCATCCAGGTAGAGGAAACCGACATGTCCGTCAACCATCGGCTCAACAGACGGAGGCTCTCGATCCTCGAGGATGGCCTGAAAGCATCAGAAGCAATATCTGCTTCGCAGACAGCGATGGATTTGCCCATTTGTTTGGGAGATTTTCTCCGCCGTTCGGAGAAAATTCTCTGCTCCCAATAATATTATTCTTTCTCCCAATATTCAGTCGAATTTGGGACTTTCTATTTTTTCCTGATGTACTTATATAGCTGACGCATGCATCCTCTCATGGATCATGCCCCCTATAGAAACAGACTTCCTTTTTATCAGGGTCATGGCAGATAAAAAGGATACGGAACCGTCCTCACCGATGATCAGCCTCAAAAGGGATGCTGCTCAGCTGATTGTATAGCTGAAACAGCATCCCTTTTCCATGCCTCATAGAGACTCAGAATGCCTGTGACTTCGAAAATCGGGATTCATTGATCCCGGGGAAAAGCCAGGCAAAACGTGATTTCGTCATCGCTGTTCACGCACCCTCAAGGGTATGACAGCAGCTTCCTGTTCCTCTTTTACAGGGAGACGTTTTTTGTGGCAACGACATCTACGCCTGTGCCGCACACATTTTCGATCACAATATCGCCGATGCGGACCGGTGCAGGTGCTTTGACATGGTTGATGGCGTCCATACAGGCAAAAATCTTTTCCTTGGGGATATTTCCCTTGGTCTTGACGCTGCAGCGTTCCTTATCTCCGCCTGTGACGATGATGGTCGAAGTGACTGTGCGCTCGGGGTGAGTGACCTCCTGGCGGGCATATTTATCGCCGATCGCGCAGGTGTTGCCTGTCACGCTGAAGACTTCTTCGCCTTCAAATTCCACAGTGATCTGGCAGCCCATGGGGCAGCCGATGCACGTAAGATTCTTTTTTTCCATAATCTATTCTCTCCTAATCCACTGTAAGGGGACTTTGAGTCTCCAGGGATGTTTCTCGTTGATCCACCCGGAGTTCATGAGATGTCCCGGCTGACTTATTGCTTGCAATGAGTCAGCCGGAACCGTCCCTCTTGACTCACTCGGCTTCGATCTTGACGGTGATCGTCCTGAGGTCGGGGTAGTCCGCCAGTTTTTTCTTCTGGATGATGATCTGCTCCATCTCACCGGGCGCCATGATTCTCTTTTTGCGGTGCTGGACGCGTTCATCGTCGAAGAAAACACTGACATAGCTGTCTTTGTAGACAGCGCCGACACGGAAGCGGACAGTCAGGTTGTCTTCCATGCGGGAGACATTGATCGTTGAGGGCACAGTATAGCGTGCGCCTTCTGTAGCGATGAGCTGAATATCTGCTTCACCCTTCTCATCTGCACATCCGTTCTGGACATATTTAGCTGCATTTGTGCCGGCGCGGGTCGCCTCTTCGGAGACGTAGTCGACAAGGTCGTGCACGTGGAGGACGTTGCCGCAGGCAAAGACGCCGGGGATGCTGGTCTCGAGAATTTCATTGACAATGGGGCCGCTTGTGACAGCGTTCATTTCAACGCCGGCGCCTCTGGACAGTTCGTTCTCCGGAATGAGGCCTGTGGACAGCAGCAGAGTATCGCAGGTGTAGCGCTCTTCGGTGCCGGGGATAGGTTTCATGTCGGGGCCGACCTGGGCGATCGTGACTGCAGTCACCCTCTCCTTGCCCTCAATGTCCACGATCGTGTGGGAGAGCTTGAGCGGGATGCCGTAGTCGTCCAGGCACTGGACGATGTTTCGTTTCAGGCCGCCGGAAAAAGGCATGAGTTCGGCGACAACCTTGACGATCGCGCCCTCAAAAGTCATGCGGCGCGCCATGATGAGGCCGATATCGCCGGAGCCGAGGATGACGACCTCGCGGCCGGGCATATAGCCCTCCATGTTGACCAGGCGCTGGGCAGTGCCTGCGCTGTAGATGCCTGCAGGACGGTAGCCGGGAATGTTCAGGGCGCCTCTGGGACGCTCACGGCATCCCATGGCCAGGAT
>ONKG01000086.1 GCA_900318375.1 uncultured Lachnospiraceae bacterium
GTCATTCATAACTTCGCCGAGAACCATGTTGGACTCAGGGCAGATGTCATGATCAAAGATGGTGTTGACCTGGCGGTTAGCGGTATCGCCGAATTTGCCCTTTGCGCCGGAGTATGCCCAGGGAGCATCTTCGGGGGAGTACAGACGGGAAGCAAAATCCTTCTCGTTCTGTGTGCACTGAACAAGGATCTCTGCATCCTTCACTGCTGTGACAGTGATCTGCTTGCCGCCGGAGACATGAAGTGCCCAGGGGCCTTCTGTAAAGACATCTTTTCTGGAGACAGTCTTCTCGCCTTCTGCCCACTTAAAGGTAATCTCACCGGAAAGAAGCAGAACTGCGATCTCTTCGCCTTCTCTGCAGAACTCTCTTGTGCTGCCTGCAGCCATACGATAGAGACGGACATCCATCAGCATGTCGCGATATTCATTGTCATATGTGGAAAGGATTTCCTCGCCATTCTCGTCAAATGTGGGATATCCGAATAATTTCTTTTCTACCATATTGAGTTTAACCTCTTTCATTATATAGAATCGGTCTCGTTGTATAACCGGTCTGGAGACAGCGGGAGGTGATACTATGCAGGATCACCTTCCGCTGTCTGCCATTCAATTACTCATTTATGGGTTTTAACCCCGGAGATTAATACTTCCTTGCCTCAGCTCTGCGGTCAAGGACTTCCTGAGCAGCTTCGCGTACGCTCTCGCTGTCGGAAACCATAGCCATACCGACGTTCCACCATGCGCCATAGCCGTCTGTCATGGTCTTCGGAACAACCTTGAGGTCGAACAGGCAGGCAACAGTCTGCTTCCTGGAGTCGATGATTGCATCGCGCAGCTCTTCGACGCTCTTGCAGGCCGTAAGCTTCGCCGATCTTGGTGTAATCTGTGGGAACCAGATCTCCGCAAGGCTTCTTGCCGTCTGTGTAACGGAACTCAGTAGCGATGGAGCCGATACCGTGGGTCATCTCCAGATTGTTGATGCAGCCGAATCCGCAGTTATCGAAGACCAGGATGTTGGTCTTGCGCTTCTCCTGCATGATGGTGCCCAGCTCGGAGTTGAGCATCTGGAAGCCGGAGTCACCGATGCAGGTGTACTCTTCGACATCGGGCTCAGCCATCTTGACACCGAGGGATGCGCCGACTTCGTAACCCATGCAGCTGTAGCCATACTCTACATGGTAGCCGCCGCGCTTGTCGGTCTTCCATACACGCTGCATGCAGCTGGGAAGAGAACCGCCGGCAGTGATGATGATATCATCGGGACCCATGCAGGCACGCAGGGTAGCAAGCGCTGCGGTCTGGGTAAGGGATGTGCCGTACATACGGACGAATTCCGGAACAGTCCTGGGATCTCTGGGCTTGATGATGGGCTCGAAGTCCTCGCCTGTGCAGATGATGCCGCCGAGACGCTCAAGCTCTGCATCCCACTCAGCCTTGGCATCAGCGATCTCGTTGGTGTATGCACTCTTGTAGCCCTTAGCGCGAAGGATCTCAGCCAGAGCAGCGACAGTAACCTTAGCATCGCCGACAGCCTTGACAGCGTCGAACTTGTATGCATGGTAACGGCTGTTGTTGATGGAGACAAAGCGGACGCCTTCCTTCTGGAAGAGCCACTTGGAGCTGGTGGTGAAGTCACTCATTCTGGTGCCGATTGCGATGATGCAGTCAGCTTCTTTGGCCAGCTTGTTGGAAGCGGATGTGCCGGTGACACCGATACCGCCGAGGCAGTAAGGATGGCTGGACTTGCAGGCGCTCTTTCCGCCCTGGGACTCGCCGAAGGGGATACCGAACTCTTCGCAGAAGTTCTCGACCACTTCACCGGCCAGAGAGTAGCGGACACCGCCGCCGACGATGATCAGGGGCTTCTTGGAAGCAAGGATCTCAGCCGCAACATCTTCCAGTTCTTCCTGTACTGCGCAAGGACGGGTGATGCGGTGAACTCTCTTCTTGAAGAAGCTCTCGGGATAATCAAAGTACTCACCCTCAACGTCCTGAGGAAGGCCGATGGAAACTGCACCGGTCTCAGCGGGATCAGTGAGGACGCGCATTGCGTTGATCATTGCGCTCATCAGCTGCTCGGGCCTCTGGATGCGGTCCCAGTATTTAACTACGGGCTTGAAAGCATCGTTAGTGGTCGTTGCAAGGCTGTTGGACTGCTCGAGCTGCTGCAGAACGGGGTCGGGCTGTCTGGAAGCGAATGTATCTGCAGGGAATACCAGCAGAGGAATGTTGTTAACGGTAGCTGTTGCGCATGCAACAACCATGTTTGCGGAGCCGGGGCCTACGGATGCTGCGCAGGGGATGATCTTCTTGCGGTCATTCTGCTTTGCGAAAGCGGTTGCAGCGTGGCACATACCCTGCTCATTGCGGCCCTGCATAACGTGGATGCCGCCGGGATTGCGGTCAAGAGCCTCGCCGAGGCCGACTGCGATGCCGTGTCCGAAGATTGTGAAGAAATCTTCGACGAACTTGGTCTCTTCACCATCCATGCAGACATACTGATTGTCGAGGAACTTGACGATAGCCTGAGCGGTTGTCAGTCTGAGAGTTTTTTCCATATAACACCTCACCATACCTGGATTTTTATAAAACAGCCTGCCGTGCCGGTTGCACGGCAGGCTGCAGTTCTTTCATATTACAGATTTGCTCACCTTTTTGCGATTATACGATCATGTAGCCGCGGATCAGCTGGACAAGGCTGTCATAGCCGCCCAGGAACTGCTTCATGGTTGCAAGGAATGCGCCATAGTGCTGGAACTCTTCGGGCTTAAGGCCGTCGGGCTCATATGCCTGGACGAACTCAGGGATCTGCTTGAGGCAGTTGAGATAGAACTCATCAACGGGCTTGTCCATGTTGTTCTCAATCTTCATCCAATCGCAGTTAGCGAACTTTCTCTGCCAGTCGGAGGTGATGGTGAAGATGATGTCGCCGCCAAGGAAATCAACATAGTGATGATAGTTTCTGTAAGCAGCGGTCAGCAGAGTGGTGCGGAAGCCTTTCTCTTTGTAAACCTTGTAAGCGTTCTTCATAACTGCTACGCCTGCGAGATCAAGAGCCTCAGCGGGAATGCACATATCACTTGCCTTGACAACGTTCTTGAGGTAGTCATCGGTACGGCCGATCATGATGGTGCAGACGGGGTGCATCCAGGAGGTATCAAGGCCTTCAGCCTCTCTTCTCTTGAGACCGCGCTCAACTGCCTCACCGACTGCGACTGCCTGTGCGCAGGTGAAGGAAACGGTAGCGTTGATGGAGATTCCGCGATAGGTCAGCTCTTCGAAAGCTTCGACGCCGGCTTTGCTGGTAGGAGCCTTGATCTGGCTGTTGGGAACCAGAGCTGCAAGCTTGCAAGCCTGCTCGACCATGAGGTCTTTATTGCAATAGTATTTCGCATTGGTCTGGAAGGAGATGCGGCCCTTCTGACCATGAGACTCTTCAAACATAGGAAGAAGGAGCTTGGAAGCCTTTGTGCCGAGCTTTCCGATGATATCCCATGCAACATCGTCTTCTGTCCATGTCGGATTGTCAGCGATCACCTGCTTGATGGTGTCTTCCCAGTCCGGAAGTTCTTTCTTCAGAACGTTACCAACGATAACAGGGTTGGTAGTTGCGCCGGAGCCGCCGTTCTCGATCGCATAGGACAGCTCTTTGCAGCTGCAGGAGTCATTCCAGAACTCGGTCTGCGGGAAGGTTGCAACCATTTCATTTAACTTAGACATCTTTTACCCCTCTCTTTCTTGAAAGAAAAATTATAGTGTTTACATAATAATGATAACAATTGTAATGTGATCAGGCATCCCCGGCACGCTTGAGTCAGCCGCTCGCGTGCGTTTGCGTGCTTAATCATTTCTTTTTGTGCTTTTAGAATAGCACGCAAGCGTGTTGCGTGCAAGCACTTTTTCCCACTGCAATCCACTTTCTCCATAATGCACAATTTCGAAGGTGCTTGTTTGTGCATTTTTAAGGGGATATGGATGGCAGTTCAATGAGCTCTGTCAACTCTCATCCGTGGATCCGTTTATAACAGCCTGAATTCCCTGAAATTCAGCATTTATAAGCTTCTCACGGTATATTCCTCTCATCCGGATACTCCTTCCCGGACATCCGGAAATCCTGCCTCATCGATGTTCAAGACCCGCTTTCAAAGGTCCCGCGTGCTGACTGTATCAAGGAAAAAATAACATCTCTTATTCTTTGCGTGCTTTTTGCAATCTGTGGCATTTTGCACGCACTCTGTGTATCCCAAAAAGACAATAACACCCCCTGCTGTGAATGATGCGCATCCGCAACAGGGGGTGATCTGAATACATTGAATTAAACAGACCAACCTTCTCTTGGTAGTTATAACTGCGAATGCAACAGGATTATGGTCTTCTTTTTAAAATATATTTCCCATAATTATTCTTATATCCGAATAATTACATGACGACCTGCATCAGCAAATTAAGACTCGATCTCGGAAAGCTTGACGGGCCTGCCCTCTTTCAGGGACTTCTTTGCTGCGATTGCGATACGGACAGGCTCAAGACCGTCCTTGCCGCCAACGGGAACATCTGTGCCGTTGAGAACAGCATCGACAAATGCCTTCTCCTCTGCGACGAACGCATCATTGTAGCGCTCAAGGAAGAAGTATGTAGGCTTCGCGGACTCAACAGTCTCGGCGGTGCTGATGAAAGCTTCATTCTCAAGATGGTTGTTATCCTGGACAGCACCCTTCTCGCAGAGAACCTCGACACGCTGGTCATAACCGTAAGGAGCCTGGCGGCAGTTGTCGATGACGCCGATCGCGCCGTTCGCGAACTTCAGGGTGACGATCGCAGTGTCAACATCGTCATACTCGGCATAGCCGGGATCAGTCAGGACTGCACCGGTTGCGGAAACTTCTGTGACATCGCTGCCGGACAGATAACGGACCATGTCGAAGTCATGGATCATCATGTCGGTAAAGATACCGCCGGAAACAGCTACATAAGACATAGGCGGGCCAGCGGGATCGCGGGAGCAGACCTTGACAACGTAGGGCTTGCCCAGCTTGCCGGAAGCGACTACATCGCGGACTGCCTTGTGGCTTCTGTCAAAGCGGCGGACGAAACCGACCTGGAGCTTGACACCGGCCTTCTCGACCTCACCCAGAGCCTCGTTGATCTTTGCGACAGACAGATCGATAGGCTTCTCGCAGAAGATGTGCTTGCCGGTCTGAGCAGCCTTGATCATAAAATCTGCGTGTGTGTTTGTGGAAGAACAAATGAAGACGGCGTCCACATCGTCCGCTGCGAAAACATCTGCAGGATCCTTTGTGCATCTCTCAATGCCGATGCTCTTTGCCCATGCGATCATATCATCATTCAGGAAAGGATCTGCAAGAATCACGACTTCTGCGTTCGGAATGAAATTCTGAACGTTTGTGCCATGGAGTTTACCGATGCGTCCGCCACCAAGAAGACCGATCCTTAATTTACCCATAAAAACCTCCTTAATAATACATTTGATAAAGTAACTTTAAATAATACCATAACTCTATATAACACCTGCATGTGTACTAAGCGCCGCCACTGAAGGATGTTCACCCGGAATGCTGACCATTATTGCTTCTGTACTGCCATAGAACATAGCATTGAACGTGCCTGGTTACCGGTCACGCTGTAAGCCTATCTTTCCTCTTATATTATAGGATGTTTTGGTTTTTCACGTCAACTATAGTCTCATACAAACATTGTTTTTACAGAAAATATTGCTGCAGTACAGACCTGTCTGAACTCCGGGCAGTTTGATCTGCCGCCTCTTCCGCAAAAAAACAGCTGCAGTTCAAATCGTCAGTTTTTGTCGATCGGAAATGCAGCCTTTCTATCCTCTTAATGTCCGCTGTATCAGATTATCCCTGTTTTCATGAATCCCGCTGTTCCGTACAGCTGCAGTCACAACTTGTCTGCGCCAGCTAAGCCGCGGCAGCATGTACGTTTAATATATATTACTAAAATCCTTGTCCAGTGTCAAGGCAACGCTGTACATATTCACGGAATATCGCCCGTTTTGCGCGTGCTCCATTATATAAATTGCACAAATATCTGTAGGCACACAAACTATTAACGAAGCTAGTTTTCGGCACGCACATCCCGTTTCTGCATGCACGCGCGCATCCCGCGTGCATGTGTGCCGCCCGTCATTTGGCCGGGAAACAGTATGTTTATTACAGGTTGTACTTTGTTCTGATGATAATATCTGTCAGGATACGTTCTTCATCCGGCTGCTGATTTTTCTGCAGAAGGTCTGCAAGAATATGGGGCGGCCGGTATCCCTGGACGAATCCATTCTGGTCAATCAGGAAATCAACAGTATCTTCGCGGAGCGCGCGTTCGTTTTTCGGTGTCTGGTCATAGATGACCACATGGGGCCTTTTAGTAAGTCCCAGTTCATCGAACGCCTTGCGGATGCCTGCCTGCCCACCGGAAACCAGAAGAATTCCGTCAAGATCCGGAACAGTCCTCAGTGTATTGACGACGATCTTCTCCACTTCAGCGGCATCGTCAAAGCTTCCCTGTACTCCCACAACTTCCAGGCCGGGACAGGATGCCTTGAGTTCTTCGACAAAACCGGCAACGCGCGAACTGTTGACGTGGTTTGTAAAATACCCGGTGATCACAAGGATTTTCCCCGTCCCTCCGGTCATCATCTTCATAAGTCCTGCTGCCGTACGTCCGCTCTTAAGGTTATCCATTCCCACAAAACATGTACGTTTTGTCCCGACTATGTCCGAGTTGAAAGTTACAACAGGTATATTGTCATGCTCAATCAGTTCGTTGATCTTCTCCCTGACACCTTCGCAGTCCACGGGCATCAGCGCAAGTCCGTCGATCCCCTCCTTGAGAAGATCGCTGATCGCATCGAGCTGCTCTTTCTCGTCTACGGCCATTCCTTCCTTCAGGACAATTTCCACACCGCGGTCCTGCAGTTCTGCCGCCGCCTCATGAATTCCCCGATTGATCTCCAACATGAAGGAAGCACCTGCCAGCTGGGTCACAATGCCGATCCTGCAGGTCTTTTTTTTGCCGCCTGTTTTTCTCGGTTTCTTAACATAGCCCATCTCAAGAGCTGTCCTGCGGATTTTTTCTGCCACCTCAGGGTCGACTCTTCCGCGATTATTAAGGGCACGATCCACTGTGCCTCTGGATACACCGGTTGCATCTGCGATCTGCTGAACTGTCACTGCCACTGCTCTTCCCCCATCTTTCAACAAAACACTGTATGGATATCCCCGTATCCATACAGTGCACGCCGCAATTAATTACAATTGCCGCGCAGCGTCCTCGCTTGCACGCAAAAAATTAATAATTTCTGCGTGCAACCTTAAATTTTTTGTTTATTATACAGGATTGGCACGCATTGCACAAGAACCCGTCCCGCGCCGATACCGGTCACGCAAAAATATTTTTCTTTTCTTGCTCTCCCGTACAGATTTTGGATCATTTTTTGCCCTGGCAGCAGAAAACCGGACAGACAGATTCTGCATTCAGAGATTCAAATCAATAATACTTTTACTGACAGCAGAAGACTGCGCGGACAGGGTTTCCGCGCAGTCTTCCAAAGAGGGTAACAATTAATGATAGTGGTCTTTTTATACAGAGCCCTGCGAAACAACCAGCAATTAATCCGGTTAATGCGATTATGCCTCAATCTCGGAAAGCTTGACGGGTCTGCCTTCTTTCAGGGACTTCTTCGCTGCGATTGCAATACGGACGGGCTCAAGGCCATCCTTGCCGCCTACGGGAACATCTGTGCCGTTGAGAACAGCGTCTACAAATGCCTTGGTCTCTGCGACGAATGCATCGTTGTATCGCTCAAGGAAGAAGTATGTAGGCTTCGCGGACTCAACAGTCTCGGCTGTGCTGATGAAAGCTTCGTTCTCAAGATGGTTGTTGTCCTGGACAGCACCCTTCTCGCAGAGAACCTCGACACGCTGGTCATAGCCGTAAGGAGCCTGGCGGCAGTTGTCGATGACGCCGATTGCGCCGTTCGCGAACTTCAGGGTTACGATTGCAGTGTCGACATCGTCATAATCCGCATAGCCGGGATCTGTGAGGACTGCGCCTGTTGCGGAAACTTCTGTGACATCGCTGCCGGACAGATAACGGACCATGTCGAAGTCATGGATCATCATGTCGGTGAAGATACCGCCGGAAACAGCTACATAAGACATAGGCGGGCCAGCGGGATCGCGGGAGCAGACCTTGACAACATAGGGCTTGCCCAGCTTGCCGGAAGCGACTACATCGCGGACTGCCTTGTGGCTTCTGTCAAAGCGGCGGACGAAACCGACCTGAAGCTTGACACCGGCCTTCTCGACCTCACCCAGAGCCTCGTTGATCTTTGCGACAGACAGATCGATAGGCTTCTCGCAGAAGATGTGCTTGCCTGCTTTTGCGGCACGGATCATGAACTCTGCATGTGTATTGGTAGAGGAGCAGATAAATACTGCATCTACATCAGATGCGGAAAATACATCCTCGGGATCCTTTGAGCAGCGCTCGATGCCGATACTCTTTGCCCACTCTTCCATCTTTTCGTTCATGAAAGGATCCGCTACGATTACGACTTCGGCATCCGGAACGAAGTTCTGTATGTTTGTGCCGTGAAGGTTACCGATACGTCCTGCGCCAAGAAGGCCGATTCTAAGTTTCTTGCCCATGTTTATCTCCTTTTATAAATCATTTCAGCGCATTATAGAATGCCGCCACTTCTTCATTGTCAATTTCATAGTGATAGGCGACCCTGTCAGGTCCCAAAGTCAGTCCGGCCTCTTCCAGCAGAGAATATTCTTCGGAATGAGCGACCTCTATTCCGTCGATACAGCTCAGCGGAATGATCGTCTGTGTATATCCGAACTCCTGCATGCCGACATGGTTGGGGAATACGCCGTTCTCCAGAACGATCAGATACCGGTCTGTGTAAAGATGGAGTGCTTCCGGATTCATCTCTCCCCAGAGCATGCGCTCGATCATATTCTGCGTAGCACCCTTGCGGTGTACATCCGCGCTCTTCTGCACTGCGCCGACACGGACGCCCGGAAGCTTCATCTCTACATCGTGCAGCATATTGATCAGCAGCATAGACTCCGGCGCCGTCTCTGTTACCGGCAGATTTGATATATCCCTGCCCTGGGGCTTCACTCTCTCAAGTGACAGATTTGTAAGTTTCTGGAACAGATCAAGAGAAACCGAGTTGAAAGGGAAAGAGATGGAGCCCCTGGCAGAAAAGATCGTATATCCGCCTTTGAGCAGGTTCTGATAGATCCTGACACCCTTGAATTCCTTCAGGGGAATCTGTTTCTCCAGTACTGTGTCACCCTCACGCTTCAGGACCAGGAGTCGGTCCTCATACAATGCAACCACGTAGTCGTAAAGATCCATACCCGGCTCTGCATTTCTGCGTTCGATCTCTCTGGGAATCTTGATCTTCATGACCGCCTTGTCATCGGCTGTAAAATACGGGGCAAACAGGCGGGGCAGAGGGTATCTGTCACTGATCTCATATGCCCAGGGTCCAAATGCATTGTACTCAGCAGTTTCAAAACTAATGTTTCCGGCCATTGTACAAACCTCCTTATATTATCTGAAAAAGGATGCAAGGTCCGCAAACAGTATTTCATTAACATGCGGCAGGGGCAGTCCCCTGCCGCATGTGATTTCTTTTATACTGGCGTGCTTTAGAATTGCAGTATGTCTTTACTGTTTCTTTGCAGCGGACCTCCGGCGATTGCACGCCCGAGTGTACATCAAGCCTTTGCGCCTGCCTCTTTACGGCGTGCCTTTGCAGCCATTGCCTCACGAGTGACGTCGAGCAGGACTGCGCCGATGATAACAAGACCCAGGACCATGTTCTGGACTGCGGAGTCAACGGACAGAAGGGTGAAGCCGTTTCTCAGGGTCGCGATGACCAGAGCGCCGATGATGGTACCGAACATTGTACCTTTGCCGCCCATGAAGGACGCGCCGCCGATGACGCAGGATGCGATTGCGTCAGTGTCGTAGGGCTGGATCGCGTTCGCGCCGTTGCAGATGCCGGAACGGCCGATGGAGACGATACCTGCGACGCAGTAGATGGAGCGTCCAAGTGCTGTGCGGGTCAGCAGGATGTGCATCAGGATGTAGATGATGACAACGACGATGAAGCTGATCGGGAAGCCGCCGATCGTGGCAGAACCCAGAGCCATAACGCCGGTGGGGAAGTTGGAGATCATCTGGGAGCCTGTGACCAGAAGGGATGCGCCCCAGAGGAAGTTCTTCATACCAAGGGTGGATACGAAGGGGTGAGGCAGGTGGAGTCTGGTCAGCAGTGTGCCGTTGATCAGGCCGATGATGGTGCCCGCCACCAGAGCGATGATGATGAGAAGGACAGGATTTGTCATGCCGCCCTTGACCAGCATACCGCACATGCATGCGCAGAATGTAGCGTTAGCGCCGACAGAGAGGTCGATACCTGCTGTGATCAGGCAGAGCAGCATACCTGTTGACAGGAGAGCTGTGAAAGTGGTCTGCTTGAGGACAGACATCAGGTTGCTGTAAGTAAGGAAATTGGGGGTTGCGATCGTCAGTACGATGCAGAGGATAACCAGCGCGCCCAGCGTACCAAGATACGCCGAGAGGCCGCCTAACTTTGTATTTTTCATCTTATTTTCCTTTCTATATCACCGGTAAGGTGTAACTGTGAAGAAGACGGGGTCATCGGGGCACAGGT
>ONKG01000099.1 GCA_900318375.1 uncultured Lachnospiraceae bacterium
GTCTTCGCAAACAACCACAATAGCGGAATGCCAATGGCTTTTCAATTGTTATTTGTTATTTGGTGGAGTGAAGTCACCCACCCAAGCTACAGAAGACTCAAAAAAAGCAAAAAAATCAGAGGATATTTCACCTCTGATTGATATAGAACTATTGTTATGGAAACAGGGGGGCCCCTTATCTAAATGTCATTGGGACCGTCCCCAAGTTCACCCCATGAAACAGAAGGACCGTCCCCGTGTTCACCCGTGTTTTATTCTTCGGGCGCCTCGTCCACATCCATCTTAGCGCGGACAATCTTCTTCGTGGCGTTTTTGACGAAGGGGTACTTACGCACTTTCAGGGTAGTGATAGCGCGGTAGAGGGGCTGGGTCTTGTTGTAGTCGTCCAGGATTCCCTGCAGCTGTGCAGCGACGTCCTCGGGAGAAAGCCCCTTGGCTTCCACGACGTCGGGATCCGGGTAGATTCGTGCTGCAAGTCCGTTTTCCTCGCCGCTGATGACGATCTCACCGACCAGATCATGAGTCAGCAGTGCGTTCTCGATCTCCTCGGGGGAGACGTTTTCGCCATTGCTGAGGATGATGAGGTTCTTCAGACGGCCGGTGATATAAAGGTAGCCGTCTTCATCCATGCGTCCCAGGTCACCTGTGCGGAGCCAGCCGTCGGAAAAGGCTTCCTCGGTCTCCTTGGGCATTTTGTAATAGCCCTTCATGACATTGGAGCCCTTGACCTGGATCTCGCCGTCCACAAAGCGGACCTGCATATTGGCAAGTACTTTTCCGACAGAGCCCGGCCTGTTGCCGGTCTGCCCGTTGGAGCTGATTGTAGGGGAGCATTCGCTCATTCCGTATCCTTCACAGACCTTGATCCCGTACTCTTCAAAGAGACTGATATAGGCAGGATCCAGATGCGCGCCGCCGGAGAAAATGTACTCCAGGTTTTCTCCCATCAGCTGCTTCCCGATCTCGGGTTTGGGCAGATCAGATTCAATGGCGGCAAGCCTCTTGCCGATGGTCTCGATCATGAGCGGCACCATCAGAAGGACCTGGGGCTTCACTTTACCGATGTTCCTGACCATGTGGAGCAGTGAATCATTGATATAGAGAGTCGCTCCGAGAGAGAAGCCCTTGAGCCAGTCCATGACCAGACAGTAGGCGTGGTGGACAGGCAGGACGGAGAGCATGGTCGTGCCGGGATCGAAGGTGACGACCACATTTGTCACGTCGTCATAGAGATTGCGCTGGGTCAGCATGACGCCCTTGCTCTTTCCGGTCGTGCCGGAAGTAAAAATGATGGTGCAGACATCATCGGACAAAGGGCGTTTGTCGTCCGCAACCGCGGCTCCGTCTTCTCCGGAAATGAATTCCGCAAAGGAGACAATGGTGGGATCCTCCGGCGAAGGATTCCCGTCAAGGACCACAAAGAGCCGTACGGCAGGGCAGTTTTCTTTTACAGTATCGATCATGGATGCCAGTTTCGGGGCAATGAAGAGCGCCTCGGAATCCGAGCGGTTGATCAGATCACAGAGCTCCATGGGCGGGAGCATGGGGTCGAGCGGCACGGCGGTGATCTTTGTGCTGACGATTCCCAGATAAGAGGCGATCCACTCGTAAGAGCTTGTGCCGATCATGGCCACCTGTTTTCCCTCAAAACCGTTCTTCAGGAGAGCTCCAGCAACCTTGTTTCTATCCTCGTTCAGCTCCCGATATAACTTCTCGGGAATCTGTTTTTTTACGATCCATCTGACCGCCGGGTACTCGGGGTATTTCGCGACCGTATTTTCCAGCAGGCTGGCAATGATGTGTCTATCGTCCATACTTATTTCTCCTATGATTAACACACAGTCTGTGTTTGGTATACAGTCTTTTTCTCCTGCTCCGCTTTATTCTTCAAAAAGGGTGTTCATATACTCCAGAGCCTCTCCGATCGTAGTGATACGGATGGCTTCCTCCTCTTCCAGCTCCACATCAAAGGTATCTTCCAGATCGCCCAGGTAAGTCATGAAGCTCAGGGAATTAAAGCCCAGATCCTCACGGAAACGCATATCTTCAGTAATCTCAGATGCATCCTTATCGCAGTACTTTGCTACAATTTCCAGAAATTCTTGCTTCTTATCCATGCGGTATCCTCCATTTTTATTGCGTGTTTTTGACGCTCTGCATTAAACAGGGCGAAGTGGCTCACATTTAACGCTCTCGGATTTTTTACACCGTGCTGATGAGTTCTCCGATCGTGACATCTGGTTCATCCACACCGCGGAACATCATCTTCATCATGTAGTAGTACAGCCTCTGAATATCATCATAGGACAGAACCGCCTTCTGATAGTGATAGTCAAAGATGAGGCCGCCGTCATTGGAGCTGTGGGTGACAGTCAGGTAGATCCTCTTGGTGGCAGCGCCGTTGGGGTACCAGACGGAACGGGTTTTGATCCCCGCCAGATGCTCGTTCTGCATACGGACAGGCATAGGCTGATAAGTCAGGGACATGGAGATATACTCCGTGTTGTCCGGTGCGCCGTAGAGCTCCTTGAGCATTTTGTCCACCGCCACGGGATCATAGTTGCAGTGGAGATAGATCTTGTTCTGGACATTCTGGAGTTCATAAAGAGCATCCAGGAACTCCGTATCCGGACTGATGATGGTGCGCAGAGGGAAGGACAGGACCCGGCTGCCTCCGCAGGTCCACTCTGCCTGGGTGGAGCGGCGGGAGACGAAGTTGCGGAGAGTAATGTCATCCTGACCTCCCATGGCCTTGGAAAGATAGGTCCGCATGGTCAGCAGGATCAGGTTGGTCATGGAAACGCCGTGCATCATGCAGAAGTCCATGAGTTTCTGGGTAGCTTCGGGCTCCAGATGAAAGTCCGCAACACCGACAGAGCGGTCTTTTGTCTCCACATCCGCAGCGCGAAGGGATTTGTCCCCGTGCGCTCTCCGGCTCTCCTGCAGAATGCGGGAGCCTTTGATATCGGAATAGATCGGTTCACCGTTCTCCGTCAGATAATCGCGCCAGAATTTCTCGTCCTTGGCCCGGCGCTTTTCGTTCTTGGCTTTTTTCAGATCACTGATCAGAACTTCTTCGAAGGAAGCGAGGGGTTTGGGATACTCAGACCCGAAACGGTAATGGCAGTAAAGCTCCATGATGTCATTGACCATCACGATGAGGCCGGAGGAATCAACCAGGCGGTGATCGATGTGGATATACATGCCGTTGTAGCCTTCCGGCATCCTCACCATAGTGATTTCCACCATGGGGATCTCAGGCTCATTGAACTCCTCATAGGTCTTTTCCTGTAAAAAGGCATCGGCTTCGCTCATGGTGCGGTCTGACAGATCCAGGAAGGGAACGTCGCGGTCATCCCGGTCCGCAATGTACTGCTGTACATTTCCGTCTTTATCCGGGGCAGTGAACCGGAGGCGAAGGCACTCGTAGCGCCTGAACTCATCCTGAATGCATCTCTTCAGAAGATTGAAATCAATCTCTGTCTGCAGACCGGAAAAAACACTGATGTTGCAGCAGCGCTGGGTGCCGGTTTCACGAATGGGCAGATACTGCAGCATCTGACCTACGTCCAGGGGATAAAGTTTTTTCTCCATGTTGTTCCTCCTCGTTCTTTTTTAATGCCGGACTATCCGTACGACTGTTACACCAAACCTTCAGAATGTCTGTCAACAAAAATGATCGGCTGCCGGTCAGAGCGCTTTGACCTCCGCGGCGGCAATTGCCTGCGCGGCAATATCGCGCACATCTTCGTTAATGGCATGCCCCTTCTTTTTATCTCCGGCAGATATTCCTATTTTTTTCTTTACTTGCTTTATTCCTCCGATCCGCTGTGAGAACATCCATTCCCGCAGCTCCTTTTCTTTGTAGACCTTCTCCCAGCAGAAGTGGGCGGACTGCCAAAAGATCTGCTTCTCGGGATAACGGGTCACCCGATAGCTGATGCCGGCCCCGTCCAGGGCGGCCAGGGTGGGATCCAGTGTGTAAGAGGGAACGATGACCGGGTCATCCGCGGAGTGGAAGATCCACATAGGTGTGTGTTTCAAAGCACCAATCCGCGCGGGGTTGGCTGCTCCTGCGACAGGAACCATGGCCGCAAAGGCGTCCGGATGCTCCATTGCCAGCACATAAGCGCCGAAGGCACCGGAAGAGATTCCCGTCAGATAGAGCCTCCTGTCATCAATTTTGTAATCGTTTCTGAGCTTTTCGATCAGTCTCCAGGCCACTGTCAGGTGAGGCATGGGCCAGAAAGGAGAATCTGTTCTCTGACGGACAAACTGGTTCAGCGTCGTCCAGTTGTCATCCTCGTCATAGCGGACATTGCATTTGGGAACCAGCACAAAACATTCGTTGATGCCGGCTTCGGAATCTGCCGCAAAGACCGTCGCCATCTGCGTTTTCATCAGCACGGCGTCAATCGGCTCCTGAACTTCACCGGTTCCGTGAAGGCAGATCACCATGGGATATTTCTTCCTGCGGTCATACTTTCCGGGAACATAAAGTTTGTAGGGCATTGTGATCTCAAACTCTTCATCAAAGAAGGACTCCTCCCGGAATAGATCCCGGAGTTTTTTCCCTGAATCCCTGTGAATATGGATCTCATAGCGGTCCGTCCCGTGCTCTGTGCTTCCCGCGTCAATGGTAACAGTCACATCGAGGTCATTCGCAAAGCAGGACTCGCGTTTGTCAAGGCGGATGATGTAACCGCCGTAATATTCATAATAAGGAATCTCCGTTCCGGCTATATAGTCGCCCATATCAGGCGCAAGCGTTTCAAATCCGAAGCGGCCGGCGTCGCGGTCGGCACGAATGCTGATGTAAAATTCCGGGGCAAACTGCAGCTTCAGAAGTGCTCCGAAGCAATCCGTAGGGACGGTCACATCATATGTTTTGACTGCCGGATCGAACCGGATCTGGCTGTCTGTGGAAGCGTTAATGAATAATTGTAAATCTGTAATAGGTACCAAAATAAAATAACTCCTTTGACTGTCAGCCGCAGGCATGTACGACATATGAAAAAGCAGGAGCCGTCCGCCTGTGACCTGTTTTAATACTGTTTTCTGCATGAAACCGGCTGTGACCGGCGCACAGGCAGGTCCGAAAAGGCGCAATGTATGTACGATTCCGAAGCCATAAAAAAAGCAGGATTATTGGACCCTGCTCTGAGCCCGCCGATGCAGAACTACTATGATTCATTTTAGCATAGAAACGGGGTGCAAACTATATTTAAACGGTACCTGTCTATACAATATCGTATAGGAATCTAAAAAAAAAGCGCAAAGAGATATTCCTTTCGTCCAATAAATACATGTGATACTATATTTGTATAAGCCAGTCTGGCCAGTGGGTTCTATAAAAAAAGGGGAACAAGAATTATGATCAAACTGATAGCGAGTGACATTGACGGGACTCTGGTAAAGGAGGGTTCCCATGAGATCGACCCTGCCTACTACGATGTGATCCGGGAACTCAAGGAGGCCGGGATCATCTTCTGCGCCTGCAGCGGGCGGCAGTATCACAGTATGATGGAACTCTTCAAACCGGTCGCGGATGACATCTATTTCATCGCCTCCAACGGAACCGTGGTCCGCACCAGGGACCGCGTCCTGCACAGCTGGAAGATCGATCCGGAACTGTATATCCCGCTCATCGAGCGGCTGCGCACCATAGAGGGCGCCGAGATCGTCGTCGAGGGTCCGGATGTCAGCTGGATTGAGGGAACCGATACACCCATAGCCAGGATGATGAGCAATAATTACCGCTACGCCGTCGAGAATGTTGATGACCTGACTGCGATCCCGACTGACAACATCATCAAAATATCGGTTCATCACCCCAATGTGGAGAAGGCGACCAGAGGACTTGACAAGTCCAGCCGCGCCAAAAACCTGGCCATGACGATCTCAGGAGCTGAGTGGCTGGATATCTTTGCCAAAGAAGCCGGCAAAGGCGAAGCCTTCGCACTCCTGCAGGAATATCTCGGAATCGGTCAGGAAGAGACCGTGTATTTCGGAGACAACCTGAATGATCTCACCGCCTTCCATGAGGCAGGTGTTGCTGCAACTGTAGCTAATGCCCGCTCTGAGATGCAGGACGCGGCAGACATCGTCGAGCGCTCCTTCTCTGACCTGGGCGTCCTGAAGGAACTCCGCCATATTCTGGATCTGCACAAAAGGTTTGAGGCAGAGGGAAAGAAATAAACCGTTTTTCAGCAGCAAGGGGCTGTCGCATTAAGAGAAAAATGCGGCAGCCTCTTTTTGATATCGAAATATCGCTATAACACAAAAACCGGACTCCAAAGAGTCCGGCTTTTGCTGTAAAATTTAGTCATGCTAACAACAAAAATCTTACAGGGAGATTATACCCTTTCCAGGAATTATTATCAAATCAAACTACCATTTGAGAATCAGCGGCTGAGCTCATATAAAAACAAGTTATTGTTTTCGCCCTATCAAGGGCGTGAACTTGCTAAATATCCCTGTATCCCCGCATATAGCTCTTTGCCGTGACAGAGGCGAATCGATCACTCCATTCTTTCAGTACTGCCTCATCTTCCAGAGAGAAGTAGGCATTCACATCTGTGATCCCCGCTTCTTTCAGCCAGGTCTTCCGCATCAGACCGGCGCCGCGTTTGTTGCAGGAATCGAAGACAAGTACACCTCCGGGAAAGTGCTCGGCCATAGCACAAACCAACTTTTTCACATCTGCTGTCCTGAAATAATAAAATACACCTGCTGCAAAAAAGACTGCGCCGCCAGATGCATCGATTCCGTCCATCCAGGAATAGTCATTCAAATCGCAGGAAAGATTCGTTTCCCGTTCTCCGGCCGGAAGAAGGTCATTCCGCACTTTGATCACATCCGGCAGGTCGATGTTATAGCCCCTGCACTCGCCGTTATCGACCTTTGAGAAGGTATCATCCAGACCGCAGCCCAGATTGACCACAGCTGCTTTCGGATGATCCTTCAGATAGCTTTCCACTTCACAGCGGAGGTCATATTGGCGCTGTGCCACTTCCAGGGCGCCGAAAAGCCCTGCCGCAGATTCCATTTTCTTTCGTTTCTCTGCAAAATCATAGTCCAGGCTGTCACAGATCCGCTTGGCCTCGGGATCCGAAAACAGTTCCGGAAAATGCTCGGAACAGACCAGTCTTCCGAAAAGCGGAATGACCAGCGTCTCCTGAACCGTGTTTTTCTCAATATGATATTTCATCTCATTTGATCCCTTTGACTACATGGAAATCGCAGTAATCCTGTCTCCTCCCGCCAGAATGACTTATTTTTTACCCGTCAGCAAAGCAGAGCCCGAAAGTCCCATCCACCCGGCTTCTCCTTTGCTCATCCATTTTCCATCTGCTGTGTCGATCAGCTCAACCCTTTCGTATCCCATCTCTTTGAGCTTTTTCGTGAAAGACTGCATATCCCCGTATTTCCCTGCGGAAAAAATATCATGGATCGCAAAGGTTCCGCCTTTTTTCAGTGTCCGCAGTGTTTCCAGCAGGATCACCTGCCGGTCTCTTGACGGAATATTGTGGTAGACATAGTTGCTGGCAACGGCGTCAAAGGTTTCATCCGGGAAATCCAGGTGTGTGGCATCTCCCTTCATGAAGCTGATATTCTCCACGCCTTCCGCACGGGCATTTTCTTCACAGAGCGGTTTGTTGAAGGATGCGTATTCCAAGGATGCGTATTCCTTGCCCCAACGGTCGATCCCGGTCACCTGTGCTCCGGGATTTCGCTTGGCGATCGCGATCCCCAGTGCTCCGCTGCCGCAGCCCACATCCAGGCAGCTGCCGCCTTCCGGCAGATCCACATATTCCGCGATTCCCTCTATGATCTGTTTTGACATCTGTCTTTTTCCGTTATAATCAAAGGCACGATACATCATACCGGACCAGATGGACACACCCGTAAACAAAGCTCCGGACGCTGCAGAGACAGCCGTCACTACCTGCCTGCCCGTCCCCTCCGGCATCAGGGAGCCTGCGGCCAGAGCCGCGATCCACGATCCTGCTGCTCCCCCTATGAAAGAAGCAACCATTCCTTTGGGCATCCAGTTTTTATAATCTGCTTTCATAACCTCTTCCTCCATTCGTTCTCTGTGCATTCCCATCTAGGCAGCCGGGTCCAAGGCAGGAGTAATCGTCATACCTCCTTGGCAATCCACAGAAGCTGCACAGGCAGGATCCCCGACAACCGCATCCACGTAATTTCCGCCGCCGCTTATACTTCCGGAAACCGCACAGTCACTGATAATGAATGACGACATCTGATCACTGCCCTCCATCATTTCCTTCCCTGCCCCTATCAGGCCTCCGACAGAATCTGTCGTTTCAGAGACAGTAATGGTCACATTTTCAACTGTGCATCCTGTAATCTGCGCAGGTGCTTCAGGGTCATATGTTCCGCCAAATCCAACCAGGCCCCCGACCAGACGGTTGTTCTCTCCGTTTACAGTAATCACAGTTCCGCTGACTTTGCAGTCAGTGATTTCGGCTGCGCCCCAGGGAGCACCGCAGAGCGCGCCAAAGCCCCAGG
>ONKG01000096.1 GCA_900318375.1 uncultured Lachnospiraceae bacterium
GCGGTGCCGACTCCTGATACAGCGACGGTGACTGCTTATAATGTCTATAATGCGAACGGGGAAATCAGCCTGGGGGCAGAGAAAGTGCTCACAGGCCGCGACTGGACAGAAAGTGACAAGTTCGAGTTCACCCTGGCAGCGGATGAGAACAACCCTGAAGGCGCGACAATGCCTGACACAGTGGTAAAGACCGCGGACAAAGATGCCAGGACAGTCACATTTGACCCTATCAAGTTCAAAGAGGAAGGCGATTATATCTTCACAATCACTGAGACCGACGGCGGTCTTAGCGGAGTGACTTACGACACTGCACCGAAGACGATCACAGTCAGTGTGAGGGACAACGGAGACGGGACACTGACCGCGAAGACAGACCCTGAAAGCGCGAAAGTGACGGCAGAGAACACCTATACATCAGAAGGCGAAATCATCCTGAAGGCAAAGAAGGAGCTCAAGGGAAGACACCTCGCATTGGATGAAGACGTATTCGAGTTTCAGCTGATGGATGAGAATGGCGCTGTTCTGCAGACTGCGAAAAACGACGCAGCGGGCAATGTAGAGTTCGGCAAGATTCCTTACACGCAGGAAGACATCGACAGCTGGGATGCAGAGAAGGGCACCGGAACCGGTACGAAGAAGTACACGGTGAAGGAGCTCGTCCGGGACAAGGACGGTTACACGTTTGATGATAGTGAATTCGAGATCACTGTCACCCTGACAGACGACGGAAAAGGCACGATCACGGCTGAAGCTGATAAGGACATCGATAATCTTATTTTCACAAACGAGTACAAGGCTGAAGGTGAGATCGTCCTGCACGCGAAGAAAGTACTCATCAGCGAGAACGAGCTCAAGGAAGGCCAGTTCACCTTTGAACTGAAAGACGCGGACGGTAACGTTCTTGACACCAAATCCAACGCAGCGGACGGAACTGTGACCTTTGACGCAATAAAATATACGCAGAACGACATCTACATTACAGATGAGACCGGTGCATATACCGGCGAAGTCAGGGACCAGTACAAGTATTCGATCAACGAGGTGATCCCTGAGGGCGCTGAAGACAACGGAGACGGAACCTTCTCCTTCGAGGGATACACCTACGATGGCACGGTATACAGTATCACCGTTATTCTTACGGACAATGGGGACGGAACGATCACAGCAGTCGATGCCGCGGATAAAGCGCAGTCTGCAGAGGGAACAGCCCCTGCAGCAGGCGGAGAAGAGCCCGCGCAGGACGGCACTGACACAGAAACCGGATATGTATTTACCAACGCATACGCGGCGGACGGAACATTGAAGCTGGATGCGGAAAAAACATTCAGGAACGGTGTTCTCCAGGGCGGAGAATTTACTTTCGAACTCAAGGATGCGGAAGGAAATGTCCTGCAGAGCAAGAAAAATGACGCGGACGGAAAGGTATCTTTTGACATGATCGCCTATACGCTGGCGGATGCGGCAAAAGCGCCTTACACGTACACTGTGAGTGAAGTGACCGGAACAAAGAGTGATGTGAAGTATGACCCTGCAGTCTATACTGTCACGGTATCTCTGAAGGACAAGGGTAACGGAGAACTGGAAGTCACAAAGGAGATCGACAAGGGCGGAGAGCTGCAGTTCGTTAACGAGCAGCTGGATGTCGAGACATCGATCGAGATCGGCGGTGTCAAAATATTCAAGGGTCAGAATCTGGAGGCAGACCAGTTCAAGTTCGTCATGGTCGACGAGAACGGCAAGACCGTCGGAGAAGCCGGGAATGAGACAGGCGGAGACTTCACCTTCGGAAAAATCACCTATAAGCTTTCGGATCTGGGCGGATCGAAGCAGAAGGTCTATACTTACAGTATTTCCGAGGCAGAAGGAAGTGACAAGAGCATCATCTACGACAAAAAAGTCTATACGGTCACAGTAACAGTGACATATGATGACGGAAAAATGACTGCAGCAGCCAGCAAGGAGCGTGCAGACATCAAGTTCGTCAACGACTATACCAAAGTCCAGGTCAGCAAGATTGACAAGCTGACGAAGAAAGAGCTTGCCGGCGCGAAGCTGTGTATCTTTGACAAAGACGGAAAGACTGTGGTGAAATGGACATCCGGCAAAGAACCTCACATGATTGAGAGACTGAATCCCGGAACCTATACACTCCATGAGGAACTCGCTCCCGACGGCTACCAGGCGGCCGAAGACCTGAAGTTCACTGTCAAAGAGACCGGTGAGATCCAGAAGGTCACCATGGTGGATGCACCGAAGGATAACAAAAAATCCTCCGGCGGCAGGAAGTCTTCGTCCTCTTCGAAGGGCAGTAAGACCCGGAAAAGCTCCCGGGCACCGGGTACCGGTGACACAACAAATATCTATTTCTGGATCCTGCTTCTGGTACTTGCAAGCATCATGTCCGGTGCTGTCTGGTATATGAAGAAAAAGATGGAGAAGGATACGAATCAGAAAAAATGACATTCTGAGAAAACGACATCCTGAAAGTATTGTTTTCGAATTCCGGATGCCTTCGGAATAACTCCTGAACGGTACATTGAAAACAGGGCAGAGGCGGCACCCCCGCCCTCTGCCCTGTTTTCATGATCGCAGCAAAAGAAAGAGGAGATTCCCGCTGCCCCGGAGCACAATGTCTCCGAGGCACAGAAATCCCCTGCTTCGGTTCTAAAACTGTTTATTCTTCCCCCGGATGCAGGGATTTGTGTGCAGCCATGTTCCGGAGCAAAGCCGCCTTCAATTCTTCCCCCGGATGTAGGGGTTTGTGAAGAACGCGGCTGCCAGATATAAGGCCATCACGCACCAGATCAGCGGTTCGCACAATATGACCGCCCTGTACCCCATTTGAGGTACGAGCAGCCAGGCGAAGAGACATTTCCCGGCGAGTTCAATGCAGCTTGAGATGACAGGCGTAAACCTGGCGCCAAGTCCCTGCAGCGCAAGCCTGGTCTGGTGCAGCACGCCCAGAATGCCGGTAAACACTGCCGCAAATTGAACATAGGCGACAACATTTCCAATCAGTTCCGGATTTGCCGATCCGGAAATCAGGACAGCCAGCTCGTCTGCAAACAGGAACATTACGATGATTGTAATCACGCAGCAGACCAGATCGTAGACATAGGATCCCCTGACCCCGCGGATGATCCGCTCTCTCTGTCCCGCTCCTTTATTCTGGGAGACAAAAGTTGAAACTGCCATTCCCATTGCCGTATAAGGCAGTATACACAGCATGAAGAGTTTTCTCGCTGTCGTATGGCCCGCGATCACGGTCGGGCCAAGGCTGTTGATTCCCGTTTGCAGGATTACAGAACCTATGTTAATGACAGATCCCATAAAAGCCATGGCATATCCCTGTCCGGCCAGTTCCCTATACAGCTTCTTTTCAAGGATAAAATCCTCCCGGCGCGGTATGAGTATCCGCGCCTTTTGCAGTATATAGCCGGCGCAAAGCACAGCGCTGACCCCCTGGGCGATCACAGTGGCAGCCGCAGCACCCCGCACTCCCATTCCGGCCCCAGTCCCAGCAGAGACAGTATCGTCATTACTGCGATCGTTCCGGCTCCGATCACCAAAGACCCGGCCACAGACTTTCGCAGCCTGCTCTCGTCGCCGGCTCCGTAGGCTCTGGACACAACTATACAGAGACCGTTTCCCAGCGCCTGGGCAAACATGACCATCAGGTCAAAGATCGCGACGTTTGCTCCGACTGCCGCCAATGACTGTTCTCCCAGAAAGTGCCCCACAATTGCAGTATCCGCCGCATTGTAAAGCTGCTGAAATAAATATGATACCAGGATCGGCAGCATGAAAATAAAAAGATTTTTCATGATCGGACCGCCGATCAGATCTACCTGTCTATTCCATTTCTTTAACATCTCGTTTTTCCAAACAGCTCCTCAGCCGGGGCATATCCTTCCTTCCAAATAAGAATTGTCCAATATGACATTTAAGTCAATACTTTTTTTCAACTGATGATACACTGCATTGCAGGCCTATATAAAGCGAATGTTCCGCTGCTGTGGAGTCGTCTTCGACGGAATCGTCAACGGAAGCGGCACCTGAAGGAAGTACAGCGGGAACATTCCTAAACCATACAGCACAAGAAACCGCGCCGGGAATATAGAAGGTAAACCTTCAATTTCCCGGCGCGGAATGTATGTCAAATGCAGATTGGCATGCGTGGTGAAAAACTGTTTTTACGGCAGGTCCTTTACAAAATCCGACCATGCTATTATTCGCAGCTATTGGGAGAAAGTGTCTGCGAATATTGGGGAGGATGTTTTTACTGTCACAAATCCCGGTTTCTGCACGACATGTTTGTTTCAGATCTTTGTTTCAAATCTTTGTTATAATCTTGGTTGCAGATTTTAGCTGTAAATCTTTGCCTTATGCAAGCTTCCTGAACTTTCTCTTTGCGAGATCGATGATAATATCTACAGCGCCGTCGATCCCGAAAACACTTGTGTCGATCATAAAATCATGTCCGTCGCTTGAGCCCCAGGCCATGTCAGAGTAATAGTTGAAATAGTTCTGACGGATCTTGTCCACCTGCTCCATCTTCTTTCTGGCTTCTGTGTCGGAATCGAGATGATAGTAATCTTTGACGCGCGGAATCTTAAAGCTGTCGGAAGCATAGACGTAGAGGCGAAGGGTGTTGGGATGATCGGCAAGGATGGCGTTTGCCGCGCGTCCGATGATGACAAAGGATTCTTTCCCGGCAAGATCCAGGATCAGATCTCTTTCCATCAGATACATCTTATCTGAATTCGTCATCTTATTCATGATCTCCCCGGTTCTCTCGGCGAACCCGTTCCTGCGGACCGGGAAAATACCGCCTTTCACTTTTTCTTCCATCTTTGCCAGAAGATCGGGGTTCTGTCCCTTTTTCTCGGCAAGAAGTTCAATCAGGTTACGGTCATAGAGTTTGATCCCATAATGAGCCGCCAGCTTTTCGCCGATCTCATGTCCGCCGCTGCCGCATTCTCTTCCGATTGAGATGATTATCTGTCTGTCTGCCATGATGTCCTTCCTTTCCGGCCGCTTTCGCTGCCTGCTGGCTATTGCTGACTAATGCTGACTAGTTTTTGAAGATGTTTTTTGTTTGTTTACTGTTTAAAAGGATGTTCATAAGTTACTGTGCATAACAATGGATGTGTTTTTTCCTGCTGCTCATGCGGCAGTCCGCTCATGCGCCGGCAAAGCACATGATACAGACGATCACCAGATAGAGCACGCACCAGAGAATGGTCTTGCGCATGATCGCTCCATCCTGACCCGAAGCGGAAACAGCTGCCACAGCAACTGCGATTGACTGAGGCGAGATCATCTTACCGGCGGTGGCGCCTGCCGAGTTGGCTGCGACCAGCCAATAAGGATTTACGCCGAGCTGGGAGGCAACTTCATTCTGCAGCTTTGCGAACATAATGCATGCTGATGTGGCACTGCCTGTCACGAAACAGCCGATTCCTCCGATAATCGGGGCAATCAGGGGATAGACATTTCCCGTCATGGCGACAAGCCCGTTTGCCAGAGACAGGACCATGCCCGAGTATCCCATGAGCTTGGCGATTGCAACAATGAAGACCACCGTAAGCATGGCTTTCCAGTAGCCCTGGAAGGTCTTTTTCATGACACGCAGCATATCCGCTGCGGATGCGCCCTGTATTGCCGAACCGATCAGGGCTGCGATGATCATCAGAACACCCGGCGTGTTGATCCAGGAAAGAGAAAGCGTTGCAGGGTTTTCGCCGCTGTATACTGTCAGGCTGCTTTTAAACTGACCGAGAAAGGAATTGACCGGAGGCACCAGCTTGGAGGCGCCCAGCAGGAAAACCAGAATCAGGATATAGGGAAGCCAGGCTGCAGCCGCGCTCATCTTTCCTGCAGCAGCCTCCGATGATGCCGCCCCTTGTGCACCTGTGCCTCTCTCTGCCGGTTTTGTCAGCAGGTATTCCTCCGGAATATTCTCTTTTGAATTCCTGCCCATCAGAATAATGCAGATCAGGGTGACCAGGGAGCCGACTACTACTGAGAGTTCCGGACCGACAAAGCGTGCGACCGCGTAAAAGGGAACATAGAAAGATACCGCGCTGACAAGTGTTATGGGCAGAACTCCCTTCAGGGCTTTCCAGCACCCTCCGACCAGATAGATGATAATAAAGGGACTGATCAGGTTCAAAATCAGCAGCAGGAAGGCTGTCGGCTCTGAAAGTAAATTCGGATCAAGGCCTGCCGTATTTGCCGCACTGATCGTCGGTGTGCCGATCGCGCCGAATGCGGGCGACGCTGCGTTGCCGATCAGGCAGATCACAGCCGCGGATATGGGATCAAACCCAAGACCCACCATCATAGCCGCCGGAATCGCAACTGCCGTACCAAAGCCGGCGATGCCTTCCATAAAGTTGGAAAAGCCCCAGCCCAGAATCAGAGCCACGATACGCTTGTCATTGGACACCGAACCCAGCATTCCTTTGATAATATCCATAGTGCCGGTATGCAGGCTCATATTATAAGTAAACATGGCGGCCACTATAATGATACAAATGGGCCATAAGGCTGCAATCGCGCCCTCCGCAGCACCGGTGGCCACCTCCGGCGCTCCCATTTTATACACTGCAAAACACTCTGCAGCTGTAATTACCAGACCGATTCCGCAGGCCTTTACTCCTGACATTTTCAAAAGTGTCATGGCTATGATCAGCCAAGCAATCGGAATTACTGCAAACAATACTTGGGTCAACATACTCTCTCCTTTCCCGCAGCCGGCTCACAGACAGGCTTTTGCCGTAGTGGTTTTACAAATATACGTGCACATGCATGTCATCTATAGTCAATGACTATTTCCTTGTGTTTTCATCATAGACCCTTGAATAAAATAAGTAAAACAAATATAATTAATTCAAACATAAGCATTGCTTATGTTTTTGCGCAGGTGTTTTACACAGGGGGCAGTCAAGGGACGGTCCTTTTGTTTCTGTCCCCTGATTGAAAACAGAGGATGGAAGCAAGAGGAAACAAAAGAACCGTCCCTGAAAGGAAGAAAGCACATGAATCGCTACATCGCATTTCTAAAAGTACTGGACCTGAACAGCATAACCAAGGCCGCGCAGACACTGGGCTACACACAGTCTGCTGTCAGCCAGATGATACAGTCCCTGGAAAAGGAACTGCAGCTGAATCTGATCCGCCGAAGCAGAAACGGTGTCGTCCTTACGGAAGAAGGGAAAAAGCTCCTGCCCTATATCGAGCGGGCAGTCAATGAATACCATCAGCTATTGGAAATTGACAGGGAAATACTGGGACTGGAAGACGGTCTGATCCGGATCGGTACACTTTCTTCTTATTCTTCGCAGTGGCTGCCGCGGATCATCAAAGAATTTCAGGAATTGTATCCCCGGGTCCGCTTCCGTCTGCGGCAGGGGGATTATACGACCGTACCGGAATATATCCGGCAGGGAAGTGTGGATTTTGGCTTTGTCAGCCCGGATGCCGAAACGGTCAAGGGCCTGGAGACAATTTTCATTACAGAGGGCAGTCACTCCGCGATTCTGCCAGCCGGACACAGGCTTGCCAAAAGGAAACGGATCGATCTGAAGGAGCTGGCATCCGAGCCCTATATACAGTTGGAAACAGGCTGTCTTTCGGAGCCCATCGAAATGTTTCACAAACTGGGGCTGCAGCCGGAGATCGAGCTCCGCATGCATGATAATTTCTCTGTATGCACGATGGTCGAAGCCGGAATCGGCGTCTCGATCATGCCTGATCTGGCACTGCGGAAAATGGCGTTTTCCATCGTCGCCATACCCACCAGGCCGGATATCAAACGCAAGGTTGCCTTTGCCATGAAAGAAAAAAAGGCGCTGCCCGTAGCCAGCCGCCGTTTTCTGGATTTCTTTATGGCCCGTTTTTCGGAATTGATTCGGAATTGAGTTAGGGAATTAAATCAGGGACGGTCCTTTCGTTTTGCGTCCCTCTATTCTTCCTTGAAATTGGAAAAGGGGGACGATCCTTCCGGTCCCGTCCCCCTGTATTTCCTTTATTCTTTTTCTTTTATTCTTTTTCCTTTATTTAGTTCTGATCGCCTTGTAAATAATTGTTCTGCCGCATCCGCTAAGGCGGCTGATCCGGGAAACGCCTGCCTGTTGATGCCGCGCAGGACCGTCCTTAAAACGGGCTTAAGATCTTGTCGTACCTGTCCGCTTCGGAGTTAATGGCAGCAGCGCCGCCGGCGGTACGGACCGCTCCGGCTTCGGTGAACTTCTCAAGAAGTTCTTTATAATCAGCCAGCTTCTCAAGGTCAAGCTGTTTCAGCTGGCGCATACAGGTTACCGCTTCGTCCTGAGGTCTGCCCTTCAGCACTGCTTCCGCCGCGTTGACTGCGCCTGTGAGTTCGCCTTGCGGCATGGCAAAATAGGTATAAGACTCAAGGATATAACCGTCCAGGGTTTCCTGGTCGATCCCGCTGCCGTCGATCACCAGAGCCTCGTTCTTTTCGGGCAGCGGCAGATCATATTCGGCCCGCTCAATCTTTTGCGCATCCATAGAAGCAAGGAAACCGTCCGCCAGCTGCCGGTTCAGAGCGATGCTGTTCTCGTTTCCCGCAAACATTGCCACGGCATTTGTCCTGTTGTCAAGCCTGCTCTGGATCTCCTCCAGCTTTGCTGTCACAGTATCGGGCTCGTCCTGAAGCTGTTTTTGCGTGCGGCCGAGAAACTCATAATATTCCAGACCATGTGCGAAGGCGTTGTAGCGCATGCGCTGTGAATCGCGGGCGAATGCCCGGTCGAGCTGGTGGATGACGGCGATGCTATCCAGGGAGAGCCGATCGGTCTTATGACCAGGGGGGAAGCGATCATATACATCATGAATGCCGCAGGATATGACATTGCCATCCCCGGAAATCATGAGTTTGACTATGGCATGGAGACTTTTCTTGAGCTGACGGACAAAGCGGACTTTCCCTATATTTCCTGCAACTTTAACAAAGAAGGGGAGCTGGTCTTCCCGCCCTATGTCATCCGGGAATTTGACGGGGTAAAGATCGGCTTTGTAGGCGTGACTACGCCCATGACGATCCGCGATTCCGTTCCAAAGTATTTCATGGATGAGAACGGCAACTACATCTATGGGTTTTTCCAGGACAAAACAGGAGAGGGAGTTTATCAGGCCGTGCAGAAAGCCGTGGACAGCGCGCGGGCAGAGGGGGCCGATTACGTGGTCGTCATGGCACATATGGGAAACGAGGAAGAAGTCTCGCCCTGGATGTACGCCGATGTCATCTCCCATACTTCAGGTATTGATGCCTGGCTGGACGGACACAGCCACGATGCTGAACAGGTCGTCATGAAGAATAAGGACGGACAGAATGTTTATCGCTCAGCCTGCGGTACAAAAAATGCCAACATCGGCGTTCTGACCATCTTCGCGGACGGGTCGCTGAGCACCGAACTTTACAGCTGGTCTGCCGGCATATCGGCGCCGAAGCTTCTGGGACTTTCCAACCCCGCAACGGAAAAAGTCGCGGAGGCAGCCGACACTCTGGATCAAAGCATGAATGCCGTGATCGCCAGGACGGCTTCAGACCTGATCATCAATGAGCCCGGGGCCAAAATGAGGGATGGCAAGCCGGTCAGGATCATCCAGACTACAGAGACGAATCTGGGAGATCTGTGCGCGGACGCATATCTGAACCATTTTGAAGGCGCGGATATCGCCATCGTAAACGGTGATGGAATCCGGGCTGATATAGGCAGGGGAGACATAACAATGAACGATATCATGAAAACGCTTCCCTATGGCACAAAGCTGGATCTGGTAGAAGTGACCGGTCAGCAGGTGCTGGACATTCTGGAATGGTCCGTTCATGCCATGCCTTTGGAGTTTGGTGGATTTGAGCACGTTGCCGGCCTGACTTATGAGGTGGATCCTGACACGGAAACCCCGTGTGTGGAAGATGACGAGAAGATGCTTGTATCTATAGATGAATCCAAACCCCGCAGGGTCAGCAACGTCAGGGTCGGAGATGAGGCGATCGACCCGGACGCTGTCTATAAACTGGTCACCAATGACTTTATCCTGAAGGACGGGGACGGTTTTACCATGTTCAGGCAGTCGACCGTCCTGCAGGAAGCCGAAACAACGGACAGCGAGGCATTGTACGAATATATCACCGGACCCTTGCAGGGCTGCATAGGCGAAGAATATGCCAGCCCCTATGGCCAGGGACGTATGGCACAGGCGGCAAAGTGAAAATAGGGACGGTCCTTTTGTCTCACCCTCGTTTCACCCTCGTTTTACCCGAGTTTCAACGTGAGGCATCTCCTTCGCTAATGAATAAAGAGTTCTTCGATTGTCAAGCCGGAAAGATCATCACTTCAGATCTTCCGGCTTGTTCATATCCATCTGTCTGCTTCTCCTCCATGCAAGCGGCGACATTCCCTCCGCCTGTGAAAACAGCTTTATAAATCCCTTCAATGAAAAGCCGGTCTTCTCCGCGATCTCAGTGACCGGCCACTCCGTCCGGATCAGAAGGGTTTTGGCATAGTCCAGCTTCTTGTGGTTCACGTATTCGACAGGAGAATAGCCTGTATCTCTTTTGAAACGGCGGGAAAAATGAAAACTGCTCAGGGAAGCTGTCTCTGCAAGTTCTTCCAGCGTAATCCTGCGCCCTATATTTTCATTGATATAGGCCGTGACCTGATCTATATAGGAAGCTCTTCCTGCGTCCTGCGCACTGCCGCCATGCAGATAACGCAGGATCTCATATACCCTGAGGGATTCCTCGAATTCCGTCTCTGTCTTCCCCTCCTCATAAAACCGCATCGTTTTCTCAATAAATGCGGAAAGAGCTGCTGCATTCTGCTTTTCTACCACAGCCCCCCGCAGGCTCAAAATATGCTGGCAGATCTCATGGGCATTGGATCCCTCAAAATGGAGATAATAGAATTCCAGCCCATCCATATCCGCATAATAATAATGGGGCTCCCGGCAGTCGATCAGTATCGCGTCCCCTGCCATCAAGCGACTGGAAGCCCCCCGGTACTCCACATGCAGACATCCTTTTTTGACGCAGAGCACAAGTACCGGGGAAAAGTAGTCTCTCCGGATCGCGTAGGCGTGCGTGCAATAATAGTGACCAATTTGAGTAATATAAAAATACAGGGATTTTGCCGTGGGCAGCGGTGTGAAAAGATGCCCGCTGGACTTTCCCAGTACTCCCGTCTCCTGCAGCAGCCTGAAGTCAAGTCTCACGTTCTTTCCTCCATGGTAAAAAACCAATAAAAAGCCATATGCCTCCTGTCTCAAGGGCGGGACATGCCCGTTTTCTCCCTGATTCTCCTGCTTTATTGTAACACCCTGGTCGTGAAAGCGAAACAACAAGAGCAATATCGGCGAAGTTTAGAGCAACAAACAGGATAGGATACTTTTGTTTAAAGAGTATACTCAGAATCATCAAAGGAAAGAAAACACTTTCCTGAAACAAAGAAAACTCTTTCTTAAAACAGGGAGAACACTATCCTGAAGCAAAGAAAACCGGGAACTCAAAGAAAGCACAGAAGTAACAGAAGTAACAGAAATCACAGAAAACAATAAACAAGGCACAAAAGCCTCAGAACAAAGCATTTTTTAAAAGACAAAGCATATTCAAAAAGCCATTTAAAGCAGGAGGAAAAGAAAATGATCAACGGAGAAAAGAAGATTGCAAGGCCTTTCAGATGGGGTATCGTAGGCGGCGGCCGCACCAGCCAGGTCGGCTACAAGCACAGGCTCGGCGCCCTGATGGACAACACCAATTTCGAGCTCGTGGCTGCGGCATTTGACATCGATCCCGAGCGCTGCGTCGATTTCGGCAGAGAGCTCAACATGGATCCCGCCCGCTGCTATCCCGATTACAAGACCCTCTTCGCAGAGGAAGCAAAGCGCAAGGACGGCATCGAGGTCGTAGACGTCGCCACCCCCAACTTCCAGCACTACGAAGTGACAAAGGCAGCCCTCGAGGCAGGCCTGCACGTCATCTGCGAGAAGCCCCTCTTCTTCGAGAGAGAGCAGGGCGAGGAGATCAAAAAGCTTGCTGAGGAAAAGGGCAAAATCGTGGCAGTCACCTATGGTTTTTCCGGCTTCCCCATGCTCAAGCAGATGCGCGCCATGATCCGCGACGGCGCCATTGGCAAGGTCAACATGGTTGAGCTCCGCTATACACACGGCTTCGGCTGCGACGCCACTGCCGATGTCAAGGCAGAAGGCCAGAAATGGAGAGTCGACCCCAGGAAAGTCGGCAGAGGCTTCGTCCTCGGTGATCTTTCCACCCACACCTTCTACATGAGCGAGCTGATTTGCCCCGAGCTGAAGCTGGACGAAGTCCTCTGCTTCCGCCAGGCCTTCGTAGGCAGCCGCTATCCTCTGGAAGACAATGCCTATGTCCTCATGAAATACGAGGGCGGCGCTGTAGGCCGTATGTGGACCTC
>ONKG01000087.1 GCA_900318375.1 uncultured Lachnospiraceae bacterium
TGCTGATTCCCACGCTGCATGTCACCGTTACGGACGGTTCCGTGGTGATCTCCACCGACAAGCAGGTTCCGGAGGATCCGTCAAGGACCGGCACTGTGACCACCCAAGGCGGCAACCTGAATGTGAGGACCGGCCCCAGTACGGGATACAGCATCATCACACAACTAACCAACGGAAGCACCGTTAACGTGATCGGGGAAAAGGACGGCTGGTATGAGATCGAGCTCCCGGCAAGGTACGGCTATGTATGCGGACAGTATCTACGGGTGAATGACATTCCTTCCACACAGACGGACGATGGCTATACCTTCGATATTGACGGAACAATGATCCTGAGCTTCCTAGAGCTCCTTGCAGGCACCGGCACCGAATCCGGTATCCACGGGCTGACACCCTCCGGAAATCTCACCCTGGTGGATGATTACGGGGAAAGAAACGGCGAGGGCCAGCAGTTCATCACACTGGTCACGAAAGCAGGCAACTACTTCTACCTGATCATCGATCGTGACGAAAAGGGCGAAGAGACCGTACACTTCCTGAATCTCGTGGATGAACGGGATCTGTTCTCCTTGATGGAGGAGGATGAAGCTGCCGACTATCAGGCACAGCTTGCTGCGGAACAGGCGGCCAGAGAAGCTGCTGAAAGGGCGGCTGCCGAGGCTGCAGCACAGACCGGTGAGAGCAGCACGGAAGAGCCAGAGCCTCAACCCGAAAAGAAAGGCGCCAAAATGCTCCCTGTTTTAATCATCATTCTCGTCATGGCGGCGGTCGGCGGTGGATGGTTCTTCATGCAGACCAAGAAGAAAAAGCAGGCTGCAAGCGGTCCGGATCCGGACGCCGATTACACCGATGATGACGAGGATTACGGTGCAGGCGAGAGCGAACCGGTCGATGACTCCGATCCCTATGAGGACGAGATACTGGATGATTCTGAGGAATCCGGAGAAGGCAGCGAGGAGGATCTTTGATGGTGGTTGTGATGACGCCGGAGGATCTGCGGGACTATATCCTCGAGCTTAAGGAGGATAGCCAGAACAGAGATGACAGAGAACGAACCGAGCAGACGGTATAAGCTGAAAGAGGTCTGTATCCGTTTGGCTGAGGGGCATCCGTTATACTCGGATGTCCCTCTTTCCTCCCCCGGAGCAGCGCTTCAGGTAATGCGGAAGGAAATGTCCCAGTTCGACCGGGAGTGCCTCTGTGTAGTGAACCTCAACACAAAGCTCCAGCCGATCAATTTCAATATCGTCAGCGTTGGCGAGCTGAACCAGTCGATCGCGGCGATCCCGAACATTCTGAAGTCGGGACTCATGTCCAATGCGGGAGCTTTCATCCTGCTTCACAACCACCCGTCCGGGGATCCGACGCCATCACAGGCAGATCTCACGACCACGAGGAAGGTCATTGAGGCCGGTAAGCTCATGGGCATTCCCTGCATGGATCACATCGTAGTTGGTGGGAATGACCGCTACTGCAGCATGCGGGAAGAGAATCTCGCAGATTTCAGCAACAGCAGCATCAACATGACTGCGGAGGAGATCCTCCGAGTCGCTGATACAAAATCATCTTTTGAAGGAGGAACCAAGACAATGGCAGATGAAAAGACCATGGACCAGGCTGTGGAGGCAGCAAAGGAAGCGGCACAGCGTGAGGAAGTAACAATCAAGTTCGGGAAAGGCTTGGCCGAGCCCTTTACTTCCAAGGACGGTAAAGAGTTCATGCGAATCACGGTCCCCAACCAGGATCCGGCGGATAAGACACCCTGGGCATCATTCGTGCTGCCCGCCAAGGCAGTTCACGAGAACCAGTACGGCAAGGGCCTGTGGGCGAAGATCCCGGCTGACGGCAAGACCACGGTGACAAAACCTACCCTTATGGGACAGGATGACGCCGGGAAGAATGTCTGGCAGGATGTGAAAACTGACGTTCCGAACAGGGACCTGAAGGCAATGGTGGAGTCCTATAAGACCAGGGTTCCGCAGGAAAAGGTTGCCAAGCCCAGAGAATCCGCACGTGAGAAGCTGGATGCCCTGGTGAAGGATACAGTAGCGAAGGTCTCCCTGGAGAAGCCGAAGGCGAAGTCTAAGGCGAAGAAAGGACCGGAGCTCTAAAGCGAAGGGGCAGCCACGTGGGCTGCCTCCATACATAGGCATATGAATCAATCGCTTAGCACTGACTGCAGTTCATCCGGATTCAAGACTTCGACGGCCTTGCCTGTGTACCGGATGATTCCTTTTCCCTCCAGCTTTTTCATTTCCCTGTGAAGAGATGGCCTTGAAACATTCATCATCATTGCCCATTTGGACATGGAATCCGGGATCTTTACGGTAGTCTTTCCTGTTTGCCTGATCTGCATCAGCAGCCAGAACGCAGCTTTCTGTGCGATCCCGTTATAGGACAAAAGCTCCAGCCTCTGCTGAAGCATATAAGTTGCGGAAGCGATCTCTGTCGTGAAGTTCTGCAGGATCCGTACATCCTTTTGCATAAGTAACAGAAGGTCTTCCTTTTGGAACATCATCAGGGTCGTCGGCTCCAGAGCGACGATATCACAGGGATAACGCTGGCTTTTTGAGAATACAGCGGCAGGTCCGATCAAATCACCCGGGATACGGACGGAGACATTCACCTGACTTCCGTTAGGGAATGACTTCTGAGCTTCCACACGACCTTCCAGGATAATGCCGATCCTGAGTGCTGGATCCATCAGATGAAAGATCGTTTCTTCTTTATCGTAACACTGAATGTGATGAGGCGTCTCCTCCAAATATATACGGAGGTTTTTTGCCGATACGCCCTGAAACAGAGTGCAGTTTACAAGAACATTATAGTCCATAACGAACCTCCCCATTAGGATCTTTATCCTTATTATACACCAAAAAAGAATGAATTGTGTATCTCAGGATACAGAATTTCAAATAATCATCGTGTATACTGACGTCAGAACAAGAGAAGGAGGATTCCGAAATGATTCGCAAGATCATCCATATAGACGAAGAAAAATGCAACGGCTGCGGGCTCTGTGCCGAGGCCTGCCATGAAGGAGCCATCGACATTGTAGATGGCAAAGCGAAGCTTATGCGGGAAAACTTCTGTGATGGCTTTGGTGACTGTCTGCCGGGATGTCCGACCGGCGCAATTACTTTTGAAGAGCGCGAAGCCCCGGAATACGATGAAGCAGCAGTAAAAGCAGCGAAGGAGAAAAAGACGATGAACGAAATGATGCATGAACACCATGAGGGCGGCTGCCCCGGATCCAGAATGATGCAGTTTGCACAGAGTGAAGCGGAGAATGCTCCTGTAATCACCGGAAAATCGGTCTCACGCCTGGCACAGTGGCCCTGCCAGATCAAGCTGGTGCCGACTAAGGCTCCGTTCTTTGACGGAGCGAAGCTGCTGATCGCGGCAGACTGCACGGCCTATGCCTACGCCAACATGCATGAAGAATTCATGCGCGGCAAGGTCACGATCATCGGATGTCCCAAGCTGGATGCAGTGGATTATTCCGACAAACTGACCGAGATCATCCGGAATAACGATATTAAGAGCGTGACTATCGTCCGCATGGAGGTTCCCTGCTGTGGCGGTCTCCAGAGAGCGGCGGAAAACGCACTCAAAAACAGCGGCAAGTTCATCCCGTGGCAGGTCGTTACGATCTCCCGTGACGGCAACATCCTGGATTAAGGAGGATTCATCATGGAATGGAAAGATAAGGTCGGTTCTTTCAGGCAGATCGACGTAAGAGGCATTCAGGGCAATTTCTTTCAGGGCCTGAAGAAGCAGGCGATGCAGCTTCCCGCCGGTAGCGGGCTGGAGATCATACAGAGCTTTGATCCCATCCCCCTGTACGAGGTGATGGAGGGGCTTGGCTTTGAGCACTACACCGAGCAGAAGAGCGTTGCCGAATTCCACGCATACTTCTATCGTACCGAAGTGAAGCAGGAGGAAAAGGATATCCCTATGCGCCCGGCAGCGCTGACCAACATGCCGCTGATCGATGAAAAGCTGGGCAATATCGCCGTGAACTTCTGGGATCTGACTTGGAACGACGAAAACAGACATCTTCCCTATGAGATTCGGCTGCTGCTTTCTCTGACCAATGCAGTCGGTGCCGGACGGATGCGTCAGGCAACCCGCGAGCTTGTAAAAGCTTACATCCACGGGCTGGACAGCGCGGCGTTGGACGACGTGTTCGAGCTGTTGGCATGGAATCAGGGCATTGGTTATTTCAGTTCTGAGATTGGCCCGTCCACCTTGTTTGCCGCCTATAAGACCATCAAGAATATGGAAAAGCAGGGCAAGGAACGCGGTGAAATCTGCGAAACGCTCAAGGAGAAATTCGGTGAGAAGAATCCGGACGTAAAAGTGTGAGGTACATAATGGAGATCACAAAAGAAACAAAACTGTCTGATCTTCTTAGCCAGTATCCCTGGTTGAAGGAAGAATTGTCCAAGGTGAATGACAAGTTCAAAATGCTGAATACGCCGATGGGCAAAATTATGATGGGCAAAGCGACCATAGCCGAGATGAGCAAAAAGTCCGGAATGGATGCGGATGCGATCATTGGAAAGATCAGCAAACTGATCGAAGCGCACCGGTAAGGCGGTGTCCTATGAAAGAAAAAGTCGGAGAGGTTTTCTCCATTGCAAAAGATAATACACCGGTAACAGGCTGTACGATCTCCAAAGAAGTGCATGGCGGTGAGAACGGTATCATCTACTTTTCTCTTGCCCGAAACACCGATATCAGCGCGGAGATATTTCCGTACCACAAGCTGCTAATCGTCGCTGATGGAAGCTTGGAGGTCTTCGGTCCAGACGGATACCGGAAGGCGCTCGGCACCGGCGATTGCGTATTGACGCCGACGGATAAACCAGTTGGTATGAGTACAGGCACCGGTGCAGTCTACACAGAAATAGAAATCAGGAGGGACGATATCATGAATGAAGCAATCAAAGCAGGCGAAGTTTTCAAACTGGCAGAGCTTGTCCCATACGTGGAGGGCAAGATCGTAAACATGGACGTTGTACATAACGATAAAATGAAGTTCGTCGTAATGGCGTTTGACGAGGGTACAGGGCTTTCGGAGCATGCCGCTCCTGGCGAGGCCCTGATCTTCGCTCTTGACGGCGAAGGCGTGATTGGCTACGAGGGGAAAAACCACCCCATCAAAGCCGGCGAGAACTTCCACTTTGCCAAGGCTGGCCTTCACTCTGTCAAGGCCACAAAGAAGTTCAAGATGGCGTTGCTTCTGACGCTGGAATAACAGAAGGGAGATACGATCATGAGAGCATTTGTAGATCAGGATATGTGCATCGGCTGCGGCCTTTGCGAAGGAACCTGCCCGGAGGTATTCCGGATGAACGATGAAGGCAAGGCGGAAGCTTATGCCGATACCACAGATGAGAATCGTGACGCTGTTCTGGAAGCAATCGACGGCTGCCCGGTCAGTGCAATACGTGAGGAGGAGTAACCCATGAGAAAACATGTAAAGGGCAATGTCAGCTGGGTAGGTTACATCGACTGGGAACTGGAGAGCTTTCACGGGGATGACTACTCCATCATGAACGGCTCCAGCCAGAATGCCTATCTGATCGAGGAAGAAAAAACAGTCCTCATTGATACGGTCTGGACTCCGCACCGTTTTGATTTCGTTGAGAATCTGAAAAAGGAAATTGACCTGAAGAAGATCGACTTCATTGTGGCCAACCACGGCGAATGCGACCATTCCGGTTCTCTGACTGCTTTGATGGAGGAGATCCCAGATGTTCCGATCTACTGCACTGCCAATGCCGTGAAAAGTATTGAAGGACAGTTCGGAAAGCGCGGATGGAACTTCCATGTGGTCAAGACCGGAGACTCCGTGGATATCGGCAATGGCAAGAAGCTGGTATTCGTGGAAATGCGTATGCTGCATTGGCCGGACTCCATGGCGACCTTTATGACCGGCGATAATATCCTTTTCTCCAACGATGCCTTCGGCCAGCATTATGCAGTTGAGGAACTCTTTAATGATAAGGCAGATCAGTGCCTGCTGTGGAAAGAGGCAATGAAGTATTTTGCCAATATCCTGAATCCCTTCGCACCGATCCTGACGAAGAAGCTGGCGGAGATCACCGGATTCAACCTGACCTTCGATATGATCGCACCGTCCCACGGTGCTATCTGGCGTGAAAGCCCTCTTCAGATCGTGGAGAAATATGCTGCCTGGGCAGAAGCCTATCAGGAGGACCAGGTGACCATCGCCTACGATACCATGTGGGAAGGAACCACGAAGATTGCCCATAAGATCGCAGAAGAAATCCACCGTCAGAGCCCGAATACGGTGGTCAAAGTGTTCAATATCGCCAAGGCGGATAAGAACGAGGTCATGACTGAGGTATTCAAGTCCAGGGCGATCGCCGTCGGTTCTCCCACCGTTTCTAACAGCTATCTCAGCAGTGTGGCAGGCTGGCTCGAATTCCTGAAGCAGCTCAAGTTTAAGAACAAGAAGGCTACGGCCTTTGGCTGCTATGGTTGGAGCGGCGAAAGCGTAAAACTCCTGCAGGCAAAACTGGCTGAGGCAGGATTTGAAGTCATTGAAGAGAACATCCGCTCCCAGTGGAATCCGGAAGAATCTGATTTTGCCGGAATTCCTGCTCTGGTGACTGCGCTGGTCGGCAAACCGGAAGATGAAACCAGCGCTGCTGAGGAAAGTGTAAAGCCTGTGAAATATCAGTGCCAGCCCTGTGGGTACGTATATGATCCGGAAAAGGGTGACCCTGACAGCGGAATTGCTCCCGGAACAGCTTTCGAGGATCTGCCGGATGACTGGTGCTGTCCTGTATGTGGTGTAAGCAAGGACATGTTCGAACCTGTGAAGTAATCAGGCAAATGAAATACTGAAATCTACATAGTGCCAAGGATCAGACGTCCCTGGCACTATTTTTGTGCCCATTTTCAAAAAAGGAGGAACAACCAAATGAAACTTGTCATTGCCGAGAAACCTTCGGTTGCCCAGTCTCTGGCGAAGGTCATCGGCGCAAACAAACGATGTGACGGCTACCTGGAAGGCGGCGGCTATCTTGTCAGCTGGTGTGTCGGTCATCTGGTGGAGCTCTCAGCTCCGGAACGCTACGATGAACGCTTTGCCAAATGGCGGCTGCAGGATCTGCCGATTCTGCCGGAAAAATGGCTCTATGAGGTCTCGCCAGGTACGAAGAAACAGTACCAGATCCTGAAGAAGCTGATGGAGCGGTCCGACGTGGAGAGCCTCGTCTGTGCCACAGATGCCGGACGCGAAGGCGAACTGATCTTCCGTCTTGTCTACAATCAGGCCCGGTGTAAGAAACCCTTTGAAAGGCTGTGGATCTCCAGCATGGAAGACATGGCCATCCGGGAAGGCTTTGAAAAGCTGAAGCCGGAAACTGAATACGATGCCTTATACGAGGCGGCTCTTTGCCGGGAGCGTGCCGACTGGATCGTCGGAATGAACGCTACCCGGCTTTTTTCATGCCTGTATGGACAGACTCTGGCTGTTGGCCGTGTGATGACACCGACGCTGGCCATGGTGGTCATGAGGGATGCCCAGATCGCAGCCTTCAAGCCGGAACCGTTTTGGACTGTACAGCTGAAAGCGGGAGACCTTACTTTGTCCAGCCGACGTTATTCGACAAAAAACGACGCCGAAACGGTTCTTCAGGAGTGCGAAACTGCCGGAGAAATCATGATTGAAGCTGTTGACACGAAAGAAAAGATGGAGAAGCCGCCTCTTCTGTATGACCTGACGAGCCTGCAGAGAGATGCGAACCGTATTCTCGGTTTTACGGCTCAGCAGACACTGGATCACACCCAGAACCTTTATGAAAAAAAGCTGGTCACTTATCCCCGTACCGACAGCCGGTACCTTACAGATGATATGCGGGAGATGCTGCCGGATCTGATCGCTGCAGTTGCAGGTAAATTCAAATACAGCGGCAGTGCGCTTCGCACTGAACCGGCCCGTCCAGCAAGTATTTTCAACAGCAGCAAGGTCACTGACCATCATGCCATTATCCCGACAAAGACGATGGCTGAAAGTGACTTCAGTGAGCTTTCCCTTGGGGAAATGGCAGTTTTGCAGCTGATTTCCGCAAGACTTCTCTGTGCTGCAGCTGAGGATTACCGATATGCGGAATCAACCATAAAAGTAAGTTGTGGGACTGAAGAATTCACCAAAAAAGGCAGGACTGACCTACAGCTTGGTTGGAAAGGCATCTGGCTGCAGTTCTATCCGGAAAAGAAGAACGAAGAAGATGTCATCGGCCAGGTCCCCGGAAAAGGTACCAGACTCACAATTGAGTCTGCAAAGGTTAATGAGGGAAAGACCTCTCCTCCGAAGCATTTCACGGAAGACACTCTCCTCTCAGCCATGGAGACAGCCGGCGCGGATGAGATCCCGGTGGAAGCGGAGCGAAAAGGCTTGGGTACACCGGCCACCCGTGCAGCGACTATCGAAAAACTCGTCCAACGCGGCTTCATGGAGCGAAAAGGCGATCGCAAGACGAAACATCTGATCGCGACAGATAAGGGCAATTCCCTTGTAACCGTCATGCCAGAGCAGATTCAGTCTGCGTCTATGACCGCTGAATGGGAGCAGAAGCTTCTGGCCATAGAACACGGCGAATACGACGCCGCTGATTTCATGGACGGCATTGCAGGCATGATCGCAGGCCTGGTGGCCAATTATGAAAAAGTGAAAGGAGCAGAGACACTCATGAGCAGAAACAGAGTAATCGGCACCTGCCCACATTGCGGCGCTGAGGTGCTGGAAAAACAGAAGGGCTGGTTCTGTAGCAACCGGGAGTGCCGGTTCATTCTCTGGAAGGACAATGCTTACTTCACCAAGATCGGGAAACGACTCACTCCCCAGATCGTGGAGAAGCTCCTGAAGGATGGCCGTGCCCGTCTGAAGGACTGTAAAAGCCAGAAAACCGGCAAGACCTACAATGCGGATATTCTCCTCACCACAGAGGCGGACGGCAGACCTCAGTTCTCTCTGGAGTTTCCCGATGCGAAGGGAGGCAGTAAGTGATGGACGAGAAAGAACACAGTATCAGGTTTATCAACAGCAGTTATGACACGCTTTTCCGAATCCCTGACGGAGGAACCGTAGAGGTTCAGTTCCCGGACCGGAAGTTCACTGCACGATGCAAGTATCTGGATGACTATCACACGGTGGTCGGCAATTCCGTTTTTCATATCTGTGAGTTTGCTGAGCATCTGGAAGCACAGAACGGATCGGTTCGTCCTGAACCGGAAATCACAGCAGAACAAGCCGCCTGGCAGCTCGGACACAGAGAGTATCTGGCCCTCCAGCGGACGGATTCCGGCTTTGATTACACCATCTACAGTGAAGGGTTTGAGCTTAAAGATGGAGGTCAGCTGGATGCTCCGGAACTCACCATGAAGCAGGCTCGTGAACAGATTCTTGAGATGCATGGCATGATCCGAAGAAACCGCTTTGAAGTTTCCTTTGTTGAAGTTGCAGAAAAAGCTGAAGCTGTCCAGGCTTCGGTTTTGAAACAGCTGCAGGATCTAAAAGGATCCCTGACTCATGAGTCCAGGCAAGGAAAGGAGAAAACTCATGGCGGAAAAGAAACCAGATAAAGCCTATCCTTCTCAGTTCGATAAGGTAAAGGAAATCACAGATAAGCTGGAGGCCGGAATCCAGGCACTCTTTGAAAGTGAAGCATTCAAGAATTATCTGAAGACGCTTTCCAAGTTCCATGACTACTCCCTGAACAACACAATTCTGATCGCCATGCAAAAGCCGGACGCCACTCTGGTTGCCGGATACACTGCCTGGCAGAAGAATTTCGGCAGACAGGTCCAGAAGGGCGAGACCGGGATCCGAATCCTCGCCCCGACGCCTTATAAGAAAAAGCTGGAGGTGGACAGGCTTGATCCCGTCACCGGCCAGGCTATCCTGAATCCGGACGGCAGCACTGCCAAGGAACTGAAAGAGATCATGGTCCCTGCTTTCAAAGTAGTGAACGTCTTCGATGTCAGTCAGACGGATGGAAAACCTCTTCCTACGATTGGCGTAGATGAGCTGACCGGCAATGTCACGAACTACGAGATGTTCTTTGAGGCGCTGGAACGGGCCTGCCCGGTCCCTGTTGGCTTTGAACAGATCCCCTCCGGTGCCAAGGGCTACTACCACACAGTGGAGCAAAGGATCGCGCTGCAGGAAGGCATGAGCGAGGTTCAGACCATCAAGACTATGATCCATGAGATGGCGCATCAGAAGCTCCACTCCATCGATCCGAAGGATCTGCC
>ONKG01000088.1 GCA_900318375.1 uncultured Lachnospiraceae bacterium
TCTTCGCAAACAACCACAATAGCGGAATGCCAATGGCTTTTCAATTGTTATTTGTTATTTGGTGGAGTGAAGTCACCCACCCAAGCTACAGAAGACTCCAAATTTCCGCAAAAACGGAACTACTTCGATGACAGCGTCAGCTGCAGCGTCCACGTCTTCCATGGTGTTCATGACGGACAGGCTGATGCGGACCGAATTTTCAATCTCCGCCGAAGGAACTCCAATGGCCTTGAGTGTCTCCGAGGGACGCGGATGATTTGAGGAACAGGCGCTGCCGGCGGACACAAATACTCCCTTGTCCTCAAGCGCATGGAGCAGGACCTCCGCGCGGACACCGCGCACACGCACACTTAAAATATGAGGCGCGGCGGTTTCATCCGTTCTTCCATTAAAAACAATATCCGGAACAGCACCAAGGCGCTCGATCAGACGGTTTTTCATGGCAAATAATTTTTCCCGGTCGGCATCAATGTTTTTGTAGAGCATCTGCGCGGCAAGTGCCATGCCTGCTATGCCGGGGACATTTTCCGTGCCTGAACGCAGTCCCCCCTGCTGTCCGCCCCCATGCATGAGCGGCACGAGACGTACACCGTCCGCTATGTACAGAAAACCGGTTCCCTTGGGGCCGTGGATCTTATGGCCGCTGACAGACAGAAGATCGATATTCATTCGCCTGGGAAAAATCTGTGCCTTTCCGAAGCCCTGGACCGCATCGACATGGAAAAGGGTGTCCGGATTTGCCGCTTTGACGGCCTTGCCGATCTCTTCTACAGGCTCTACCGCGCCGATAATGTTATTGGTATGCATGACAGAGACAAGGATCGTATCAGGACGTACTGCCGCGGCCACTTCTTCCGGGGAGACCAGTCCGTCCCGGTCAACGCCGAGCCGGGTAATCTCAAAGCCCTGGACCTCGAGATATTTCATGGCCTCCAGGACGGCAGGATGTTCGATCACAGTAGTGATCAGATGTCTGCCTTTTCTCTGCATGGCCATGGCTCCGCCTATGATCGCGAGATTGTCGGACTCCGTCCCGCAGGAAGTAAAGCAGATGTTTTTTTCCTTTACTTTCAGAATACCGGCAAGGATCTTCCTGGCTCCGGCGATCCGCCGCTCCGCGGTGACACCCCGGTGATGCATGGCGGAAGGGTTTCCGTAATCCTCCAGGAAAAGCCCGGTCATCAGGTCAGCGACTTCCGGAAAACAGCGGGTCGTCGCAGAATTATCGAGGTAGATGTCTCTTTTTTCATTCATAAATAGATACTCGTTTCTAACAAAAAATAAGCATAGATGATCCGTCAAAAAAACTATCCGGATCACTCGTCCGGATGACCGGATTATTGTCAGGACAATTGGTCCGGATAATCAGTCCAGTTCAAAGCGGTATATTAAAAAGGCAAGGAAAGCCATAGCTGCGGTCTCGGTTCGCAGGATGCGCCTGCCCAGAGAAATGGTCTTTGCGCCGCTCCCGATGGCAGCGTCAACCTCGGATCCTTCGAAGCCGCCCTCAGGACCGACAAATACAGCGGCCGTCTGGCCGGGCTTTAATGCTTCGAGAAGTGTCCTCGTCCCGCTGCTGCTCTGCTCAGCCATGACTTCATAAGGCACAAGGACAGGGTCAGCCGCAGAAGCCGCGAACCTGAGGGCTTCCTTGTAAGTCATGATCTCATGGACCTGCGGAATGATGGCTCGCCTGCTCTGTTTTGCAGCCGCCTCGGCTATGGACTGCCATCGTTCCACCCTCTTGCGGCGTTTGTCGCCTGCCAGTTTCACAATACTGCGGTGCATTTCGACCGGAACGATCTCCGTGACTCCCATTTCCACTGTCTTCTGGACAATAAAATCCATCTTGTCCGCTTTGGGAAGTCCCTGAAAAAGCATCACACGCACCGGAAGTTCAACCTCCGACTCCTTTACGGACAGCAGACGGCAGTTGACCTGATTGTCGGAAAAAGAAACGATTTCAAAGACGTACTCTTCTCCGCTTCCGTCGGTGCCGCGGACTGTAAGCTTCTCGCCGGGATGCATCCGCAGGACATTTTTTATATGATTGTAATCCTCTCCGCATATAGTGAGCATGCTGTCCTGCATGGAGGAAAGATCTGCGAATATCTGCGTCATAGATTTTGATCACTCCCTGTTTATCTCAGCGGGGGAAGATGCTGCCCTTATGGGCAGCCTGCGTCGAGTGCAAGGCTCGCAAGCGAGTCTTGCACTACATCAGACCTTTCTTCCGACCACGCAGCACCACTCGCCCTGTTCTGTGACACTGACGATTTCAAGTCCCTCCCGGAGCATTGCGTCTTTTACGCTCTGCGCTCGCTCAATGAGAATGCCGGAGGTGATGTAGATGCCGCCGGGCTTGAGACACTTGACAGCCTGCGGGGTGAGGGGCACAAGGACATCGGGCAGGATATTGGCGAGAACGACATCGTAGCGCCCCTGTCCGACTTTTGCCTGCACGGCGGGATCGTCGATCAGATTGCCCAGCATGACTTCAAAAAGTGCCGGGTCGACCTCATTGGCCCTGCAGTTATCCTCAATGGCGGGAATCGCACAGGGGTCCAGGTCTGTACCGACTGCACCCCGGACTCCGAGTTTGAGAGCCAACAGTGCCAGAATACCGCTTCCGGTTCCGACGTCCAGAAGGAAAGTCTCCGGAGTGATATATTTTTGAAGTTCCCGGATGCACAGCTGCGTCGTCTCGTGCATGCCGGTCCCGAAGGCTGTTCCGGGATCGATGTGGAAGATCAGGCGCGGTATCTTCTCATGCCCGTCCTCCATGACAGGTTCAGGTTTTTCCCAGGACGGGATCACAAGGATATCGTCGATCCAGAACTGGTGGAAGTACTGCTTCCAGTTATTGATCCAGTCTACATCCTCGGTCTCATCGATGGTCACGGTTCCTTCGCCCAGATCCGTAAAGGCACGGATCTCCTCAATTTTGGCCAGCATCTTCTCACGTACTTCTTCGGGCGTGCACTCCTCCTCATCCACGAGCAGGTGTCCGTCCTCCGTTTCCTCCAGGAAGAAATTCAGGACAGCAGTCCCGTCGTCAGCGGGTCCCTCGGGCAGGATATCCACAAACATCTGCTCTTTTTCAGCCGCCGTGAGAGGTACATTGTCCTCGATCTGGGCGCCGTAGAGTCCGATATCCTCCATAAAGCTGATCAGTATATCCTCCGCGTCCGTCTTTGTGCGGACCCTGAATCTCATCCATTTCATCGCGCAGTCCTTTCTCCTGTCAGGATTTGTATACTTGCGGCCATGGGCAAGTACCCGCAAATGCCCGGGCCGGACCGGCATCTGCGGCCGCCTGACTCGCTGTTTATTCATACTTGAAATTACACGAAAAGTTGTCAGGAGACAATTCCCCTGACAACCTTCCGGCTACATCTCATATTAAGGTATACAGCTTTTATCGCATATGCCTTTTATCGCATATGGCTTTTATCGTATACAGCTTTTGCCGTATAGGGCATTTATCGTTTGAGCCATTTACCGTTTACAGCATTTTCTGCCGCTTCCGGCTTCTGCTGAGCATGCACGGGTCACTTTTCCCAGAAACGTTTTTTCTTTTCTTTATGCTCCTTTTTATCATTGTCGCCATCATTTCCGGTGGCGCGCTCAACCGCAGTCAGAGAGTCGCCGGTAAGTTCGTCGAACTTGCGCAGAGCTTCCTTGGCCTCCTTGCTGAGCTTAGTCGGCACATCCACAACAAGCGTCACATAGTGATTGCCGCGGATATCCTTGTTTCGCAGGGACGGGACTCCCTTTCCCCGGAAACGGATCTGGGTGCCGGTCTGAGTGCCGGCCTTGACATCATAGACGATCCTGCCGTCGACAGTGTCGATCATGATGCTGCCGCCCAGGGCTGCAACCGCGTAAGAAATGCTGACCATGGAAAAGATGTCTGTTCCCTCACGCTCAAAGGTCTCGTGAGGCGAAACAATGACTTCCACCAGGAGGTCGCCGCGGGGGCCTCCGTTGATGCCGGGCTCGCCTTTTTCGCGTATGCGTACGCTCTGGCCGTTATCAATGCCCGCGGGAATCGTGACATTAATGGTCTTGCGGCTGGTAATATATCCTGTGCCGCCGCAGTCAGAGCACTTGTCTTTGATGATCTTGCCGCTTCCGCCGCAGTCCGGACAGGTCTGCACGTTCCGGACCGTACCGAAGAAGGACTGCTGTGTAAACACAACCTGGCCTTTGCCGCCGCACTTAGGGCACATCTGAGGAGATGTTCCGGGCTTCGCGCCGGTCCCGTTACAGGTAGGGCAGGGATCCTTGAGATTGAGTGTCAGCTCTTTTTCTGTACCGAAAACAGCCTCCAGGAAGGTGATGCGGACACTTGTACGTATATTGGCACCCTTCATGGGACCGTTGGATGTCCCTCTGGTCCTTCCGCCGCCAAACATGCCGCCGAACAGATCGCCGAAAATATCCGAGAAATCCGCGCCTGTAAAATCGAAGCCGCCGGCCCCGAAACCGCCGGTTCCGTCGAAGGCCGCGTGGCCGAACTGGTCATACTTGGCCCGCTTCTCGCTGTCGCTCAGAACCGCATAAGCCTCGGAAGCTTCTTTAAATTTAGCCTCCGCCTCTTTATCATCGGGATGCATGTCCGGATGATACTTCTTGGCAAGGACGCGGTAAGCTTTTTTGATCTCTTCTTCGGTGGCTGTCTTGCTGACACCCAATACCTCGTAATAATCTCTTTTCTGTTCAGCCATAATCTATCCAATCCAATGTATTGAGCACAGACCCTGTGCGTACACGGTTACATTCTTTATCGATTTAAAACCAATTTAAAATCAATTTAAACAGAAAAATTCTGTCAAGAAATATTTTTCTATAATCACAGATTGAGCCCAGGCTGCCTTAGCAGCCTGGGCAGTGTTCATCATTTCAAATCTGCCTCCTGCCGGACGGGGTACGTCTGTTTTTTCATTCGTATCCGCTGAAATCTCCCGGGTGAATCTCCTTTTGGCGGAGATCCTCAATTTTCAGGCGACAATTGATTTTTATACCATACCGCAGCGCCCTCGTCAAGTGACCAGTCGTTACAAGTCACACCTGCATCAGCTTCGAGACGTTTTCCGCCTGCAGCGGTTGGTTCTGTTTATACCTCTTATACTTCGCGATAATCGCCGTCTACCACGTCGTCATCGCCTGCATTGCTCTGGGTCTCCTGATAGTTGCCGGCTGCGCCGCCCATATCGGGGCCTGCCGTGCCCTGAGCGCCCTGGTACATCTGTGCGAACAGCTGCTGGGCGTCATTCATCAGTTTTTCCTTGCCGCTCTTGAGCGCGTCGATATCGGAATCGCTCAGATCGGTCTGATCCTTGGTGCGCTCAAGGATGGCCTTAAGGTCTGCGATGTCGGCTTCGACAGTGCCCTTGACAGCGCCGTCGATCTTGTCGCCCGCTTCCTTCATGGCCTTCTCGGTCTGGAAGACGATGGAGTCTGCCTCGTTGCGGGCCTCGACAGCCTCTTTGCGCTTGCGGTCCTCTGCCTCATACTGTGCAGCTTCCTGGACTGCCTTCTCGATCTCTTCGTCGGACATGTTGGAGCCAGCGGTGATGGTGATGTGCTGCTCCTTGCCGGTTCCCAGATCCTTAGCGGAAACATTGACGATACCGTTGGCATCGATATCGAAAGTAACCTCGATCTGCGGAACACCGCGCATTGCGGGCGGGATGCCGTCCAGACGGAACTGGCCCAGGGACTTGTTGTCGCGTGCGAACTTACGCTCGCCCTGCAGGACGTTGATGTCAACAGCGGGCTGATTGTCTGCAGCAGTGGAGAAGACCTGGCTCTTTCTGGTCGGGATCGTGGTATTGCGCTCGATCAGAGGAGTCGCAATGCCGCCCATGGTCTCGATGGACAGGGTCAGAGGTGTGACATCCAGAAGAAGGATATCTGTGCCTGCATCCTTGTCGCCGGAGAGCTTGCCGCCCTGGTGTGGAACCGCCGACCAGCAGGACCTTGCCGATATCGGAATTGTTGAGGCCTGCGTCGCGCATAGCATTCTGCACGGGGATTGCGGTCCTCTCAACGAGGTCGCTGATCAGCTCTTCAAATTTGGCGCGGGAGAGGTCCATATCGAAGTGCTTGGGGCCCTCTGCGGTCGCAGTGATGAAAGGCAGGTTGATGTTGGTGGTTGCGGAAGCGGAAAGCTCCTTCTTGGCCTTCTCAGCCGCCTCTTTCAGACGCTGCATAGCCATCTTATCGCCGGAGAGGTCAACGCCTTCTTTTGCCTTGAACTCACGGACCATCCAGTCCATGATCTTCTGGTCGAAATCATCGCCGCCAAGGTGTGTGTCGCCGTTGGTGGACAGAACTTCGATGACGCCGTCGCCGATATCGATGATGGATACATCGAATGTGCCGCCGCCCAGGTCATAGACCATGATCTTCTGCTCTTTTTCATTATCAAGGCCATAAGCCAGAGCAGCTGCGGTGGGCTCGTTGATGATACGCTCGACTTCGAGGCCTGCGATCTTGCCGGCGTCCTTTGTTGCCTGACGCTGTGCGTCATTGAAATATGCGGGGACAGTGATGACAGCCTTGTCAACCTTCTCGCCCAGGTAGCTCTCAGCGTCCGCTTTCAGCTTCTGAAGGATAAATGCGGAAATCTGCTGAGGGCTGTATCTCTTGCCGTTGATGGTGCGGCCGTGGTCAGTGCCCATATCTCTCTTGATGGAAGAGATAGTATTGTCTGCGTTTGTGACAGCCTGACGCTTTGCGGGCTCGCCGACAAGACGCTCATTGTTTTTTGTGAAGGCGACGATGGAAGGTGTGGTTCTTGCGCCTTCAGCGTTCGCGATAACTGTGGGCTTGCCGCCCTCCATAACTGCTACGCAGCTGTTTGTGGTTCCCAGATCGATACCAATGATTTTGCTCATAATGTTCCTCCTTATTTTTACGAAATAATCGATAATAGACGTTTGCTGACAAATTGCTTTTTCTGTTGTTTTTTGCTTTTTCTGTTTTTACTGTCTGAAGCGGTTTGTCTTTTTCCTTCTTTTTCCTTTTATATAATCAACACGGCGCTGCCGTGATAGATTTCAGGGCGGGCTGCATCAGGATTATCCGCGATCGATCATCCGCGATCGATCATCCTCGATCATTCATCTGCGATCGATCATCCGCGATCACTGACGCAAAATGAGTCAATCAGAACCGTCCCTCGTGACTCATTTACTGGACGACGCCCACCATGCTGTAGCGGATGACGGCATCATGGTATTTGTAGCCCTTCTGGAACTCCTGGGCGACGGTGCCGGAGGGGTATTCCTCGCTCTCCACCTGCATGACTGCATTGTGGAAGGAGGGGTCGAATTCCTGTCCGACTGCCTCGATGGGGGTGACGCCGAGGTCCTCGAGCTGCTTGACCAGCTGACGGTAGACCATTTCCATGCCGCTGGCCACCGGGCCTTCCTTCTCTTCTGCCGGGATAGCCGCAAGACCTCGCTCGAAATTATCCACGATCGGGAGCATTTTCTCGATGACATTGCGCTCGCCCATGGAGAACATGGCCTGTTTTTCCTTCTCGGTGCGCTTGCGGTAGTTTTCAAACTCCGCCATCTGACGCTTCACGCGGTCCTCAAGGCCTGCAACCTTTTCCTGCAGAGCAGCCTTTTCCTTGTCCGCCTTTTTTCTCTTACCGAAAAAGCCTTTCTTCCCGCTGTCAGTATTATCTTCATCCGAACCCTCTTCAGGATCGTCCTCTTGTGTTTCTTCAGCACCGGCCTCATCGGCCTCTGTATCGGATTCTGCTGTTCCCGTCTCAGGATCATCCTGTGCCTGAACGGCATCCCCTTCTCCTGAAGCCTCTTCTGTCACAGGAATCTCCTCATCCTGCAGAATCTCTTCCACTTTCTTCTCTTCCATGAAATATCGGCTTCCTTTCTGTCGTTTTTTGCTTCTGTTAGCACTCACTCGTTTTGAGTGCTAACATCTTTCATTTGAGAGAATAGCACCCTAAAGGGCGGATGTCAACAAAGATTTATAAAGAATCTATGAAAAGAAACAAAGAAAAAAGAGAAACAAAGAGAATAAAATGCACAGAGGAAATCTTTTCCCTTCCTCTGTGCTTTCATGATTCATCACCTTTTCCCGCTTCCGCTTTATATTTCCTTGATCTCGATACGCTTGATCTGCGGAATCCGGATCTCCGGGATTGTAAAGGGCTGATCAGATTTTGCGGCAGCCTCGGAATCAGCAGTAATCCCGGCACCTTTGCTGCCCGAAGGTTTGTAGAGGGCGTCCAGCTGGCTCATGATCTCCTGCATGACACCGACGACCTTGTCATAGTCCATTCGCTTGGGACCGATGATACCGATCGTACCCTTCATTCCTTCTCCCAGCTCATAGGTCGCGGTGACCACACTGCAGTCCCTCATGCGCGCCACCGGCATTTCCTCACCGATGTAGACCTGGATTCCATTCTGCCCCTCGCTTGCCAGGGTCTCCTGAACAATACTGCTCAGGGCCTGCTTCTCCTCAAAATCGCTGATGATCTCGCTGGCCCGCTGGTGGTCGGCGAGTTCAGGATACTTGAAAATATTATTGGCGCCGCTGGTATAGATCTTGAGTTCCTCTTCGCTGCGGACAATCTCCGCGGCAGCATCGATAACGTCATTAATGATAGCTGTGTGAATACCGGCGTTGCGCTTGATGCCCTCGATGAGGCCAAGGGTGATCTCCTCCACGGCCAGTCCGCAGAGGTTCGTGTTGAGGAGCATGTTGAGCTTGAGCATGTTTTCAGCAGAGAGCTCCTCCTCCACCGGAATCACCTTGTTCCGGATCAGGTTTCCTTCTATTACTATGACCGCCAGCACGTTGTTGGGATCCACCTGCGAGAGCTGGATGAACTTGATCTTGCTGCTCCTGGTCGTCGGGGAAGAAATCATGGAGGCGTAGTTGGTACTGACTGCCAGCGTCCTGGCCACACTCTGCAGCATGTTCTCCAGGCGGTCCTGCTTCTGCAGGAGAAGATTCTTCATATCCACCAGCTCGCTGCGCGCTTCTCTCAGCTCCTGCTTCTCGCCTGCCAGCATGTCATCCACGTAGAGCCGGTAACCCGCATCTGTCGGGATCCGGCCCGCAGAGGTGTGCGGCTGCGTGATCAGCCCCATTTCCTCCAGATCCGCCATCTCATTGCGGATCGTCGCGCTGGAAAGCTTGAGGTCTGTGAGTTTGGAGATGGTCCTGCTTCCGACCGGCTCGCCCGTCTCCAGATAGTTCCGTACTATCGCCTTCAATATTCTCATTTTCCGATCCGGTAATTCCATAGCACGCCTCCTGAGGAGCTATTCGACAGGCAGTGGAAATCTGCCTTTCTATATATTTTCTCTTTAATAATTTTCTCTTTAATAATAGAATAATTGCGGTGATTAGCACTCCTTCCATCCAAGTGCTAATAAAACCTATTGAGAGAATAGCACCCTCTTCCCCGGATGTCAATAAATGCGCGGGTTCTGAATTCGGAACGCAGGCAGGAATATTTCCCCAGCACCCTTTCCGTATTTCCTCAGCATTTCCACAGCATCATGTATTGTGACACTTCTGTGACAGTCTGTGCGATATACTCACATCATCAAATAAAAAACAACCCGCTCAAATGCGGAAACTCAGATCAGATAAGGAGAAAAAAGAAATGACTAACGATATCAGAAAGATGAACGAGCAGGAACTGAATCAGGTAGCAGGCGGTATCGACGGATTCTGCGGTCTGGATCCCGACGGACCCTGGACAACCGTAACCGGTCTGACAAGCGGCTGGCTGGCACTCAGGAGCGATTACAGGTATGATGCCAGCAATGAGATCGGACAGCTCTACAACGGCGACCGTGTCCAGATCATCGGCAATTCCGCAGATGCGGACCACGATTTTGACGGCCCCGGCCTTACATGGTATACATGGGTCTACTCCGAAAGGCTCGATAAGAGCGGATGGGTAAACAGCCGTTTCCTCGCCTGATGACCAGCTGACCGCCATACAGTTTTCATCCTGTATATGATTTCATCCGGTATACGATGCAAAACTTACTCGCCGATCTTGCGGGATGATCCAGATTGCACGGTGATAAAGAATGCTATCATAAAAAACGTGGTCATAAAGAGGCGGAAAAGCCGGACAGCAACTGAATATGAAAACAGGACTCCCTTCCGGACAGGCTGGAGAAATCAACATTCTCCGCTGCCGGGAAGGGAGTCTTTTTGTCGTCCAAAGTAAAAAACGTAAAAAGCACCGCCGGGAAGCCGCAGAGCCGGTATCGACGAAGCGATCCTGAATGAAATAATCAAAAAAACATCTCCGATGACTTGAATGGCTCATTCGAAAGCGCCCCTGTTGACTCCTGCAGATCTATCAGATCTGCTGCCGCTTTTTTTATTTTCCCCGCTCATCCATATTTCTGACCGCATCGGCAATGGCCAGAAAATACTCTGCCTTCATGATCGCCAATCCCTGGGTTTCATCTCCCAGCACAACCAGCTGATCCCCGGCGGAAATGTTAAAAAGCTTTCTGGCTTTTGCAGGAATCACGATCTGCCCCTTATCTCCGACCGTCACCAGTCCGAACAGATGCTTCCCCTTTGGCGGCAGGCCGAGCCCGAAATTCCGGTCCGCCTCATAATTGGCCAGATCATCCAGCGAAACGCCGAAGACCTCCGCAAGTATTCTGCATTTATCCAGATCCGGAACTGTCTCTCCCGATTCCCACTTGGCTACTGCCTGTCTGGTCACGCCGACCTTCTCCGCGACATCTTCCTGTGTCATCTTCCTCATTTTCCGTATTTGTATGAGATTATCCTTAAACATTTCTCTTCTCCTCTTTTTTCCTAACATGCCGGACCGCAAACATCAGGAGTGAAAAAAGCATTGGCACTATTGTTCAATCCGGATTCCAAGCACCGCCCATCTGTAACCGGGGATGCGGGATATGATTCCGTTTAAAAGATATGCCCCCGCGAAACCTGCCAGGAGACTCAGGGCATAAACCGCCGGCGCGGGCAGAAGGCCCTGCCTGCCGATCAGCAGTCCCACGGCAGAAATTCCCAGATAGTGGAATACATACAGGCCGAAACTCCTTTTGTGCATCCACTGTGTAAAGCGATTGCTGATGTCTCCGTATTTTGCCGCGCCTCCCAGAATTGCAAGGCAGGTAAAATAGCCGTAACTCACAAACAGAGCGGATCTGTTGATCGGAGCATCCGCATAAAGTTCCCCGAAATACCGCACGCAGAAAGCGATTCCAAGCAGGACAGCAATTCCTGCAAACAGGGCAAACCATCTTTTAAGGACTGCGATCGCTTCCTCAAAGGAAAGCACAAAGTACCCCAGCAGAAACACAAAGAAATACAGTCCGAACCTGTAGACAACGATAATAGGTGTATTAAGAATCTGCGCGGCACCATAAACCGGTAGTGCAAGAGCAATAAAAACCGCCGGATTCGTTCTCCCGCCGCATTTCAGCAGCCGGCCCTTCTCCGCCCTGCGCACCAGGACCAACAGCAGCGAAAAGACCCACAGCAGCTGAATATACCAGAGCACCCCTATCCCGCTCATGACACTGATCAGGGCTTTGACCAAAAAGGGCAGATCCGGTTCTCTTTCAAAGAGCCCGCCCAGGGAAACATTGACATATCCCTGCAAAAACTGAAAGGCAAAGAGCCCGATTGTAGACGGGACCAGAAACTTCCTCGTTCTTCTTCGGATGAATTCGCGCTCCGTGTGTTTTTCCAGATCAAACCTTGCACTGATACCGGAGACCATAAAGAGCAGCATCATAAACCAGGGGTAGACGATATACTGAAAAACATCGTAATACTGCACTTCCAAATCTGTGATCCTGCCGACAACCCCCGGGATTCCTTCTGCATTGTACATGTAGAGCACATGGTAGAATACCACGATCACCACCACAGCCCATCTGATATTATCCAGGTAATGTTTTCTCATATTTTTCCCACCTTTGCAATAATAATTAACATCATCATAAAGGCAGGCCAATCTTATGTCCACCAACCAGACTTTACATTTCCGCATGAATTATGTCAGCTTTCGATGCATGTGACACTTCTGTGACAGTCTGTGCGATATACTTACATCATCAAATAAAAAACAACCCGCTCAAATGCGGAAACAAAAAAACAGATAAGGAGAAAAAAAGAAATGACTAACGATATCAGAAAGATGAACGAGCAGGAACTGAATCAGGTAGCAGGCGGTATCGATGGATTCTGCGGTCTGGATCCCGACGGACCCTGGACAACAGTAACCGGTCTGACAAGCGGCTGGCTGGCACTCAGGAGCGATTACAAGTATGATGCCAGCAATGAGATCGGCCAGCTTTACAATGGCGACCGCGTCCAGATCATCGGCAATTCCGCAGATGCGGACCACGATTTTGACGGCCCCGGCCTCACATGGTATACATGGGTCTACTCCGAAAGGCTCGATAAGAGCGGTTGGGTAAACAGCCGTTTCCTCGCCTGATGACCGCCTGACAACTGAATATGAAAACAAAACTCCCTTCCGGACAGGCTGGAGAAATCAACATTCTCCGCTGGCGGGAAGGGAGTCTTTTTGTCTGCCGAAGTAAAAACCGTAAAAAGCGTCGTCAGGAAGCTTCAGAGTCGGCGCCGACTGAGACCGACTTTCCCTTACGATAGATGACCAGGAAAATCGCGAAAATGTACACGACGCTGATGGCAATATTCAGAACCATCTGTTCCCTCAAGACGATCATCAGAATGAGGAAGCTCAAGCCAAGCACGCCTATGAACTCGTGATACTTCAGGTTGCAGGCGCATTGTTTTTTTGCGTAGATGTCCGCAAGGAACAGAAAAACAAAGTAAAGGATAAAGGAAGCTGTGATAAACAAAGTCTTTGGAAGGATGGCCACTTCTTCCTTGCGCATGAATTCCAGAGCGACAGAGATGTTGTTCAACGCAAAGATCAAAAAGACATGGATCATCATATATCCCGTCCCATTCGTGGTAATATCCCTGTCCACAATCCTGTCATAAAAAACTTCATAGCTCAGAAAGAGACCCCCTACGATCAGGAAAGCCATTCCGGAAAAATATAAAGTGTTCAGGGAAATCCTGTCTTCAAAATAACCGGTAATGGAAATGATCATCTCGCCGAAGGTAAAGACAACGTACAGCATGGCCCGCTCGGTAAGATGGCTGAAATCTACAGGCATCAGAGAATTCACATCGTGGGAAAGCAGGGTCGCAGCCAGGCCGAACAGAATCGGCACATAGGCAATGGAGATTCCGAAAAGATGGTATACCAGCATATGTACCAAAATCAGGGATGCCTCCCCGAAAATGATAAGCGCTTTTCGCTTGATCTGCTCCAGTATCCAGGGTTCCGCCGGGTGGTTACGCATTTCGATCAGGTGCTGGACACCTATATTGACGAGAATCAGAAACCAGGCGATGCAGAACTGATCGACAGAAACCCTCCAGCCGCTGCTGATTCCGTCTGCCATATGATAGAGCAGATACATATTAATAAACAGAAAGATATGGTCCCGTTTTCCGTTTCTGCCGTAAAGATTGATGTAAAATGTGCTGAAATTCCAGATCTGAATGATGGCAAGAGAGCACAGCACATAAGTCAGAAAGGTGCCGGCAGAAACAAATCCGTTTTCAATATAATGCAGCAGCGAATTATTTCTGCCGATAAGGTATACAAAGATCAGGTCATAGATCAGTTCCAGATATTCGACCTTCTTTTCCTGTTGATCAATCATATGCTTACTCTCCTGCTTTAAATTGGAATATTCTCACGCTCACGCGCTTTTCCCTTAAGTCTGGACGGACGCCCCCATTATATCACAATTGTTGGCTGTCCGCTCAAACTGGAGTGCTCGACCTTGGAGTGCTCACTCTGCATGTGACACTTCTGTGACAGTCTGTGCGATATACTTACATCATCAAATAAAAAACAACCCGCTCAAATGCGGACACTTAGAACAGATAAGGAGAAAAAAAGAAATGACTGACGATATCAGAAAGATGAACGAGCAGGAACTGAATCAGGTAGCAGGCGGTGTCGATGGATTCTGCGGTCTGGATCCCGACGGCCCCTGGACAACAGTAACCGGTCTGACAAGCGGCTGGCTGGCACTCAGGAGCGATTACAAGTATGATCCCAGCAATGAGATCGGTCAGCTTTACAACGGCGATCGTGTCCAGATCATCGGCAATTCCGCAGATGCGGACCATGATTTTGACGGCCCCGGCCTCACATGGTATACATGGGTCTACTCCGAAAGACTCGATAAGAGCGGTTGGGTAAACAGCCGTTTCCTCGCCTGATGACCGCCATACAGCTTTCATCCTGTATATGGTGCAAGAGTACAACAGACCCGCCCGGAACCCGGGTTGAAGGAAAAAAAGCCCGCGCATAGCGAATTGGAATGCGATTAAAAGAAACCGGGAAGACCAGGCGGCAAATGAATAGAGACCAGAAGAAAAGGGCCGGAGGGATATGTTCCCTCTGACCCTTTATTATTATGACACAGCCCGTGTAATGATATTTTTCCGTCTTACGGCGGACACGGGCAGAGGACGGCAGGGCCGCCTCTACTCTGTTAGTGTCTGGCACTGCCGATACGGACCAGTGCGCGGTAGAGTTTGGACTCGGTGAGGAGTCTCGTTTCCTTGGAGAGCTTCTCTTCGCGGAGTTTAGCCTCGGCACGGGCTTTGGCAGCCTCTGCGCGTTCGACATCGATGTCTTCGCTCCACTCCCAGGTCGTGGGGAGCAGGTGGCATTCGTTGTCCATCATAGAGCACATGCCCCCGATACAGGCTGCGGTGCGTTCCGATCCGTCCTCCAGAACGACATGGGCGGTTCCCATTCCGACAGCCGTACAATAGTTGATGTGCCGCGCAAGGATGGCGAGGTCGCCGTGCGTGGAACGAAACATCAGACGCTGTACGTCCCCTTCAAAAGCGAGACCGTCCACCGTGACAATCTTCAGATGGAAGGTATTTGCCATGGGA
>ONKG01000090.1 GCA_900318375.1 uncultured Lachnospiraceae bacterium
TTTTACTGAATTGGGTTGTTCGAAGAATTGATGCTGATCTTTCGATCGCTCAAATCATTCTTACAATTCAATGTCCTCTGAATTTCCTCAATTTTGCCGATTTTCCGGCGCGGTCCATTAAGTAAGACCGCTGGTCACAAGTGACCTTCTAAATATAAGGAATATATTCAGGGTTGCATTTCTGTCTTGTTCTCATATAAGATTGGAAATGTTTTCCAAAGCCTGCAGGGCAGGTCTTCGTGTTTTCTCTCACCCTTTTTCAGAATGAGAGTGCATCTATTATACCTCTGTATATAGATGCTTGTCAACAACTTTTTTCAATTTCTTTCGATTCATTACCAGTTCATATAGTGAACTTCAGCTGTGAATCCAAGTCAAATCATCTGTTGTTGTACTGCTCTTTTTCAGCAGCGAAATAGATACTACCACAGGAAAATGGCCTTTGCAAGCACTTTTTTCAGGTTTTTTTATTTGCGCACACCTTGTGAAGAATAGGTCTTTTTTCTGATTTTTCAATAAATCAGCGAGTCTTTTTCTCTTTTCCGATCCTTTCACTTCCTTAGCATCTGTAAGTGTCTCCGCATTTGTCATTTTTACAAGGCCAATTGTCATCTTTCCAGGGCAATTGTCATTTTTTCCAGACCAATTATCATTTTCCAGAGAATTGTCATTTTTCAAGATGAGTAATGCTCTCCGGCAGGTTGTCAAAAACAGACTCATCTTCAATTGGATTCCCCTTCACCTCCAGCCAAAACAGCTCTTCCATATACAGTACAGGGCTGATATCCCGGACTTGATTATTGTTAAATGTCAGGACCTTCAACATGGGAAGTTCGTACAGTATACTGATATCTTCCACCTGGTTCTGTCCGAAACTCAGATCAGTTAAATCCTGCAGTTCCCCGACAGGTGTGATATCCGTAATCTGATTTCTTCCCATTCGGAGAGTATGGAGTTTTCTCATACTGCCGATTCCCTTTATGCTGTCGATTTTATTATGGATAACATCCAGCAATTCGAGTCTGTCCAATGTATAGATCGGAGATAGATCCTCAATTTGATTGTGGGCAATTTCCAGACTCCGCAGGCTGGAAAGATTGCTCAAAGGAGTCAGATCACTGATCTTGTTTTTTTCAAGCATGAGTTTTTGCAATTTTCCCAATTCCGCCAGTTCATCAATATTTGAAATGTTGTTGGTCGGCATGTCCAGTTCTTCGAGATTTGCGAAAGCAGACAGGCCTGTAAGGTCGGAAATCTTATCGCTGTCCTCTTTCCCGCCGCCTCCGAGCATTAGCTTTTTTGTTCTAAGAGCAATTCTTCTTGTGATGGGCTCATCGTCCGCGAGCCCGAGGCTGGCCCGGATTGCTTTTTCCAGAGCCGGATCTGCGAATGTCAGCTCTTCATTGGGATCATATGGTCCTTCTGCTGTAGTGTTCGAAGTTGTACCTGTTGTTCCTGTATCCACTTCAGGCGAACCCGTCTCTCCCGCACCGGCAATTATTGAAGGCGAACCCGTCCCCCCTGTACCTGCAGTCACTGCAGAGGCAGCAGTCCCTCCTGCATTCGCACTTTCAGATGTTGAACCCGCCTCTCCTGTATCTGCATTTACTGCAGGTGAACCCGTCTCTCCTGTACCTGCGGTCACCTCTTCGGTAATGGGCTTTTCAGAGCTGTCTGCAGTCTTTTTTCCAAATCTCCCTCCCAGAAAAAGACCTATGGTAAAAAACAGTGCCACAGTCAGGATCGCGATTGCAATTTTGATCCATTGCGTCACCTTGTCCTGTTTTTCAGCTTTGCGAGATGTCGAAACAGGGGCTGCTGTTTTTGCGGTTCCTGCGGCTGGATTCCATGCCCCAAGGCAGCTTTCCAGAGCTTCCCTAAACTCCCCGGCAGTATTGAAACGCTCTTCAGGCTGATATGAACATGCCCTTAGTATAACAGAAGCCAGCCGGGGATCTGCCCTGACCGGAGCCGGCAGTTTTTCTCCCCTCATACGCCGCATCCAGATTTCCCTGCGCGTACCTGAACCCGGATTTTCCTGATACTCTCTGAGAAAAGGCAGAAATGAATCATTCATCAGCTGGTATAATACTATTCCCAGAGAATAGATATCCGCTTTATTATTATATGCCCTGCCTGTATAGACTTCCGGCGCCATGTACTGCGGTGTTCCTGCGCCGCTCATGGAGGCACTCATATACACATGCTCCATGGTTCTGGATATACCGAAATCACCGAGTTTGAAGCCGGTCTTCTCGCCGAAAAACAGATTGCTCGGTTTAATATCTCTGTGGATGATGTTCTGGCGTTCACAGGATTCCAGCGCCCTGCAGATATCGATTCCCAGACGGATGACATTCTCACCGCTCATTGCCTGCACGCCTTCCCGGATTGCCTTTGACAGGCAGTTCAGTTTTTCCATCCGGATCATGATCAGGCAGGAATGATCATCTCTGCTCACATGATAATCTTCAATGGAGACCACATTCGGGTGTCCTTTGAGACTTACCATCGTGCGAATCTCTGCACTGACACTATTGACGAAATCATCGAGCATGGTATTCGAGACTTCATTGAGGTATAAATGATCTCCCGGCCGGGTGTTCAGACTCGATTGTCTTTTCATCCTCAGCCCACTGTCCGTCCCTGATGATTCCATGGATTCCATATAGAGTACTTTCAGAGCACTCGTCATTGTTTTGCCGATCTTTTCGTTCTCCAGATCATTCCGGTATATTTCGTACACTGACCCGTAGGTTCCGTGTCCAAGAATTCCGGCAATTTTCCATCCTTTCCACACTGTGTCGAGATGCCGTTGAACCGTTTCTTTTTCGAGTATCATGTTCCGTCCCCTTAATATTCCTTATTGTTACGTATTATTCCGTATTGCTGTCTTTATCTGTCTTCTGCCCGATCGTCTAATCTGTCTAAAAAACGGACCTAGCCCTTTCGTAATCCGATTCTTTCCTGGATTTCTCCGGAAATAAAACTGGCTCCGCTCCTGAAAAGGCTTCCCAGTGTCTCATGAAGCTTGTGCTTTTCTTCAGCGTCCAGATGCCTGTAGGCATGCAGCAGTTCAGGAATACTGCGGAACTGTTCGGCTGCTATTTCCGAAACGTTTTCCATCCCTGTATCCTCCAGAAGATTGAAAACACTTTCCACAGCATCTTTTCGCTCTTCCAGAGTCATCCCATAGACCCATTCCTCTATGGCGCGCTTCATCAGAAGGCTCCCCTCAGACATATCATCCGCTTGTACAAAATGGTTGCGCATGATCTGCCAGCTCATGGCATCATGCTGCCAGATGCCTTTTGCACTGCTTTTGACCAGTTTATGGTAATATCTGCAGTGCAGCAGAACCCCGAACAGAGATTCCTCCGGAATGACACTGTTTACCCTGGGAAGAATATCCAGATACTCCTTCGATTCCGTGATTTCCTCCAAAAAGCCCGGTCCGTCATTGGTATAGACACGCTCAATCTTGTCCTTGACGGCCTGATCACAGAAAGCCGCCGCAAATACAGCAAAATTACCGCCCTTGGAATGGCCTCCGACACGGACGGGGCAGGGCTCCTCCTCCCGGGCTGCTTCTGACACTTCCGCTGCAGCAGAAGTGTCTTCAGGGCAGGAACGATCACGGGAACCGAAAACTCTGTTGAGGTACTCCGCAGCGCTTCTTTGTCCTTCCGTCTCTTTCATAAAGCTGAAGGTGAAGTCTTCCTTCCAGCCGGTCAGAGTATCATCTGTTCCTCTGAAAGCCGTAAAGGCCGACCCGTCAGACAGATAAAAAGTAACTGCGGACATCTGCTCGTTTCTTTCCGGAGAAATCTGATTGACATAACCTCCGACCATCATATTGCCGAAACGCTCTCCGCTGCACAGCTTATCCAGTACATAAGGTGCCAGCTTGTAAAGCGTGAGGCTTCTCTCTATTTCTTCTTTCGTATGAAGTTTCCAATACTGCCTCACAACATCCGTGACGCGGACCACGGGCATGCCCGCTCTCCGCGGAAAATCCTCAGGTACTTCTTCATCGGGTCCCGGTACAAGCCCTTCAAAGTCTACATAGGCTGCTTCCGAGAGGACCAGGCTGTCCACTTCATTAAAAGGATCAGCGGAAAAAGGGATATCCCCCCTCCAGTCCAGATAGTCCAACATATTTGCCATATTTCCACCTTCTCTTCCGTAATGCGATCATCTGCTCTTTCTCCCGGTGCCTGCTCTCCGGCAATACGACAATCTGCTCTTTCACCCGGTGTTGTCTCATAAAGCGATGATCTGTTCTTCTTCCAGGCAGATCATCCCGGCATAACAATTCGGCATAACAATTCGGCATAACAATTCGATATAACAATTCGACATAACAATTCTGTACTGTATTATCCGACAAATCTATCTGTCGGCGCAATACCCTGTTCTCCGGAAAAGGGCTGTTTCCGTCAAAAAAAGGAGTGAGGTCACCCCCACTCCTAATGCCTCAGATATTATAATAACACTTTCCGCCCGGAAAAAGCGGCTCATCGGGCCAGCCATTTTCCTGCAGCTTATAAAAAATGCCAATCAATCTTTATTGACTGATCACTGATTGATTATTTGAAATATCTGTCCAGAAGGCCCTTGAATCCCTGGCCGTGGCGTGCTTCGTCACGAGCCATCTCGTGGATGCTGTCATGAAGAGCATCAAGACCCATCTCTTTGCATTTCTTGGCAAATGCAGTCTTGCCTGCGCATGCGCCGTTCTCAGCTGCTACGCGAGCTTCAAGGTTCTCCTTTGTGGAAGCAGAGACGACCTCGCCCAGCATCTCAGCATAACGGGAAGCGTGATCGGCTTCCTCAAAAGCGGCCTGACGATAGAAAGCGCCGACTTCCGGATAGCCCTCGCGGATAGCAGCTCTGGACATAGCCAGATACATGCCGACTTCAGAGCACTCGCCTGCAAACTCAGCGCGCAGGAAATCTTTCATCTCATCACTCAGGTCAGATGCGATGCCGATCTTGTGCTCGGAAGCCCATGAAAGCTCAGCTCCCTCATCAACGGGCTCGAATTTGGACTTGGGCTGCTTGCAGATAGGACATTTCCAATCCGCGGGAAGATCCGCAAACTTTACGCCTTCTTTTTCCTCATCATAAACATGACCGCAAATCGTGCATTTGTATTTCATACATATCTCCTTTCACGTGATCTATTGAAAAACAGCCGTAATGTTACCGGCAACACTGCCTGAAACCATTATCCTATCCGGTCCCAAAATAGTCAATACTAACAAAGCTTTTTATGGATATCATCAAATATTTGGCAAATATGTCCGAAAATTCATGCACATATCTTCCAATGAAGAATATTTTGACAATTTTCAGGAAAAGCTGTGCATGGCTCATTATTGCTTATACGCTATCGAGCGTTTTTTTCACTCTCCCACAGCATGCCGGACCACCTTGTGCGCAGGCATCGTCAACGGGAAATTCGTGAAGACGATTTCTGTTGACATCAGGGGATGTTTGTGCTCCGGCACAAACATCCGGAGCGAAAAATCTTGTATGGACAAGATTTTTCACTCTTCCATGGATTCAATCGCTTCTACATAGCCCATAAGCCTGTTTCTGCGGTCCTTGCCCATATTATTGTAGGCATTGATCAGATGCCCCAGTTCAGTCTTCTTTCCTACCACATACCAGTCTGCACGACTTTTACGGGAACCGTTCTTTTCAATACCGGACAAAAGCCACTCGGGAGTAACATCCAGAACATTGCAGATCACCATGATTTTCTCGGATGTAGGATTTGTCTTCTTCTTTTTCCACTCACTGATCGTACTCTGAAGGATTCCTGTCTCTTCAGAAAACTGTTTCTGCGTCATATGCATCTGAGTCAGTCTTTCAAATATCCTCTCGCTTATTGTCATGTCGCACCTCCATGCAGGATTATTGTTTCTGCAACGCTATGAAAGTCTTTCTAAAAGTGAATCGCATTCACTTACATGAATTATACACCATTGATAATCACTGTCAAGCAATATTGAAAGTGTTTGCAAGGTGTTTACACAATGTTTACGCCGCTTTTTTATCAAGGTATGTCAACATTTCAGATAGTAATTAATTGGCGTCTGTACTATAATACTATGTAAAGAAACCACTATCGGGATTGCAGCCAAGAATGCGATCCGTGAAAGAAAAACAGGAGGGTTATACTATGGGTTGTTTCTACTGTGATGAGCACCACGAAGGCCGTGAAGCTATTATGTTCAAAGTCGGCGAGATGAAGGCAGGCGTTCTTTATCTGTTCAAGGATCAGGCACACAAGGGCCGCTGCGCACTGGCTCTGAAGGCTCACAAAAAAGAGCTCTGTGAGTGCACCGAGCAGGAGAGAAATGATTACTGTGCAGATCTGGCTGCTGCATCCGGCGCTGTCAAGAAGCTCTGGGGCTGCACCAAGATCAATCTCGGTTCTTTCGGCGATTCGAACCCCCATCTCCACTTCCACATCGTTCCCAAGTATGAGGGCGGTTTTGAGTTCGGCGGCAGCTTCGCAATCACCAATCCCGATCCTGTATTCCTGAAAGACGAGGAGTATCAGGAGATGATCGCTGCTCTGAAGAAAGAGCTCGGCATCTGAAATAAGAATCCTGCATAATCAAACAGTCCCGCTGCGGCGCACCACTTCGGATGCTCTGCAGCGGGACTGTTTTTTATCATCATTTTTTCATCATATGAGTTTTTGGTTCATCTTATGTAATCAATCATTTGTGATCCCGGAATGGGTTATACAGGATTGGCTGGCCCGGATTGAGTTATTCAGGTATTCAGGATTGGTCAGCCCGGATTGAGTTATTCAGGATTGGTGATTCCGGGCTGCGGCATGCTATTCCTGTGCTTCTGCCCCTTCTTCGTCCTCTCCGCCTTCTCCTTCTCCCGAAGACTCATCTTGTCCGCCGTTTCCGGCATTTTCGGCGTTTTCAGTATCCCCGGACGAAGACTCATCCTTGGTCTGCACAGGTTCCCAGAATACAGCGATCACTTCTTCCGGATTTTTTGTTCCGGCACTGGCGTAGGCGCCCAGTCCGCCTGAATTCTGCTTCCATACAGAAATATTGATTCCGTCCACAACATCGCTGCCCTGATTACTGGCAGTAGTAGTACGGACGCATTCAAATTCCTGTACCGAACCGTCAGCATATACGACGTAAGCGGAGCTGCCTGTAGTAATGCCCGAAAGATTAAATCCCTGGCTTCTGCGGTCTGCGATTACAGGCTGCAGGTCTCTGCGCTCCTGAACGACAACCGCACTGTTCTCGGCATCTACGATCGGCTGGTAATCGTCACGGGAATTTCCCGCATAGAGAAAAACATCAATTCCTACACTGCGTACGATCAGACGGCCGTAATCGCCTGTTCCGTCCTGAGGATCCAGTACAAATCCGTCGGTACAGACATAAAAAGAGCTTTCGTCATCCCTTTTATGCCAGCCGGGATCGACTGCTCCGTCTTCACCGAGGTAAAAATCCTCCCCGTTCACGGTAATCAGTCCGGTCTGCATAGTGCCGTCGCTCCCATAGTAATATCTTTTGCCGTTCGACACACTCCAGCCGGTTCGCATTACGCCGTCGTTATCAAAAAAATATTCTTTCCCGTCAACTATCTGCTTGCCGGTACATTTATGGCCTTCTTCATCCATCAGATACGTATCATCGCCGATCGTCACCCAGCCGGTCTGCATAATGCCGTTTTCAGCCAGATAGTAGGTCTCACCGTCAATCGTCAGCCAGCCGGTCTGCATAACGCCGTTATCGTCCATAAAGTACATATTGTTGTTTACATTGATCCAGCCCCTCAGCATGACGCCTTCATCAGTGAAGCGATACATTTTCCCATCGATGACTGCCCACCCTTTCATGGCTTTGCCGATCCCGGGCTGAAAATACATGGTCTTATTCTCTTCAAGAGTGATCCAGCCGGTCTGCATGGTGCCGGTTTCAGGATCAAAGTAATAGTAATCGCCGTCGATTGCCTGAAGGTCAGTGACCATCCTGCCTTTTTCATCCGTATAATAATAATCATCTCCATCCTGGACCCAGGACTGATTTGCCGGAATTCCGTGCTCCAGGAAACAGCGTTCATCCATCCAGGGCAGCTGCACCCAGCCGGAAAAATTGAAATATGCGATCAGAAGGGCAGCGATAATTCCTGCCGCCGCTAAAAGAATGATAAACCTTTTCTTTTTCTTTTTGTTTTTCGCGGCAGGTTTTGAATCCGCGATCTCCTTTTTTTCTACCGGAGCTTTGCCCGAAGTTTCTGCCTCTGCGCTTTCGGACTCTTTGTCCTCTTCCACTGTCCCTGCGGCTTTTTCTGTCTCTGAAGTTCCGGACTCTGCACCCTCCGCATCTGTCTCTGTGCCTTTGGACTCTGCGTCCGAAGTTTCTGTCTCTGCACTTTCAGACAAGCTGTTTACAATCGTCTTATCCGTAATTGCAGTATCTTTTTCTATATCAAATCCACTCATTCATGTTCCCCTGTCAAACAACTCATTATTATTTGTATCCCCTTCCCCGGCTGCCGGCCGGGGATTCCTGCAGTAATATTTGCCAAAATGGTCTTTTGTTCAAAAGCAAAAAAGCCGATGAATTATTGTGTATCTACTGCCTTATCAGTCTGATGAGTCGGAATACAGGAAAAATGTACGATCTGACGGGGATGATTGGGTGCATCGGAGATGATCACACCGTGGCCTGCCGCACAATGTACGACCTTGTCGCCGCCCAGATAGATCAGCACATGGCTGTTCTGAGACTTTGTTCCTTCACCTGTGCACAGGATATCTCCGGGTACCGCATTGCTGAGGTCTCTGCCGATATTGTGGCCGCCCGGATATTCACCGGGGCTGTTTCCCCATTCATAAGAATGCACGAAATGATTCAGAAGGCCGAACCGGAAAAGTACATGGTAGACAAACCAGCTGCAGTCTGTCTTTCCTCCGTCATAGAGTTCCTCATGACTCTGATGGTGGGGGTCCGTATTGTTCTGTGCGGAAGCATAATCAATCTTTCCTACCCAGTAGGTTGCATAATCCAGCATCTCCTGCACATCGTCATTTGTCCAAGGAGTGTCGATATCGTATTCAAATTCTCTGTGCGTATCTGCCTGCACAGGCGAAACTGCCAGAGCCGCAGCACAGACAAACGCCAGAAGAACCGCTGTGATCCTTCTTCCCTTTCGGACAAAAAAACGTACTCCCCGTTTAATCATGGCCTTATTGTTTCCTCCCTTACTGTTTTTCCGTTGCAAAATAGTGTCTGTATTCATTTATTTTAATCTTCAAATATTAAAGAAGTGTGATTTTTCGAAGATGTTTTCTATAATAATACACACTTGCTGACCAGGGCAATAACCCCTATGCCAGTTTTCGGTTTGCGTATCAGCCAACGTTACAGTACACGCCCTCTCGAGGGCGTGTACATGTAACGTCGCGTTCGACGATTCCAATACGCTTCGCGTGCGTCGAACGCCGTAAAACTCCGGTTTTTGTACGCTTCGGCGTACACACGTCGAGTTTCAGGTGGGTCTGTACTATAACCAGCCAACTGTTCTCAGCTCAACACGATTACTAAAAATCGATCACGCTCAGCTGAGTTCAATTGACCGGCGCAGAAGTCCGTGAATCGCTGTATGCAGAGTATCGGCATGGCTGATCCGCTCAGTCATATCCGGGGAGATCTCAACGCTGCTGCCATCTGTATACCGAATGACAGCTCTGTTCAGAACGATCTCCTGCCCCTGCGGGAATAGTCTTGCCTTAACCTCCTGTGTCAGAATCCGGTCTGCCTCAGCCATAGCCGCCGCAGCCGACGCAGGAACATCCTTTTCCCCGGATGCCATTGAGGCAGACATTTCTCCCAGCCATTTATTCTCAGTTTCAGAGAGGATTCTCTCAAACTCCACGTCTTCGCCGAAAAAAGCATTTCCAATGACTTCATCCCTGTACAGGATCAGCGTCGCCTTCTCTGTTTTTCTAAACAGATACTGATATTCCTTTTCTTTCGCAGGATAGGCAGAAGGTGCGCGGAAAAATGAAACAGAAGCGATCCCGGACAGAATATTCTGCAGACTGTCCGCTCCCCCTTCGTCCATTGGGGATGCCGCTTCATCTTCACCAGCCTCCGCATGCCCTGCAGGAATCCGGACGACATCGGTCCACGGAAGCAGAAGTCCCTGCACACGGTTTTCGATCGCTTCCTTCCAGCCGGGAAGCTTTTCCACCTGATTTACCCAGTCCGCACAGGGCAGGCTCTCAAAGACCTCATATTCCTCCGGGGTGGCAGTAAAGCCGTGATTTCTGGCAAGGCGCAGGTAGCGGTGAACAAAAAATCTGCTCACTTTCTTGCTGGACATATCGTAATAGTACGACAAGCCTCCGCTGGTCGCATTATCCACACAGTAGTAGACGAAGCCTGTAAAAAGGTCAATTTCCAGACTCCGGACATACTCGCCCTCTTTCTGATCAAGGATCATAAGACACTTCCTGCTGCGTCTGCCGACAGGAATCCTGTAGGATCCCTTTTCATCATGCACTTCAAGGTGTCCTCTTATGACGTTCGCTTCCATAACCGCCTCCTGTGTTGAGGAAAATCATCTGAATGACAATGTCTCCCTTTTATTATACATGTATTGCCGCCTTTTTTATCTATAAAAAAGCATCAAAGTCGGAACACTTTCCGATTATGCCGCTCATTTCTATCCCGTCCCCGCAAAGGTAACCTGTCCTTCTTGAGTCGTCCCGTACTGCCCCGGGGCACAATCAAACCCGGCCAATAAAAAAGCGTCGAATAAAAACGCTCAGGGACAAAGCATATCTCTGCTCTGTTCTTGAGCGTTTTCCGTGAGTTCCAGCCATAAGTTTCAACCGTGGGTTTCTACCGTGAAAGTTTTCTGTGAACACTTTTTATATCACCGGATATCATTTTTTATACAACCGGCCAGCATTTTTATTCTACCTGGCAGCATTTTATATCACCGGGTATCACCAGATAAAATTGGATTTAAGCTGTTCGCCATTGTCAATCAGCAGGTCCTGTCCTGTCATGCTGCTGTTCACATTGGTGATGAAATAACAAAATTTCGCAATTTCCTCAGCCTCTGCCCATTTGTGCAGAAGAGTCTCATCCAGACACTGTTCCATGAGATCCGGGTTATCTATGATATGCTGATTCAGTTCAGTCAATACGCCTCCGGCAGAGATACTGTTGCAGGTGGCGCCATACTGCGCGACGCGCAAGGCAGCATTTTTCATATAGGCAACGACGCCGCCCTTACTGGCTGCATATAAAGGAAACTCCGCTCCGTTGGAGGCACTGGAGGAAGCCATAAAGATGATGGAATGTATATCAGGTGTGATACCGTACTTTTCCGTCACTGCGATGGTCCCCTTCAGGTTCACATCAATTTCTTTTCCGCCCTCCTGCACCCCTGCATTGTTGATCAGAATCTGCACCCCTTCTATATCGGGAAGTTTCTTTGTGATATCAACTATATAATGCGAATATCTGTCCTCGTACCCGGCCGCGGTAATCGTGCCCGGCCGAATATCAAAGCCGATGACCTCATGTCCCTTGTCCAGATACTCAAGCGCGCAGGCTCGCCCGATTCCCCGGGAGGTACCCGTGATCAGAACTTTCATACCAGTGGCTATGACCTCCTGTTCACAAACATGTATGAATAAACTACGCGCTGCGGACGCCTGACTCGCTGTTTATTCATATTTTTTTCTAAAAGTCAGTCCTCTTTTCTGTATAACTCAGAAGGAATCATGCGCAGCAGATATGTGACGAGCATAAGTGAAAGAAGCCTGTCCAGATAGTCTGTCATGATCTGGACGATAAAGACGCTGGCTGTGAGACCAAGACCTGCCTTGTTCAGAAGCTGCACGATGATTGTTGACCCTGAGGACGTAATGCCCCCAAAGAGGACTGCCGTAATAATAGAGCTCACGATTGTACCGGGGATCGTGATCAGAAGCGCGCCGGGAATCATTCTCCATTTTTTCAGAGAAAAGTGCTTTGCGACGATTCCGGTCATAAGACCCAGAATTATACCGACGGGCATATAATACAGAGAAAAGATGTCAACAGTAAATCCCATGACAAGACCATACAGCAGCGGAGGAAGCATGCCGTAAACAGGTCCGAAGATCATGGCGATCATGATGGTTCCTATACTGTCCAGGAAAATCGGCAGATGCAGGGCAAGCGCGATATTGCCGCCGACAACATTCAGAATGATTGCCAGCGCGATCACGCACATCGTCCTGACAGAAATAATGCTCCCCTTCTCTTTTTTTACAGCTGCCGTACTTACATTGTTCATGATTCTTCTCCTTTTATATTCTTAATACTATTCTTGCTTTTCTTATTTTTTTCTTTTATCTCTTCAGCCGTATATCATGGCCGATGAATAAGACCATAGATAAACAATAAATGCGTAATCTGCAATTCCTTTCAGATCACCTGCACAGGACAGGCAGGAGATCCGGCTTCTCTTCCATCCGCAGAAGGCGGGTGAAAAACAGTTCAAAAAAACGGATTGTATCTACTTCTGTGAGAACAATTGCATTGGGCGCATGTCTGTAAAAATTCATTGAATCCACTATGCTCTGTCCGAGGCTGATTCCTTTCGTCTCAATCTGTACATAGGATTCAAAGCCCTTGCAGAGATCCCTGCAGGCAAAATAGGCGACTGCAAGCGGATCATTGATGACGCAGCCGATCAGGTGCTCCCATTGCCAGTGGAAATCAAAATAAAACTTCGTGATCTTCTGCGTAAAAGCTCCGGTATGCGGATCCAGCCTCTTCATATAGTCCAGAAGGTCAGGTGTCAGAACGATCCTGCGTGTGACATCAAGTCCAACCATATGGATCTTTCTCCCGAGTCTGTCCATCTCCCCATAAACAAGGGCGGCCGCGTCCGGATCGCACCAATAGTTGTATTCGGCAACAGGGGAACAGTTTCCATGACTTCTGAAAGTTCCCCCCATGGAAACTATTTCCTGGATTTTTCCAAAGGAAGAAGGGGCTTTTTCTATAAGCATGGCCAGATTGGTCATGGGGCCCAGGGCGATCACACTGACCGGCTCCCTCTGCAGTGTCTCCTGCATAAACTGAACAGCGTTCATTTCCTGCCGCTCATATTCTTCTTCCGGCACCTGCGGCAGAAAGCTCTCTCCCAGCCCGTCGGATCCATGTGTATCCAGGGCGTTGACAAAATCCCGCTTCAAAGGTCTGTCAGCCCCCATGAAAACAGGTACATCCAGGCGCCCCATAAACTTCAGGACTTTCAGCGCATTTCCATACCCCATTTCAACCGGCGCATTTCCTGCCGCCACTGTGATACCGACAACTTCTATTTCTTCCGGCATGGACAGAGCCAGCATAATTGCCAGACTGTCATCGATTCCCGGATCACAATCTATGATGACTTTTTGAGGCATTGTGTTTTGTTTTCCTCCGGCGTCATTTCACTTTGTCTGTGCATTTCATTCATGCAGTCAGGCTTGAAAACTCCTGATATTTATATCCTGTCCGCGGACTCAATGCTGTGAGCAAAAAGAGAAGCCGCAGGGGTGGACCCTGCGGCTTTAATCTGCAATCTACCTGTTTTTTATCCTGGGTGGTCCACGACCAGCATCGATCCGGGGAGGAATCTCCCATACGACTAGAGAACTGTATCACACTTTCACAGATTGCACAAGTAAAAATTTCAGCTTAGAAAAAAATCAAAAAGACCAGTTTATAAATATCTGCTTATAAATATCTGCTTATAAAACAGATGATTCCAACCATAAAAAATTATATCAGCCTATAAAAAATGACTGTCAGAAATCATAATCATGGCAGCTTCTCAATCCAGAATCCTCATAGGCTTCCACCTGAGGAAATCACCCGAAGTCAGGCTGTAATGAACGCCGTTCATGGTTCCCAGGATACTGTCATTGAAACGGGACTCTCCGTGGGAATGTGCATAGACGACCTGTTCTGCACCGTATTCCTCGGCCATGCGGGTAAAGACACTCTCCGTCTGCAGAATGTTGGTAGGCGGGTAATGGAGGAACATGACATACCTGGTATATCCGTCTGCTTTTGCGGCCTCGAAAGATTTTCTCAGGCGCACGGCTTCCCGCTCCACCAGCTTTTTGGCGTGTGCCTCTTCCTTCTCATCCCAGTCAATGATCCGTCTGCGGCGGTCCAGATAAAAGGGGCCCTCGAAGGTATATCCCTTGGTCCCGACAATGGCGCAGTCCTGATAGGCCGCATAATTGTCCTGGAGAAAATAGAGATCCGGAGCAAACTGAGCGTTGAGCTGAGGGGTCTTTTTGGCATCCCAGAACATGTCGTGGTTTCCGCGCAGGAGGATTTTCCGGCCGGGGAGATCTCTGATGTATTGCAGGTCCGCCTGGCACTGGGCCAGGTTTTTCCCCCAGCTGTGATCCCCGACCAGAACAAGGGTGTCCTCAGGACGGATCATCTTGGCGCAGTTTTTACGGAACTTTTCTTCATGATTTTTCCATACCCTGCCATAGAGCTGTCCCGGCGCCCTGAGCTCGGACTGAAAATGCAGGTGAAGATCTCCGATCGCATACAGGCTCATGCTCACCTCTGCTGCTTGCCGCTGTTACTTTGCATCTGTTTCTTAGGTCAGTTGCCCGTCTTTGTTTCCCGCCTTATTACTTCCCGCCTGTGCCGCTTATATCGCTTGCTGTGATCTGTTTACAGGCGCTTTCGCAATGTCAATTATCTTTCAGGATAAATTTCAAAACGACGGGATTGTGGTCTGTGTACTGGAATCCCTCGTCAACATTCTGCACATATGTGTACTCAATGTTGTCTGACACAATAAATCCGTCCAGGATGACCACAAAGCTGTCCTCGGAATAAGGGATATCGGTGTTGCGGGTTGAAGGCACCATCCCTTCCGCATAGTCCGCACACTTTATGAAGCCCTCCGGAATGATGTCATCGGGGAAGGGAGCGCACCAGCTGAAACTCTCCCCTGAGCCCGGATTGAAATACTCAATGGAATCGCAGGTGAAGTCATGATTGAAATCGCCGGCGCACAGGACATAGTTGCCCTTTTCATACTCGCGCCGCATGTCATCAAACATCATCTGCAGCTGGGTATTTCCCTGAGAGGCATCTGTCCCGTAAGCGGAGAGATGGGCATTGAAGATCACCAGCTCTTTGCCGTTTTCCACAGGAATCCTGGAATAGTTGTAGCAGCGGTCCAGGTCCAGAATCTTCTTGAAGCCCGTGGCAATCGGAAGGCTTCTGCGCAGGGAGGATGTGATATCCATCCTGCTCAGAGTGAGGATGCCGGAATTGGATTTCCCGTGGGGCTTATTCAAAGGGTACATCAAATAGGCGGAATGATAGTTTTGCGCAAATACACTGTCCCAGTTTCCAGTCTGATCAAAGGCAGTGCGGATGATTTCTTTCTGATTCACATGCCAGCTGCGCGTGGAATCCGTGTCCACCTCCTGAAATAGTACAATGTCCGGATCAAAAGAAAGCGCGTTCTGCGCACTGCCGTTCACGCATTCGAGGACACTCTCCTTCGAACGCGCCCGGCTCTCCTTTCCTCCGTCCATGAAAAAAGTAAAATCCGCGGTATAGGCGCCGAATCCGATATTATAGGAGACCGCGGTATATTCCTTGCCGGTCTGCGCCGGCTCCCGGCTGTTCCCTTCCACTGTCAGCTCAACATTGTCCTCAATCCTGCTGTAAGTGAGAAATACATAAGCCACATATCCGCCGACCGCCAGAAGAACTATAATAAACAATGCAAGAAGCACTTTCACCCAGACAAATCTTTGACTGTTCATTTTCCGCTCCTGTCCTTTTTCAACTTTCTATGCTCTTTACGTTTCTATAAAAAATACCTTTCAAAAAATACCTTTCACCGGCAGTTTCAGAATAGTCCGTCCCCGGTTCAGCGCAAAAAACAGTATTCCGTCCCGGAGGATCTTTCCGGGTCAAATGAATATCCGCCTTTGTCAAAGTTCTGAATCTGCTCCGGCTGCAGGGCATTGATGGAAGCCATATAGCGGACCATCTCCCCGCGTGCCATCTTGGCGTATACGCCTTTCTGGACGACCTTCCCCTTTTCAAGCTCCCCGAAAATGCAGGTGATAAACCGGTCTCCCGGCCGCAGGTATTTTTCGATACATTTGGAATATTCTTTGGAGGCGAGGTTGATAAGGACTCTGCGATCACCCGCAGCCTCGCTGTCCATTACCTCACGGTAAAGGTCATCCCCCCAGAACTCGTAGAGACTGCGGGTCCCGTTCACGGCAGCCTTTGCCTGCATCTCCAGACGATAGGGAACGACGCCTTCCATGGGTCTTACGACGCCATAGAAGCCGGAAAGAATGCGGAGATGTTCCTGAACATAAGCATACTGACCATCCTCGAAAACGGCAGGTGCCATGTAGGTATACTGAATCCCGTCATAGGCCAGAATGGCCGGCGTCAGATTTCTGTGAAGGTCCATGCCGGCAAAGCGCTCTGCGTTCTGCTGTGCAATCTTGTCATTGCACTTCCACAAGGCCTTCTGCTCCGCATAGGAAAGACCGCAGATCCAGTCTTTAAGAATCTGCGTTTTTTCCATAAAACAGGGTACCTCTTTACAGGTGAAGGTATCCGTGTCTTCAATCATCTTTTTTGCAGGAGAAATAATAATCCTCAAGCCTGCCGCCTCCTGTCCCGCCGTCCTTTCACCATCCTGCGAACGTGCTCCGAAAGGGATTCAGTTCTCATCCGCGTTTTCCGCGGAAGGGAATCTGTTAATGTCATCTTCGTCATCCCATTCCTGCCGGATGAAACGGGCCATTCTTCTCATCAGGGGAATATAAGTCAGCAAAAATACGGAGACTGCCCCGCAAAGAACAGGTTTGCGGTGTTCCTTTCTGACAAACATGCCGACAATGATGCCGAAGGCCATCACACAGAATTTGACCGCCGCGATGATCTTCCAGTCGCTGGTCTTAATATACCGGTCTGCAGCCTGAAACAGTTTTTTCATGAGCTTATCCTCCTCCTTGAATTCAGCTGATTTTTCCCTCGGCTTTCTCCTCAAGAACGCGAATCGCATGGTAGGCAAAAGTCGTATAGGGCACTTCGATGCCGACTGCCTCCGCCTTTCTCATCAGAGCACCTGCAAACATATCGATCTCAGTAGGGCGGCCCGCATCGATATCCTGAAGCGTGGAAAAGCGGGCATCCGGTTTGACACGTCCATGCTTGTTCTCTTCATACTCTATGGTAATTCCATAGGCAGCAGCAACCCGGATAGCTTCATCAAAGAGCTGATCATGGATAAAACGCACATGCGGACTGTCAATATAGGCCTCAAAACCGACATTCAGAATGGCCTGCGGCAGATTGTTGCTGATATTCAGGGCAAACTTCTGCCACTGCTCGGTATAAATATCCGAAGAAAAGCGGTGGGCAATTCCCGCCTTAGTGAGAAGCCTGTCCAGGGCATCTGCCTGCGGCGTTTTTTCGGAAGTATTTTTGTCTCCGAATATAAGCCCTTTGGCATCAGTATTATACTCAATTGTATTACCCACTCTGGTGGACTGGACAAACATAAATGCATTGAGCAGATGCTCCTCTCCGATCAGCTCTGCCAGCGTCTCCTCGCTGTCAATGCCGTTGAGAGCGCTGACCACCACTGTGTGCGGAGCCGTCATCAGCTTGACGCTGTCCAGTATCTGGCGGAAGCCGTTATACTTGGTTGTAATCAGGATCAAATCAGCCCCTGTCGCCTCCTCAGACGTGCAGACATTGGGAAAGACCTCCTCTCCGTTGATCACTAGTCCTTTTTCGCGCAGCCGCTGTGCCCGCTCACCCTCTGCAATGACACAAAAATTATCGCCCAGCGCATTAGAGAGTCCTCTGATAAAAAATCCGCCGACTGCACCGGCGCCGATCAGCGCTACTGTCCTGAATTCCATATTCTCTGCGAACCTTTCTTCCATTCCCCTGTGTATCATGTCCCTGCATTCCATTCCCCTTATTTCCGGGGCGGAGCGCTTTTGTACACTCTCCACCCTACTCTATCACAGTGTGGAGTCTTTTGCTACGAGCACTTGGATAAAAATGGGGAGATCCCAGAGCAGATGACTGTACCGGGGCACCATTCATTTTGGGAAATATAGGTGACCTTTTTTCTATCAGGCTTTCGGGTCACCACTCATTCTTCGGGACTGGGGTGACCTTTTTTCTATCAAGCCTTCGGGTCACCACTCATTCTTCGGGACTGGGGTGACCTTTTTTCTATGACCCGACTCCTGTTTTTGAGAAAAGGTCACCCATGGTTTCCGGATCTGAGAGTGACCCGACTCCTGTTTTTGAGAAAAGGTCACCCATGGTTTCCGGATCCGAGAGTGACCCGCCTCCTGTTTTGAGGAAAAGGTCACCCATGGTTTCCGGTTCAGGGGGTGACCCGACTCCTGTTTTTGAGAAAAGGTCACCTATGATTTCCGGATCTGAGAGTGACCCGACTCCTGTTTTGGGGAAAAGGTCACCCATGGTTTCCGGATCCGAGAGTGACCCGACTATTGTTTTGGGGAAAAGGTCACCCATGCGTTAGCCGTGAAGCCTTTAGAAAGAACTGAAAGGAAACTGAAGAGAATTGAAAGGACAGTTTCGCTGCTCTTGTAAGTCCCGCTCAATATATGATATGATGGCTTTCGAGCCGCAAAACAGCGGCAATAAGAGAATCAGAAAAGACTCATCAAAAAAACTCATACCAGGATTCTCACGCAGAGACCGCGTGAAAGCACCTCGAGACCGGTGCATGTTTGACTAATAACGAAAGGAGCCAAAATGGCTAAGACGAAAGTATATATCGACGGACAGGCAGGGACGACCGGCCTGCAGATTTTTGACCGGATCGGATCCCGGGAGGATCTGGAGTTGATGCGGATCGATGAAGATAAAAGACACGACAATGAAGAGCGCCGGAAATTTCTCAACGCAGCGGATATCGTTTTTCTGTGCCTGCCGGATGATGGTGCCAGGGAAGCAGTCTCTCTGATCGACAATCCCGATGTCCGTGTGATTGACGCCTCTACGGCTCATCGCACAAACGACAACTGGACCTACGGTTATCCCGAGTTGTCTGCAGAGCAGCGCAATGCGATTGCCGGGAGCAAGAGAGTTGCCAACCCCGGCTGTCATGCGACCGGCTTTATCTCCTGTGCGGCCCCGCTGATCCGTATGGGAATCGTCCCGGCGGATTACCCTTTCACCTGCTTTTCTTTGACCGGTTATTCGGGCGGCGGCAAAAAGATGATTGCGAATTATGAGGCTGCAGATAAAGCACAGGCACTCTATGCGCCCGGCATCTATGGGCTGACCCTGCACCACAAGCATATTCCGGAAATGCAGAAGGTCTGCGCGCTGGAGAAGCCTCCGGTATTTCTCCCTGTCGTTGATGATTATTACAAGGGCATGGCCACAACCATCATGCTCCACAATGCTCTTCTGCCCGGTACTCCCACTGCCGCGCAAATCTGCGAAAAGCTGCAGGAATATTACAGCGGTCAGCATTTTGTAACTGTGATGCCTTTCGGCGAAAATGCATCTACCATCTATGCCGCGGAACTTGCCGGCACAAATCATCTCAAGATCGTGGTCTGCGGCCACGAGGACCAGACCTCCGTTACTGCCCTCTTCGACAACCTGGGCAAGGGAGCTTCCGGCGCGGCTGTGCAGAACATGAATATCATGCTCGGAATCGATGAAGCGACCGGACTGGAATAATGGAGTAATGGAGAATGAAGTTCCAGAGTAATCTCCGCAAGCTGAATATTGATCAGGATTGAAAAACTGCCCCGGCCTTTTACAGGCCGGGGCAGTCTATTTCCTGGTATTTTTCAGTATTTCCTGGTACTCGAGTATTTACTGTTGTTATCCATCATTTACTGGCATTCCAATATTTCCTGGCATTCCAATATTACCCGATTGTTTTTGACAAGTTGATACCGCCCAAAACTGCTCTCCTTGCTTGTCTGTGAGTTGCTCTGTATACTGTCTTTTAATAAAAAAGAAAGCGGGTTCCAGA
>ONKG01000093.1 GCA_900318375.1 uncultured Lachnospiraceae bacterium
TGGGTGTTTTATAAAATGTAGTTCATAACGTCCGGCAAGCCTGTATTTATCGGACTTAACGGGTATTCATGCAATTTGAGTTTCACGGATTAAGGTTATAGGAAATCGCAATTTCCTATGAGTTAAAAAACGGGATTATCGTCATCTTCTTTGAGACGATAACCCCGATTGTCTGACAGCAGACCGACATATAACAGATTATTTGAGTACTGTTGAAAAATAGGGAATCACAATCTTGGTCCCTGCGTGAAGATCCGGAACCTGACCTTTTTGGTAAGGAAGGCTGTTGATCTCGCAGATCTCACAAACATAATCGTCCGCACTCTTGTACTCGCTGCTATCGCAGTAGCGGAAGACTATATCGGACAGGTCCTCTCCGTAGCCGATGGTCACAGTCGTATAATATTTGTAGTTCGGTTCTTTTTCACGGCTGGAGGCTCTGGTCATCATCTGAAAACCGGCGAGCATTCCGGCAAAGATCACCACGAGGATCAGCGTGCGAACAGCAATTGCTGACTTTCCGGACGATTTTCCTGAGGATCTTTGTCTGTTTCTTCTGTCAGTGTTTCTTCTGTCATTGTTTCTTCCATCAGTGTTTCTTCTATCAGCAGACCCGGCAGACTTTGCCTTCCTCTGCACAGCCCTGCCCTCAGCGGATGTCCTCACCGTTCTTTGCTCTGCATGGCTGTCTGCATCCGGGCAGGCAGACACCTGCCTGGAAGCAGTGCGCTTCCCTGCCGCTCTTCTCTCCCCCTTCTGGCGGGAGATTGTGATATATTTCTGCTGCATCCGGCTCTCTCTTCCATAAATACTGCAAAAGCCCGTCTGCTCATTCTGTACACATTCCATCACACTGATACCGTTCATATCATTCACCTGCTCGAACTATTGTTTGGTACAGGTCTATTATATCGAACATGCATTTGACTGTCAACAAAAACCGAACATATTTTCTGAATAAATGTTCGGAATATATGTTTGCTTTTTGGATCTGTAATGGTGTATACTGTTCTGTAAGCAGAGATGGAACTGATACCGGACGGACCGGCACATTACCAAAAAGATTGCAGGAGGAATACAGCATGGCGAACAGAAAAATCAACGGCAGGGCACTCACTGACAAACAGCAGAGAATCCTTGACTATATCAAAGATGAAATCCTGAAGAAAGGCTATCCGCCCACGGTGAGGGAAATCTGCGAGACCGTCGGCCTTCGTTCCACCTCCTCAGTACACGCTCATCTCGCAACACTGGAGAAGAACGGCTATATCCGGCGTGATCCTACCAAACCCCGCGCGATCGAGATCTGCGACGACAGTTTTCAGATCGTACGCACAGAGATGACCTCTATCCCCGAAGTCGGAGACGTTGCGGCGGGACTCCCGATCCTCGCCCAGGAAAACATCATGAGCTATTTCCCTGTTCCCTCCGAACTCATTCCCTCCGGTGAATCTTTCATTCTCAGAGTCCGCGGCGACTCTATGATCAATGCCGGCATCTTTGACGGCGACCGCATCTTCGTCAACTCCTGCAATACTGCCCGCAACGGAGATATCATTGTCGCCCTGGTCGATGATTCAGCGACTGTCAAGACTTTTTACAAGGAGAAGGATCACATCCGTCTGCAGCCCGAAAATGACAGCATGGATCCCATCATTGTCGATGACTGCCAGATCCTCGGCAAAGTTTTCGGTGTCTTCCGTCTTATGCGGTAAATCGAACTTTCGGCAGTATTTTTCCGCAGTATTTATTTCAGGCAGTATTTCACTGCAATATTTGTTTCAGGCAGTATTTCACTGCAATATTTATTTTCGGCAGTATTTCACTGCAATATTTGTTTTAGGCAATACGCTGCTTTCATATAATCATTTTCATAATCATTTTCACGAATCGCAGGCAAAATCCCCGGGTGGAATCAATCACTGATTCCCTCCGGGGATTTCCTATACGCGAAGCGTCTGCCCTGATGACAGCACGGCCTGTTGAAAAGCGCGCATCTGATCGGTTGTATATCCAAGCTCACCCGCGAGCGCCTGCTCCCGCAGGTGATTATGGCTGGTATGTAAAGTTACGAAATATCCACATCTGACGTGATCTGCAGGGTATAGTCCGGATACAGCTCTTTGATTTCTTTTTGGATAATGGCGCGCCCTTCATCGGGTTCGATATCAAAGCTGAAGACGACATCAAAGCGCATCAGGTGTTTCTTTGTATCCGCATGGAAGGCATGCACCTGCAAAGCCCAGTCATGCTCCATGACAGTCTCCATGACTTTGTTGCGGATCTTCGCCGCTTCATCATCCTTGGTATTATAGGAATAGACCCCGACCCCGGTGAGGATAACGCCTGTCCCGTCATAGATCTTTCTCTGGAGCCGGCGGGTGATCATATCGACATCCTCTACAGTCATGGTGTCAGGAAGCTCGATATGGACCGATGCGTAATCGCGCTCGGGACCGTAGTTATTGATAAATAGATCATAGGCCCCGCGCACATCAGGCTCATCGTTGATCAGCCTTTTGATCTCACGTACCATTTCCTCGTCCGGGCGTTTCCCGATGATATCATCCAGTGTCTCCATCATCATCTCTACGCCCGACTTGATAATGAAGATCGAGATTGCGACTCCGACAAAGGCTTCCAGAGAAATGCCCGCCACCTTGAACAAAACGGCACAGGCCAGAACCGACAAGGAAAGAATCGCATCAAAGGAAGCATCGGCACCTGAGGCTTCCAGGGCGCCCGAGCCTGCCTCTTTGCCCTTTTTGATAAAATATTTACCCAGCAGGATCTTGACAACGACAGCCACTGCGATGATCAACAGGGAGACAATCGAATAGTCGGGTGTCTCCGGCACAATGATCTTTTTGACCGATTCCACCGCGGAAGTGATACCGGCATAAAGTACAAGAGCGGCTACGATCATGGCACTGAGGTATTCGGTCCTTCCATGGCCGAGCGGATGCTTTTTATCCGGCCTGCGGTTGGCGAGCTTTGCGCCGATGATCGTGATCACGGAAGAAAGGGCATCGGACAGATTGTTGACTGCGTCAAGTGTGACAGCGATGGAATGTGATAAAATGCCGATTGCCGCTTTGAATGCAGCCAGAAAGACATTTGCCACGATTCCGATAATGCTGGTACGGACAATGATCTGGTCTCTGCTTCTGACAGCCTGATCCAGTCCTTCCGGTGTTTGTTCCTGGTTTCTCATTTTCAAATTCCTTCCTTCAAGCACATGCGGCTGCCGCTCCTGCGGGCTGCATCCGCCGGGACTTACCGTAAATTTACTTCTGTTACTTACCGGGGCAGAGCCAGCAATATGAACTGCCATGCAGTTCATATTCGCCTTCTTCCCCCGGCCGGCCTGTGTCCTCCGTAAGGCGGGAAAATACATTATACGTGCCCTGCTATACAAAAAACAGGGATTTCCGATTAGAGAAATCCCCGCGGTTTTACTCACTATCTATTTACTGCACTATTCGAAATACCGATAAAAATAAATGCCGGTAAAAATAATGCCGATAAAAAAATGTGCAGTCATCGGGCAAAAACGGTTATTCCGCATCAAAGCTGATCGGGATTGATCTGAGTGCCGTCTTTCCATATGCGCTCAAGATCATAGAACAGACGGTTCTGGGCATCGAAAATGTGAATGATCACATCGCCGAAATCCAGAAGGACCCAGTTTCCTGCCTGATAGCCTTCAATCTGTTTGGGAACTGCGCCTGCCCGACCCATACGCTGTTCAACTTCGTCGGCCATGGCCTGTACCTGCACGCGGTTGTTGCCGCTGGCAATGATAAAATAATCTGCGAGAACAGAAACATCGCCGATGTCGATGACACGCACATCCTCTGCTTTCTTATCTTCCAGAGCGGTGATGGCGAGACGCGCAAGCTCAGCGGAGCGCTCCTTTCCCTCTTTCTTCTCGTTTTCGGGAATCATGCTCTTTTCATTGATATCAGTCATAAATGTTCTTCTCCTCATCTAGCCGTTTATAATACTCATAGGTCTTCTGTGTCATTGGATCCACAGTATTACCGGTGGAATTGAGATATACAAGTGTATCGTACAGGATCTTTAAAAGAGCTTCATCGATATCGGCAAAAGCCATCTGCCGGATCAGGGGAAGATTTTTCGCCGTAAACCTGCCGGGTTCAATGTAATCCGCAACGAAAATAATTTTCTCGAGAAGACTCATTCCCGGGCGCCCGGTCGTATGATAGCGGATCGCATTCAGCATATCCGGGTCCGTGATACCGTATTTCTCCGCCGCAAGGACACTTCCGGCCTTGGAATGAAGTAAGGACCCGCTGTTTTTTTCGAAAGACGAGACCTCGAGGCCTGCTTTCTCACACAGACGCTGCATTTTTCTGACATCAATACACTTGGCGCAGTCATGCAAAAGACCCGCCGTCTCCGCTTTTTCAATATCCGCCCCGTAGCACATGGCAAGGGAAGCCGCTGTGCCTGCGACTGCAAGCGTATGAACAAATCTTTTATAATTCAATTCCTGCTCAAGTGTTCTGATCAGGTCGATCCTGGAAATCTTCTTCACCTGTTCCTGCTCCTTTTTGACTGAATCTCCGTGTTGCCTTCGAGCCGGTTCAAAAAGGCAGTGATCCTACTGCCGCATATAGCCCGGCATTCAGGTACGAACAGGTTCACCTGTAAATCCCTGATTCCATTATATACCTTTCTACGCGTTCAGGCACGAGGTAATGTATAGTTCTTCCATTTTTTACCCTGTTTCGTATATCCGTCGATGAAATACCAATAGCAGGAATCTCAAGTGTGTGGATATCCGCCCCGTACTCTTCCTTCAGATGCCTGACTTCCGCCAGAAACTCCTCTGTGGGGATCCCGTCCTCACGGAGAGCCGCCAGAAGGGTACAGTCCGCGAAGATGGACTCGGGATTTCTCCAGGTCAAAATGTCCCGGATAGAATCCGCTCCGACTATGAAATAGTAATGGTTTTGGGGATTCTGCTTCCTGAGTTCCCTCAGGGTGTCGCAGGTATAGGTATTGCCCTCCCGATGGATTTCAAAATCGGAAGGGGTGAAATGCGGATTGTCCGCGGCTGCCTCGCAGACCATCTCATAGCGGACCTCAGGAGGGAGCACCTTCTGTGCCCGTTTGTCCTTAAAATAGGAATGACCCGAGGGCATGAGCAGCACCTCGTCAAGACCGAAAGCATCATAAGCAGCCTCGGCAATGATCAGGTGTGCCGTGTGGATGGGATCAAAGGTTCCGCCCAGAATCCCTACCTTTTTACCGGTAAAACACTTTCCTTCATCAGTGTTTCCGGTGTGATCAGTTTTGATCCGGTCTGGATTGATCTGATCTGAAGTGTTCTGATCAGAATTAATCTGATCTGAAGTGATTTGATCTTTATAGTTTTGATCTGTTTTCATCAGGTCCTTCTCCCTATGGTCTTTCATGGTCTTTCATCATCTGCCCGGCCATGTTCAGCCGCCCATTCCTGCCTTAGCCGGTATTTCAGGCTTTTCTTAAGGATATGCCGGATAAAAGGCATCTTCACAGCGCGCAAGGAGCACAAGACTTGCACGCATCCAGTATTCTTTTCAGCCTCACTCTGCAGAGGAAGCTTTCTTTTTGGGCAGTACGATCACAGGCTTGTCCTTGAAGGGCTTGTAGAGAATAAATTTCCGCCCGATCACGGTGACAAGTTCAGAGCGGGAGCGCTCTGCCAGCATCTCTGCGCAGCCCCGCACATCTTCGAGCACGTTCTTCTGGACAGCGCCCTTGACAAGTTCGTGGGTGTTAAAGGCCTCCTCGGCCGATCTGACGACTTCGGGCGTCACACCGTTCATACCGACCTGCACGATCGGGTCCAGAGAATTGGACAGCCCGATCAGGTGGGCCCTCTGTTTACTTGTAAGCATATAGTATTCCTCCAAAAAAGATTATATGATGTTGAGGTCAAAAGGTGGTTAAGGGAACACCGTCTCGTCAAGTTGCACAAACGCCTTGGGCACGCTCTCGCTCTACCCTCGCTGGCAGCTGACGAGACTCAGAGCCATTGGATACCTTTTGACCTTTACATCATTATATCAGTCAAAAAACTCGAATCCGTGGCCGTAGAGACGGACAGTGTCGCCTTCTTTACAGCCAAGCCGCTTGAGCTCGTCGATGATTCCATTGTCCACCAGGAACTTCTGGAAGAAGACAAAACCCTTTTCGGTCTCGAGATTGGTGTAGCCCAGCATGCGCTCGATCCGGGGGCCTTCCACCAGATATTCTTTCGTTTTGGCGTCGTAAGTGACGGTATAAGGCTCGGATTCCTCTGCCAGTTCGACCTCGGGATCGTACTCCTGCTCGTAAGTGATCAGCTCAGAGGGCATCTGTTCAAGGACACTGCTGCAGTGATACAGGAGCTCTTTTACGCCCTGGCCGGTCGCGGCAGAAATCGGGAAAACTTCGATGCCCAGAGGTTCACAGTAGGCGCGGATCTCCTCGATGGGATCCTTGTCACCCTCTTCCCTGTATTCCTCTCCGGGAATCAGGTCGCACTTGTTGGCGGCGACGATCTGTCTGCGGGAGGAAAGGTCGATCTTATAGCGGGCGAGCTCGCGGTTGATCGCCATAATGTCTTCAATGGGATCACGTCCCTCGGAGCCGGCGGCGTCGACAACATGGATCAGAATCCTTGTCCTTTCCAGATGGGCAAGGAACTCATGGCCCAGTCCCGCGCCGTCCGCGGCACCCTCGATCAGGCCCGGAATATCAGCCATGACAAATCCCTTTGCGTCCTCCAGATCCACTACGCCGAGGATAGGCTGCAGGGTTGTGAAATGATAGTTGGCGATTCTGGGTTTCGCATTGCTGGACATCGACAGCAAGGTCGATTTGCCGACATTGGGAAAACCGACAAGGCCTACATCCGCGATCATCTTCAGCTCCAGCAGAAGCTCCAGAGAGCGGGAGGGCTGACCGGGCTGGGCATATTTAGGCGCCTGCATAGTGGAAGTGGCGTAGTGCATGTTGCCGTTGCCGCCCCGTCCGCCTTTGAGGATCACATAGCGGCGAAGGTCTCCGGACATATCCGCGATGACCTTTCCGGAATTTGCCTCCCGGATGACAGTGCCTTCAGGCACCTTGATCTCAATATTCCGGCCCTGTTTACCGGCCATTCTTTTTTTCTTGCCGTCTTCTCCGTGCTCTGCGGCATACTTGCGGACATGGCGGAAGTCTGTGAGGGTGTTGAGACCCTCATCCACTACAAAAACAACGTCGCCGCCCTTGCCGCCGTCTCCTCCGTCCGGGCCGCCTGCGGGGACATACTTTTCCCTGCGGAAAGAGACATGACCGTCGCCGCCCTTGCCGCTGGAAACAATAATTCTGGCTTTATCTATAAACATGAACTACACTCCTGCAGGTATTTGCGGTCAAGACCTCCGCAGCGGCCGGGTCTCCTAGGCCTTCGCAGGTCTTGTATAAAAATAAATTTATCGTGTCAATATTTAGAATTCTATTATAACAGACAATCAGCCGGCCGGTGCATTTAGGCACGCCGCTGTTTTTTGCAGATACACAGAGAGCTCCGGGCGAAAACAGCCGTTTTCTGCCAGGAGCTCTCATTGTTTCGAAAATCAATTTGGCACAAAAGCCTTACCCTGCGGTAATTACTTTATGCTTCCTGCTCCACAGCCTCAGCTGCCTCTACAGGATGTACGGAAGCTCTCTTGCGGAACTTGCCGAAACGCTCGAAACGAAGGATGCCGTCTGTAAGAGCATACAGAGTGTCATCACCGCCGATGCCTACGTTAAGGCCGGGGTGGATGTGTGTGCCGCGCTGTCTGTAAAGGATGTTGCCGGCCTTTACAAACTGGCCGTCAGCTCTCTTGGCGCCCAGACGCTTGGCATTGGAATCACGGCCGTTCTTGGTGGAGCCCATTCCCTTTTTATGTGCGAAGAACTGAAGATTTAAATTCATCATGGTTCATTCCTCCTTGAGATGAATAACGAGATACTCCCCGCCATATGTTTCCCGGACACTCTTTAATCCCAGAATCATACTGTCAACGAGAAGTGCAGCTTTTTCATCGGGGGGACTTTCGAAGCGGCAGGAAAGCTCCCCGCCTTCTTCCGCGGCAGCATAGGTGATGTCTGCCTGCGCAAGTACTTCGAGGCTGTTGATGGTATTGATGACCAGCATGGAGATGGCGGCACAGATAATGTCCTCGCCTTCCGCGGAATTGTCATCGGCATGACCCGAGCACTCGAAATAAACGTATCGTCCCTCTTGATCTTTGAAAATATCTACTACTGTCATGTCTGTTACCGTACAGTACCCTCTGCTGTGTAACCGGTCGCGCATTATTTACTCCGCGCAGCCTGCAGCAGAAAGCATGCGCGAAACATTACGCATTGATCTTGTCGATCTTGACGCGAGTGAAGAGCTGGCGATGGCCGTTCTTTTTGTGATAGCCGGTCTTCCTCTTATATCTGTAGACGATGACCTTCTTAGCCTTGCCCTGCTCCATGACAGTTCCCGTTACAGTCGCGCCTGCGACATCTCCTGCGACCTTGAGGGTCTCACCGCCGACTGCCAGCACGTTGTCAAAAGTGACTTCTGCGCCTGCCTCTGCTGCGATCTTCTCAACATCGATCACATCGCCTTCGGAAACTTTGTACTGCTTACCACCGGTTGCAATAATAGCATACCATCTGACATACAGAATCGAAATCCGGACATGACCACAAAAGCCTCATCAAGCGGCATACTCAGTAAAAATAGCAGACAATATTCGGTTTGTCAATATATTTTCTGAAGTAAATATAAATAAAAAACGGTGTAAAACGGCCGGGGAAAGCTGTCCTTTCCTTCCCCATCCTTTCCTATCCCTTTTTCTGTCTTCTGACAAGCTCACGTGTGATGTCATCCCAGTCCACACCCTTTTCAGCCATGACAACTTCCAGGTGATAGAGGTAATCCGCAATCTCGTAGATGATCTCATTCTCCGCGGGATTCTTGGCCGCGATGATGATCTCGGTATTCTCTTCACCGAGTTTCTTGAGCATCTTGTCGAGTCCCTTGTCAAAGAGGTAATTGGTATAGGAGCCTTCCTTAGGGTTCTCTTTGCGCTCGATGATGGTCCGGTAATCCTCGCGCAGAACGTCGCCGGCGGAGGAGGTGCGTCGTGCGGACATCCTGGGCTCAGTGACCTGGTTAAAGAAGCAGGTGTGGCTTCCTGTGTGGCAGGCGGCGCCGATCTGCACAACGCGGGCCAGCAGAGTATCCATATCGCAGTCACCGAAGAGAGAGCGCACATACTGGAAGTGACCGCTTGTCTCCCCTTTGATCCAGAGAGACTTGCGGCTTCTGGAATAATAGGTCATCTTTCCGGTCTCGACGGTCAGGTTATATGCTTCCTCATTCATGTAGGCGACCATGAGGACCTGATCAGTGGCGTCCTCCTGTACAACGACAGGAAGAAGTCCGTCCGGGCCTTTTTTGAAATCCGCCCAGGTAAAAGCGGCTTTTTTGTGCTCTTCCATCTCGATGCCGGAGGCGGAAAACTGCTCGCGCGCTGCCTTGACGGCATCCTCGCCTTTTCCGATGAGGGCGTTGACACTGTCGCCGGACACAGCTGTGACGTCAGGGGCCGCAAGCCTGGAAATGAGGCTGTCCTTCGCGGAATCGGCGACCAGGGCGATCACCGGAATATCGGTCCCCGCATCCTTTTGACCGGCGGGAAGTTCTGCCTCGGCCAGTTCCATGTTTTCACCGTCCAGAAGAATGCGCATGGCAAGCCAGGGAGAAAGCTTCTCCCATTCCTTGTCCAGCTTCTCGCTGCTCTTGTAGCAGCCGGCGATCCTCTCTTTGCCGAAGCGCTCGCAGACCTCGCGGGCCAGCATGCGGTTGCTCTCCTTGGACAGGTTGAGCGCAGCCAGTTCACAGCCGGCATAGATCAGCTTTTTGACATCCTCCATGCGGCGGATATTACCTGCTCCGATAACAGGGATGCTGTTCTCTTCGCAGATCCTGCGGATCAGATCGATCGCGGCATCGTGCTCCGCGTCGGTTTTGGAGCGGTCAAACAGGATCACACCGTCGGCCCCCGAAGCCGCATAGGTGCGGACCAGTTCCGCGGGGTCTTCGCAAACGATTTCATTGTTGTCAAATCCCCTGACTGCCTTTCCGTTCAGAAGCCAGATGCAGGGAAAAATGCCTTTTGCAGTACTCATAATCCGTTCTCTCCTCTTTCAGGAATTAAAGGCAGCCCTTGGTGCTCAGTACATCCTCGATCCGGGGATCCTTCTGCGTTGCCATATCGAGAGCCTTTGCGAAAGCCTTGAACATGGCCTCGATGATATGGTGGTCATTCTCACCCGAAAGAACCTTGAAATGCAGATTCATCATGGCGCCGTAGGATACAGAATAAAAAAACTCCTTTACCAGCTGCGTGTCAAACTCTCCTGTCATGGGCGCGCTGAAACCGTCTTTTCCGTTTTCAAAATCCATGACAAAATACGGACGCCCGCACAGATCGACAGCGCAGAGCACAAGCGCCTCATCCATGGGAAGAACGAAGTATCCGTAGCGGCGGATGCCCGCTTTGTCCCCGACCGCATGCCTGACCGCCTCGCCGAGAACGATGCCGGTGTCCTCCACCAGATGGTGGCCGTCCACCTCCAGATCTCCTTTTGCCTCAACATCCAGATCAAAAAGACCGTGGCGCGCAAACGCGTTCAGCATATGATCAAAAAATCCGATGCCGGTGCCGCCGCACAGGTCCGCTGTTCCTTTTCCGTCGAGCTCCAGCCCGATCCGGATCTGTGTTTCGCCGGTGTTCCGGTTGATGATAGCATTTCGCATGATCATGCTCCTTTTATCAATAGTTAATTACATTTCTGCAGATGTAGTAAATTATATTTCTGCAGATTTTTCCATTCTATCCATCCTGTCCATCCTATCCGGCATGCCGGAGCACCTTGTGCACAGGGCATCGTCGGATTGAAATAGATGTATCGGCAAGTTATTTCAATCCTCTTCAAACCGCACACGGATGGAATTGGCATGTGCGTAAAGACCTTCATTCTCGGCAAAAAGCTCAATATCCTTGTGTACCCTGCCCAGGGCCTCCCTGGAATAGGAAATGATACTGCTCTTCTTGACAAAGGCGTCCACACCCAGAGGGGAGAAAAATCTCGCAGTCCCGTTGGTCGGCAGGATGTGGTTGGGTCCTGCGAAGTAATCGCCCAATGGCTCGGAGGAGTAACTGCCCAGGAAGATCGCGCCCGCGTGGCGGATCTTTGTCATGACTTCGAAAGCATTTTCCGTGATGATCTCGAGGTGTTCGGAAGCGATCGTGTTGGCAGCGTCGATCAGGTCACCCATGGTCCCGCCGACAAATATATAGCCGTAGTTCTCAATAGACTGGCAGATGATCTCTGTGCGGGGAAGCTTCTCGATAAAGCTGTCGATCTCCTCTGCCACAGCTTCTGCAAGAGCCTGATCTGTCGTGAGCAGGATGGCGCTCGCCATGGGATCGTGCTCCGCCTGGGAAAGAAGATCCGCCGCGACATAGCGCGGGTTGGCTGTCTTGTCCGCGATCACCAGGATCTCGCTGGGGCCCGCGACAGAATCAATGCCGGTCACGCCAAAGCAGGCTTTCTTGGCCAGAGCGACGAAAATATTACCGGGGCCGGTGATCTTATCCACACGGGGAATGGTCTGGGTTCCGTATGCCATCGCGGCGATGGCCTGGGCACCGCCCATCTTGTACATCTCGTCCGCACCGGCAATATCCGCTGCCACAATAGTGCCTGCTGCAGCCTTTCCGGAGGCATCGGGGGGTGTGGCGATGATGATGCGCTCAACACCGGCGACCTTTGCCGGGACAACATTCATAAGGACACTGGAGGGGTAGACCGCTCTTCCGCCCGGCACATAGCAGCCGGAAACCTCAATGGGCGTCACCTTCTGTCCCAGGATAGTTCCGTCTTCCTTTGTCGTGATCCAGCTCTGTGTGACCTGCTTTTCATGATAGGCGCGGATATTGGCAGCCGCTTTTCGCAGCACTTCTACAAAGGCGGGGTCCAGCTCCTTGTAGGCCGCGTCAATCTCCTCCTGACTGACCCGGATGGTCTCACTGGTCAGGACACATTTGTCAAATTTCTCTTCCAGTTCAAAAACAGCTTGGTCGCCGCGGGCACGTACATCGTCAATGATGCCGCGCACTGTCTTTTCATATTCTGAATAGCCGGACGGACTGCGTCCGAGCAGTGCCTCCAGGGCGCCTGCGCGTGTATCATCTGTCAGCTTCATGATCCTCATACGGGCCATATGGATACCTCCTGCGCATTCATGGAATGTGCGTACATAAACGCGGGCATTCTCTCCCGCCGCTGCCGCATGCTGCGGCTGTTTCATTTCTAAAATATATATTTTGCAGCCTTAATACGATCTGCCGCAGTTTCTTTTGCTCCCGCGGACCGATGTCATTCGAGACAGTCTCTCACCCGGTCGATCATCTCGCGGATCCTCGCGGTCTTCATCTGCATGGAGACCTGGTTGACGATCATTCTTGCGGAAATGGGAAGAACTTCCTCGAGCACATCCAGGCGGTTTGCCTTCAATGTGGAACCTGTCTCCACGATATCAACAATAACATCCGCAAGTTCCACGATGGGGCCCAGTTCCACAGAGCCGTTGAGCTTGATAATATCAACAGTCTGATGCTTGCGGTTGTAAAAATACTCCTTGGCGATGTTGGGATATTTGGAGGCGACACGGATCATCTCGTGGTGCTGCAGGAGTTCCCTGGCTTCAGGCGGACCCGCAACACACATCCGGCACTTGCCGAAGCCCAGATCCAGCACCTCATGGCAGCGGCGCTGCTCCTCCAGAATGATATCCGATCCGACGATACCGATATCCGCTGCCCCGTACTCCACATATGTGGGCACATCCGGTCCCTTGGACAGGAAAAAGCGGAGCTTTTGTTCCTCATTTGTAAAAATCAGTTTGCGGGAATTCTTATCCTTGAGTTCCTCGCAAAAATATCCGGCCTTTTCAAAAAGTTCCATCGTCTGTCCCGCCAGACGGCCCTTTGTGAGGGCAATTGTGAGATACTGCATATCATCTTCCTCTAATCGCGCCGCTGCCTTTTTGCCTGTTATAAGCTCATGATCAGCCTTCGCGGCATATTTATCGGTTGTCGTATATCTTCAAGTCCTGAAAGACGGGACTTCAATCCGCAATTATTGCAATATGACCGCATGTCCCTGACTGCGCAGCTCCATGGCTCTGCCTATCTGCGTGACTGCATCCCCGTCGGAAAAAGCCAGCTTTTGCGGCGCAGGCGCTGTCTCCACTGCAATCCCCTGGCGGCGCAAAGCCTCCATAAGAAGGTCCAGCTGAATCATGACACCGATGGCGGCGGCACTCTTGCCGTAATAGGACAGGAGACCGTCGTAGCGGCCGCCGGAGGCAATGGCCTCACCGGCGCCGTAGGTGTAACCCTTAAAGACGATGCCTGTATAATACCGGTATTTGCTCAAAAGAGACAGATCATAGCTGACATACTGCGAAAAGCCATAAGCCTCGATCAGATCACAGAGTTCCATGAGACGTTCGATGGCACCTCTCGCCTGAGGATGCATATCAGGAGTCAGAAACTGTGAGAGTTCTTCTCTGGTGGAAACAAAACGGGTCGCCTTCAGGAACAGGTCCCTGGTCGCCCGGTCAAAACCCTGACCGCGCAGAAGCTCCTCCGCAGCGAAATAATTTTTACCCGAGAGTCTGTCCCGCAGCTGCGTCTCAGTCTGCTGGTCAAGCCCGACCGCCTGGCAGATGCCCTTGAAATAGTCAACATTGCCGACACTGATCTGGAACTGGGTCAGTCCTGTCTGCAGCAGAGAATCGATCAGCAGAGCCAGAATCTCGGCATCCGCGTTTACGGAGGGCGCATTGATCAGCTCCGCACCCATCTGTATGGTCTCGGAGAGTTTGCCCTGCAGGCTGGAAGTATTGCCGAAAACGCTGCCCGCATAGGTAAAGCGGATCGGTGAAGCTTCATCATAAAAATACTTTGCGGCACATCTTGCCACCGAGGGAGTAAAATCCGGACGAAGCACGAGCAGATTTCCTTCATTATCCAGAAGTTTATAGAGCTCCCTGACCGGTTTTGTCCCCACTTCACTGGAGAAAACATCATAGAATTCGATAGTCGGAGTCTGAATCTCTTCATATCCGTAGAGACGGATTCTGTTCCTGATCCGGTTCATGATGTCGCTCTTTTTTGCCATTTCTTTTCCATAAGTATCGCGCATTCCATCGGGTGTGTGGAGCAGGTCGTTATTAAAATCCATTTTTTCAAATCCCATTTTTCTATAAGCTGCTTTTCTTTATCAACTGCTGTATCCCATTATGGGCCGCACAGGGTCCAAAAGCGGGCATGCACTGCGATATTGCTTTAGCGTATTAACGTGATAATTCGATAGCACACTAAATCACGAGAAAGTATACACATACTCAGACCCTCTTGTCAATTTTTTGTGAGAAATCAGTTTCTCATGATTCTGATTCTCCAGATTCAGTCATTGTTGATTCAGCTTCTCACGATTCAGCCCTTGTCGATTCAGTTTCTCATGATTCAGTCTTTATCGGTTCAGTCTATCCCGGTTCAGTCCCGCTCCTGTAAATCCTTGTTGAGCATATCCAGGTAAGGCACCATGATCCCCTGCTCCTCCGGAATTGTCCAGTCCGGATCCAGTTCGTCCAGACGGAAGCTCTTTCGTCCGCCTGCTTCCGCACGCTCCCAGAAAGTCAGGAACCTGCGTAAGGGCAGATAATAAAAGAGATTTTCACGGGAGAAATACAGCAGGAAAAAGGCGATCCCGTCCTGTTCTTCAAATTCGCGCATAAACTGCACCTGATGAGGATGCACGTTCTGCAGGCTGAATGTTATCCCGGCACATTCCTTGGCGTCAAAACAGACCGGAATTCCCTGCACGACGCCGATGTAATCCACTGTGCTCTTCTGGTTGAAGTAGGCAAGTGTAATATGCCTGGATTCCCGGTCGATCTGCATTGGCGTGATCGGTGTGGGCACTTTCTGGATCAGAGCCAGCCTTTGCTCCCTGTATTTATCATTGGTGCGGTTGATCAGATCTTCCAGGAGCGATCCCCGCAGTCCCCGTGTTTTCCAGGTTGCCATCGTTTTTCCTTTTCAAAATTCATTTTCTGTCCGGACCTTCGCGGAATATCTTGCAGAAGCTCATGCGGGCATGGCATTTGCAGCCGTCCGTCACCCTGTTTATTCACACAGTTCAGTCCACCATGCGGGCGGAGGACATCTGAAAACACGGCCAGCCACAGGAGTCAGTATTTGCGGCATTCTCCGATCGTCCTGTTGTTTGGGGAATGCGGTCTCCGAACACCACAGAAGCTGCCCGCCCCGCCAGGCGCGCCGGCCCCTGAACAGCTTTCTGTCCAGTTCCCTGTCTCCGTAACGGGGATCCGAGACGATCGGGTGACCCATGGATGCCATATGAACACGAAGCTGATGGGATCGGCCTGTGATCAGGTCTGCCTCCACCATGGAAGCCCGGCGGCCTGTCCTTACCGGACGATAGATCGTCACCGCGTGCCGGGACAGTTCTTTTTCGGATGTCTTTATCTTTTGATCCGGTTTTCCCGGTTTTTCCGGGTCTTCCGCTTTTCCGGCCACGCGCACCTGATTGTGCTCCCGGTCCTTAATGAGCTCATTATCAATCACCCCTGCCTCCATGACCTGCCCGTGGACCACCATGATATAGGTCTTGCGGATCACCCTGTCGCGTATGACGGCTGAGAGGGCCCTGCTTCCGGGAAGGGATTTGGCACAAAGGAGGATTCCGCCTGTATTGCGGTCAAGGCGGTTGCAGACAGAGGGACGAAAGAAGGCTTCAGACGACATGCGGTTTGTTTCTTCCGGCTGTCCTGTCTTCTGCGAAAGATAGCCTCGCAGCCATTCATTCATTGAGATGTCAGACGGGTCGGCTTTCTGGGAGAGGACCCCCGCGGGCTTTCGCACCACCAGGATATTTGCGTCCTCATACAGGACCGGCGAAGGTCCCAGAAGGGGCTGCAGTGTCCTGTACGCTCTCTTCTCCTCGTCCGCTTCTCTCAGGGCTCCCGCATCATCCCGGGAAGGGCTGAATTTCGCGATCGTTTCATCCGAGAGGAAAAGCTTCACACTGTCTCCTGTCTCTACTTTCTCGCTCCCGTCCGCCTTTTTTCCCCCCAGGGTGATGTTTTTTTTGCGGAGCATTTTATAAATAAAAGAAGAAGGAGCCAGCGGCAGTCTCCTGCGCAGAAATTTGTCCAGGCGCTGACCGCTCTCCTCCCTGCTGACCAGTATTTCCTGCATAATCTAATCCAGGTGTTCCTCACGAAAACCGACGAAAAAAAACAGACGAAAAATCAACTAAAACTTTCCCAATAGGTGAGACTATATAAAAGCCTATATTTCTCACGTTTCAAGCTACAAGTTAGTGGAATTCAGGTGGAAAAGCCCTTCATATGGC
>ONKG01000139.1 GCA_900318375.1 uncultured Lachnospiraceae bacterium
GTGCCACTGTTTAATCGCATCTTGTAAAGACAGCTAAAAGAGCAGAATGATGACAATTGGTTTGATCAGTTTAGTGACGAATCAACGTATCAGCAACATCGTTAACAGAGTCCTTATACTGTTCTTCATAGGTCCACCCCTGATCCAACAGAGCGCTTTCGGCCTCCGCTTGCGTCATGCCGACCATAACTCCCTGAAAAGCCATTGTCTTGTCGCTGATCACGATATTCCACATGGATTTTTCATCCTGGAAACCTTCAAAGTGTTCTATGTAAGAAGATCCGTCAAAGAGTTTTTTCCCTTCGCGATAATAGTAGTAGATATAATAATCCCAGCCGTCCTCGTAGACTCCTTCTTTTTGTGTCAGTCCCAGATACTCTGCTGCATCTTCGACGTTCATAAAGAGCACCTCGTCTGTGATCTCCGGAACTTCGCCCATCGTCACTACATCACCCCTGTCATCCGGTGTCTCTTCGACTTCTTCCTCCGGCGGTGTCGTCTCTTTACCGTCCGCCTCGTCTTTTTCGCCTGAGGTCTCTGATTTATTGCCGACCACAACATTGATGGTGGCAGTAAAGCCTCCGTCTCTTGTGATAACATGCACCTTCGTCTCGCCGGCAGCGCAGGCTTCCAGCCGGCACTGCAGTCCATCCGGAGTAATCTTCAGAACAGCTTCATCCTCAACATGCCATTCTACGCTCTGGTCTGTCGCATCCAAAGGCTTTATGGAAGCATTTATAGTTACCTTGTCTCCGGGATCCATGGCAAGATCCGGGGAATCAATCTGCACAGATTCCGCAGAAACAATCGTGTGAGGATCATAGGGGTTCACTGGACTGCTTCCTCCCCGGTATTCCTCCAGGTTTGTCAGCCCGTCCCTGTCATCATCGTTGTCTGCGATGTTCTTTTCCCCGCCTGTATATGGCCAGAGGGAATATTTGTCACAATACCAGTCCGGAATTCCGTCTCCGTCCGTATCAGCAGCCTTACTGTGTACCTGAAGCACTTCACTCAGGGGCGAGACAGCTCCGTTCCCTGCCACCGCCGCCACTGCGATGTAATAATCCTTGTCGCGCTCAGGGAAGCTGATCTGACAGGAATTTTCTTCCGCATACTGTCTCTCCCTGACTGCGTCCCCGGGATTCCCGGGCGTAAATGGCTTGTCGCTGATATAAATATCATAATACCTGCTGTCCGGATTGCTGTCCTCAAAGGATAAAGTGCCGCAGCCGTCACAGCTTGTATCTTCGGAAAATGCAAGGTTGGCAGGAGTCTTCAGAGAAGCCTTTGCCGCCGGCTTTGCCATGAGGACATAGGTGCCGTCACCAACATAGTCACAGACTGCCGACATAGTCAGATCCTGTTCCGCTTCAATCTCTGTGGGAAGCTCTGTCCACTCCTTCCCATCATATTTGAACCAGGTGACAGATGAGAAGTCAATGTCGCTATAGGCCGTCGCCGCGGAGACAAACTGTCCCTGTGCTGCGGCTTTATTAGCGGATGTGATCTGAACTGCATGATTGACGGATACATATTCCCCTTGCCGATAAACTCCATCCATGTTCAGGAATGTGTACTCATCCTCTTTTTCCGGCAGCACAACACCCATGACTGTCCTGTCACTGGACATAAATCCATATCCTTCCGAGCTTCTAAAGGACCGCTCCAGAGTATATGTATTTCCTATATATTTGTCTCCGTCTTTGACTACGACCGTGAGCTCACACTCATTCCCGCGGGCAAGGTTTACTTCTGCCTGCCCGTCATGAACGGGAACTTCTGTCACCGATGATTCGATATCTCCGTTGGAAGTCCTACTGTACAGATATACCTCGGTTCCTTCCTTCTGGCTGATACCGATTTGCACCTTTTCACCGGAAGGCCATGCTGTGACATCCGCAGCCACATCTGTCGTCAAAACCATCTCTTCATAGGCATGTATACCTGAAACAGCAGCGGTACGGGTGCCGTGTACTGTCCAGTTTCCCGGATCCCTCAGATCAACGATATTGTCTTTTACAACATTGCCTTCTCCGTCCTCTATGACCAGTGCGGCATAGTCGTAATCCGCCCTCCTCCTGTTCTCTCTCTTGGTATATTCTGCTTTATACGGAATGGGGTTTGCAAAACAGCTTTTCTCCGTATACGTATCGGAGTAGGCTAAGCTGCCCTCCTCGATCTTGATTTTTCCTGTCGTCAGAAGATCCGCAAGCGCATCCTCGCAGGATTTCCCGAAATACATCCATTGAGAAGTTTTTTCCTTATCCGATATATCTTTTTCGGCAGCTGTGATATATCTATAATCGTCCGCACTAGACATATCCAGATCCTTGCGGACATTTTCCATCATGCCCCTGAACGGCGCATCCTTCGGTCTTTTACAATCAGCATATGTATATTTTTTCTCTTTATCATTCCAGGAAAGATAATTATATTCATCATAAAGATCCAATAAATAATGGCCCAGTTCATGTACAATTGCCATGGAATACTTGTCCTGTTCTGCACTGTAGTTTTCATTAAACGTGTGGTCCCAGCTATAATTGTAACTGCTCATTTGTACTCTCGGAAACTCCTGCTTTCCTGACTCAAGTTTCCCGAAGTCAAAAGCAAACAGCCACTTTTCGTTGTCTGTATTCGGGTTCCGCGGCGCGTTGGAGTAGTATCCGCCCACAATTGCATTTGATTGAATCGAAATACTGTTCCGTTCATCCTGTGCAGAAATGATTCTTATATCCGCCATGGCAGAAGTCGGGGCATTCGCATAATCATAGTTCCCGTCCTCATCGGGTGTGATATAAAAGTTTTCGCGGATATTTGTGCGGAAAATATACCCTCTGTTGACCACTACATGACCATCTGTTGCCTGTGCCAGATTCAGGGAAATGTTGTTCATCAGATTTTTGATAGCTCTGTAATAATCTTCCCCGTTCTCAATCTCATCATATGCGTAATAGCACAGAGACAGATCCACCAGCATACGCGGCTCATGGAGATGAAGTGTGAGGTCTCCGTTCGTGTGTCCGATGATCCCCTCCGCCAGGGCAAGCATTTCGTCCGAAAAGCTGCCTGACTTAATATCTGTGTACTGTCCGCCGGTTGTTTTATACAAATCCTCATATGGCTGCTTTTCCCCTGAAGTCGTGATCGTGGAGGTGACGATGTCATAGTCCTTCAGCTGATTTGCCATTTCTTTTAAGGAACCGTATCCGTGCGAATTGTCAGTTTTATATCCTGCGTCCGTCAAAACGAATGCAAATTTGTTGGCGGAGCTCCTCCATTTCATATCTCCCTGATGCAGAAGCATGTCCAAAGCATCTATGGGGGTTTCATTATCATCCCCGCCGCCGTCGACAGACAATTTGTCCAGCTCCGCCTGCAGGTCATCCACCTTCAAAAACCAGGGAGAACCGGCGGCATTATAATGCAGCTTCGTCGACCCGGCGCCGTCCACCGTAATATCCCTGTATTCAATCACACTCATCCTGAGGTTTCTGCCCTGCTCTTCCAGGCTGCGTGCAAAAGCCACAATGTTATTTTTTACCCGCTGGATATAAGGAGACATGGAACCTGTCGTATCGATCACGAAGGCAAGGTCCACGTCTTTTTTATCTCCAATGGGGAGCTTTTCTCCCAGCCAGTTTCCGTTTGAGTCCAGAGTTTCCGAGTGCAGCTCCAGCTGGATTCGATTGTCTGCACCATCTCTGTAGACCTGGTACAGTCGATCCCGATAGTCACGGCGCGAGGAATCCTCAAAGTCCAGACCATCGCTGTGCGCCACCTTCTTTTTCGCGGAGAAGGTCAGAGTCGACAGATACTCGTTCACCTTATCCTCATCAGTCCTATACTCAGCGGGAATCGAGATTACACACTCTGCTACGCCGTCCTCTCCTGTTGTAAAAGAACCGATATAGTCTACCGTCTCTCCAACCCTGCCGTCTCCCCGGTAAATGCTCACCTGGGCGCCGCTGACAGGCACATCTTCCCCGCCGTCTGCCGGCGTTGCCGTCACTGTCACTTTTACCGTTTTGGAAGTCCTGTCAGATGTCTCCTCAGCATAAGCCGGCGCCGCCAGAAGCGGTGTCCAAAAAATCCCGGCTGCAATTGCCAGAGATGCCAGCAGGCTTACCAGTCTCTTAACACACAGACGACTCTTCATAATATCACCTCCAATTGCTCCGGGGTAGTGTATAGTTCACCACACATTTATTGTTTAAAATCCTTTATTTTACGGGAGATCCAAATAAAAAGAGCATTGACCTCCCTTTTTGGTATAATGTC
>ONKG01000094.1 GCA_900318375.1 uncultured Lachnospiraceae bacterium
AGACGATGTATTTCCGCGGCCTTTGTCATGTGCGGCTTTACAAAGCAAGTGCAGCTTTATAAGGCATCCCGTATACTCGCCAGGATATGCGCTTGGCTAAGAATGGTTCGACACTTACTTCCGACTTATGATATGTATACTATCTGGTTAGTTAAATAAGATATATATCCAACAAGTGGTTGAAAAGCGAGCAGACGGGGATATCTGTCTGCTCGCTTTTTTATCGGGGGAGATACTACCCCCTTGTCATTTTTTGCCTATTTTCCGGGTTATAAGAGAGAAACGGGTTTTCCTATAGGTCTCACTATATAAATGATATCTAATATATTCAACTTGCTATTTCATGTGTCCTACTGATTCAATCATCATATAAGTTTTCATCATGTTTTGGAGAAATCTTTCCTGCATTTCCTGATAATTCATTTCTTCCTGTTTAGCACCAGTATTAATCGTGCTAATATCTTCCCCACCAGAGCTCACCATACGTTGTTGTTCTTGCAGATGTTGAAATTCTGCGCCTTTTATTTGTTTATTTTCATTGTCTTTTTCAGAGGCACAGACTTCAGGCTCTATTTCAATCCCATTCAGCCAGGCATCAAAGCTTTTCTTTGAGATCAGATGCTTACCTCCAACAAAAACAGAGTGAAACTCCCCCCTCTTTATCAAGTTATATACACTCGGCCTGCTTATATTCAGGATCTCTTGTATTTCCTGGGCTGTATAACATCTTTTTTCTTTTATCGCTGCCATTATCGTCCCTCCTGATTTCTCACTATTTCCGCGAAATGCGCAATCTCAAAAAAGGCTCTTTCCATTTCCGTTTTGATCATCTGTGTAAAACTGTTCTGATCCGGCATTATTCACGAGAAAACGTTTGTGCAAAAGAGCAATAATCATGCACAGCACTCTTAAAGCTTATTCATGCGGCTGCATGATTCCGGATCTTCTTATAGTAGCCGAATACGCGCTTTGTGCAGATATCTGTATGCTCCTTTCTCACTGATGTTGCTTTTCCACAAACCATTGCATCTATGGGCACTTGAAAAAGGATGCTCAGGCAATAGATGTTATCAAGTGATGGAAGGTTAACCCCGTCCATCCACTTGTATACGGCCTGCACGCATCCCAGCGAAAGAGCTTTACAGACATCTTTTACAGTCAGGCCACGCAGCTCCATAAAAAAGCGGATCCTATCACCTGTTTTTTCCTTGTCGATTTCCGGAAACATGATTAACCTCCTTGTTTTTCTTCATTCATCTTCGCTGTTCTGATATTTACCAGGTTTTACACTATATGATAATTTTACAGGGAGCCGTGGGACTTGTCATTGGAGCCAAAATCCAATGAAGGCGGCAAGAAAATTGGCAACATGTTATGATGGCGACATATCACCAAACGGACGATGTGACCTGAACCGCTTAACCCACTTATCCCAATGGTGGCAGCCAGACATATTGTCAACTTAACGATATGGCAGAATTTTTCCAACCTGACGATGTAACAGCACATTTTTCCCCGGATAACATGATTGTCATCTGGGTGTGCTTGCTCAACTATAAAAAATAGAGGAAAAGAGAGACGGTTGAAAGGCGTACTTTTTTGCGACACCTTTCAGCCATCCCTCTTTATAGTGCTCTGGCATCATCCTGGCATGCTTTTTGCGAGAGCGGAGAGTAGTGCTGCCATCTCCGGATTGTTTAGGACTTTTGTGAGGAGTTCTGAATCGACGCCCTCGGGAACAGTGATGATCTTTTCTCTTGGATCTTCTGTCATCTGGGGATTGAGATTCTTCTTTCCGTAAAAAGCTTCTTCGAATCTTTCGGCGTTTTTCTTTCTGTCTTCGTCGATGATATGGGAGTAGACGTCCGTTACCATGCTGACCTGGGCGTGGCCGGAATCTCCTTGGACGGACTTGATGTCACCGCGGTTGAGCTTGAGTTTGTAAGTCACGCTGGTATGGCGGAGGCTGTGGAACACGACTTCCGGCAAATTGTTTTCTTCGATCAGTTTTGCAAATCTCTTATGGATACTGCCAGTGCCCATCGGCATTCCATAACCGGTAGCCATAACGAGGCCGTAATCCTGATATTCACTTCCGAGCATTTCCTTTATCTTGTCCTGCTCTGCTTTTTGCCGGGCGAGCATTTCGGAAACAGTCCGCGGAATGTAGATCTTCCGGATGCTGCTTTCCGTTTTGGGTGTTTTCAGGACACGGACGGTAGAGCACAGTTTGCTTTTGGAAGGGAATGTTACAAGTATGTCTTTTCCGTTAAGCTGTCTGATCGCGTTTTTGGAGACGCGCTGGTATTCTTTGTTGATATAAATGTAGGCGCGCCCCTCTTCAACTGCCTCTGGGGAAATGTCTACGCAGTCCCATGTGAGTCCGATCAGTTCCCCGATCCGCAGGGATCCGGAGAAGGCCAGGTTCATGGCAAGCTTCAGTTCTTCATCCTTACAGACTTCATTTGCATGCATCAGGATGTCGGCAGTCCATATCTCTCTTTTCTTCGGCTTGTACTTCGGCACGGTTGCCCTGACAGCCGGATTCCTTTCAATGAGTTCCCACTTCGCTGCCTGTTCGAAGCAGCTCCGCAAGAGCTTGTGAATGTCACGGATCGTACTCAGACCCACCATTCCGTTTTCTGTTTTACGCGGTGTTTGGGTTGGGACAGCCGGGGTATCCAGCAGTTTTTGATAGTACACTTCCAGGATGCGGGTATTAGTATCCGAGAGTTTTAAGTCTCCAATCAGAGGCTCTATGTAATTCTCAATCAGGCCGCAGTTCCTGCTGTAGGTGGAAAGCGCCCATTTATCTTTCCCGTACAGATTCACATATTCCGTCAGCAGCTCCTTCAGACATGTACACTGAGGAACGATAAAGGTGCCGTTGGTCTCTTTATACTCAATCTCTGCTTTCCGTGCCTTCGCCTCCGCTTTAGTAGTGTAGGTTTCCCATTTCTGTTTTCTCTTTCCCTTGGGATTTACATAGTTGTATATAACACAGTATTTTCCGTTTCGTTCTTTGATCGACGCCATTATCCTTCTCCTCCTTAATTAATCAGAAGTCGAAAAACCATTATGATGAAAAAAGAATGTCCCAATGTGCTGCTGTGGGTAGATAGATGACTCAAAAAAGTGACCTCGCTGGATTTGTCACTCCTCATCAATACTTCATCAACTCCTCTTGCCGTGACGCAAGCCATCGCTCAAATCCGTCGCGGGAGATCCGGACCTTTCTCCCAACCCTGCAGAATTTAAAGCATCCTTTTTCTGCATATCGGGAGATTGCCTGCCTGGACATGAATGCCCTTGAAGCAGCTTCCGCAAGGGAAATATACTCGTCCTGCCTTTCTTCGGAACAGTTTTCTCCAGAGCCTGCTGCCTGCGCAGATTGCAGATTCTCCATGTCAGAAAGTAAAGCAGACAGGAATGTGTTCTCCCGATTCCCACATGAAATATTCTCGTCTGAACCCTCTTCATCCGAGACAACCATTTGGTTCCCTCTCCCGGAAGATTTGTCTCCTGAAGACCTGTCACCAGCGAATCTGTTACCAGAAGATCTGACGTCAAGAGATCTGTTATCTGCGTCTGTGCGCAGTCTGTAATGATCTTGCCCTTTGAGGAAAGCGGCAAAACTCTCCTTTGTAACTCTTTTCCTGTCAGCCACCACAATGATTTCAAAAAAATGCTGATATCTCTGGTCGCGGAGAATTCTGTAGACTGTATATCTGGGAACGCCCAGCAGGGCTGCCACCTGCGGAAGGGAAAGAGTTGATTTCACGTTCTTCGCGTCTGCCTGCCGGTCTTCCTGCGTTCGATAATGGCTTTGTCCTGCATACCACTCATGGAATGCTTTTTTCGGGACACGGATCCGGTCATCTATGATGACAGTCTCGATGGACTCCCTTTTGATCAGGTCATAGGCTCCGGCTTCAACGATCCCGAGCATTTGAGAAATGTCCTTTGCGGAATAGGTCCACTCCCGGATCTTCTGTCCCGGCTCCTCACCGGTAACCTTCCTATACTTCAGCTGATTGGCATACCAGTTCTCGAAGCTTGCGATGTCCACCCACATTTTCCCGATGGCAGTCTTCGTCTCAAAATAATTTTTGTGGACCAGCCAATAGCGCTCTGTTTTTTTCAGGCCAAGGAGGTCGCCCATCTCTCGGACTGAAATCACAGTTCTGCTCTTATTCCGCTTTTGCTTCTGTTCCGGTTTCTTTCCGTTGCTCTGATCACATCTGTGTGCTGGATCCGGAGCTGGAATCCATTCATTTTCTCTGTTCATGACCGTTTCCCTTAGTTTCCCTTAACAAAATGATCCCCTTCCCACTATACCCGACATCCAGAAAACATTTTAGTATGACGAGGAGAGAGCAATGCTCTATTTGAGAACAATGTCCCGTCGGAAATCAATGATCCACTTATATGCAATGACTGCTGCCAAGTGCAGCGATGCAAAGAGTGGCCATAGTGTCCACGAAAGGTTCGCACGGAGTGGGCTCCTTCCCGGACGGGAGCTTCTCTTATTCAGGACCCAGCTCGATTCCATCCAGCCAGGCGTCAAAGCTCTTCTTCGATATCAAATGCTTGCCGCCTATGATGATCGAATGGAATTCTTTTCTTTTCAACAGGGCATAGACTGTTGGCTTGCTGACATCCAGGATCTCCTGGATCTCTTTCACCGTATAGGTCCTTTTTTCTTTCACTGCCTTTCCTTCCATATCCAAGTTCCTTTCATTAACTGTGTTTATTTCATTCATTGCTGTCATGTGTTTATCCTCCTTCTGCATTTTCCAAACTTTTCAGAGGAAAAGGAAAAGGTCTTTTGAAAAAAAGATGCTCAAAGTTATCTATTTTGTAAAAAACTCGCCTTACGGTTTTCCTGGTGCGGCGAAGACTTTGGAATATACGAAGGGGATAGATCGGCATTTTTCATCATGTGTGAGGGCAGACCATTCTTAGAGCAAGTTCCGCCTGTGTATAACGCATTTCTCATTTCTGAGAAATCCATTCACCACGGCAGACTTGATGGGGATTCCGCTCCCCATTCCCTCGGGTACATTTCCTGCCGGTTCCGTGATGCACAGACGGACAGGAAATGATTATTGGCTCACATACTGTGTTCGCAGCGCTGATCTCTCCATGGGAAATATCATCGGCAATGCCCGGGCATTGTGATCGGACATTCATGGTGGTAAGCGTAAGCAGTCTGGATGTGCCGTCTGACTGGAGAAAGAAAAAAGGAAAGGGATATCTTATGACAAGAAGAAAAAAGGTGGAAGGCATGGTTCGCGACCATCTCGTCGCTCTGCGATTGACAGAATTGGAATATGAGACGATCTGCGACCTGGCGAAAGAGGCAGGTATGTCTGTTTCCGGGTATCTGAGGCAGCAGGCAATCTTTGGAAAGGTGGAGATCCACAATCACATCGTGGCGGAATTCCCCAAACTGGATAAGCTGCTCCGGCAGTTTGCAGGGATCGGGAATAATCTCAACCAACTGACGAGGTACTATCACATGGGCGGAATCGTCTCTCAGTCCATGACAGAGGAGCTTCAGATGTGTATCAGCGAGATCATGGAAATGCGGAAAGAAGTATCAGAATTGGCAGGTGAATATCGTGGCTATAATAAAACACGTTCCCATTAAGAACGCCGACTACAGCAAGGCACTGGAGTATCTTCTCTTTGAGCATGCGGCAAACGGCAAGCCGGTGCGCAATGAGAACGGGAACCTTATCATGCGGGATGGGGTTCTGATCGACGGCATCAACTGCGGAGCCTTCTCTTTTGATAAGGAATGCGAGATGACAAACTGGCAGTTTCACAAGAACCAGGGGAGAAACGATGTCAAGGCGCATCATTATATTCTCAGCTTCGATCCTCAGGACAGCCAGGATGGTAATCTGGATGCAGAGCGGGCACACGCACTTGGAATGGAATTTGCGAGCAGGTTTTTTCCGGGACACCAGGTTCTTGTCTGCACGCATACAGACGGGACTAACGAAAGCGGCAATCATCATGTACACATCGTGCTCAACAGCGTCCGTAAGCTGGATGTGGAGCGGCAGCCTTTCATGGAGCGTGAGATTGACTGCCGTGCGGGATACAAACATCATGCAACGAAAACATTTACAAGGTTTCTGAAAGCAGAAGTGATGAAAATGTGCGAACGGGAGCGGCTGCATCAGGTCGACCTTCTGACTCCGGCCAGGAACAGGATCACTGACAGGGAGTACCGGGGACAAAAACGAGGGCAGGAAAAGCTTGATTCTTTGAACCGGCAGATCATAGCCGCACAGATGAAGCCCCGAGATACTGTGTTCCAGACCCAGAAGCAGTATCTGCGTGATGCCATTACCGCAGCTTCCGCGAAGGCATTCTCACTGGATGAATTCCGAAAAATCCTGATAGAAGAGTACGGGATCAGCTTGAAGGATCATCGTGGCCGATTCAGTTACCTGCACCCGGATCGCAAAAAGCATATAACAGGGCGCGCTCTGGGAAGTGATTACGAAAAAGATCATCTGCTGGAGATCCTGAAGAAAAATGCGAAAGGCAAAGAAGAAAGAGAGGCAGACCGGAACGACAGACCCATGACGGAATATGATCCAACTTACGATTATCATGCCGATCCGATTGCGATCCTATATATCCGGTCTGAACTGCGGCTGGTCGTGGATCTGCAGAATAATATCAAAGCGCAACAGAGCGAAGCCTACGCGAGAAAAGTGCGGCTCTCCAACCTGCAGGAAATGGCCAGAACTGTCGTCTACATACAGGAGCAGGGAATCGGGTCGCGGGAGGAACTGCGCGCACGGCAGGAAGAGGCATCTGTAAAAGTGCATATGGCAGAAGCTTCCCTGCAGGACACGATGGAACAGATCCGCAGCACAAACGCACAGATCCATTTCACCGGCCAGTACTATGCCAACAAAAAAATCCAGTCAGAATTCCTGAAAGCCCGCAACAAGAAAAAATACCGCGCAGAGCATGAAAAAGAACTGGATCTGTACAATGCTGCTGTCCGTTACTTCAAAGAGAATGCAGGCGGCACCATTCCATCCATAAAAGGCCTGAAAGCGGAGAAGGAAAGACTGTCCTCTCTGCGGGAGAAACAGAAAGAAGAAATCAACAGCCTGCGCCAATATGAAAAGGAGTTACAGATCGCTGGCACAAATGTTGAAGCCATACTCGGTCCGGATTACAACCGGAGCAGAGGAAAAACGGAGAAGGTCTCGCCAGCACAGGAACAAAAACGTCCGGCGGCTGTCCGGCGTTCCAGAGGGGAACCCTCCCTATAATTCTTTTCCGGAATGATTATTTTCTTTTTAGAAATCAGTTCCAGATAGTGATTTACTTCTTCATCTGTGGCTCTTGCTAAAACCATAAGGATACTCCTTCCTCCGTATTTTTTATGGAGTTCGCGCAGATATGCGTCTGCTGCTGCTTCGTCGCCGCCTGTAACCATCTCAAGTTCTTCAAATGTTAATTTCTTCATGATTTTTTCTCCTTTAAATTGTTTTTGTTGGATTTGGTTTTTGTTTGTTATGGGTTCATCTTAGCAAGTTGATCTTTGCAACTTCTTTGCAGGTTTGCGTTTTTTTAAAATTATTTTTTTGATCTGCATTTGGCTGTTTTTCTCTTGCTGTGATCCCATCATAGAGCATCGACCTTTGCAACTTCTTTGCAGATCTGAAAGATTTTAAAAAAATTTTTTTCTCTTATCCACGTTCCTGATCGTCTGGTTTCACGAGGCTTCTAAGCAATAAATATATGCAAAAAGACAAAACTCTTGAAATCCAAGAGTTTTGCCTTTTCTTGTTTTATTATGCTTTTATTAGCCGAGCACGGCGAAGGACTGTGCCCCTAGCGTCAGCTTGCCGTCCGCATAGCTCCCGCTTCCGATCTGGTAGATCACGTTTACATCACCCAGGTCCGCGCTGACGTCTCCTGCAGTGCCGGCCGGATTCACGGCAACCACCGTCTCTCCGCGCCGGAAGACGAAGGGCTTTCCGTCCTCACTGCAGATCACCTTAAAGGATGCATCCGCCTGCAGCCTCGGAGGCTGCGACTGTCGGCGCGTCTTCACTCTCATCGACCGGCAGGTACAGGTCTTCTTTCTTCCCTGAGGAGAAGCCGAGATTCTTGCTGTCATCCCACTGCATGGGCGATCTCGAACCGGTGCGGAAGTAACCACCTTCCTTTGTCGGAAGATCGAGGTAGCGCATGCCGATCTCGTCGCCGTAGTAGAGGAAGGGCACACCGGGCAGTGTGAAGATCGTCGCGTAGGCGAGCTTCAGTTCTCTTTCGTCCAGGTTGTAACGCGGGCGGATCGTATCGTGATTGCAGGTGAGCATCGAGATGTAGCCCTTGTCCTTCGTGTCCTCGTACCAGTCGAGGTACTCATCCAGAAAACGGCCGATCCAGCGTCCTTTTTGAAATAGCTGTGGTCCTCGCCTTTATGGTTGCCATAGTCGCGCATGAGGGTCGAGTAGCCGCTCCCCGGCACGTTGAGGCAGAAGTCGCAGTCGTATCCGGCGCGGAGAGCCAGCGGGGGATTGCTCCATTCGGAGACCATCGCTGCGTCCGGGAACTCGAGGTCCAGCATGCGGCGCACGTCTCTCCAGATGCGGCTCGTGCCGGTCTTCTTCTCGTCGTCATTTTTGACGAGCGAGGAGGCCATGTCCACGCGGAATCCGTCACAGCCCTTCTCAAGCCAGAAGCGCATGATGTCTTTGATTGCCTCGCGGGTCGCGGTCGCGGCCGGGTGGTTCGCGGGCAGCTGCCAGGGCTGCTCAACCTTAAAGAAACCGTAATTGAGGGCCGGCTGGCACTTGAAAAAGTTGAGGACATAGGTCCCGCTGCGTTCGCTCTCGCCGCCGATATAAGGGAAACCGGCCGCTGCGTCAAAGCAGAAGTCCGTCCAGATGAAGCGGTCGGAATATTCATTTCTGTCCGCCTTCTGGCTCATGCGGAACCACTCATGCTCCTCGGAGGTGTGCCCCGGCACGAGATCAAGCAGCACGCGGATGCCCATGTCGTGCGCAGTGTGGAAGAGCCTGACCAGATCCTCGTTCGTGCCATAGCGCGGCGCCACCTTCTTGTAGTCACGGACGTCATAGCCGGCGTCCTTAAAGGGCGAGTCAAAGCAGGGGTTGATCCACAGGGCGTTGCAGCCCAGGTCTTTGATGTAGCCGAGCTTTTCGATGATGCCGTTTATGTCGCCGATGCCATCCCCGTTTGTGTCATAGAAGGACTGCGGATAAATTTCGTAAAAGACTGCGTCTTTCAGCCATGTTGCTGCCATGATGGATTTCCCCTTTCCTATTATAAATAATAAATGATTCCCGTCGTTTTCGCCGGCTGCCTGTTGTTCACGCCGGCCGATACTGGTACAATACTGCTTGGGAAAGAACAAATCTTGCAGAATAGTCTCAATTTCTAACACAAAACTACTGCAGTGGACTAACGCGCCGCTTAGAGGAAAGTACGATATGGAAAATGCAGGAAAGAAGATATCGCAGGGCGTCTTGCCGGAGCAGCACGAAAATGTAAGCCACGGTGACATCCTCCTGCCGGTGAACAGTTACCACTGCACCGTGCCGGACACCTACACGGAGCTCTCATTGCACTGGCATGAAGAAATGGAGATCACGCTGATCCGGGAGGGTATGTCCGACTACCGGGTCGGGCAGGAAGCGTTCCGTGCCGCATCCGGCGATCTCATTCTCGTCCCGCCGGTGACGCTGCACTCCGCGATGGAACTACCGGGCGAGGCCATGGTCTCTGACAGCCTTGTCTTCCACCTCGATTATCTTGGCGCGTCCGGGCAGGATTTGTCCGCCTCTGCTTACCTCCGGCCGCTCCTCCACGGGCACTTAAAGACGGCTATCCGCATTTGCAAAGATGATCCGGACTACGAGGCCATCCGCGATGCGTTCCTTTTAGCCCACCGCTGCTTCACGGACAGGGAGAAATTCTACGAGCTGCATTTAAAAGAGCTGCTACTGCACCTCCTCTATCTGTTGTTCTCCGCGGGCTATATCTCGGACAGGAAGGCCGTGCCCGCGGACCGGGAGACGCGGCAGCAGCTGAAAACTGTGCTCCGCTTCATCGGGGAGCACTATCCGGAGCACATGACGATCGCGGAACTCGCTTCGCTCCTCGGATTTTCGGAGAGCTATTTCATGAGCTTTTTCCGGCGTTCTGTCGGCATGAGCTGCATCCGGTACATCAACGAAGTCCGC